>DAOMGC010000188.1:0-1599 GCA_035430125.1 Cyclobacteriaceae bacterium | reverse complement strand
GCACATACCCCAGCGAGGCCAGGAGTTGTGCCAATTGAGACGGAGCCAGTTGTTCCGGGTTGAAATCTATTCGCACCATCTTGGAAGAGAAATTCACTTCCGATGCCAATACTCCCTTTTTGATGCGTTGCAAATTCTCCAATAACCAGATACAGGAAATACAGTGGATCGCGGGAACGTAGAACCAAATTCTGCCGAATGTGGGCGAGTCAAACTCCATTAGTTTTTTGCGTACGCCGGCGTCATCGAGATAGGCGTATGTCTCATCACTCACATGGCGCAGGGTGATGCCGGGTTTTTCATCGAATGAATAGTATTCACAGAGATCATTCTCGTTGAGGATCTCAAACACGGTCTTACAACCATAGCAGCAAAACTTCTTATCCTCCACCGTAAACACTTCGGCAGGGAGCGGCTCACCGCAATGGTAACAGGTTAGTTTGGTTTCGACCGTAGATTCCACGTCCAGCATGACTGTTGGTTCAAATTACGATTATTGATTCAATTTCGAAGGCGGCTTGATTAGTCGGCTTTATAGGTCCATATCGGGCAATCAATATGGTTGACCACATCCTCCGCAATGCTTCCGCTGAAAAAGTGACTCAACCCGCGCCGGCCATGGGTAGCCATGACCACGAGGTCTCCCTTCACTTCCTTCAGGTAACTGGCCAATCCGGTTTCGTGATCAACATCATTGTACACCTGAAGGGTATAGTCCTTGAGCATAAAGCGCTTGGCGAATGCTTTCATCCGGGCCTTCGTCTCACTATCCCGCTGAAAATTTCCAGGTGTATTGATATAGACCACATGCAGTGTTGCATCAAAGAAGGTCTGCAGGGACTTGATTTTAGTGACCAACTCCTCCTGATTGTCGTCGAGGGTATTGGGGAACACAATGTTCTTGATGGATGCCGCTGTCACCGATTTCTTGATGGCAATGACCGGCACGGACGACGACCGGACTATCTTCTCCGTATTCGACCCGACCATAAATTCCTTGAGCCCGGATGAGCCTTTGGTGCCCATGATAATCAGGTCGGCCTGTTTTGCCTTGGCGGTTTGCTGAATCACCAGGTGAATCGGGCCGTACTCTACCATTGTTTTAACCCGGGGGCCGCCTTTGGCAAACTTGGACTTCATTTTTTCGAAGTTCTTTTCTGCCGACTCTTTCATGTCCTTCATAAAAGACTCTTCGAAGGACAGCGTGGGCGCCAACGCGGTGTCGTGCATGACAGGCAGTTCGATGATGTTGAGCAGGATGATCTCCCCATCGCTTTGCTCAGCTACCTCAACTGCAAATCGGAAGGCCTGGATGGCCGAATCCGAAAAATCGCAAGGAACCAGTATCTTTCTCATGGCAGTGGGATTTATCTACCCAAAGATAAATCGCACCAAAGGGGAGCTTCCTGATGTCCATCACGGCAAATCCTGACTTCCGTCAGGGCCGAAATGCAAATAATTGACCGAGGCCGAAAAGGAGTACAAAAACGAGGGTGGAAAGCGCCATCTGCTTTAGGTAAGGATCCAGCTGAGAAGAAGGCTTCTGGCTCACTGACCGGCCATTCAAAAAGAACAAAGGCGCCGAAAGCACAAATATCC
>DAOMGC010000187.1:0-1981 GCA_035430125.1 Cyclobacteriaceae bacterium | reverse complement strand
TGGCCATGCTCAGGGTTAACCCCCCAGACTGTGAATTGTTTTATTTTTCAATCCCTCCGATCATTCTCCGGGCAGTCTGTCGGTCAGGAAGCCAAAGAATTACAATCCGGTGAAAAAATATGTCCTGATAATTTTTTTCCTCGCCGTAATCGACAGGCCTCACAAACGACTTATGGAGCAAATTAGCAATTGAGGAAATCATGACTACTACCAAAGAGAATACCCGGACCATGCACAGCGTTTTGAGATTCCTGTACGGTGCATTTGTATTACTGGGGCTTTATTATTTGATTTTTCGCCATGATCCGGGTTCGGCGATCAGCAACCTGGGGATAGCGTTGGTATTTGATCCTTTTGATCAGCGGGTTCGGTGGAATGACCGGCCGATGTACCAACGGGTATGGCTGGTGGTGCACGTGGTGTTGGTGTTTGTGGTGATGGGGTTGGCTTTTCTGGGGTAGGCACCTGCGGTGCGAATGCACTTTCACCGCAGAGGCGCTAAGGCGCGGAGAAATACAAAATTTAATCTGTCACGAGTCCAAAGACGCTAGGGCACCTGCGGTGCGAATGCAGGGTTCCCGCAGACTACGCAGAAAAAAGCAGATGGCGCAGATAATTCCAATTCATAGACCACGGGAGGCAAAGAGCATACAACATGAGCGCTGTGCCTTGGCGTCTTTGCGTCCTAGCGGTGAAAAATAGTACGTAAGGATTCACTGAATACTTTCCAACGCAGTGACACTGTGTGAATTTAACCTCCCCTTCGCATTAATACCATTGCGGCAAACGTTAACCCCGCTGACACCAGACTAAAAGCTGCGGCCATCGGAAAGAAATAGATAATTTCATCGAGACCCATAAGCACCATAAATGCGATGGATGGCCAAAGAAACAGGGCTGCTATCCTGCGGTTCTTTGGATCTACGCTGGAAGCCACCCAGAGAACCGATGAAAGAAATAGCAAGGCAATGGTGGAGGCATAGCCCATCCCCTCATAAAACTTCGCCATCGTAGCCGGGGTTTGCTGAAATATAAAATCATTATTCTTCATGGCCTCAATGACCACTTTTGGAACCTGACTCTTTTCACTGGTCCATGTGGCAATACCGATGGTGTGGCCTACCGCATGCAGGACCATGATGACGGAAGATATCCGCAGGAGAAGTTTTGGGACCATGAGATTTTAATTGTCCCTTCAATTTAAACAAAGGCAGACTGTAGAAAGCAAAAATGACGAACGGATCTATTTACATCTTCGACGCCTTCACCGGAATATCCTTGAACGGCTGATCGTAGAATCGTTTGCCCGTTGCCTTATACAACGCATTGGCCACCGCCGCAAACACAGGTGGAAAGAGCGGCTCGCCTAGGCCGGTCGGATCGATGTCATTCTTTACAAAATGAACTTCGATCGCTTTAGGCGCATCCTTCTGGCGGATCATCCGATAGGTGTCAAAATTCTTCTTGGCCGGAACTCCTTTGTTGAACGTCATCTCTCCAAACAGCGCATTGCCGATGCCATCGACAATACCTCCTTCAGCCATGTTGGCCGCTGCATCGGGATTGATTACAATACCACAATCAACTGCAGCATGTACCTTTTCAAAGTACGGCTTGCCGTCTTTCAACGTGAGGTCAACAATTTCGGCTACATAGGTATTGTGACAGAAATAAGCCGCCACTCCGCGGTGCACATTGGGTTTTGAAGCGGGCCAGCCGGATTTCTCTCTGACCAACTTCAGTACTCCGGCATAGCGGTCGGGATCGTAGTCATTGTTCTTGCCCACCGGATTCTTCTTCGCGCGCTCAAGTAACTCAAGCCGGAATGCAATCGGATCCTTGCCGGCCAACTCGGCTACTTCATCGAGGAAAGATTGTTCGGCTGCTGCTATAAAGTTTGAACGCGGCGCCCGGAATGCTCCGATTGTAATGTTGGAAGGTATCTCTGAACCTTCGGCGAGGTAGTTGTCTACCGCACCCG
>DAOMGC010000186.1:0-2068 GCA_035430125.1 Cyclobacteriaceae bacterium | reverse complement strand
CACGAAGGTCTTGGTGGCATGCCCTGACTCCTTTACCTGGTGTTTAATGCTCTCCTGGTCCTCGTGCGTAATTCGGAGTACCGCATACACAGCAGTCTTGGCGGGCTTCTTAAATCGGATATGCGCTGCTTTGTCCCAAACCACATACTTGTCCCCCAGCATCCGGATCAGCATAACCATGTAAAACGGGTCAGATGCCGCAAACAGGCTTCCGCCGAAGATGGTACCCACATAATTCCTGGTCCAGAGGTTAACCCGTAACCGGAGGTGTACTTCCGACCAATCACCAGCCCAGAAAAGAATCTTGCCGCCCGTGCCAAAATACATCGGGTACCAGTTCATCAGCCTGCGAAACGACGAACTCCTGAATGATTCTTTCTTCTCGGTACGTAAAAAATCAGGTTTCATTCAGGCAAACGTTTGCCAAAATTATCATGCAAATCGTCAATATCATTACGTCGGCCGGGTTAACTTGCCAAACTTTTTTGCATGAACTATACCGACAACCTGAATCCCGCCCAACTCGAAGGGGTGATCAATACCGAAGGTCCCTGCATGCTGATTGCAGGTGCGGGATCGGGAAAGACGCGGGTACTCACCTACCGCATCGCCCACCTGATCAAAAGTCAGGGTGTTGATCCCTTCAGCATCATGGCATTAACTTTCACCAACAAGGCGGCCCGCGAGATGCGCGAGCGGATAGAGCATGTGGTGGGCTCTGACGCACGCAACCTTTGGATGGGCACCTTCCACTCCGTATTTGCCCGGATTCTGCGGGCGGAGGCTCATCACCTAGGCTATCCCAATAGTTTCACCATTTATGATACAGACGACTCCAAAACGCTGATCAAACAAGTGGTTAAGGAAATGGGGCTCGATGAGACCCAATACAAACCCAACATCGTCTACAACCGCATTTCAGGTGCCAAGAACCGACTGGTCAGTTGGCAGGAATACCTGTCCAACGCCGTGCTGATGGGTGACGATGCTGCCAACATGAGGCCGGAAATTGGCAATATCTACAAGAACTACTCCTTGCGCTGCTTCAGGTCCGGCGCTATGGATTTTGATGACTTGCTCTTCAATGCCGACAAACTCTTCCGCGAGCACCTGGAGGTACTCAATAAATATCAGCACCGCATTAGCTATATCCTGGTCGATGAGTTTCAGGACACGAACCTGTGCCAGTACTTTATCGTGAGAAAACTGGCTGCCGTAAAACAAAACATCTGTGTTGTTGGCGATGATGCCCAGAGCATTTATGCCTTTCGCGGCGCTGACATCAGCAACATCCTGAATTTTGAAAAAGACTACCCGGACCTGCGCCTCATCAAACTGGAACAAAATTACCGGTCCACCAAGAATATCGTTGAGGCGGCCAACAGTGTAATCGCCAAGAACAAAGCGCAGATCCCCAAAGACGTCTGGACCGCCAATGAGGAAGGTAACCTTATTGAACTAGTCAAGGCTGTATCGGACAATGAGGAAGGAAAACTGGTTGCCACTTCAATCTTCGAAGAAAAGATGCAGCACCAGTTGCGTTTTTCTGATTTCGCCATCCTCTATCGCACCAACAGCCAGAGCCGGGCCATAGAAGAAGCCCTGCGTCGGATGAACATCAAGTATAAGGTGGTAGGCGGACTTTCCTTTTATCAAAGAAAGGAAATCAAGGACCTCCTCGCCTACCTGCGCTTTTCCATCAACCAGCAGGATGAAGCATCGTTCCGCCGCATCATCAACCTGCCTAAACGCGGGATAGGTGATTCAACCGTTGACAAGATCGTGTTGGCCGCTAACGATCATGCCATCACCATCTGGGAGGTACTGCAAAACGCCAATTCGTTTCTCGGCGGCCGTGCCGCAGGGCCCATCGACGACTTTGTAACCATGATCCGACGGTTCGAACTGGAGATTCAACGCAAGGATGCCTATGAGGCTGCCTCCGAGATCGCCAAGGGTTCGGGGCTATTGCGCGAACTCTACGCCGACAAGACCGTCGAAGGACTCAGTCGTTATGAGAACGTTCAGGAATTACTGAACGCCATTAAGGAGTTTACCGATGACCCGG
>DAOMGC010000185.1:0-2083 GCA_035430125.1 Cyclobacteriaceae bacterium | reverse complement strand
GATGCGACGTTGGGTACGCAGTAATGAATAACATCGTATTTGCGGAAGATGGGCTTGGCATGCGTGGTGATCTCACTCGTGGCGATACACCCGCCCTGATCGATGCTTAAGTCTATGATCAATGAGTTGGGTTTCATCTCGCTGACCATCTCTTCAGAAACCACATGTCGGGCCTTCCCTTTTTCTGCACGTAAAGCACCAATAACCACATCAGCACTCTTCAAGCTTTCCGCTAGTGTGACTGTGTCAATGGTTGAGGTGTAAAATTGGTGCCCCAGGGTATGCTTGATCCTGCGCAGTTTGTAAAGGTGGTTATCAAAAACCTGAATCTCGGCCCCCAGGCTCAGGGCGGCGCGACCCGCATACTCTGCCACTGTGCCTGCACCAATGATCACCACTTTGGTCGGCGGCACGCCGGTGATACCACCAAGAATGATCCCCTTGCCATCATGCACCGAACTAAGGTATTCGGCGGCGATCAACATCACTGTGCTGCCAGCAATCTCACTCATGCCGCGGATAATTGGCATCCCTCCTACCTTATCTTCGATAAATTCCCAAGCCAGTGCAGTAACCCGCTTGTGCAACAACGCGTCGATGAATTCCTTTTTAAGGTGCCCCACCTGCAACGCACAAATCAGCGTCTGTCCGGGCCGGAAATGCTGCATCTCATCCAAGGTAGGCGGCTCAATCTTGAGGATGATATCCGCTTTATAAACCTCCTCTGGTGAGTAAACAATTTTTGCACCTGCCTCGCTGTACTGCTTGTCGGCAAACTTTGAGCCCAGTCCTGCCTTCGTCTCCACGAATACTTCATGTCCCTGCCGGACGAGTAAGGCCACGGCATCGGGTGTCAGGCTGATCCGGTTTTCCTGCAATGAAATTTCGCGGGGCAACCCGATGAAAAAGGTATGGTTGGCTTTTTTCACCTTCATCAATTGCTCCTGGGTGTGCATGCCTGCTTTGGCCAGGGTTTCAAACGGGGACTTAGCTTTGGAACTCATACTCGATTTTTCGAAGGTGGGGTGCTGTTACCTGGATTCGGACATGGAAGGATTGCATAGGGCTGAGGTCTCCCAATTTTTCAGGCCACTCAACCAGACACAAATCGCCGGAGTCAAAATATTCAGCCGCTCCGATATCCGCAATTTCACGTTCATTCTTAAGCCGGTATAAATCAAAATGTATCAATTTACCGCCATCGCCTCTCCGGTACTCATTCACGAGAGAAAAAGTAGGGCTGCTCATGGTCTCCGTCACGCCCAGGCTGCGACCTATCGCCTTTACGAGGGTAGTTTTACCGGCACCCATTTCCCCATGCAGCATCCACACCCCTGACTTGCCGGCAACCGTAAGCAGTTCATGTGCAACCTCGTCAAGCTGATGCTGGGAAACTTCTCTACCTCCGGCCGTCATGTGCCACGTGTCAGGCATTTTTCGAAGATAGCAAAATTAGAGGAATGATCATCTCTTCAAGGCTTACCCCTCCATGCTGAAAAGTGTCCTTATAGAGACTTACATAATAGTTGTAGTTGTTGGGGTAAGCAAAGAACTGATCTTCGATGGCAAATACATAACTCGTTGATACATTTTGCCTCGGCAAGAAATACCGTTCCGGTTTTGGCTGAGCCATTATCTTATCTCCCTCATAGCTCAGGTTCTTCCCTTGTTTGTAGCGCAGGTTGCTGTTTACAGCCCGGTCACCGATGATTTTGAAAGGGCGCTTAACGCGAATCGTGCCGTGGTCGGTGGTAATGATCACCCGCGCCTTCTTCTCTGATATCTTCTTTAACACCTCAAAAAGGGGCGAATGAATAAACCAGCTTCTGGTAATGGATCGATACGCCGCTTCATCGGGTGCAAGTTCCCGCACCATCGCCATATCTGTACGGGCATGCGAAAGCATGTCTACAAAATTGTAAACGATTACATTCAGGTCATTCATGAACAGGTTAGATACCGTGTCCACCAGGTCACGGCCTTCTTCAAGTTTCTTAATCTTGTGATAAGAAAATTTGATGTTGAGGTTGTTGCGCCGGATTTGTTTCTCCAGAAACTGGTCTTCGTTGTTGTTCTTGCCATC
>DAOMGC010000184.1:0-2142 GCA_035430125.1 Cyclobacteriaceae bacterium | reverse complement strand
CAGTCTACTTTTTTACAAGCCATTCAGTTCCTTTGCCTTTTTGTTTTGGTCAATGCTTTTCACGCTGGGGGTCTTTCTTGCCTTCAGGGCTAAGGACTATTATGCCATAGGTATCTATCCGGTCTACATTGCATTTGGTGCTGTTTACCTTGAATCGGTATGTCAGGAAGGTTGGAAGCGATGCCTGCGTGTGGTGTTGTTGGTTATTCCAGTCCTGTTGTTTGTTCCCGTGATGAACGTTGCATTTCCGAACAAGACCCCTGAATATGTAAAGAGCCATGGTGAGCAATACAGGCGATTTGGTTTGTTGAGATGGGAGGATGGCCAGGATCATATGCTCCCGCAGGATTTTGCTGATATGCTGGGTTGGAAGGAGTTGGCGCGAAAAGTGGACAGTGTTTATGCAGTGGCCAGCAAAGAAGGCAATACGTTGGTGCTTTGTGATAACTATGGACAAACCGGTGCTATCAATTTTTATACGAAGCAGTCCATCAAGGCTGTGTCGTTCAATGCCGATTACATCTACTGGTTTGACCTGAGCAAACCGTACGTGAACCTGATACGGGTAAAGTGGCCTGAGGAAATTGAGACGGAGTTGCCGGAGACGTCGCCTTATTTCCGCGAAGGTATTATCGCGGGGACTGTTACCAATCCCTATGCGCGTGAGTCTGGCACCAAAATATATTACTTCGCAGGTGCTAAAGTGGATATCAGACCCAGGCTGCGGGCAGAAATTATTGAAGAGAGTAATTTCAATTTCTGACCCTGAAAGGCTACCCCAGTTTAATCCCCAGGTTCTTGGAGATATCCATCAAGTCATCGACCACCGGTTGCACCAGTGGGATGCCTGACTTGCGGCGAATAGCTTCTTCGGCGTGTTCTGGGTCACCGGGTATGAGCGGACCGTTCGTGCCCTGGGCAGGCTTCGTGTTTCTGAACACTTCGATCCATTCATCAATACGTTGCTTGAATTCGGTGACGTCCATAAAACCTGCTATCTCCATGGCACCAAAAAAATGTCCGATACCCTTGCCGACGCTTCGGCTTGGAATCTCCTGACGCAAGGCAAAAGGAGGAGCGAAGGGTCCCCAGTTGGCACCAGAGAGTACTGCTGATAGAATGTCAACCATCGCAGCAAGAGCATAACCTTTATGGCCACCCATTTCACGCACGGAGCCCAGGGGCAGGAGCGCGCCACCGTTGATCATATCGTCCGGATTGTCTGATAGTTCACCTTGGTCGGAAGTAATCCAGCCTTTCGGCACCCTGCTGTTCTTGCGTTTCGCAATTTCAATTTTGCCATAGGCGACGGCGCTCGTGGCAAGGTCGATAACAATAGGTGGGTTCTTTAGGCCCGGAAATGCAATTGAGATGGGGTTAGTGCCCAGCATACGTTCAGCGCCCCACAAGGGAGCCACAAGTTTTGTGCTGGTAGTCATGGACCATCCCAGCATTTCGTGTTTCAACGCCTCGAGGGAGTACCAGGAAGCAATACCGTAGTGATTGGTGTTGCAGACACTCACCCAACCGGACCCAAACTCGCGCGCCTTTTCTATGGCAATCTGATTGGCTTTCGGGCCAACTACCAGGCCAAGGCCATTGTCGCCGTCCACCGTACACACACTTTTGTGTTCCCGTACGATGGATGGTTTTGGTGTGGGGTTGATGCGTTTGAGGCCAAGCATCTCATAATACGTGTGCAGTCGGGCTACCCCGTGAGAGTCTATGCCGCGCAGGTCGGCGAGGCTGAGCACATCGGCGGCGGTGCGGGCATCGGCTTCAGGCACACCAAAGTGCATGAGTACACGCATGGTAAAGTTGTGCAGTACGTCGGGATCAAAGGTGATAATGTCAGGTGAACTCATGCGTCAGCATTAAAATCAAATATCTTATTCATGCGCCGCCACTTTTCACCTGAAGCACTTCCCGGAAGGGCCTGCTGATAGGTCCACATCAATGATTCCCAGGCTACTACGCGCGGGTTATTCATATCGGATTCTGCTTTTCGTTCAGCACTGAATGAATCAGTAGTCTCCAGAATCATAAACAACCGGTTTCCGGTGCGGTAGATCTCGGCGTGCACGATACCTGCTTCTTTCAGGCTGCTGAGAATTTCAGGCCATACGTTTTGGTGCGCTGCTT
>DAOMGC010000183.1:0-2552 GCA_035430125.1 Cyclobacteriaceae bacterium | reverse complement strand
ACTCATGTTCGGTTGGATAAAGATTAGCTATCAAATTTAACACTCTCGGCAAGCGTACGTTCGTCGTACTTTAGTCCATACTGCTCCAAAACGTCAGCAGGGACACCGTCCCACTGATTTGGTTTATTGCCCACATATCCCAAGTCAGCAATACCAATCTTACTGGTATAGAAGCCAGTGGCGGTGAGGTCGCGCAACTGATTGAAAAAGGCGACCCCTTGTTGCATTTCTGGTTTGGCTTTTTCAGGCCAGGCGATCTCGTCGACCATTTCCAGTTGCTGTGCAGTGCTCACATCTGCAAACGGCTTGCCGAACCGTTTCATGCATTGAAGGTCCAGCCATTTCAGGCCACCTCGGAGCGGCACCTGATGACGGGGCATGTCCTTGACAATGAACTCGATAAAGTCAGGAACTCCGGCGTCTGTGGCGCTGCCTGAAACTTCATCGCGGGGGATGATGATATCCACCAGGATGGTGATGGTTTTCATTTCATGATCATCGAAGAATTTTTCCGCCGTGATCTTCTTATAGCGTGCAATTTCATCTGGTTGCCGGTTAGGGCCTCCTTCTGATGCAGCAACTTCTTCGGGTGAAATCTCCTTATTTTCGGCGGGGGCGCAAGAGTCGATCAATACACCCGCGGAAAGGCTTCCGACGGCAAGGGTCTTGAGGTATTTTCTTCTGTCCATAGATCAGATATTTTGCTTCTTGAGTTCTTCAATAATGTATTCTGATGCGCGCATGGACAACGCCAGGATGGTCCATGTGGGGTTCTTATCAGCTTGAGATACAAATGCGCCGCCATCGACCACAAACAGGTTTTTGCAGTCATGGGCCTGATTGAATTTATTGAGGGCAGATTTTTTGGGATCGTCGCCCATGCGTACGGTGCCTACTTCATGGATGATTCTTCCTGGGGCTTCGAGGCCATAGTCGTCTTCCTTGCCACGGACGCCCCACGTGATTTCTCCACCCATTTTGTGGATGATCTCCTGAAACGTTTCCTGCATGTGCTTGGCCTGGTTAATCTCATAATCGCTCCATTTGTAGTGAAACCGCAATACCGGGATGCCAAATTTATCGACGGTATTTGGGTCGATTTCGCAGTAGTTGTCCTCACGGGCAATGGCTTCACCTCGACCGGCCATACCAAAGGACGCGCCGTAATAGTAGCGATAATCATCCTTTAGGGATGCGCCATAGCCACCTGCTTCCTTCTTCACGCCATTGCGACCGGGCCACCTTCCATTGGTCTGATGCATCCCGGATCCAAATCCGTAGCCGGGCATACCCATGCCACCCCAGTATTCAATGTGATATCCCCGCGGAAAATTCAATTTCTTGTTCTCCAGCCACCATGGTGTGTATACATGCAATCCACCTACGCCGTCTTCGTTATAGCGCTTCCGGCCAAATAGTTTAGGCATCACACCACCCATTCCCACGCCAGTTGAATCGTGCAGGTATTTACCAACCACACCGCTGCTGTTGGCGAGGCCGGTAGGGTTTCGGCGGGAGCGTGAGTTCAGGAGCAGTCGGGCGGATTCTGCTGCGCTGGCCGCTAACACGACAACTTTTGCACTCACCTGATATTCCTGCAGGTCATTCTTGTCAACATAAGAAACTCCTGTGGCAATACCTTCTTCGTTGACGAGTACTTCTCGCGCCATGGCGTTGGGGATAACATCCACATTGCCTGTCTTGAGTGCGGGATTTACCAGTACCGATGACGAGGAGAAGTCACCATACACCTGGCAGCCGCGATTACATTGGGCGCAGAAGAAGCACGCACCTCGGTCTTTATTGTTGGGCAATGGACGGGTGAGAATCGACAAGCGCGACGGGATAACGGGAATGCCGATACCAGTAGCGGCCTCCTTTACCATGAGTTCGTGTAATCGGGGTTTTGGTGGAGGCAGGAAAATCCCATCCGGTTCATTGGGCATGTTCTCTTTGCTGCCGAAAATTCCAATCAGTTGGTCAACCTTATCGTAGTACGGTGCGATGTCGTCATAAGAAATTGGCCAATCGTCGCCGAGGCCATCTATGCTCTTGTGCTTGAAATCCTTTGGGCCAAACCTGAGCGAAATTCGTCCCCAGTGGTTGGTGCGGCCTCCGAGCATCCGGGATCGGAACCAGTCGAATTTGGTGCCATTCTTATGCGTATAGGGCTCACCTTCAATTTCCCAGCCACCATATGCCGCATCAAAGTCGCCGAAGGGTCGGGTGGTACCGGCGCCGCGGCGTGGCGATTCATACGGCCATTTTAGTTGTGTGATATTTTTGGCAGGATCGTACAACGGGCCGGCTTCGAGGAGCGCTACTTTTATTCCCGCCTGGGTTAAAACATACGCGGCCATCCCGCCGCCGGCACCTGAACCAATGATGATAACATCGTAGTTCTTCGGATTCTTTTTGATTTGAAAATCAGGCATGAAGAGTCTTAAAATAAACTCTTCAATGTAGATTTTATTTTACCAAAACAGAAAGCAAAAAACGGGAACGGATTATTTTTCCTTTTTCGGTACCGGATCAAATCCTGAGGTTCCCCA
>DAOMGC010000182.1:0-2574 GCA_035430125.1 Cyclobacteriaceae bacterium | reverse complement strand
TATATAACCACTTCCGGGTCGATCACCCTTTCTTACCAACGGTTGAATGTGGTGGTCGGCGCACAGACGTGCGGCTCATTTGCTTACTTCAGCAACCTGGCCATTGTGAACTACACGTTTGCAACGGAACCAAAGATTATCAATCCCCAACTATCCACCAGCAATGCGGTTGCCACAAATCTGGAGATCAGGCTGTAGCCTCTTGCTGCTGTGCCTTTCCTGTGCAGCCTTCGGGCAGTCGGGTGGTGAACCACCTAAGGATACAGTGCACTATCGCAAACCCGATAGCCTTCGGGTTAAGATTTATCCGCGCGCCATTCGATTCAGTACCGACCTGCTCAGTATCATCAGGTCGCAGACCATTGCAACCTTCAAGGGTTGGGAAATCAATGCAGATATGGATCTCGGACGGTACTACCTGGCTGCCGACTACGGTTCGTGGGAAAGAAACTATGATCTCAAGACGGGAGGAACATACGTCAATGGCGGCACATACTGGCGGGCTGGTATCGATGTAAATCTATTGATGAAAGACCCGGACCGGAATATGTTCTTTCTGGGTTTCCGGTATGGGCGCAGCCAATTTCATGAATCTACTACGGTGATCACCAATGATGTTGTCTTTGGGAAGATCCAACAGGATTTTGTTAACCCTGCAGTCAGTGCCGGATGGGGTGAAATTGTGACAGGACTACGTGTGAAGATGTGGAAGAATTTCTGGTTGGGATACACGGCCCGCATGAAATTTGCGCCCGGGGTACAGGGAGATACAGCCGCAAAGGCCTATGACATACCTGGGTATGGATTGAATGGAAAGGGAGTAACGTGGGGATTCAATTACCAGGTGATGTGGCGCATACCTTTCGGCAAAGAAAGGAAGGTAAAGTCTAAGCCCTCACCGGGCACCACCAACTAGTTTTTCTGAAACAGTGAGTCGACGAATTCTGCGCGGTTGAATAACTGGAGGTCATCCACTTGCTCGCCTACCCCAATATATTTCACCGGTATTTTGAATTCATCACTAATGCCAATCACCACACCACCTTTGGCAGTGCCATCCAGTTTGGTGATGGCCAGGGCTGATACCTCGGTGGCCTTAGTAAATTCCCGCGCCTGAACCAACGCATTTTGCCCAGTGCTTCCATCGAGCACCAGCAGTACTTCATGTGGGCCTGTGGGCAGCACTTTTTCTATGGCGCGTTTGATTTTAGAAAGTTCCGCCATCAGGTTGACTTTTGTATGCAGACGACCGGCCGTGTCTACAATGATGACATCGGCATTGGTCTCAACACCGTACTTCACAGTTTCAAATGCTACCGCAGAGGGATCAGTATTCATGCCTTTGGCGATGACAGGCACTCCAACACGTTGGCCCCAGAGTTTCAGTTGATCAACCGCTGCCGCACGAAAGGTATCAGCGGCCCCCAACACGACCGACTTGCCCTGCTTTTTGAATTGAGCGGACAACTTTCCGATGGTAGTGGTTTTCCCAACTCCATTTACACCAACCACCATAATGACATAAGGTTTTGCCGAAAGCCCAATTGAGCCCTGATCGGCAGCTGTATTTTCGGCCAGCAGTGCGGCGACTTCCTCCCGAAGGATTCTATCTAGTTCGTCGGTACCCACATATTTGTCGCGGGCAACACGTGACTGAATTCGGGCAATGATCTTGAGGGTGGTGTCGATGCCCACATCGGAGCCCACCAGGATTTCTTCCAGGTTATCGAGTACTTCATCGTCAACCGAGGACTTGCCGATAATGGCCTTGCTCAGTTTCCCAAAGAAGCTCTCTTTGGACTTCTCCAGGCCTTTGTTAAGGGATTCTTTCTTCTCCCGTGAAAACAAATTACTGAACAGCGACATGGTTGGTTGTAAATAAAAAAAGTCCCGGTTCGGGACTTTCAATGATTTTTGATGAACCGATTAGTTCTTCTTGGCTAACGTCTCTTTCACGAGGTCGGTAGCCACGATCTCTTCTTTAAAGGTGTAGGCGCCCGTCTTTTCAGACTTAACGGCACGAATCACCTTGGCGAAGCTTTTACCATCGGTTTTCTTGAGCGACGCAACAACTTTCTTTGCCATGATTACTTAATTTCTTTGTGAACAGTATATTTCTTGAGGATCGGATTGTATTTCTTCAACTCGACACGCTCGGTGGTATTCTTGCGGTTCTTGGTGGTGATGTAACGGCTCATGCCGGGCTGACCGGTAGCCTTATGCTCGGTGCACTCCAGAATCACCTGAATGCGGTTGCCTTTCTTTGCCATGTTCTTGTCAGTTTATATCAGTTTGCCAACATGCCCTTGGCGCGTGCTTCTTTCAACACAGCCGTGATGCCTTTGTTGTTAATCGTCTTAATTGCTTTTGTAGAAACCTTCAAGGTAATCCACTTGCCTTCCTCAGGAATGTAAAAGCGCTTCGTCTGGAGGTTCGGGTAGAACCTTCTCTTGCTTTTGTTATTCGCGTGAGAAACTTTGTTTCCTACGTGAGGACGCTTTCCTGTGATTTCGCAAACCCTTGCCATAAGTTGTTGATTTTAAGCCCTTTCCTTAAAAAGGATTGCAAATATCG
>DAOMGC010000181.1:0-2745 GCA_035430125.1 Cyclobacteriaceae bacterium | reverse complement strand
TTGGGAAGGTGCAGGAGATTTATGACATTGGCTACAAGTTCACGAAGGAGAATTTCTCAAATTCCACTTTTGAAAAGATGTTGTCATGAGTTCCACCCCGACATTTGAAGAGCAGATTCTTGAGGGTATACCAACCGAGTTGCCCGAACCTAAGCCATACGATACCTCCGTCAATCATGCGCCGCGCCGGAAGAGCATCTTAACCAAAGAAGAGACCAAGCTGGCATTGCGCAATGCGCTCCGGTACTTTGAACCTCAACATCACGCCGTGCTTGCTCCTGAATTTCTGGAGGAGCTGAAAACCTACGGTCGTATTTATATGTATCGCTTCCGTCCGGACTATGCCATGCATGCAAGGCCGATCGCGGAGTATCCCTATAAGTCTATTCAGGCGGCTGCCATCATGATGATGATTCAGAATAACCTGGATCCTGCCGTGGCACAACATCCGCATGAGTTGATTACCTATGGAGGAAATGGAGCAGTATTTCAGAATTGGGCGCAGTACCGCCTCACGATGAAGTACCTCGCCACCATGACCAACTACCAAACGTTGCACATGTATTCAGGGCATCCGATGGGGTTGTTTCCATCGTCAGGTGATGCCCCGCGGGTGGTGGTAACCAACGGGATGATGATTCCAAACTATTCGAAGCCGGACGACTGGGAACGATTCAATGCGTTAGGGGTGACCCAGTATGGACAAATGACAGCGGGCTCTTATATGTACATTGGACCTCAGGGTATTGTACATGGCACGAACATCACCTTGTTGAATGCAGGCCGTAAGATTGCCAAACGCGGTGAGGGGTTGGAAGGAAAGTTGTTTGTGTCGTCAGGACTTGGCGGCATGAGCGGTGCTCAGCCCAAAGCTGGCAAGATCGCAGGCTGCGTATCGGTAATTGCCGAGGTAAATCCTAAAGCTGCGCATAAGCGGTTTGATCAGGGATGGGTGGATGAAATCACTGACAACCTCGATGAGTTGGTAAAGAAAGTAGCAGAAGCCAAGCGCACCAAAGCAGCCACCTCAATCGCCTACGTCGGCAATGTGGTGGATGTATGGGAGCGGTTTGCCTTTGAAGAGATATCGGTGGAGTTGGGATCGGATCAGACCTCGTTGCACAATCCATGGGCGGGTGGATATTATCCTGTTTCATTGACATTCGATCAGGCCAATGCCATGATGTCGGCGCAGCCAGAGGAGTTTAAGAAACATGTTCAGGATTCGTTGCGTCGTCAGGCCACAGCCATCAAACACCATGTGGCACGGGGCACCTACTTCTTTGACTATGGCAATGCTTTTCTTCTTGAAGCTTCGCGTGCGGGTGCTGATGTAATGGCGGCCGATGGAATTAATTTCCGTTACCCGAGCTATGTGCAGGATATTATGGGGCCGATGTGTTTTGATTACGGCTTCGGACCATTCCGTTGGGTGTGTACATCGGGTAAAGCGGAAGACCTGGCAGCAACTGACCGTATCGCGGCAGCTGTATTGGAAGAATTGCTGGTTACAGCTCCGAAGGAGATTCAATTGCAATTAAAAGACAACATTAACTGGATTAAGGCTGCCAGTGCAAACAAATTAGTTGTAGGTTCCCAGGCGCGCATTCTTTATGCCGATGCTGAAGGCCGCATACGTATTGCGGAAGCATTCAACCGGGCTATCCGCGATGGTGAAATTGGTCCGGTAGTGCTGGGCCGTGATCACCATGATGTGTCGGGCACGGACAGCCCGTATCGCGAGACATCAAATATCTATGATGGTTCCAGGTTCACGGCCGATATGGCCATCCACAACGTGATCGGCGACTCATTCCGGGGCGCCACGTGGGTGTCGATTCACAATGGAGGTGGAGTAGGATGGGGAGAAGTAATCAACGGAGGTTTCGGTCTTGTGCTGGATGGCTCAGATGATGCTGACCGCCGGTTGCAGAACATGCTGCATTTTGATGTGAACAATGGTATTGCCCGCCGCGCATGGGCACGCAATAGTGGTGCGCTACACGCTATTGGCTTTGCGAAAGAAAAAAATTCTGACCTGATCATCACCCGGCCCCAGGTTGCGGATGATTCTTTGATCGATAAACTCATCTGATGCTCCGTCCGTTCTACGTTCTGTTGTTTAAAATCCTGGGCTGGAAGATTACCGGCCAACTTCCGGATCATATTAACAAGTACATCATTGCGGTGGCACCCCATACCAGTAATTGGGATTTTCCCCTGGGTATTTGTGTTCGAAGTATCCTTCGGATCAAGAATGCGCAATTCCTTGGCAAGAGCCAGTTATTCAAGCCACCGTTTGGCTGGTTCTTCCGTTGGCTTGGCGGACATCCGGTGGAGCGCAGCAGCAGCCACGATATGGTCGAACAGGTAGTTAAAATATTTGCCCGGCATGAGCGTTTTATACTCGCGATGGCACCGGAGGGAACACGGAAGAAAGTGGAAAAGCTAAAGACCGGCTTTTATTATATCGCCAAAGGTGCCGGTGTGCCGATCGTGCCGGTTGGTTTTGACTTCAAGCTCAGGCAGATTGTGGTTCAGGAGCCTTTCTACCCAACCGACGATTTTAATGCCGACATGGAGAAATTAATGGCCTTTTACCGGTCCATTACGGGTAAAAACCCCGATCAGGGCCTTTCCTGATTTCTGGAATCAATTTTGAGGCATTACTTTTGTATACGTAGGTAAAACCATCAATATCAATCCATGAAAAAAATCAGAATCATTCTTATTACCGTACTGTCC
>DAOMGC010000180.1:0-2851 GCA_035430125.1 Cyclobacteriaceae bacterium | reverse complement strand
GGAATCAACCTGTATTCCATATAGGCTGATTCCGTCCACGAGTTTGACGCTGCCCCGGTGATTGGTGTAAGTCATGGTAGTTTTTCCATCGCATCCGCACGGTGCATTGTCTATGCCTCCGGAATGACACCCCATTACCGAAATCAATATTCCGCCCAAGCCGAACAGCCACAGCTTAGGTCGGTGTGTTAATAAACTGCGTATCGCAAGGTGATAAGTCATGCAGTTGTGAATATACCATGCATTGCGGAAGTAACCATTATGAAGGCTGATGTTGTGCCCTGTGCCGGTTTAGCCCGGGGTTTTTCACCGCAAGGACGCGGAGGGCGCGAAGAAAGTAAACGAAAGGACGAAGACTAGTAAAGAAGAATGCAGAGTGCATTCGGTACGCGAGGATAAATCAAATTGAATTCCTTGCGCCCTTGCGACTTAGCGGTTAGTGCATTGCTCAGCAAACAAAAAAGCCATCCCGTTACCAGGATGGCTTTTGTCTTTTACGGACAAAGCTTATTCAGCCTCTACCTTCACTTTGATATCGTGCTTCACTTCCTTGTGGAGGTCGAGGTGAGCTACGTATTCACCCAGTTGCTTAGGCTGCTCCTTGAAGGAGATCTTCTTGCGATCCACATCAAAGCCTTTGGCCTTGAGGGCATCGGATACCTGCAGCACGGTAATTGCGCCGAAGATTTTACCGGTTTCGCCGGCTTTGGTCTTCAATTCAACCGTGAGGTCTCCGATCTTGGCTGCCAATGCAACAGCTTCATCTTTGATCTTGGCGGCCTTGTGCGCCATCTGGCGTACGTTCTCGGCTACCATCCGCTTGTTCGATTCGTTGGCAATCAACGCCACGCCGTTCGGGATAAGGTAGTTACGTCCGTAACCTGCCTTTACCTTTACGATGTCGTTTTTATAACCCAGGCCCGTTACGTCCTGCTTCAATATAATTTCCATGGTCGGTTCAGATTTAGGTTATTTCAATGAGTCACCGAGGTAGGGGAGCATCGCGATGTGGCGCGCCCGCTTAATGGCCTGAGCAACCTTCTTCTGATACTTCCAGCTATTGCCGGTAAGACGGCTGGGCAGAATCTTGCCCTGCTCGTTGATGAACTTCATGAGGAAGTCCGGATTCTTGTAGTCGATGTAGCGAATGCCGTTCTTCTTGAAGCGGCAATACTTGGGCTTAATCTCAGCCCGCTTGATGGGTTCGTTTACCAGTGTCATGCGCGTGCCTCCTCTCTTTCTCTGCGCTGTTGCACAGGTGCAGGTTTATCTTTTTTGTTGAATTCGCCTTTGCGTCTGCGGGCATTGTACTCCGTCGCAAACTTGTCCAGGCTGATGGTCAGGAATCGCATCACTGACTCGTCCCTTCTGTATTCTGTCTCCAGGGTGGCAATGGTTTCAGGAGCTGCCGTGAACTCGATCAGGTTGTAGAAACCGGTGGACTTCTTCTGGATGGGATAAGCCATCTTCTTCAGTCCCCACTGCTCAACGTTTATCACGTTGGCTTTGTGGCCGGTCAACACCTTCACGAACTTATCGACAGTATCCTTTGCCTGGTCCTCAGACAAAACGGGATTTAAAATGAATACCGTCTCGTAATTGTTCATAAAATGGTTTTAAAATGAGGGGGCAAAAATAGGGGTAAATCTTGAATTTCCAGCCATTGCGAGCTGAATTCCGCAAAAATGTTTGATCCGGCACTCCTTTAGCCTAATTTGATAGCCGCTACGGATCTCGATGGTAAGAACCCTCATTTTTGCCCTTTTTTCAGTCCTCCTGAGCCTCTCGGCCTGCCGGAATGAGCCTGAAAAGGTGGACTTCAGCACCCAGGTAAAACCCATTATCAATAAACACTGCATCTCCTGCCATGGGGGAGTAAAGCGGAACGCCAACTTCAGCCTCCTTTTCCGGGAAGATGCCCTCGATACAGCTGAATCCGGGAAGCCTGCCATCATCCCCGGCGATCCGGAACACAGCGAACTCGTTCGTCGCCTTACCATCCATGACCCTGAGGAGAGGATGCCTTATAAGGAGACTCCGCTGGCCCAGGAAGAGATAGATATTCTTACGCAATGGATTAGGGAAGGCGCCAACTGGGGACAACACTGGGCCTATGTCGTGCCTAAACCGGTGCCCGTACCCAATGCAGGCTGGTTGTTGGGCGGATGGTTTGACAATGATTGGAAGCACAATGAGATCGATTACTTCGTCGAGGAAAAGCTGGCACAACAACACCTCAAACCATCCGGACTTGCAGACAAGCCAACTATTCTTCGTCGCGTGAGCCTGGACCTGAATGGCGTGCCACCACCACAATCCTGGGCAGATAACTATCTCAAGAGCGATCGGGACGATGCCTATGAACAGTTGGTCGATAGCCTGCTGCAATCACCGCGATTTGGCGAAAAATGGGCCTCTTGGTGGCTCGACATGGCACGCTACTCCGACACCAAAGGATACGAACGCGACGTGTACCGCAATATCTGGCGCTACCGGGACTGGGTCATCCGTTCATTCAACAAAGACAAACCATTCGATCAATTCACCACCGAACAACTCGCAGGGGACTTGCTGCCTGATCCGACAGACGAACAATTAATTGCCACCGCGTTCCATCGCAATACGATGAACAACGATGAAGGGGGAACTGAAGATGAAGAGTTTAGAACGGCCGCTGTCCTTGACCGGGTCAATACCACCATGCAGGTGTGGCAGAGCACTACCATCGGCTGTGTACAGTGCCATAGTCATCCGTATGATCCGTTTCGGCAGGAGGAGTACTATAAGATGATGGCATTCTTCAACAATACCCGCGATGAGGATACCGAAGGAGAACATCCGAACCTCCGGC
>DAOMGC010000179.1:0-2864 GCA_035430125.1 Cyclobacteriaceae bacterium | reverse complement strand
CAAACTGTGGCGTTTCTCCATAAAAGGAAATACCTGGGTAAGCCAGTAGGTATTATTTTTGCATTATACATCCCATGATCCATCCCCGAAATTTCCATATCCTGTCTTCGTCCTGGCTTATCGTGTTGCTGTGTAGTGTCGGTCTACATGCTCAAATGAGCCAAGGATCATACGTCTACGTGAATTCTGCAAAGGACGAGCAAGCCCCATTCATTGCCCCTGATGGTAAAGTGATGTATTGGACGGTGGCCCATCATCCTAAGAATATAGGAGGCGAAAAAGATCCGGGCGATATCTGGATGTCAATCTGGACAGGCTCCTCCTGGTCGCAACCACAGCATGGCGGTGCATTGATTAATAACAGCGCTTACAATGCCGTATGTGGCGTTTCCCATGATGGCAACCGGTTGTTTCTCGTGGGACATTATGCTGCCGATCAAAAGCCAGTGAGCTCACAGGGGATTTCTGTTTCAATAAAGCAAGAAACAGGTTGGTCACCGCCTCAATCTATCAGCATTCCCTATTTCATGGACCGGGGTAAGGAGACACACGGCTATCTTTCGACAACGCTGGGCGTATTTGTTTTCTCGGCAGAGTCCTATGTCACCGTGGGCGCTGAAGATATTTACGTTTCGAAGCTTACCAATGGTCAATGGTCGGAGCCCATCAACGTGGGTACGACCATCAATACTACGCGGCAGGAGCTGAGCCCAAGCCTGAGTGGGGATGGTATGTTTTTGTATTTCGCATCGAATGGCCGCAAGAGTTATGGCGCCACCGATATCTACTACGCGCAACGATTGGATGATTCGTGGACGAATTGGTCACAGCCTGTTAACATGGGTGCTAACGTAAACAGCGAAGGTCGTGAGTTATTTTACAGGACTTATCCGGAATCCGGATTTGCGCTGTTCACCACCACCCACAATAGTGATGGATATGCGGACGTACAATTTTACCAGCCACCCAAAGACCTTCCGGACTCACTGACGCAGGCACCGGCAAGCGGTGCCAAGATCGTGGAGATTGTTCGGGAAAAAGCCATCACCGAAGATGAGAAGCAATTTCGGGTATTTGGTCAGGTGACAGATAGCAAAACAGCCAAACCTTTGTCGGCAAAACTCTCGTTTCATGCTGACAAATTTTATGAAGTCCAGGCTGGAGCCGACGGACGTTATTCATTGCTGATCCCCTCTGTGAGCGAATATGCCATTCGCGTGGAAGCAGAAGGCTATGTGGGTAATTTTGAAAAGCTTGATGTGAGGACCTATGAGATGAAGGCACTCGAAATGAATTATAAATTACAGCCTATCGAAATCGGTGCAACCGTCAATCTGAAGAGCGTACTCTTTCAGCAAAGTACGCCCAACCTGCTACCGGAATCGAATGATGAACTTGATCAGGTAGTTGCCTTTCTCAAGACCAACCCTAGGGTGGAAATCCAGTTGGGCGGTCATACCGACGGCAGGGGGCACCCGGAGCACAACCTCCGGCTATCACAGAAGCGGGTCGAAAGGGTGAAGGCTTATCTCGTATCCAAGGGCATTAGCCCCAAGCGCATCACGGGCAAGGGCTTTGGCGGTTCAAAGCCGATCGCAGGTAATGACAATGAAGAAACCCGCCGGTTAAACCGACGGGTTGAGTTTA
Organism: Cyclobacteriaceae bacterium; assembly: GCA_035430125.1. GTDB lineage: Bacteria > Bacteroidota > Bacteroidia > Cytophagales > Cyclobacteriaceae > ELB16-189. The sequence continues at coordinate 1,217 of DAOMGC010000179.1, read as the reverse complement.
CGATTGTTAAGGATTAGGAAGGGTTAATATCCGCGTGCGGCATCGTCGCCGCGGTGGTCTGCGCCACCTTCCAACTTGCCATTCTTCATCACCAGGATGGCATCAACCTTGCCATAAGCACCACGGGCCTTGATGGTATGCCCTTTTTGCACTAAGGCCAGGCTGTCGGCTTTTCCAATAGCATTGGGTTCTTCCATGATCAGGTCGGGCTTCCACTGACTGTGAAAACGTGGCGCATTCACTGCCTCTTCCATAGTCATTCCATGTTCAAGCACATTGAGCACGGTTTGGAATACAGAGGTAATAATGGTAGAACCACCTGGAGAACCCAGTACCATAAACAGCTTTCCATCCTTTTCAAGAATCGTTGGCGACATGGCACTCAACATGCGCTTGTGGGGTTGAATGGAGTTTGCCTTGCCGCCGATCACACCAAAAACATTGGGTTCACCTGGTTTGGAGCTGAAGTCGTCCATTTCATTGTTCAGCAGGAAACCGGAGCCGGCCACGATTACCCGGGATCCAAACGAGAGGTTGAGCGTGGTGGTAATGGCCACTGCATTTCCTTTGGGGTCGACAACGGAAAAGTGAGTCGTTTGCTCTGATTCGTATCCCGGGATAACGCCGGGGAGAACTTTATCACTACGGGTGGCTGAGTCGGAATTGAAAGTACTCATCCGTTCTTTCAGGTAGCTGGCGTCGATCAATTCAGCCATGGGCACCTTGAAAAACTCAGGGTCACCCATATATTTGGATCGGTCAGCAAATACGCGGCGTTCAGCTTCCACCATCAGATGGACCGTGGATGATGTCTGGAATCCCCAGGACTGTATGGGATAGGGCTCAACCGATTTGAGTAACTGGATAACACACAGGCCACCACTTGATGAAGGAGGCATGGAGATAACCTTGTACCCTTTGTAATCGGCGGTGAGGGTGTTGCGCCAGATGGAGTGATAGTTTTTCAGGTCTTCCAAAGTGATTAGACCCTTGCCTCGTTTCATTTCGGCCACCAGGTCTTCAGCTGTTTTGCCTTCATAGAATCCGGCACGTCCTTGATCACGGATTCTTTCCAGGGTGTGTCCCAGGTCCATATTCCGAAGCGTGTCACCTTCTTTCCACTGCTCCCGAAGGAAGAATTCCGGCTGTACCGTATTTAATCGCACCAGGTCATCGTGAATCTCATTGAAGCTCTTGGCCATTTTCTCCGTGACGGG
>DAOMGC010000178.1:0-2922 GCA_035430125.1 Cyclobacteriaceae bacterium | reverse complement strand
TCAATGCCGTTGGTATTCCAGGGCTTGGATTGTTCCAAAGGGCCAAGGAACATCTCATACAACCGCAGGGTGTCCGCGCCATACTTGTCAATGATTTCATCCGGGTTCACCACGTTGAAATAGGACTTACTCATTTTTTCGATGGCGGAGCCGCAGAGGTATTGACCATTCTCCAGTTCGAATTCTGCAGACGCAAAATCTGGTTTCCATTTTCTAAAGCCATCGGTGTCGAGTACCAATCCGTTCACCAGACTGATGTCCACATGCAGTTGATCCACACCTTCCGGATAACGGGAAATTAAACCAGCCGAGGCAAATTTATTAGTACCCCGGATGCGATAAACGAACCTCGAGTCTCCTGTAATTTTCCCCTGATTAATCAACTTCTTAAACGGCTCATCAAAATTCAGGTAGCCCAGGTCATGAAGTATCTTGATCCAAAGACGTGCGTACAACAAATGCGCAACGGCATGTTCAGATCCTCCCACATACACGTCCACCTGGTTCCAATAGTCCAAATGCTTACGATCAGCAAATGCCTGCTTGTTATGTGGATCCATGTAACGCAGGAAATACCACGCGGCCCCAGCATGGGTAGGCATCGTATTGGAGTCACGGCGTTCGTTGGCACTGAATTGAATCCAGTCTTTCAGGTTCGCGAGGGGACCTTCACCGGATCCCGACGGCTTGAAGTTGTTGGAAGGAGGCAATTCCAAAGGCAACTCACTTTCTTTCATTGGATAGGGGGTGTCGTTGCGGAACACCACGGGGAAAGGCTCACCCCAGTACCGTTGACGGCTCCAGCCGGCATCACGCATTTTGAAGTTTACCTGGCGCGTACCGATACCCATCTCTTCCAGTTTTTTGATCACGACGGCCTGAGCTTCCTTCATCTTCAGGCCATTGATGAATCCTGAATTTTCAAGCGTGGCCTCGTAGGTGGGGTTGGCCTCTTCACCATTATAGTACGAACCGATAATGTTGGTGATCGGCAGTTTGAAATGCTTAGCGAATTTGTGGTCACGCTCATCACCGCAGGGGACAGCCATGATCGCCCCGGTACCATAACCTGCAAGTACATATTCACTGATCCATATCGGTACTTCGCGCTGGTTAATCGGATTGATGGCGTATGCTCCGGTGAAACAGCCTGTGATCTTCTTGACCTCGGCCATCCGGTCAACTTCAGAGCGGCTTTCAACATACTGCAAGTATTGCTCAACCTCTGCCTGCTGCTTTTGGCCGGTAATTTGTTTGACCAAATCATGCTCGGGTGCCACGACCATGAAGTCAACACCAAACAGGGTGTCAGGTCGGGTGGTAAATACCGTCAATGGCTGATCGACGGATTTTTCGCTTTTGATTTTGAAATCGATCCTTGCACCCACACTCTTGCCGATCCAGTTGCGTTGGATTTCTTTCATGGACTCGCTGAAGTCGATTTCATCAAGACCTTTTAACAACCGGTCTGCATATTCGGTGATACGCAGGCTCCATTGCCGCATTTGACGCTTCACCACAGGATGGCCACCGCGATAGCTTACGCCATTGATGACTTCATCATTGGCAAGAACAGTGCCGAGGGCTTCGCACCAGTTTACATCGGTGTTGGCGAGATAAGCGAGGCGATACTGCATCAGGACCTCTTGTTGCTGACTTTCATCGAATGCTTTCCACTCGGTGGCACTGAACTGCGTAGCGCCGTTTGTTAACCTGTACTTGGTGTTGGGGAAGGGATGATGCTTGTTTCCTTCTTGGGCAAAAATCCGAATCAATTCGCTGATGCGTTCGGCCTTTTCTTTGTTCCGGTTAAACCAGGAGTCAAAGATTTGCAAAAAGATCCATTGTGTCCATCGGTAGTAATCAGGCTGGCAAGTTTGTACTTCTCGGTTCCAGTCGTAGCTAAAACCGATTTTGCCCATCTGCCGCTTAAAATTATTGATGTTCTGTTCGGTAGATACTTTGGGGTCGATGCCGTGTTCAATGGCATACTGTTCGGCGGGCAAACCAAAGGCATCGAAGCCCATCGGGTGAAGCACGTTGAATCCCTTGATCCGCTTAAAGCGGGCATAGATATCTGAGGCGATATAGCCAAGGGGGTGGCCCACATGTAGTCCGGCACCGGAAGGGTAAGGGAACATGTCCAGCACGTAGCACTTGGGTCGGGCGGGATCAGTCTCGGTCTTGTACACATTCCGGTCTTTCCAGTTCTGACGCCACTTGTCTTCGATCTGTCGGATTTCTTCTCGGGTATATTCAGCCATGATGCAATACAAAGCCTGAAAATCTGTTTCAGGCGGCGCAAAAATAAGCATTCCGGTCAAGAAAACGGCTGTGGTCCCAAACAGGACTTTCGGTCCACCAGGGTCCCTTGACACTTCATCCAGGGGTTCCGACAGTCCGGAGACTTGCTTTTTACCAGGCATGATCAGCCTTGCACTTTTGTCGTGTTATCGCGCATGAAGAACCTCATTCTAATTATTCTCCTCATCCTTTCGTTTGGCGCAACAGGTCAAACCCTGATTAGCGGCACGGTGACTGATGAACACGGTGAAAAAATCCCCGGCGCTAACATTTCCTTGGAAGGTTTCTATGACGGAGCCAGTTCGGGAATTGATGGCACGTTCAGTTTCACCACATCGGAGCGAGGTACAGCTACGCTGGTGGTATCTTTTGTTGGATACCAACGATTTACCCAGTCTATATCACTGGAGAAAAAGCCAATCACAGTTGCCATCATCCTCAGGGAGGAGATCAATCAACTTGATGCAGTGACTATTTCGGCCGGATCGTTTACGGCGGGAGAAGAGAAGCGGCGTACGATATTAAAAGCAGTTGATATTGCAACCACAGCGGGTGCTACGGCCGACATTGCCGGTGCGCTGAATACATTGCCGGGCACGACCAAGAATGGTGAAAGTG
>DAOMGC010000177.1:0-2949 GCA_035430125.1 Cyclobacteriaceae bacterium | reverse complement strand
CACTATTCACCTCAAATCCTCGGATGCCAAAGTTTATATCAGCGGAAGCAATCGCCCGGACGTACATGTCAAGGTAGACCGGACCGTGACCATTAAAGGACTTACATTCGGACACCAGGAATTTGCCGTCAATGTTACCGAAGAGCACGGTGATCTTCAGATTGAAGAGCGCTCCAACCAGGTTGTATCAGGCATCGTCGGGTACTATGATGAAAAATACACCATCACCATTGAAGCTCCGTTGGGTGCAAGCCTCAAAATCAAGGGTGATGATGGTGATTATTGGATCAGTCACCTCAGCGGTACCATCGCCATAGATATTGACGATGCGGACGTTGAACTCAGTGACTGTACGGGAACTTCCTTTGAATTCAAGGTCGATGATGGGGACATCAAAATGGACAAGGCAACTGGTCGGGTTACCATTGATGCTGATGATTCTGATGTTGAAATCCGACAAGCCAATCTCTCCTCATTGGATGCAGATATGGATGACGGAAAACTTATCGTGGAGACCGTATTGAATAACCAGGGGGAATACAAAATCAATGCGCAGGATGGATTGATTCAGTTTCGGGTGACCGGCGGTGGTGGAACTTTTGTGATCCGCCACGATGATGGGCGTATCATTGCCGACGCGGGCTACCAGACGGTGGAGGATTCAGAGAACCGCACGCGCCTCACCTTCGGCAACGGAACGGCGAGAGTGGATATTCATACGGATGATGCGCGGGTCCGGCTGGAAAAGAAATAGGCAACGAACAGACTCAGTCCTTTAGGTACAACTAGTCATACTTGTTCTTCCGCATGTAGTATGGGAGAAAGTCGGGGTGCCCATTGTATAACATTTCTGTCTCACCATAGGCTGGTTGTATGAATTCAGGAATGGGGAACGTAAAGGATTACTTGCAAAGTCCAGCTTTACGGATTGCCATTGTTGAAAGTGCTAAGTTTACCGAAGACTGTGGTAGTCCAGGTACATAACCATGTCCCAACACACTGTCAGCATTCAAGCCCTAAAATTGATCGGCAACATGATCATATCGGTAAAAGGGAATTTGCACTCCTGGTGATATTCATTAGTCCGCTCAAAATATCGTTTCAGGAGGGAAGTGTCGCCGGGCTGAAGAAATAATACCTGATGATCGGGCTACCAAGCATAGATGTAAATAAATGGTCGTCCAGGTTCATGCCATACCGATGTATCCAGGGCATCCTGTACCAGGAGAGCAGTGCCAAGACTCTTGTAACTATTTGATTATCAGGATCTAAACATCACATATTCCGATAGCTTGTCGTAGGGAAGCGATTTTGTCGGACTTGCTTGGGATAAACTCCTGGGCAACAAATCCCTTGAATCCGGTAGCCACGATAGCCCGCATAATGGCAGGGTAGTACAGTTCCTGAGAGTCATCAATCTCATTACGGCCGGGGACACCACCCGTATGATAGTGTGCAATATAGTTGTGGTACTTGCGGATGGTGGCAATCACGTCGCCTTCCATGATTTGCATGTGATAGATATCATAAAGCAGTTTGAAATTGGGTGACCCCAGTTTCTCGCAAAGCTGAACCCCCCAGGGAGTTCGGTCGCATTGATAATCCTTATGATCTACTTTGGAATTGAGCAGCTCCATGCAAACGGTGATGTTGTACTTCGCAGCAACTTTCATCACCGGTTCCAAACCACGAGCACAGTTTTCCATTCCTTGTTCCGATGATAGTCCGCGCGCATTACCGCTGAAACAAATCACATTCTTCAGTCCGGCTTCCGCAGCCTTGGGAATGTTCTGGGTGTAATCCTTGAGGAGGGACTCATGAAGCGAGACATCATTAAAGCCTTTGCTGAGCCCAAGCCCGTTGGCGTAGGCCATGGCACATGTCAATCCGTATTTTCGGGCAGTAGCCCACTCGTCCCATTTCAGCAGATCAATGGACGTAATGCCTATAGCGGCGGCCGCCTCACAGAGTTTGTCCAGGGGGATGTCACTGTAGCACCATTGGCAAACGGAATGGTTGATGTTTTTCTTCAAATCGGCTGGCATGGCACCCATGGCGGCAGCAAGTTCGGGCAACGCCAGACTTCCTGCCACACCGGCAGCCAGAGATTGCAGGGATTTTCTACGGTTCATTGGCTTTAAAATAAGTTTACTTCAGTTTAATTACTGCCCTCATTACGGTAAATGACACCATTTTTCATCACAAATCGCACCTGGCGAAGCAGGGAAATTTGTTGGGATGGGTCGCCTTTGACGGCAACCAAATCGGCTTTCAGGCCGGTTTTGATGGCACCGATTTCCCCTTCCAGGTGCAGGGCTTTGGCGTTTACGGTGGTCACCGCACGGAGCAATTCCAATGGCTTGAGTCCTCCGTATTCGGCCATCAATTCCAGTTCATAAACATTCTCGCCATGGGGGAAAACGCCAACGTCTCCGCCGGCTCCCAGCGTGACGCCAGCCTTAACTGCCGCTTGAAGGCTTTTCTTCTTTTGTTTTACAGCGGCTGGCTCTTCCTCCTTACCCTTCTTCCATCCGCGATATTGATTGATGGCATCTACAGCAGCAACTGTAGGATAAAAAGTCACATGGTGCTCCTTCATCAACAAGGCGATTTCTTCATCTACAAAGTCTCCGTGTTCTATCGTTTCGGCGCCAGCCAGGATGGCACGCCGCATGGCCTCCTTACTCTTGGCATGACAAACCAGATACCGGCCACTGCTCCGTGTCACCTCATTGATCAGTTTTAGTTCATCCAGGGTAAATGAAGGTTGATCTTCTCCCTGTGTACCCCATCGATAGTCGGCATAAACTTTTATGAAGTCAGCACCTTTGCCTATCTGATCGCGTACTACACGGATGAGGTCATTGCCGTCGGCGGCTTCTGCACCGAGCATAATTTCCTGGTCATTGTCATATCCTTTAGGTCCGTAAGATCCGGTGGATACTATAG
>DAOMGC010000176.1:0-2996 GCA_035430125.1 Cyclobacteriaceae bacterium | reverse complement strand
TCCGTTCGCGGCCTCGGTAAGACCTACGACAAGCCTGTATTGAAAGACATCACCTTCGATATCCAACCGGGAGAAATCGTCGGATACATCGGCCCCAATGGCGCAGGCAAAAGCACCACCATCAAGATCCTGTGTGGCCTCTTGCCTGAATTCGATGGCGAAGGCACCGTACTCGGCCTCGATGTCCGGCGCGACAACATTGAAATCAAAAAGCGCATCGGCTATATCCCTGAAAACGCCTCGCTCTACGATGCCCTCACTCCGTTGGAATACCTGCGCTTCATCAGCAGGTTATACCACCTGGACGACAACTCCGCTGAACGCAAGGCACGCGAACTCCTGCGCGTCTTCGAACTCAGCAACAACGAAGACTCGCGGATGTCCACGTTCTCCAAAGGCATGCGCCAAAAAGTACTTCTCATCGCCGGTATGCTTCACAATCCCTCCATCCTGTTCCTGGATGAACCTCTTTCAGGTCTTGATGCCAACGCCGTGATTCTCGTGAAGGAAATTCTCACCCAATTCAAAGCTGCCGGCAAAACGATCTTCTACAGCTCCCACCTGATGGATGTCGTGGAAAAAATTTCGGACCGCATCATTGTCATCAGCAAAGGTGAAATGATCGCCAACGGAAGTTACGCCGAACTCAATGCGCAGGCACACACAGGCTCCCTGGAAAAACTGTTTACCGAGCTGACGGGCAACAAGGAGCACGCATCCGCAGCTGGTCAATTCATTCAAATCCTGGATCAGCAATAGCCATGACGACTTTCCTGCTTTTGCTGGTAAAACTGCTCCGTCCTGTGGTTCGGAGCTTCGGTATCGACGATGCCCAGTGGTATGCCATCCTCGAAGTGAAACTTACGCTGGACACACGTCGACCATCGCCGGGTCTCACACAAAACCGAACGGGGCGCAACGTATTCGCATGGACCTTATTCTTCTACACCCTCATGGGCGTGATGATGGGCATGATCATCTACGCCATTCCCATTCTGTTTGCCATGACGATATTCTTCAGCTACATCATGGCGATGGTGGCGATGACACTGATTCTGGACTTCTCGACGGTATTGCTCGATACCAGTGACAACACCATCATCCTGCCCCGCCCTGTCAACAGCCGAACCCTCGCCGCTGCCCGATTGACTCACATTATTCTGTACATCACACTCATCACCGGTAGCCTTTCCTTAGCATCCATCATCGCTGTGGTTTTGAAGTACCCTGGAATAATGATTGCGGCATTTATCATCGCACTAATTCTCTCCACTCTTTTCGGCGTTTTTCTTACCACGTCCGGGTATATGCTGGCCCTGCGCGTTGCATCAGAACAACGGGTGAAAGGCATCATCAATGGCTTGCAAATTACCATGGCTGTTGTGTTTATGGCAGGCTATCAGATTCTTCCCCGGATGATCGATAAGCTCGAAGGCGTCGGAGAAGATATGATCCTTTCATGGTGGAGTGTGCTGGCACCACCCGTTTGGATGTCGGGTGCGTTGCAAGCCATACATACAGGCAGCTATGATACCCACCATATGATGCTGATGTCATTGGCCATCTTGTTGCCGCTGATCCTCGTCTACATTACGTTCACCCGTCTCACACCCGTATTCAATAAACGCCTTGTGGCCATGGGCGGAAACGTTTTGTCTGATGCCACTGCAAAACCTTCGAGCCTTCCCGACAAGGTCTCACAATTGTTTGCACGCCACCCGTCCGAGCAGGGCGCCATGTCTTTTGTCCTGAGAATACTCGGGCGCGACAACCGTCTGAAATTAAAGATCTACCCCAGCATCGGATACCTCTTTGTGTTTGGCTTCATTTTCGTTTTTAACAGCAAACGCGATATCCTTGACCAATGGAATACACTGGCAGACACCCGCTACTACATACTGTTGTTATACTTGCCGATGATGATCTCACAAACAGCGTTACGCGAAATTCCATTTTCAGATGATCACAGGGCTAGCTGGATCTTTCAATCAACACCCATCGGCCGCCCCGGTGAAATTCTGTCGGGCATGGCCAAAGCGGTAGTCGCGGGTTTGTTGCTGCCCCTTTACCTCGTAATCAGCATCATCGTCTATGGCATATGGGGTAACGGTGTCATCGACGACATTCTCTTTGCCGGAATCAACAATTATCTCATCGTATGGATCATGGTCGTTATTGATGCCCGACGCTTCCCGCTTTCACTGGCCCCCAACCTTCGCGCACAGGCTGGTGGATTCTTGCACGGATTGATGGTGCTCCTTACCACGGGCATTCCATCGGGCGGACATTATTTCTTGTCCTTCGTACCCTGGAGCATCTATGTCGTTGCCCCGCTGGTACTGGCCCTTATCTATTACCTTCATCAGGAATACCTGTCCACACCATGGTCAAAAATTAAGTTGGGGTAATTTTATACTTTGCGGTATGTGGACACTTGAAGGCAAAAAAGCACTGGTCACCGGAGGCACCAAAGGGATCGGCCTCGCCGTGGCGCAGGAATTTCTGGACCTCGGCGCCGAAGTATTGGTGGTGGCGCGCAACACCAAGCCCATAGAGAATAAACTGCGAGGCAGCGCACGTCTTTTCCGGATGGATGGAGACATAACCGACGCAGCCTTTCGTGAGCAGCTACTGGATAAAGTAAAACAGACCTGGGGAAAACTCGACATCCTGGTTAATAATGTAGGCACCAACATCCGCAAGAAGTTTACCGACTACACCGAAGCGGAGATTCGCCAGCTGTTTGAAACCAATCTTTTCAGTCTTACCGCACTTACGCAACATTCTTTTGAGTTGCTGAAAAACTCCGGTCGTTGTACCGTGATCAACGTTGCTTCAGTGGCAGGGTATCTGGATGTGCAGTCGGGTCCACCTTATGGGATGACGAAAGCAGCGATTCAACAACTCACCAGACATCTCGCGGTAGAGTGGGCACAACACCACATCCGGGTCAATACCGTATCACCCTGGTATATCCAAACACCGCTGACTGAGCC
>DAOMGC010000175.1:0-3002 GCA_035430125.1 Cyclobacteriaceae bacterium | reverse complement strand
GGTTGCGGGCCAGTTCAATCCAGTGATACATGTGCGCCCGCATGGCCATGGGATCACGGTGGTCTACTTCATCAAAGAATCCCCGCAACTTATCCGTCGGGACAAACGGACGGATTTGTGCACGCAACGCCGGATCCATGTATGGCTTTACGGTCATGAATTCTTCTTTTTCCATGAAGGCCATAAAATCGGTCACCCCCTGGTGTAGCATTTCATCGTATTCTTTGGCATTGTTCTTCTTCTCCAGCTTAGGCAGGTTGCGATTCTTATACTCCGCAAGTCGAAGGCCACTATGCGCACGATATAATTCCCGCTCGAGTAGCAACTTCTCGTCATGCCAGTCATACGGTACCAGATGCACATATTTCAGGTTCCAGGAGAAGTTTTCTTTACCAACTCCCGACGGCCCTTTCTTTGAACCGGAATTGTTCACCAACCATTTTGCAAAGTCATCAGAAGCTTCCTTGGCTTCACGTGCTGCAGCCGCCAGATCAGCATGCCGCTCCTGCACAGAAGCAGCAAACTCTTCCAACTCCTGTGCCTGCTCATTGATACTCCGAATACCGGTCATCCACAGATCGCGGGCATCACCCGTAAGATTCATCCTGGCCTGCTGAAAGACCATGGGTGCCTTCCTCAACCGCTCGGCCATGGCATTCGCATCACCTTCCGACAATGGCCAGGTATAGTCGGGTACCTGCACACAACCATTGATGTGTGGACCTTCCCGTCCGGGCGTATCCGGCAAATTGGAAAAGAACCATACATAGAACGCCGGATCCTTAACCCAGGACTGCTGAACGCGCAACTCAAAGTCGAGGCCATTCATTTCAGCCCACACCAGGTACCAATCCACCTGATGGGGTATGGGCCAGCCCGTGGTGTCGAATGATTCCAATCTCTTTTTCCATCCGGGCAATTCCGCAGCTTTCTTTTTCATCGCCTCAGATGAATAGTTGGGTACACCATTAATCATCTCTGGCGCCTGAAACGCACGCCATTCCATGAAGAAAGCGACCAGTTCATCATAGGTTTTGCCCGATGAGGTCAGAGAAGGCATGGTGCAGGAAAGTGAACTTCCCAGGACAGCCAGGATAAGAAAGGTCAGGATGCGTGTCATCATTGGTGGTTTTATGATCTTGAAGATAATAGAAATCACTTATCGGCCATAGACAGGCGAAAGCCACTTTTCGGCCGGCTCATATTTGCTGGCACTGGCCCAGCGAATACCACGCTTCATCAGCTCGATGGCATCCGGAACCGAAGTCACATGGGCCAGGTTGTGACCTACCGAGGTATAGAAAATCCTTCCCTTACCATACGTCTTCTTCCATGCCACCGGCATCACACAGCCGTCGATCCAAGGGTTAATCTTACCATTGAATCGGGTGGTGGCCAATACCTTAACATTCGGGTCAACGTGCATATAATACTGTTCGCTATGCATCACAAAGTCGCGAAGGCCTGCTGTCACTGCATCTTTGTGATCAACAATATTCACTGTGTAGTCTATCTCTCCTCCCGGGTGAGCTACCCACTGCCCACCAGTCATGAATTGGTATTCGGTGTTGTTCCTGAACGCATCGCACATACCGCCGTGCCAACCGGCCATGGCAGTACCATTTTGTGCGATGGCATTGAGTATTCCCTTTTCCTGCTCGGGTGTAATCTGCGACATGGTAAATATCTGAATGACCATATCAACCGTGTCCATGTATACCTTATCGGTATATACCTGCAGATCGGTCCGAAGATCAACCACTGCCCCCTCTTCCTTCATCCAGGCAGTCATAAAGTCCTTGAATTTTTCGGGTTCATGGCCATCCCACCCGCCGTAGGTAAAAAGGATTCTCCTTCCGGATAACGAGGGTAAGGCAGGTGTTTTTGCGACTGCATAGTCCGTTGCCAACAAAACTGACCCTGCCGCAAGGGTTTGCTGAAGGAATTCTCGACGGGATTTCATAGTCAACTTAGCGGGGTTGGTTCGCGTAGTCGTAGATCATTTTTGAAACTGTGGCCAATGACTCAACACCAGCCTTTTCATCTTTCAGCTCTTTGGACAAAAGCACCAGCACATATTTCTTTCCATTGGGAAGCATCACGATGCCTGAGTCGTGGTGCAAGCCGGTGATCCAGCCGGTCTTATGGGCTACCCTCACATCCTTCGGCAATTGTGCCGGAATGATGTCGTTGAACTTCTGATCAAGCAGAATTTTCACCATGGCCTCTGATGCTTCCGGACTTACGGCCTCGCCCCGTGCGATCTTGTCAAACACCAGCATCAGGTCGTTTGCCGTCACCTGATTGTTAAGTCCTTGCCGGAATGCCTTGGTATCCTCCACCCCGCGCAGCACCTTAATGTCATGGGCACCATAGCTTCGCATGGTCTCCATCACATTTCGTGCATCGACTTTCTCGATCAGGATATTGGTGGCCAGGTTGCTGCTGGCGATGATCATTCCATACAACACATCGTATATGGTCTTTTTCTTGCCGATCATCTTATAAATCTCAGGCTCACTGTCATCTTCCGGCTTCAGGCTAAAGGGACTGCCGTCGACGATGCTTTTGAATTCATTCTTGATTTCAATGGAGTCGGTAAGCGAAAATTTCCCCTCGGCGGCCTGCTTGTACACCTCAATCATCACGGGCGTCTTCATGGTGCTGGCGGCATGAAACGTCTCGTGCTCATGGAGCAATATCTTCTCCCCGGAACTGATGTCCAGATAGGCTACGGCATAAATACCATTGTCTTTGGGGAGATAGCCCCTGATGTCGGCAATCAATTTTTCCTGTGGGGAATTGCATGCCGACATCAACAGCACGATTCCAATGATCCAAAAAATCTTCATCGTCTATTTTTTAAGCCAACCGCTGTCGCGGTACCATTGGATGGTGTTGCGCATGCCGGTGTTCAGGTCTACGCGCGGGCGGCGGCCCAACAATTTCCACACCGGATCGCTGTCGCACAACCAATTGGCCTGACTTATTTCATTCAATTT
>DAOMGC010000174.1:0-3027 GCA_035430125.1 Cyclobacteriaceae bacterium | reverse complement strand
AATTTGATATTACATTTTCCAGAAAAGTATTCTGGACCACCTATCTGCAATACAATAATCAGATCAATAACCTGAACATCAACTCAAGGTTTCAATGGCGCTTTAAGCCTGCCTCCGATCTGTTTTTGGTGTACACCGACAACTATTTTGCAGAAGCCTCTTCCCATGACCAGGTATTTTATGTGGGGCAACCTAAGCTACGCGCACTCGTCCTGAAACTCACCTATTGGATTAATCTCTGATCCGCTAAATCCGACTGATTTTCCGGCCACCGTTGCCACTTATATAAATTCCCAAAGTACGCGTTTGGGGTGCCCGTTATTATCCTATCTTAAATTCTCAGAATCCTGTATAATCCAATATCAAACAACCGATACTTTGAAACGAAGAGACTTTATCCAAACAACGGGCCTCGGCCTTGGAGGGCTGATGCTGCCCCTCAACCTGATGGGCCAGTCAATTCCAGTGGAAGCATTGTTGGATCAACCGCTTGATACCCGACAAAAGAAACAACTGGCCGATGTGGCCCTGAATACAGCCCGGAGCGGTGGCGCTACCTATGCCGATGTGCGCATCGGACGTTATTTGAATCAATTCATCAATACCCGGGAAGCCAAAGTACAGAACATCGTCAACCTTGAATCATTTGGTGTTGGTGTCCGCGTGATCGTCAATGGCACGTGGGGATTTGCCGCCACCAATGAAGTGAACGACGAAGGCATCCGGAAAGCGACCACACGCGCCGTAGCTATCGCGAAAGCCAATTCCAAATTCCAAAAAGAACAAGTTCAATTGGCGCCTAACCCCTCGCATGGCGAAGTGAGCTGGAAGACACCTATTCAAAAAAATGCTTTCGAGGTACCCGTTGCCGATAAGGTTGCCCTTCTCCTCAATACCAATGCCATCGCGCAGAAAAACGGTGCTGCTTTCGCTTCATCCAACCTTTTCCTGGTCAACGAACAGAAATACTTTGCCTCCACCGAAGGCTCTTATATCGACCAAGACATCCACCGCATCTGGCCAACTTTTAACGTTACCGCTGTGGATAAAGCCGCTGGCAAGTTTAAGACCCGTCAGTCCCTCAGCGCACCGATGGGTCTTGGCTATGAATACATGGAGCCAAAAGCCGTTGATAAAATTATGGGCGGTGGTGGCTTTACCCTGTACCGCAACAGTTACGACATGATTGAAGACGCTACCCTTGCAGCCCAGCAGGCCAAAGAAATGCTCTCCGCTAAATCTGTCGAGCCAGGCAAATACGACCTCGTGCTTGAGCCCAACCACCTGGGCCTAACGATCCATGAATCCGTAGGCCACCCGCTCGAATTGGATCGCGTCCTCGGATACGAAGCCAACTACGCGGGCACCAGTTTCGCTACCCTCGACAAGTGGAAAACCGGCACCTTTAACTATGGCAGCAAACAAGTGAACATTTTCGCGGATAAAACCCAGCCCGGTTCACTGGGTGCCGTTGGTTACGACGACGAAGGCGTGAAATGTAAGCGATGGGATCTGATCAAAGAAGGTATCCTTGTCAATTATCAGGCCATTCGCGATCAGGTGCATATCCTAGGTCAAAAAGAATCTCACGGTTGCTGCTATTCGCAAAGCTGGAGTGACGTCCAGTTTCAGCGCATGGCCAACGTGTCGCTGGCACCCGGCCAGGAACCGTATTCCGTTCAGCAGATGGTGAAGGATGTGGAGAAAGGAATTTTCATCGCTGGGCGCGGATCCTATTCCATCGATCAGCAACGGTACAATTTCCAGTTTGGCGGTACCGTATTCTATGAAATCAAGAATGGCAAGATCGTTGGGATGCTGAACGACGTTGCTTACCAATCCAACACGCAGGAATTCTGGAACAGTTGCGTGAAGGTATGCGACGAAAAAGATTACCGCCTTTTTGGATCTTTCTTCGATGGCAAGGGCCAACCATCACAGGTTAGTGCGGTATCTCATGGCAGCTCCACGGCGCGATTCAATGGCATTAATGTAATAAATACCGGTAGAACCATCTGACAACCCTAACATGAAGAGACGAGATTTTATGCAAATGGCAGGTATGGGCGCAGGTGCCCTCCTGCTTCCCATCCCCTCCTTTGCGCATGACATCGATCCGGCGCAATTGCTTGATCCGGGACTGGATGTAAAACAAAAGAAGGCGCTGGCCGATGCTGCGCTGAATACCGCCCGCAGCAACGGTGCTACCTATGCCGACGTACGCATCGGGAGGTACCTGAATCAATTTGTCACGACCCGTGAAAACAAAGTGCAGAATATCCGAAGCACCGAGTCATTCGGTATGGGGGTGCGCGTCATTGCCAATGGCACGTGGGGTTTTGCATCCACCAATGATATGTCATTCGATGGCATCAAGAAGGCCACAGAACGCGCAGTGATCATTGCGAAAGCTAACTCCAAATTCCAGAAAGAACCGGTACGGCTGGCTCCTAACCAGGGGCACGGCGAAGTCAGCTGGACAACGCCGATCAAGAAAAACGGATTTGAAGTTCCGATTAAGGACAAAGTAGATCTGCTGCTCAAGGCCAATGCTGCCGCCATGCAGAAAGGTGCCAGCTTTATCAACAGCCTGATCTTCCTGGTCAACGAGCAGAAATACTTCGCCTCTACGGATGGAAGTTATATCGATCAGGATATCCATCGCATTTGGCCAAACTTTAACCTGACCATGGTAGATCGCCAGGGGGGTGGTTTTAAGAACCGCTCTGCGTTCAGTTCACCTTGTGGTATGGGCTATGAATATCTCGACGGCAATGCGGCTGATAAAATTCAGGGGCCGGGTGGCATTATCCTGTATAACAAATCATATGATATCGTGGAAGATGCAGGCATGGCCGCCGAGCAAGCGAAGCAAATGATTGCCGCAAAATCGGTAGAGCCTGGCAAATACGACCTGATGCTGGAGCCCTCACACCTCTGGCTTACCATCCATGAATCCGTCGGTCACCCACTGGAACTGGACCGGGTACTGGGATATGAAGCCAACTACGCCGGCACCAGCTTCGC
>DAOMGC010000173.1:0-3029 GCA_035430125.1 Cyclobacteriaceae bacterium | reverse complement strand
GGCTACACCCAGGGCATTTCCAATCTGTTGAATGATGGATTCGTAAACTGTGTGCCCCTGCTCGACACGCTGGGTGAAATTGATGTCTACGAACAGAAAGTAAACGTCCCGTACCAGGTGGGTATCCGCGTTGCTTCTGATGAAGAGCCCAAATTTGAATTTTATACCTCTCGCCTGGGTATCCGCTACAGCGATATCGTACCCCTCTATAAGGAAAAGATTGCCAACAGCCCGAAGGCATCCCTCAAGATGCTTCACTTCTTTATTAACACGGGCATCAAAGACACGGCGTACTATTGGAGCGAACTGAGCCGTTTTATCTTCAAATATTGCGAATTGAAAAAGATCTGTGACACGCTCGATTCCGTTGATATTGGGGGCGGCTTCCCGATCAAGACGTCACTCACGTTCAGCTACGACTATAAGTACATGATCGAACAGATCGTGGAGAACATCAAATGGATCTGCGATAAGAATAATGTGCAGGTTCCCAATATCTTCACTGAATTCGGAAGCTATACCGTAGGCGAAAGCGGGGCAATCCTTTATTCGGTCGTTGATCAAAAACTTCAGAATGACAAAGAGCTCTGGTACATGATCGACGGTTCATTCATCACACAGATGCCGGACGCCTGGGGACTCAACCAAAAGTATATTCTGCTGGCTTGTAACAAATGGGACGATCCTTATCACAAGGTGAACATCGGAGGGTTAACCTGCGATAGCATGGACTATTACAACTCCGAAGCCCACATTGGTGAAGTGTTCTTGCCTATGATCAACGACGCGGAACCCCTCTACATCGGCTTCTTCCATACGGGGGCATACCAGGAATCGTTGGGCGGCTATGGCGGCATTCAACATTGCCTTGTTCCTGCCCCTAAGCATGTGTTGGTTTCGCGCAACGAAGATGGAGAGATCACCACTCAACTGTTTGCTCCCGAGCAGACCAGCGACAGCATGATGCGTTTGTTGGGATACAGCCATTCGCCCGGAAAATAAAAAAGCACCTGCGAAAAGCAGATGCTTCTTCTTTCTCCATCAGATTTGGACTAAAACCGTCCCTTCACTTCTTTGAAATCTGCAGGGATGGCAAAATCAGCAGCGTTGAGGCTCTCGCGCTTAATCTCGGTTGCCTCCATGGTCATCTTACCTTCTTTCGTGGTGGCTTCCACCTTTAGGGGTACACCTTCTACCCCTGCAGGAAACATCGTCCTTCCACCCTGGCCCATGCGCTGACGGCCAAAAGATTTGGCGTCAAAATCTTTGATGTCAGTGGTCGTCCAGATTACTTCGCTACGGGTGATACCACCCTCGGTAAACTCGGCAGTGTATTTGGTACAGTTGTATCCCAGAATGGTCATGGTCTCGCTGGTCTTCGTCACCTTTGGTGTCGCGACCATCGCATTGCCCTTGTCATCGCCACCACCCGGCATTACGGTATAGGTCTTGTTGGCACGATCAAGGCGCACGGTCATACTCTTGTCTTTCAGAAAGAGCATTTCCATTCCATCCATCATTCCACCTTCCATGAGGGTGAGTGTATTTCCCCCCTTGGTCCGAACCCGGAAGCTTTTCGGCATTACCTGCCCACCTCCTGACATCACTTTCTGCATTTGCTCCATTTGCGCCTTCATCTGTGGATTGGATTCCATCATGGCCTTCATGCGAGGGTCATTCATCTTTTCCTGCATCTCCTTCATTTTGGCCTGGTTTGCCGGATCGCTCATCCGCTGCTGTCCACGCTCCATTTCTGCTTTCAACTTGGGGTCGGTGACCTCCATTTTCATTGTCCAGGTCACGGTGCCTTCAAATTGTTGTCCATAACACTGCATAACCAGCAGCATCAGGGCCAGCGTCATTAGTCTCTTCATTGTTTTTGGTTTTTTAATCAGGTAAACAATAATCCGGCCAATCCGGAATATCAAATATCACATTTTCGGCATGCCCCTCAAAGTCATCAGAACGGGTATCAATTGTCACTTTTTCAAGTGGACGATTTTGTTATCTTGGTTGTATCCACCTAAAGCCTTACGCCATGAAAGTATATGATGAAAAACACATCAAGAATATTGCCATCCTGGGTGCCCCAAAATCTGGCAAGACCCTGTTGGCTGAAGACATGCTGTTTGAAGCGGGAATAATCCATCGGAGAGGAACCATAGAGGGGAAGAACACCGTGTCTGATTTCCATGAGATTGAACAGGAACGAGGAAACTCGGTCTTTGCCACGTGTCTGCATACCGAATGGAAAGACTACAAAATCAACATCATTGATACACCGGGGTTCGATGACTTTGCCGGTGAAATGATCGCCTCGCTCCGGGTAGCGGATACCGGTGTCATCGTCATCAACGCCCAGCATGGTGTTGAGGTGGGCACGCAGCTCATTTGGAACTATGCCAATCAATTCCAGAAGCCGGTAATTTTTGCTATCAACCAGGTGGACCACCCGAAGTCCGATTTTGACCATGCGCTGGCTTCGTTAAAAGAGAACTTCGGCTCAGCGGTCACGCAAATGCAATACCCGTTGACCCAGGGCGAAGGCTTTTGTGAAATCATCGACCTCCTGAAAATGGTGTGCTATCGCTTTCCAATGGCCGGCGGTAAACCTGAAAAAAGGCCGATCCCTTCCCAAGAAAAGGAGAAGGCCGATAGACTTCACAATGCGCTGGTCGAAAAGGCTGCTGAAAATGATGAAAAGTTGATGGAAAAATTCTTTGCAGCAGGTTCACTCGACGAAGACGAAATGCGTGCCGGCTTGAAGTTGGGCATGATTCACCACGATGTGTTCCCTGTATTCTGCATGAGTGCCAAGAAAAACATGGGCAGTGGAAGGATGATGGGTTTCATTGACAACGTAGCGCCGGCACCCCGGGAAGCCAGGCCAGAAACCACCACCCATGGCAAAGAGATTCCGTTCGACCCCAGTGGACCTCCAATCTTATTTGTGTTCAAGTCACACCTTGAGCCAAATTTGGGTAAGATCACTTTCTTCAAGGTAATCTCCGGCACCATCACTTCAACTA
>DAOMGC010000172.1:0-3175 GCA_035430125.1 Cyclobacteriaceae bacterium | reverse complement strand
GGCAAGCCATATGGATCTTTCTTATCCTTGTTCAACGTCACGCGATTGTCAGCATAGGGCAAACACTCACCGAATCCTGACATGCCCATTGTCCATCCGCCCGGTGTCTTGAGTTGCTCCTTCAACGCACTGCCAAAGGCTAACTCCGCTACGCCACGCTGCCAACCGGAACGGCCCGCACCACCCTGATAGCCAAAACCCCGTAGGTAATCGCGCTTGTCATTACCAATGTTTCGGAATCGGGGGATATAAAATCCATTGGGCCGACGGCCGATGTAGTACTTGTCTTCAAAGCCCTCCATATCGCCACCGGCACCGGCCCGGTACTGGTGATCCATGAGGTTACGGCCCAACTGATCGCTACCATTTCCCAATCCATTGGGGAAGCGGGAAGAAATGGAATTCAATAATATAAAGGTGCTGCCGAGCGCTGACGCATTGAGGAAGATGACTTTTGCGAAGAAGTCAATTTCCTCTTTGGTTGTGGCGTCAATCACTTTCACGCCAATGGCCTTCCCTTTTTGTTCGTCATATATAATAGAGTGTACCACCGAAAACGGACGCAGGGTAAGGTTGCCAGTTTTCTGAGCCGCTGGCAGTGTCGATGCATTGCTGCTGAAATAGGCACCATAGGGACAACCCCGGTCGCACATGTTGCGCGACTGACAAACACCACGCGAAGGATCGTGAGGCAATGGCGCCGTCAGGTGCGCTACACGGCCGATGGTTACTTTCCGACCATTGAACTTCTCCGCCACACGTTCGCGAAACTGCTGCTCAACGCAATTCAATTCCATCGGCGGCAGGAATTTGCCATCGGGCAACTGCGAAAGCCCTTCGGCTTGACCGCTTACACCAATATAGGATTCCACATAGTCATACCAGGGAGCTATATCCTTATATCTGATAGGCCAATCGACACCATGACCATCCTTGGCGTTGGCTTCAAAGTCCAGGTCCGACCAACGATAGGTTTGTTTTCCCCAGGTAATGGAGCGTCCACCTACCTGATATCCGCGAATCCAATCGAATGGTTTTGCTTCTTCATATGGGTTCTCCAGATCATTGACAAAAAAATGCTGATTGCCCTGACCGATCCATCCGGTCCGCTGCTGTACGGGAAAGAGTTTAGTCTCCTCAACTGATAATCTCCCGCCATGTGGCAACTGCCAGGGATCTTTGCTCATGGTAGGATAGTCCACCACGTGCCGCACGTCACGGCCCCGTTCCAGCACGAGGGTCTTGAGGCCTTTTTCGGTAAGCTCTTTGGCGGCCCAACCTCCGCTGATTCCGGAACCCACTACAATCGCATCGTAGGTGTTCTGTTTTTGTGCATCAACATTCAGATTCATCGCACTCAGGTTAATTACCAAATTTAATCTTTCGGCGCTCTTTACCTAAGCGACTTCGGGCCATTTCCACCAATGGAATTGCCTGAGGAGCACAAAATTTATTTCGTAGTTTGGGCCCATGAAGCTGCTTGAACAACTCTGCGCAATTCCCGGCACATCCGGTCATGAAGCAGCCGTACGTGATTTCATCCTGCGCTATATCCAAAAAGAAAAAAAGAACTGGAAAGTCCAGCCTGAGATTCTGCATGGCGGCCACTTCCAGGATTGCATCATTCTTAAATTCGGAAAGCCCCGCACCGCCGTATTCGCACATATGGATTCTGTGGGTTTCACCGTGCGTTACCAGAATCAATTGCTGGCCGTAGGCAGTCCCGATGCTGAAGAAGGCACACACCTGGTTGGGCATGATAGCCATGGACCCATCGACTGCATCCTTGAGTACGATAAGGAGCAACACGCCCTGTATCGTTTCGGGCGTGTCATCGATCGCGGCACGCCGCTCACCTACAAACCGAATTTCAGAGATTCCAAACAATTTATTGAATCTCCATACCTCGACGACCGGCTGGGCATATACGTTGCCCTTCAACTGGCAGAGAAATTGAAGGACGGGCTCATTATCTTCAGTTGCTGGGAAGAACATGGCGGCGGTGCGGTAGGTTTTCTTGCCAAGCACATGTATGAAACCTGGCAGGTGCGTCAGGCGCTGATCTCTGACATTACCTGGGTCACCGATGGTGTCGATCACGGAAAGGGGGTGGCTATTTCATTGCGCGACCGCAACATTCCGCGCAAAGCGTTTGTGGATCGCGTGATTGATGTAGCCCGAAAACATAAAGTGCCACACCAACTGGAAGTAGAAGGTATGGGTTCCAGTGACGGTGGTGAATTGCAACGGTCACCTTACCCCATCGATTGGTGTTTCGTTGGCGCGCCCGAACAACATCCACATACACCCAACGAACGCGTACATAAAAAAGACATCGCTTCCATGATCGCTTTGTATGGATGGCTGATGAAAGACTTGTGATTACTCTATAACCCAACATTAAAAACGCTACCATGAAATCTCGTCGCGACTTCATCAAGACCTCAGCCCTGGCCGGCGCTGGTCTCACCTTACTCCAGTCCGAATCCATGTTTGCCAAAGAAAAAGACAACAAACTCCGGCTGGGCTTCATCGGCGTTGGTTTACGCGGACAAAATCACCTGGAGCTGGCCGTACGCCGGGCAGATGTAGACGTAGTGGCTCTCTGCGATGTGGAGCCAGTCATGATGAAAGATGCCCTGGATATCGTTGCCAAAGCAGGTAAGCCCAAACCCACTGTAATCATGGAGGGCCCCCATGGCTACAAAAAGCTATTGGAGAACAAGGACATCGATGCCGTCATCATCGCTACACCCTGGGAGTGGCATACCGTGATGTGCCTTGATGCCATGAACGCTAAGAAATATGTCGGCTGTGAGGTTATCACCGGAATGACGATCGAAGAATGCTGGGAACTGGTCCACACCAGCGAACGCACCGGCATGCCGCTTATGATGTTGGAGAATGTGTGCTATCGCCGCGACGTGATGGCCGTGATGAATATGGTACGTCAGAATATCTTTGGTGAACTGGTTCACCTGCAAGGCGGCTATCAGCATGACCTGCGTGAAGTAAAACTCAACAGCGGCACGCAACCTTATGGGGGTGGTGTTGAATTTGGTGCCAAAGGATTTTCCGAAGCCCGTTGGCGTACGAATCATTCCGTCAACCGCAATGGCGACCTCTACCCAACGCATGGTGTTGGTCCGCTCGCCATGATGCTGAACATCAACCG
>DAOMGC010000171.1:0-3207 GCA_035430125.1 Cyclobacteriaceae bacterium | reverse complement strand
CTGCTCCACGTAAAGGGTTTGTCCCGATAAAGCCGAATTGCCCCAATTTCAAGCAGTTGCGCAGCCACCGGGCCGGCCGTTTTTCCAACAATCTGAATCGCCATAGCAGTGGCAATTTATCAGGAAATGAGATCAGACCAAAAGACCCGCAGGTAGTGCCAACAGATTTCGAAAAGAGGGTTGGCAGTTTGAAAAATATTCGTGTTTTTGCAGTGTTAAGACGGTATGAATCTATTTGTCAACGACATCCCGGTTCGCATTTTGCATCCAGGCACCCGTCCCGCGGCCGGCGATGTCAATCACCAGATCGATGCCTCACGTGAGCCGATCACCAAGGCAAAGCTAATCCACCATGTTTGGATCAATGAGGGCACTGTCAATGACCTGGACCTGGTTCTCGACCTGCTTAACTCTAAGGTTCCCAGCAACCTGCTGTCGCTGGATATTACGGTAGTCAATTATGATGCTGTAAAAGATTTTTTGAAGAAGAAATTCAAGATTGTCCGTGCCGCCGGAGGGCTGATCCGCAAGAAGGACCGGTTTCTGATGATTTACCGGATGAAAAAGTGGGACCTGCCCAAGGGTAAGAAGGAAAGCGGTGAGAAGTATAAGGACACCGCCGGTCGTGAAATTCAGGAAGAATGTAATGTGACCGTTAAAGTAGGAAAAAAGATATGCACCACCTGGCATACCTATACCATGAACCGCAATGCCATGCTGAAAAAGACGCGCTGGTATGTCATGGAGGTTATCGATGATACTAAAATCAAACCGGCCCTCGAAGAAGACATTGAAGAGGTGCGCTGGATGAATCAAAAGGAAGTCTACCACGCCCTGGAAAACTCCTTCCGGAGCATTCGATTTGTTTTTGAGGAGTACTACAAGATGACCGAGAAGGTCAAGTCAAACCGTTAGAGCTTGTAGGGGAGAAGGGGGGTCACCTCGCCGCCATACCGATGTACTTCACGGATAATTGATGAATTGATTGCGGCAAATTGAGGAGACGTAATCAGGAACACGGACTCCAGTTTTGAGTTGAGATATCGGTTCACCTGAGCGATACTGTTTTCATATTCAAAATCGGTGGTGTTTCGCAAGCCGCGCAGGAGGTAATGAGCACCGTGTTTCTTGGCCAGTTCAGCAGTCAATTCTGAGTAGGTAATCACCTTGATTTGCGGAAAAGTACTGAATGTCTCCTGAATCTTTTCCATCATAAAATCAATCTTGAAATAGCGGTGGTCTTTCTGGCTGTTATAGCCAATAGCCACGACAATCTCATCAAATAAAGTCAGCCCCCGCAGCACGATATCTTCATGGCCTTTTGTGAAGGGATCAAATGATCCGGGAAAAAGGGCGATGCGTTTCATACGGGGAGCAGATTGATGGAGTAGAGGTCGAAATAATGGTGATCCTGAATTTCGTCGAACAAATATCCAAACTTAAGATGGTGCGGGCGGTCTCCGAACAGCACGTTGCGGATGTATTTCACAAACTCTTCGTAGTGCGGTGAGTTCTTGCCGATGTAGCCCCACAAAACCACCTGACTGGTCTCCTGGTCCATGCCCATCGATTTCATCACCAACATGATATACTTGACGTAATCCGAAAACTGCTTGATTTGAAACTGATTGTAGTACACGAGTTTGCCTTCAGGTGCGTAAAGAATGTGCAACTTGAAGCGGTCGACATAGATGTACAGGGGGGTTGATTTCGGCTTGATTTCACTCAACACACCTTCAATCAGGGCGGCTGATTGATGCGCCAGATGAACTTTGGTGTTGGTGTAGATGCGGTTCAGCCAGTTGACTGTTTCTGTGGGCAAGGCAAAGACCGTAACTACGCCGTTGCCATTCTTGCAGTGGCGAACGGATTCTGTAGCCGGGTCTATGGCTGCATTAAACCGGAGGTAATCTCCGGCGGCATCGGGGAGGAATAATCCTTCCGGCACCTGAATGAACTTGTTGTTTTTGATGGATATCCGCACCTCTTTCCAAAAACCGGCGGACAGGTATTCGTGTGATTCGAAAAGGGCCTCCAGGGCGAGTTGTAATTCCGCAGGGGAATTAACATCGCTGAATACAAAATCCTCAAAAAAAATCAGGCGGTTGTCATCGCTATCAACGACAGCCGCCTGAAAGTCTTTAGCACCAATTTGGGTCAGCAACACATAACGCTGAAGTTTGTCCTCATCAAACTTCTCGTCCTTGATCTTCTTGATCAGCTTATGACGCGTGGCAATTGATGACAAGGTATAGGTTTATTCCCAGTTTCCGGAAGTAGACACATCGACGCGTGAGCCGAAGCGAAGAGGCTTACGGGTCTTTTGCTCATTGCTTTCCCGACGGGCAGGGTTACGTGGTTTCGGGTCTTTCACCTCGATTACGTCAACCTTAACGCCATTGCGATCCAATTTCTTGGTGAAAATATCAAACAACAGTCCGTTCTGGCCGGGCACTTCCCCGATCTTCTTGAGGTCCATGTTGCGGTTGAATACGTAATTAGAGTAATAGATCAGGACTTTATTCTTGGTAATTGACTCACCTACTTTAACGTCCGCAAGGCTGTCTATCGTACCTTCCTCCTGGAAGGGAGGCTCATTCTTATTGTTACCCACCATGACGGTGTAAGCCTTTTGGTTCTTGATAACACGGTCGCCGACTTTTACCTTGAAGCCTTCAAACACACCGTTATCTGTAGCGTTCATCGAATAGTTCTTCTTGAAAATGCTCTCTTTGGCAGACACAAACCCAAGTGTATCGGTGATGATCGTCACCTCTTCGCCGCCATACGCCTTCTGTTTGATGATCTCACGGCGCTGGAGAATGGGTACCCGACCTGTTTCGATAAAGTTCGCCAGGCTGTCCCAGCTGCTGGTATAACGGCCATTTTGCTCTTGAAATAGCACTTCTGCCTCACGGATAAGTCGGAGACGTTCGATAATTGCTGCCTCGGTAGACTCAATAATGGCGCGTTCTTCAATCACATTCTCGACACCGCTGTACAGGTACCAGCCCAATACGAGGCTAACGCCAAAGAGAATTACCGTGAGGATTTTCGTCAGGTTCATTGTGGTTCAGGTTTAGCTTGCAATAATAAGTTCGTTTTTTGAGATTTTTAAGCCCGAATATCAGTTTTTTGACCCGCGGCAGGGATTTTGGACTAAATCCGGAAATAACCGTTCAGTCGCCTGATTTTCTCGTTGTCCAA
>DAOMGC010000170.1:0-3209 GCA_035430125.1 Cyclobacteriaceae bacterium | reverse complement strand
CCTGCTTCTTTCAGGCTGCTGAGAATTTCAGGCCATACGTTTTGGTGCGCTGCTTCATAGGCAGCGATCAGCTGTGGGTCATCCTTGAGATCAAGCGCATAGCAATGACGTTGCATATCACGTTGTCTTTATTTTGTAACCCTGCCAGCCAAAGTAGGCAATTACCACAAAGGAAATCAAAGGAACGAGGAGTGCGTGCTCAAGTCCAGACAACGACAGGAGTCCGGTAATCGGGGGTAGCGCCGCACCGCCCACAATCGCCATGATGACGAGTGAGGATCCGAGCTTCACCTGGGGTCCCAGTTCTTTGATCGACAAGGAGAAGATGGTCGGAAACATGATTGACATGAAGAAATAGGTGAGTGAGAGTGCACCTACTGCTAATAAGCCGGTCGTTAGCCAAGCAATAAGGATCAGTCCGATGCAGGCGATAGCGTAGGTAAGAAGTAGCCGTTCAGCGCGAACAAAATTCAGCAGCCAGGTGCCGACAAAACGTCCTAACATAAACAACGAAGCAGCAAACGAAGCGTGCATGGCAGCAATGGTGGTTGCCGACATGTTCTCTGTGATGCGATATAACCAGCGCACGATTTCGAAGTCGTCGTCATGGGCATAGTGCAACTTCAGATCGATAAAGTACCCCCAAATGGATGCTTGAGCACCTACATAAAAGAATTGGGCGATGATTCCAAACACCAGATGCCGGTGCCGTAAAATTCCTTTCATGGTGGCCGACGATTCAGCTGACGATGAAAGTTCTGGCATGCGTATCAAGGAAAAGAGGACAGCCACCAGCAAGACGATGC
Source organism: Cyclobacteriaceae bacterium (assembly GCA_035430125.1). Classification (GTDB taxonomy): domain Bacteria; phylum Bacteroidota; class Bacteroidia; order Cytophagales; family Cyclobacteriaceae; genus ELB16-189. The sequence continues at coordinate 2,403 of DAOMGC010000170.1, read as the reverse complement.
CGGCCAAAATGAGATAGGGTACCTGGACCGAGTTGGCCTCTTCCATGCGAATGGCCTCTGCTTGCGCAAAGGGCATGGCATTGAGTATATCATTTGTATATTCCTTACTGGAAATGATAAACAGTCCACCGATCACCGGCCCAAAAATGATACTGAGTCCATTGAAGGATTGTGAAAAGTTAAGACGTCTCGGAGCCGTCGCCGGGTCGCCAAGGGTTGTAACATAGGGGTTCGCAGCAGTTTCCAGGAACGCAAGTCCGCAAGCGATGATAAAGAGAGCAAACAGGAAGATTCCGTAGGTGCGTGTGCTTGCCGCAGGATAGAAGAGCAGGGCACCAACAACGTAAAGCGCGAGTCCGATCAGGATTCCTTTTTTGTATCCTACTTTATTGAGTATGAAGCCAGCCGGAATGGCCATGACGAAATAGCCGATGTAAAACGCCGAGTCTACGATACCGGCCTGTGCGCGGTTAAGATTCAGCGCGGTTTGAAAGTGTTTGATCAGGGTGCCATTCAGGCTGTTGGCCAATCCCCATAAGAAGAACAGACTCGTTACCAGCGCAAGGGGCAGGAGGTACGATGCTTGCGGCTTACCCGCTAACTGGTGCTTTTCCGTTGATGCAAATGCCATAGGCTACAGGGATCGATCCAGGTTGACATATCCACCATCTACCGATATCCACTGTCCGGTGACATGGCTGGTGCGATTGGACAGCAGGAAGAGTACCATGGCAGCTATCTCTTCGGGTCGGGTCATGCGTTGACCGAGGGGTATTCTTTGCTCGATGCTTTTCTTTTTCTCATCAGGTTCGGGAAAATTCTTTAACCACTGCGCATACATCTCCGTGTATACCTCAGCGGGAACTACGGCATTGACGCGGATGCCATGAGGCAATAACTCAACTGCCCATTCACGGGTGAGCGCAAGGATCGCACCTTTGGCGGCAGCATAACCGGAGGTCTTGCCCTGTCCGGTCAGCGCAACCTTGGATGCTATATTGACGATAGGGCCGGTCGACTTGCGCAGGTATGGCAATGCGTGATGGGCGAGGTAATAGTAGTGCGATGCATTGTTGTTCAATGAATTGACGAATTTGGAAGGTGACCCTTTCTCCAATCCAACGCCATCATTAGCTCCGGCATTGTTGACCAATCCATCAATGCGTCCCAATCTTTTCTCGATTTTCTCAATGGCCTTGCGGCAAGCGAATTCATCATGGAGGTCTACCGGAACGAAATGGGCTTTGGGGTATTTTTTTGCATAGGCTTTGCCTGCAGCTTCGTCCTTGTCCAGGATCACGGGCACAGCTTGCTCTTCCAGCAGCAGCGTACAGATGGCGTTGCCAATTCCTTTGGCGCCGCCCGAAACAAGGATCACGTGATTCTTTAAATGAAGGTCCATGGATGGATTAGCAGAAACTAAAGATGATAAAATCGCACGGCATTATCACCCATAATGGCTTTCTTTTCGGCAGGCGTCAGGGGCGTGATGAACTGCTGAAGAATCTCCCACTGCTTTGAATAGGTTCCTGCCAGGTTGCACACGGGCCAGTCGGATCCGTACATCAATCGTCGCGCACCAAAGGCGTCGAGGGCAACTTTCATGTAGGGCAGCACATCAGCCGCCGACCAGTTGTTCCAATCGGCTTCGGTAGAAAGTCCGGATAATTTACAGTACATGTTTTCGAATCGGGCAATTTCTTCAATATGTTTTCTCCACGGTTGCAGTTGTCTGGATTTTACCGGAGGCTTTCCCAGGTGATCCAATATAAACCGTTGTTTGGGAAAGTGTTTGACCAGTTCAATCACCCGCGGAAGCTGATGGGAATTAATCAGGATATCGAACGTAAACTGATAAGCTTCCAGGTGTCCCAGGCCATCGAGGAATCCGCTGTCTGTGAAATAGGCATCGGGCTCATCCTGCAACATCAACCGGAATCCCTTGATCTCTTGAAACTCGTGGTAGTATTCGAGCCGGGCCTGCAGTTGTGGTGAACGCAAATCAGTCCAACCAACTACCCCTTTGATGAAGGAATGCTCCAGTGCCAGTTGTGCGAGGAAATTGGTTTCTTTTTCGGATGGATCAGCTTGTACCGCTACACATCCTTCCACTTTATGTTTCCAGAGGATGGGTTCAATGGCTGCCGGCAGGAAGTCTTGCTGCAAAGTGCCCATGTCATCGGTAATCCAGGTATCCCGCTCGGGCCGATAGTGCCAGAAGTGCTGATGCGCATCAATGGTCATAGCCACGAACTGATTGACGTTGTGTGCCAAGGTGATCAATACCCAGTTCAACGACATCGCCGGGCTTCAGGTAGATGGGCGGCTTGAAGCCCATGCCCACGCCAGCGGGTGTGCCGGTTGAGATGACATCGCCGGGAAGCAAGGTCATGAACTGCGACA
>DAOMGC010000169.1:0-3333 GCA_035430125.1 Cyclobacteriaceae bacterium | reverse complement strand
TAAATTTTGCCGAGCCTACAGGGTCCTCCAGGCTCTTCCAGAGATAGAGTGTCGCATAGGCCTCCCACCCCCGGTAGCGTTTGAACAAAGTCTTTACCCGTTTCAGCGATGGTTTCGCTTTCAGGCCCAACTTATTCTTAATAGCATTGTGCAATCCTGCATCTTCAAGCGGAAATGCCTCCGGGTACCGGAAGGTTTTCATTAATCCGTAGTTGGCGGTCCAGTTACCAATGCCTTTCACTGACATGAGCTTCTCTTTAGCTTGCTCAAAAGGCAATGAAGCAATCATTTCAGTGGAGAGCGCTCCGCTTGCAAAGGCCGCCGATATCCCGATGGTATACGCTGCTTTCTGACGAGAAAACTGAAGGGCGAGCAAATCTTCAGCTGGCACATGCATGAGGTCGGCCGGCGAAGGAAATGCATAATAGGTTTGGCCTCCGTGGGTCATGCGGTATCCATATTTTTCCACCAACCGCTGCTTCAGCTGATAGGCAAATGACAGGTTGATCTGCTGGCCCAGCACGGCCCATACGAGGGATTCATACAAATCCGGTTGACCAACAATCCGGTAGCCCGCATATCGCTTAACAATATCTCTAAGCAGGTCATCAGATTTTGCGAGCTGATAAAATGGTTTGAGGTCCGTATCCAGGTCAAACCAAAATCTCACGTATTGTCTGATCACATCCTGTAGTTCACGCGAGACTTCAGATGTAAGTACTTCAACGCGTAGTCCCTTTGATTCAGGCGTAACCGAAAAGAGAATCAACTGATCTCCACACCGAAGCACCTTCATAATCCGATTCCCTTCCACCCGGTGCAGCAATTCTTTGGGTGAGCGAAGCAAGAACTCAACGCAAGGCTTGGCACTGAATTCGGGCGGCGTCTTGATCAGGAACCTGAACATACAGCAAGATAGTCCCGGCCGTGAACCCGCCCAAGTCAAAGCCCAAAGTCAGCAAGAATCCGGTTGATGCAGGCCAAGCTAGTACTCATTTTTGGTGAATGAAAAGCCCATCCGACTTTGACTGGTCAGTCATTAATTCCCAATTGGATCAAAATGGCCATTGCTTGCTGCCGCAACTGTTCATCGAACAAGAATGTGATTCGATAACCGCACTCTATTCCATCGACAATCTATATCGGTCCACGATCAACATGAAGCGGTATCGCTTTGGTGAGGGAGCGTATCGTTACTTTCGTTATCCGCTGCCCAACGCTATACAATCAGTGCGTTCATCATTCTACCCTCCATTGTCAGAAACCGCCAATCGTTGGATGAAGATGTTGGCCCTTGAAACAAGTTTTCCCGCGGCTCATCACGAATTGACTGCAAGGTGTCATGAATCCGGTCAATCACGACCAACGCCGTTGATCCTGAAGTATGAGTCTGGCGGCTACAACACGTTACACCAGGATTTATATGGTGAGATATGGTTTCCGTTTCAAATGCTGATTTTGCTCAGCAAGCCGGATGCTGATTTCACCGGTGGTGAATTTGTAATGACAGAACAACTGCCCAGGGCACAGTCGAGAGCACATGTCATTCATCTCAGGCAGGGTGACGGTCTTATTTTTACCACAAATTTCCGGCCCGGACAGAGCAACCGCGGATACTTCCGGGCCAGGATGAAACACGGCTTGAGCACGATCCGATCAGGACATCGTCATGCCCTGGGCATTATTTTTCATGATGCGCTATGATAGCACATGATCAATTAACTGACCGCGAATTGAGGTCGATGATCAGGGCCCAAACAATAACCCTGGCTGGCAACAGATCATTAAGGATTTTTGGCACCCTGAGGTGTCGCTCCGGGAAAAGAATGAAGCGCATAAATCGGATCTTCTTTAAAAACGAAACGGAAGCCCTTTGCGAAGGCTTCCGTCCATGTTCAAACTGTATGCGAACCAATTATCTGAAATGGAAATCGCGTTGATTATTTCCCAGCGGGCTTAATGCCTTCTGCAACAATCATGATAAAGTCCTTTCCCTTGAGGAATCCCTTTCCCCAATCCGCATCGTATTTGTCGGTGATGCCCAACGCAGCCAGTTCCTCAGGCTTCTTGCCTTTCTTCAGCGCGGCGGCCACCTGATCGCGGATGTCAACTAGCTTATCGCGAAAGACCTTCACATCGGCTTTGGTAGCCAATTCGCCGTGACCGGGAATTACCTTTGTATTATCATCCATCATCGCCAACATCTTATCCAGTGAAGTAATAAATCCGGTGATACCGCCACCACTCGATACATCAATAAATGGATAGCCATAGCGGACAAACATATCACCGGTATGGATGACGTTGGCATTCTTGAATCGCACCGCGATATCCGTGTCGGTGTGGGCCGGGTCCAAATGAATCAATTCAATGTCTTCATCATTGAGGTGAAAGGTCATTTTATCTGGGAAGGTAATCACCGGCAATGCTTCTTTGGCGCGTGCCGGCGTGGTGCGGTTAAACTGCTTGCTCACCTGCTCTTTGCTGAGACGCTCGCGGACGTTGTCGTGCGCGACAATCGTAACACCCATTTTGGCAAAGTTGTCGTTGCCCCCGGTGTGATCACCATGCAGGTGAGTATTGATCAAAAACCGGATTTCACCCGGATCCAGGGTCTTGATGGCGCCATTGATCTTGTTAGAAAGCGGGGCAAACTGGTCATCGACCATCAGGGTACCTTCCTTGCCGATCATCACGCCGATGTTGCCACCTGAGCCTTTCAGCATATATATATTATCAGTCACTTTCACCGGACGGATTTTCACGGTGTCCATATTGTTCTGCTGCGCCTGCAGGTGTGAAGCCACCAGCATTGCGCCGGCCATCAGGAAATATTTCATAATCAGGGGTTGGTTTAAGGTAAATATAAGGGCCCGGAGTTGGTTCCTGCAATCCCGCAAGAAACGGGTTGAGATGCCTTCGGGCACCCGCCACCTTTGATCCATCAAAAAACAATAGCTTTATGATGGTGTCCAGCGAAACAAATATCAATTACCAGCGGATCGAGCAGGCCATCCGCTACCTGGAAGAAAACTTTCAGCGTCAGCCGGAACTGGATGACGTGGCGGAGAAAGTGCATCTGAGTCCGTTTCATTTCCAGCGCATCTTCACAGAGTGGGCAGGAATCAGTCCGAAGCGATTCCTTCAATTCCTCACGGTGGATTATCTCAAGGCCAAGTTGAAAGAGTCGAAGAACATCACTGAAGCCGCCGAGGCAGCCGGACTCTCCAGTCAGTCGCGTGTGTATGACCTGTTCACCACGCTGGAGGCGGTTACCCCGCAGGAATATAAACTGAGCGGCGCGGGCATTCACATCCGCTATGGATTTCATGA
>DAOMGC010000168.1:0-3373 GCA_035430125.1 Cyclobacteriaceae bacterium | reverse complement strand
CGCTCGGTATATTGGGCTTTTACCAATTCGTCGAGCTTTTGTTTACACTTATATTTTTTCGTTTTAGCGGTGTCGGTGTTGGCGAATCCCAGTTTATCTGCTATCTCCTGCATCGACATCTCATCAAAATAATAATACATCAAAACCTTACGGCAGGTTTCACCCAATTGGTCCAAACACTGCGCGATGATCTTTTCTCTTTCCGGGCTATCCTGATCGGGCATTTCACCCATGTCTTTTTCCTCATTCGACAGCCTTTTCTTCCGGTCCAGTTCCTTCCTCCACAGATTCTGACAGATGCTGTAGATGTAGGTGCTCATCTTGGACGTCAGTACCAAATTTCCAGATCTGGCCTTCTGCCAAAACACGACCAGGGCATCCTGATAAACGTCCCGGGCCTCTTCTTCCGTACCACTATTGGAGATCACCATTTTGGTCATCATCCGGTAGTACTTCTTATAAATCAGCTCCAGGGCAACCTCATCGCCCTTTTGAATTCGCTCAAAAAGGTCTTTTTCGTCTGCTTCCTGACCTAATTTGAATACCCGGTATGCCACGGTGGTAACCTGTTATTAGTTAAATGATACTAAACAATCGACCAATGTCGCTTATTTTCCGATGATCGCCATTAATCAGCCCGTAGCCAGGTCTGAGTACGATAAAACGGTCCCCAGTAACCCCTAACTTTCAATTCTTTCCCATCCAGCCATAATTTGGCCCGATATACCTTACCCACTTCGGGATCTAGAATGTCGCCTCCGGTGTACTCATCTCCCGATTTTCGCAGGCCGCGAATGATGACCATGCCTACGACTTTGGCGTTGTGCCTGGGGTCGGTCGGATCGCACTTATCACACACAGGATCAGGCAGTTCGGTTGGTCTTGGGAATATCTTTGTGATTTTCCCAAAGTAGACTCCCGCAGTTTCATAAACCTCGACGATGGACCGTACATCCCCAGCGTTGTCGTCCACTGATTTCCATTTGCCGACAATGGTCGATTGACCTCGAGCAAGGATGGGGAGAAGGCCACATAAGATTAACAAGGATAATTTCATGGGTTCTAAAATAAGAAAGAGCCCCGGTTATCAGGGCTCTTTCCGTAAATATCAATTATCAAAATTACTTGCCTGCAGTAGCGGGTGTAGTCACCTTGACCACTTGTTCCACGGGCTGCTGGCTGGGTTTTTGGGCAGAAGGAGCAACTTCTTTCACCAACAAGGGCGCAATCACGAGCGCAACAACTGACATCAATTTCAACAGGATGTTCAAGGAGGGACCGGAAGTGTCCTTGAAAGGATCGCCTACCGTATCGCCTACCACGGCAGCCTTGTGGGGATCGGATTTCTTGTAATACTTCTGGCCGTTTATTTCAACGCCTTCTTCGAAACTTTTCTTGGCATTGTCCCAGGCACCACCAGCATTGGACTGGAAGATCGCCATCAACACACCGGACACGGTCACACCTGCCAGCATTCCGCCCAGGGCTTCAACTCCGAAGCCAGGCATGAAGGCAATAACAACAGGTACTACCACTGCCATGAGGCCGGGTATTACCATTTCCTTGAGCGCGGCTTTGGTGGAAATCTCCACACACTTTCCGTACTCAGCGCTGCCATCTGCGGCATGGAATACTTTCTGCTCCTCCGCTGACCATTCTTCAACGGGTTTATCGCCGTTCTTGCGCATCAGCTCAAGTGCAGCTTTGAGTGCAGGGATGGTTGTGAACTGACGACGTACTTCTTCAATCATGGCCATTGCGGCACGACCGACCGCACCCATAGCCATAGCTGAGAATACGAAGGGAAGCATACCGCCGATGAACAATCCGGCCATTACGTTGGCCTTGGATACATCGATGGTGCTGATCTTCGCAGTGGTCATAAAGGCGCCGAAAAGTGCCAGCGCGGTTAACGCGGCAGAGGCGATAGCAAATCCTTTGCCTATGGCTGCAGTAGTATTACCTACGGCATCCAATTTATCAGTGCGTGAACGTACCTCTTTGGGCAGCTCAGACATTTCGGCGATACCACCTGCGTTGTCAGAAATAGGTCCGTAAGCATCTACGGCCAGCTGAATACCCAGGTTAGAGAGCATTCCTACGGCAGCGATGGCAATACCATACAGTCCACCAAAATTAAAGGCACCAATAATAGAGACCGCGATTACCAGAATAGGCCACATGGTGGACATCATGCCAACGCCAAGGCCGGCGATGATGTTGGTGGCGGCACCGGTGGAAGATTGACGAACAATAGAATTAACAGGGCCTTTACCCATGCCGGTGTAATGTTCTGTAATCAAGCCGATTACAACTCCAGCTACCAATCCAATAACGGTGGCGATAAACACACCGGTCGATGTATACAGGTTGCCTTTAACCGGGTCAGACCATGCATACAAGGGATCCTGGAACCACCACTCTGCAGGGAGCATCCATTTGATGATAAACCAGGAAGCTATGATCATGATAACAGATGATACAATTTCACCTGTGTTGAGGGCTTTCTGTGGATCGCCACCTTCTTTTACACGGACGAAAAAAGTTCCGATAAAAGACATAACAATACCCACCCCGGACAGCACGAGCGGAAGGAGTACCGCGGAAAGACCGCTAAAGTTGTCGCTAAAGCCGGGAACCATGAAGGCTGCACCGAGCACCATCGTACCAACAATTGATCCAACATATGATTCGAAAAGGTCAGCACCCATACCGGCTACATCACCAACGTTATCGCCTACGTTGTCAGCGATGGTGGCGGGGTTGAGCGGGTGGTCTTCAGGAATACCTGCTTCTACCTTACCAACCAAGTCAGCACCTACGTCAGCTGCTTTGGTATAAATACCACCACCCACACGGGCGAAGAGGGCGATAGAGGAAGCGCCAAAAGAAAAGCCAGTGATTACCGTGATGACCTGGTTCAGGCCAGCCTGGGTATCTACACCGAATATCTGCGCGTAAATGATAAAGAGCAGGCTCAATCCCAAAACTCCGATACCTACAACACCCATACCCATAACAGAACCGCCGGTGAAAGCCAGTTCGAGCGCTTTGCCGAGGCTGGTCCGAGCAGCATTGGTAGTGCGAACGTTGGCCTTGGTGGCTACGCGCATACCGATGAAGCCGGCCAGTGCTGAGCTAAATGCACCCAATACAAATGAAACACCAACAAGCCAGGATGAAGTTTGTGAATTGGCAGTCACAGCCAGGAGTGTAGCAACACAGGCTACGAAGATTATCAGCACTTTGTATTCAGCTTTCAGGAATGCCATGGCACCTTCAGCTATGTGACCGGCGATTTTCTTCATCTTATCCGTTCCGGCGTCCTGGTTGGCTACCCAATTGCTTTTCCAAACAACATAGAGGAGTCCCA
>DAOMGC010000167.1:1728-3411 GCA_035430125.1 Cyclobacteriaceae bacterium | reverse complement strand
TTATACCCGGTGACGTAGCTCAGTTGGTAGAGCAAAGGACTGAAAATCCTTGTGTCGGGGGTTCAACTCCCTCCGTCACCACAAGCCCTCAATCGAGGGCTTTTTTATTGGCACCAACCAGGTCTCGGGCTGCCACAAACGCGGTTGTCCAGGCTGCCTGAAAATTAAAGCCTCCTGTCTCGCCATCGATGTTGAGCACTTCTCCCGCAAAATATAAACCAGGTATGAATTTACTCTCGAGTGTGGCCGGGTTGAGTTCACCAAGATCCACACCCCCACAGGTGACAAACTCTTCTTTGAACGTGGTCTTCCCTCGAAATGCAAAAGGACACCGGATGATGTATTCCATCAACCGATTTTGAGTCTTGGCGGGCATCTCGGGCCAACTCAGCGATAAATTTACTTCCGCCATTCCACACAACTTTTCCCATAGCCGCTGGGGCAAACCGAACAATGGATTTGTGATCACTTTTTTCTTCCCCTCTCTTTGTGCCTGAAAGGCCTCTCGCAGTGAGGTTTCCGTCTGATCGCCGGCCCAGTTGACCATAGCCTGAAAATCATATCCAACATCATGAAGATGCTGTGCTGCCCATGCGGATAACCGAATTACGGCCGGCCCGCTCAATCCCCAATGTGTGATTAGCACAGGTCCACGGGCTTCAAATTTGGTGCCGGTGATCTTCACGATAGCATCCTGCACCGCAACACCCATCAACTCGGTAAACTGCCGCGATGGATCATTAAATGTAAAGAGCGATGGAATCGGGGGAACGATACGATGGCCAAGCTTTTGAATCCATTGGTATGCGTCTGGTCGCGGATGTCCACCTTGAGCGACAAGAATCTTACTTGTTTCATATACAGTTCCGGAACTACAGCGCACCTTGAAGATTTTACCTTGATGCATTACTTCTTCAACGCCGCTCATGAGTTTGATTTCGATGTTACTTCGTTCAGCCTCCCGGAGAAAGCAATCGAGTATTTGTTGTGATGAATTGGAGACGGGAAACATGCGCCCATCTGGCTCGGTCTTAAGAGACACCCCATGTTCTTCAAACCATCGCACGGTGTCGGAAGCCTGGAATATTCGGAAGAGTTGTTTGAGTTCCCTTTGCCCGCGTGGATAATGTCGGGAGAGGGGTGTGGGCTCAAAGCAGTGATGCGTAACATTGCACCGCCCGCCGCCCGATATCCTCACCTTAGCCAGCAGTTGATTGGTTTTTTCGAGTATAATAATTTTCGCGCCCGGGTTGCAGGCAGCAGTTTCCAGAGCGCCAAAGAAGCCGGCAGCACCTCCTCCCACTACCAGCAAATCATACATCATGGGAAGATATCAATCTGACCTTGCAGGATCTGTTCGAGGGTATCCCGCTCCCGAATCAGTTTCGCCTCACTGCCTACCACCAGCACCTCGGCCGGCCGAAGTCGTGAATTGTAGTTCGACGCCATCGAGTAACCATAGGCGCCGGCATTGCACAACACCAGTAAATCACCTTCGCGAACTTCTGGCAAGGACCGGTCGGCACCAAGGGTATCTGTTTCACAAATGTTACCCACCACATTATAAGTTTTCAGATGACCACCCGGATTGGATACGTTCACAATTTCATGATAAGCATCATACATCATCGGACGGATCAGGTGGTTCAATCCGCTGTTTACTCCTGCAAATGTGATGGTGGG
>DAOMGC010000167.1:0-1628 GCA_035430125.1 Cyclobacteriaceae bacterium | reverse complement strand
GCCCGCGTACGGGCAGGATGCTTACCTTTGAACCATGAAGTTATTTTATCGCCAGTCCGGAGAAGGGCGCCCATTAATTATTCTCCACGGGTTATTCGGCTCATCCGATAATTGGTATTCCCTGAGTAAAGTATTTGCCACCCGGTTTAGTGTATTTGTCGTCGACCAGCGCAACCATGGCCAGTCACCACGGAGTGATGATTTCAACTATGGGCTGTTGACAGAAGACCTCCATGATTTTATCCTGGAGCACCAGCTCGAGAATCCAATTGTTTTGGGTCACTCAATGGGTGGAAAGGCAGCCATGAATTTCGCCGTGCGTTATCCTCAGTTGTTGTCAAACCTGATTGTGGTAGACATGGTGCCCAAGGCCTATCCCGTGCATCACGATAAAATTCTTGAGGGCCTGAAGTCAATATCATTGGACCAATTGAATGGAAGGGCTGAGGCCGATACGCAATTGGCCAGGTTCGTTCCGGAGAATGATGTTCGGCAATTCCTATTAAAGAACCTGGCGCGTAAAAGTTCAGGTGGTTTTGAGTGGCGAATTAACCTAAAGTCTATTGATGAGCACATTGAAGCCATGGGTATCGACCTGCTTTACTCAGGAAAATATGACGGGCCGGCTCTTTTCATTAAAGGAAAAAAGTCCCACTATTATGCCGATGGGGATGAAGCACGCATCCTATCCATTTTCCCAAAGGCAAAGGTTGCCACCATGGACACAGGTCATTGGGTACAGGCCGAGAAGCCCGAGGAATTTGCACAGGTCGTGCTGAATTACCTCACTGCATGATGGAAGAATTCAGGAATGTTCTTTTTCTCGATATCGAAACGGTGGCAATCACTGATCGGTACGACAACCTCGATGAAAGATTCAAAGCCCAATGGGCGCGCAAAGCCGGATTTTTCAGGCAGCGTGATTCAAGCCTAACCGACGCCGATTTGTTTCATGAACGGGCGGGTATTTATGCAGAGTTCGGCAAGATCATTGTAATTGCCATTGGCAAACTGGTCGAAAATGAGAACGGCGAACGCTGTTTGAAGACCAAGTATTTTGCGCATCATCAGGAAAGAACGCTTCTGGAAGAATTCAAAACGGCTATCGACAAAATGGATCCCGGTCTCCGGCTTTGTGCCCACAATGGGAAGGAATTTGACTTCCCATATATCAGCCGTCGCATGTTAGTGCAGGGTATTCCGTTGCCGCCACCTTTTAACCTGGCGGGAAAGAAATCCTGGGAAATTCCGCACCTGGATACACTGGAGATGTGGAAATTCGGCGATTATAAGCACTATACGTCCCTGGATTTGCTGGCCGCATTGTTTGAAATTCCATCCAGCAAGGGCGAACTCGACGGCTCCCAGGTTAATGCCGTTTACTACAAAACACAAGACCTCAAAAAAATAGCCGAATATTGTGTGGGCGATGTGGTCGCCGTAGCGCAGTTGTTTTTGCGACTTAAGGGCTTACCCCTGATACCACCACACCTTATTCAACACACGGCCCCATGAAGGGGCTACATCCAAATTATCATGTCAAAGAAAAAGTTTAAAGAAAGAAAAGAGAAGAAAGAGAAAGAAGGAGGAAAGTCCTTACGAAATCAGGTAGTCACATTTTTTCATGT
>DAOMGC010000166.1:0-3668 GCA_035430125.1 Cyclobacteriaceae bacterium | reverse complement strand
TATATAGTGTACTGCGACACCCAAATGGTACGCGCGAGGTCAAATTCGTTAGCGAGAAGTTTCTCGAGATCACGGAGTTTACCCGGGAAGAGCTCATGGGAGGAGTTGACCCCATCCCATCGCGCATTCATCCTGATGATTTGGCAGAAATAGTCAGGTTGAACCAGGCGGCGGCTCGGAGTTTTGAGGAGATACATAGTCAATTCAGGCTGCAATGTCCGTCGGGCATCACCAAGCATATTGAGGGCCTTGCCCGTTGTCAGCAGTTGGATAATGGCAGCATGCTTTGGTATGGCATCTTTCTGGATGTCAGCCCACGTTTCAAATTTGAACAGGTGTATCAGGAGCGGGAGCAGCTCAACCGACGGGTAAACATGATGGTAAGGCTGTCGCCGGGTGGTTTATACAATGTAGTCACGCACCTCGATGGAACCAGCCGCTTGATTTTCGGCAGTCCCAAATTTTATGAGATGACCGGCTTGTCAGAAGATGAAGTGATCGCCAATCCATTTGTAATTGATGAGCTGCTTCATCCGGACACGAAGACCAGGGTATTTGAAGCCAACTCGAGGGCATTGGAGACCATGTCGCATTGGCACGAAGAGTTTATGATCCTTCGCAAAGATGGAAGGACGATGCATGTGGAAGGCTTTAGCTACCCAAACCTGGAGCCGGATGGATCTGTTTTGTGGTATGGACTAATCATTGACATTACCGAACGTAAGAAGGCACAGCAAGTCCAATTGGAAAAATTGTCACTTGAACGTGACTTGTATAATCTTTCAGAACTGTCACCAGCGGCTCAGCTCATCATCAGGCAGGAAGTGAATGGATCTATGCATGCAATTTTCTCCAGTCGCAAAATGCGGGACATCCTCGGTGATGATATCAATAAATTGAATAGTGATCTGATGGTGTTATTTAACCATGTTCATCCGGAGGATTTGCTTCACCTCAGGCAAGTGATGAAGGGGGCCATTCAAAAATGCGAATCACTTCAGGCCGAATTCAGGATTGAAAGTGTGAATACCATTGAAGTATGGTATGAATTGCGGTTACGTCCGGTGCAGCAGGAAGATGGTTCTGTGCTATGGTATGGCATGTTTACCAACATTGATCAGCGAAAGAACCTCGAGGAGGCGCGACGAATGGCTTATGACCGGCTCAAGGAGGGTGAGGCGAAGTATAGGGCGCTTGCCGAAAACATCGAGGTTCCCATCACACTGGTGAACCCTGATGGATTGATTCTGTATGCAAACAAGTGCGTTGCTCAACTATACCATCGTGAAGTTACCCAAATGATAGGGCAACGGTGGAGTGTCGTCTCACCAGAAACCTGGGTGGACAAGAAACTGCTCATTGACCTGGCCATTTCGAGTAACCAAAAACAAATTGATGTTCTCCGGCTGGAAGACGGTGATCGGGAGCGGTATTTCAGGCGTACCTTCCTGCCCTTGCGAATTGATGGAAGAGTCAATCAGGTTCTCATTTCCGGATTTGAGATATTGGAGAAGGAAATCAAGGAAATTCAGCATTTGACCATTTAGGCAAGTCAGGACTGTTATGATCAGGGTTTCTGGAGCTAATGCTTGGTTGTTAGCTTCTTATTTCCAGCTTGAATCCAACGCCGTGGTAATTGATAATTTCTACCCTTGGGTCGGCCAAAAGATACTTGCGCAATTTCGAAAGAAATACATCCAGGCTTCTTCCCATGAAGTAATCATCATCGCCCCAAACGGCTTTTAATATTTCCTCGCGCTTTAATACACGGTCCCGATGCAGGCAAAGCAACCGGAGAACATCTGCTTCTTTTTGGGTAAGGGTTTTGTCCTGATTGGGATGCCGGAGGGTAAGGTTCTTGTAGTCGAAGGTGCACTCCCCGAGTACGAAGGATGACGACTCACCAGAGCCTACGGATCGCCTCAAAAAGACTTCCATCCGCAGGCAAAGTTCTTCCATGCTGAATGGTTTGACGATATAGTCATCACCACCGGCCCGAAAGCCTTCCACCTTATCGGCTACCATAGACTTGGCTGTAAGGAACAGGATAGGCACATCTGAGTTCTTTTCGCGGATGCTGCGCGCCACAGAAAAGCCATCCTTTTTGGGCATCATAACGTCAAGGATGCACAGATCAAAGCTCCCCTGGTGAAACGTTTTTATGCCTTCTTCTCCATCTCGACAAAGCGTCACGAGATAACCTTTGGCGGATAAATTATCCTTAACCACAAAGCCCAGGCTGGGGTCATCCTCAACAATCAAAACGCGTGTCCCCATCATCTTTAGTTTAACGGAATCAGGATGGAGAAAGTACTGCCAGCGCCGGGTTTACTCTCCACGGCAATGCTGCCCCGGTGATGCTCAATGACTGTTTTGACATAGTGAAGGCCCAAACCAAAGCCCTTTACATCATGTATGTTCCCGGTGGGCACGCGATAGAAGCGTTCAAATATTCGTTTCTGTTCATCGACAGGTATACCAATCCCATTGTCGGTGACCTGGATGCGCAATCCGGCGGGTGAATCAGCTGTAGTGATGGCCACGCGTGGTGGACGGTGGTTGTATTTAATTGCGTTGTCGATCAGGTTATTGATCACATTCGAGAGGTGCAGTTTGTCGCCAAATACAGTGCTGTGTTTGGCGTTGGCATGAATTTCTATTGCTCCACCCTTTGCTTCCAGTGCGACCGTGTTGTGAATTGCGGCCTCCTGGATCAATTCATGGATCTGACAGTATGTTTTGTTCAGGCCCAGGTCTTTCTTCTCCAGTTGAGCCATTTGAAGTACACGGTCAACCTGTTCGCGAAGGCGATTATTTTCGGTTTCAATCAATGATGCGTAGTTCAACAGCCGGTCAGGTTGCGATACGATGGATGGATCTTTTAGCACCTGCGAGGAGATGGCAATAGTTGAAATAGGCGTCTTGAATTCATGGGTCATGTTGTTGATGAAATCATTTTGTACTTCAGACAGACGCTTTTGTTTCAGGATGACAAACAAAGAGTAGACAAAGAATAAAATCACCACCAGCATGACAATGGAGGAAAATCCCCAAATGCCCATTTGACTCAGGATGTTCGCTTCCACCATTGGAAATTGAACAGCAAAATAGTAACCGTCATTATTGAGTCGTGGAGTTTCGGGGAAAGTGGTTTTTTGCACGGTCGTGGCCGGGGTGATATAGTTTCCACCCCGCATGCACTTGTCAACGCAGTCGTAAATGCCGTATTCATAATGAGCGATGCCGCGTTTTTGGAATTCGGTAGTTAAAAGAAAATCCAATAGGGCTGCATCTATGGGGCCATTGACCAGCACAACGAAGTAGTTGGTGGAAACCTGACTGACCAACGAGCTGGAGGGGACTGTGCCGCGGTTGAATTCGATCAACTTAAGCGCAACGTTATTGAGCGAAGTGGTAACATCCCGGTTAAACTGATTGGCACGAAGATCAAAAGCCTTTCGGAACCAATACACCTGCGTAACGGATATACCCATAATGCTAATGGCGGCAAGGAGGATTACGATGCGGAGGGTATTCCGGCTCATGCAACAAAGGTAATGCGGTATCTGGCGAAATGGGGGTGATTAACAAGTCATTAACATCAATTAAGTGGTTCTTAACAGCATGGCGCGCATTTTGATACAATGTTTGTATCGTTGAATCCAACA
>DAOMGC010000165.1:0-3803 GCA_035430125.1 Cyclobacteriaceae bacterium | reverse complement strand
CGCGGGTGTTTTTGGGGAGTTTGATGTTATCAAACTTGAGTTCGTTGATTTTGACTTTAAGTCTGTTCTGCTGGGCGATATCCTCCACGTTACTGCTTACGGTAAACACGGTAATTACATTTCCTTTTTGTGCCACCGTGATATCAAAAGTGAATTGACCCTGAATGCCCTTTTCCTGACAGAATTTTCCAAGTTCACCTTCAGGTGCTGAGAGATCCGTCAGTTGTCGTTTGGCCTCCGCAATGACTGATTCTTTGTCAGTTGCCACCGTTTGTGCCAGGCACGGCAAAATCACTGCAACAAGGAATAGGAGGCCGAGGATGTATCTGCGAAAAGGGTGATGAAGCATCGGGTGTCTTTGGTATCCCAAAAATCCCGGTGCGTAATATCGATTCCTATACCAAAATGCGGGTATTTGTCTATCCGTACTGGTACGGAGTAATCGCCTTACATCAGGTTATTGGTATAGGCGTACTTGATCAGTCCGACCAGCGACGTAGTGTTGGTCTTTCGAAAAATATTCTTTCGATGGGTCTCTACCGTGCGTTCACTGATAAAGAGTTTTTCAGCGATTTGCTTGTTGGAGAATTCCTTGGCGATAAGCCTGAGCACATCCCGCTCGCGGTCAGTCAGGAGCGAATTTTCTTCGGCTGGCTGATTGAGGTCATGCATCAGCAAGCGTGTAATTTCCGGGCTCACATAAGGCATGCCCAGCATAATCTGTTTGAGGGCATTCTTTAGCTCAAACTGTTGAATGTTCTTGAGGAGATATCCATCTACACCTTCCTTCAGTAAACCTTTTACGAGGTGGGCTTCATCGTGCATGCTCAGGGCCACCACCTTCACGCCAGGGTAGTCACGCTTGATGATGCGCGTCAGGTCCAATCCTGAAATTCCTGGCAGGCTATAGTCTGTAAGCAGTATATCCGGTTGGTCTTTCTTAAAGAAATCAATCACTTCTTCACCAGTGCCGAGAGCGGCCAGGATAATAAAATCGGGATCGCTCTCCAGCAGCGAGACCAGACCATCCAACACAATTCGATGGTCATCCACCAACACGACCTTAACCCTTTTACCACCCTTCATAAGTGATAAAAATAGACGGTCTATGTAGTTATCTGCAACTATCAAGGCAAGTAATGAAGGGGTATATTCAAAGGGGAGTATGTCCGGGAAAGGAATTTGGGCAGAATCCGGGCCAAAACACCTGCCATGGCAAGAGCAGCAACCGACAGCCAGAGCCGATCCGGCCAACCCCAGGCGGCCAAAGGGCCGAACCATAGGATAGCAAGTGCCGATTGGGAGATTACAAACATCGCCACAATTAGCAGGCGACAATCCGGAGAACACCTGAATCGCACCTCGGACTGTTGGTGCAGGTAATGGTGCAAAACCCGGATAAATAAGGCGAATGTTCTTCCGGTGCCTCCGACATCATCCATTCCATCACTATTGATGGTAATTGGGTTTTGTCCACGCGCCTTCAGCTGCACCTGGTAAAGGCTACCCAGTCGGGTTAAACGTACCTGACACAACTGCCCATACGCAATGGTGACCGACTGATCACCTTCGTTAATGGTCATGGCATCATCCTTTAACTGTATGCGGACAGGCTGGTCGCCCGATAAATAGGTGTATTCCACAGCGGGCAAGGTCCTTCGAAATACCTGGCAACGCCATACCCATCATTACGTATTTTGTTGATCCGTGCTGACACGGATCAGGCCGCAGCCAACTGACGTGTGGGCACCGTTATCACTACCGTGGTCCCGGTGCGACCCGGAGCACTGTCTATTTCTATCGCACCGCGAATGAGTCCAAGGCGGGAGTTAATGTTCTTCCATCCATTGCCTTCACTGCTGTACAATGCTGAAGCATCGAAGCCACTGCCATTGTCCTCCACGGTCACTACCAGTTCATCTTCATGCTGCACCAACTGAATGGAAATTTTCGTGGCCCCACTGTACTTGATGACATTGTTTACCCACTCCTGCCCAATGCGGTAGAGTGCAATCTTCTGCTCTGCACTCATGGATCCGTCGAGGTCAAACGCCTGTACCGAAATCTGCACCTTACCCGTGCGATTGATGCGGTTGGCAAACTCGGTCAGTGCCTCAGTGAGTCCGCTGTTCATCAACACCTGGGGCATCAGGTTAAAGGCAATCTTGCGGATCTCAACGTTCATCTCGTTCAGTATTCCAACAGCTTCTTCAACCTTGGATTGCTGTACCGGATCATGGGACAGGTTGAGGCGAAGGGCAGAGATCATTTGTCCCATACCATCATGAAGATCGGCGGCGAACCGTCGACGCTCTTCTTCCTGTGAGGTAATAACCGCCTTCAATTGAGCAGTTTTCAGTTCACTTCGGGTAAAAGCTATTTCTGCTTCTTGCTTCAGTTGGGTACGGTTTCTCCAAAGCCAACCCAAACCCAGGAGACCCAGCAATAAGACCGTCATTAAAACAATAATCAGCTCATTGCGGGTGTTCCTGAAGTCTTTGAGTTGGTTCTCCTGGGTCAACTGTTGAATGGCATTCTCCTTCTTTTCAGTTTCGTACAATGTCTGCAGTTCAGCCACCTGTCGTGCTTTCTCCTGCTGAAACAGTGAGTCCTTCATGGTCGCATACTGCTGGTGCTCAAGAAACGCTCCCCGATAGTCACCCTGCGCCGCATATAATTCAGCCATTTCCCGATGGGCATCCTGCACTTGTTCTTTGGCGCCAATTTTAATAGCCATGGCCAATCCACGTTCCACTTTGCGCAAGCCTTCCTCCACGCTGCCGGTTTTGCGATGAACCCCACCCAGATAAATCAACACCGACGCCAGCTCTTTTTTGTTGTCATATGACTCAAAAAGTTTCTGGGCACGAAGGAGATAGTTCATGGCGGGACCTTCCTGACCCAGTTTATCATACGTCATGCCGGTATTACAAAGCGTCATGGCGAGGAACTGTTGCACATTTTGTTGTTCAAACGCTTCATTGGCACGAAGGGAATAAAACAATGCGCTGTCGTAGCGTTCCAGCATCATATAGACGGAGCCGAGGTTAGCGTCGCAAGCGGCCATTCCGAATTTGTGGTTTAGCTGCTGATACAGTTGTCTTGCTTCCCGGTAATAGCCAATCACCTGCTGATATTCCTTCTGCGCCTTGAGCACAATCCCAATATTGCTGAGCACCATCGCCATGTTGGAGGTATCCTTTCGATGTTCAAAAATTCTCCGGGCCTCATAATAATACTCCAGTGCTTTTTGCCAGTCACCTTTTTCATCGTGTACTATGCCGATGTCATTCAACAGTCGGGCTGTCTTGGCTTCATCTCCGGATTTTCTGGCCATTTCAAGGGCCTTCAATTCAAAAGACAAGGCATCCGTATAGTTACCCTGGGCCTCGTGGGTGATGCCTATGTAGTTAAGGGCCGCACCTTCCAGGTCGGTTTCATTTAATTGTCTGGCCAAATCAAGGGCAGCGAGTCCATAGGTTCGGGCGGTGTCGGCATTGGAGAATCGGAGTTGCCAGCAGAGCTCCAGCAGGACTTTTGCCCTTGCTTTTCCCTGGGCCGATCTGAGGGCAATTTTGAGGCTGTCGATGTTGCCATTTTGGGCATTTAGGGGCACCGATAGGGCGAGGGTGAGGATGAAGGCTAGAAAACAACGCATACGGTAGACATTTAACCTGCCTAAAAGATACGATCCGGAAGGCAGGTCCCATTATTTTCGGCCTGACTTGGAGAATTCGGTCGATTATGCCGATATTTGCAATCCTTTTTAAGGAAAGGGCTTAAAATCAACAACTTATGGCAAG
>DAOMGC010000164.1:0-3823 GCA_035430125.1 Cyclobacteriaceae bacterium | reverse complement strand
TGGAACTGGACCGGGTACTGGGATATGAAGCCAACTACGCCGGCACCAGCTTCGCCACCCTTGACAAGTGGAAGACCAAGAACTTCAACTACGGCAGCAAAGAAGTAAACTTTGTGGCCGACAAGGTACAGCCCGGTTCACTGGGTGCTGTAGGGTATGACGATGAAGGAGTTAAAACCAAGAAATGGGACCTGGTGAAAGATGGAGTCCTGGTTAATTACCAGGCCATACGCGATCAGGCACACATCATCGGAGAAAAAGAATCCCATGGTTGCTGCTACTCGCAAAGCTGGCGCGATGTGCAGTTCCAGCGCATGGCGAACGTATCGTTGCAGGCCGGCAAGACACCGCTCACCCCGGACCAGATGGTCAGTGGTATTGAGAAAGGAATCTACATCGTCAAGGATGGTTCTTTCTCCATCGACCAGCAGCGCTACAACTTCCAGTTCGGAGGTGTGCTGTTCTTTGAAATCAAGAACGGCAAGATCGCAGGCATGCTCAAAGACGTTGCATATCAATCGAACACGCAGGAGTTCTGGAATTCCTGCTCCCAGGTGTGCGATGAACGCGACTACCGCCTCAACGGCGCCTTCAACGACGGCAAAGGTCAGCCTGCGCAGTCGAATGCCGTATCGCACGGATCAGCCACCGCCCGCTTCAATGGCGTCAACGTAATCAACACCGGTAGAACAATTTAATTCATTAACGCTAAATCGAAATCCATTATGGCTATATACACCAAAGAAGAAGCAAAAAAGATCCTGCAAAAGGTCATCAGCTATTCAAAGGCTGACGGCTGCGAGGCCAACCTCAGCGGATCCAACGGCGGCAACATCCGCTATGCCCGTAACTCGGTTTCCACTGCCGGTGAAAGCAGTGATGTTACCCTGGCGGTGCAATCCTACTACGGAAAAAAATCAGGCACTGCGACCATCAATGAATTTGATGATGCCTCCCTGGAGAAGGTAGTACGCCGCTCAGAAGAGCTGGCCCAGCTCGCGCCAGAAAATCCGGAATTCATGGAGCCCCTCTCCCAACAGGAATATGGTGATTCCAAAACATACGTAGAGGCTACCGCAAAGATCACCCCGGAGTACCGCGCTCAGGCAGCTGCCAATAGCATCAACCCGGCAGCAGCCAAGGATGTAACCGCAGCCGGCTATCTGGAAGACAGCACCAACTTCAACTCCATGATGAACAGCAAAGGACTCTTTGCTTATAACAAGTCAACTGGCGTCACCTTCACCGTAACGATGCGTACCAACGACGGAACGGGTTCAGGATGGGTGATTCGCGATTTCAATGATGTCAATAAACTGGATACGGTTGAAGCCTCTAACATCGCGATCAACAAGGCTATTCAATCCCGCAATGCCAAAGCTATTGAGCCCGGTAAGTACACTGTAATCCTGGAGCCAGCGGCATCGGCTGAATTGCTGCGCAACATGCTTTTTGGCATGAATGCCCGTACAGCCGATGAGGGCCGCAGTTTTATGTCGAAGAAAGGGGGCGGCACCAAACTCGGGGAAAAAATCATGGACGAACGCGTCACCTTGTACACTGACCCGTGGAATGATGAGGTTCCTGCTTCACCCTGGACCGGTGATGGACAGGCGCGAAAACGAATGGACATTATCAAGAATGGTGTGGTCAGCAATCTTTTCTATGATCGCTACTGGGCCTCCAACAAAAACGTCGCTCCCGTACCCTTCCCCGGCAATGCCATCATGGAAGGCGGCACCGCTTCGGTGGAAGATATGATCAAAGACACGAAGCGTGGAATTCTCGTGACGCGGTTCTGGTACATCCGTTCTGTTGATCAGCAAACCCAATTGTATACCGGCCTTACACGCGACAGTACCTTCTACATTGAAAATGGCAAGATCATGTATCCGGTAAAGAACTTCCGGTTCAACGAGAGTCCGGTGATTATGCTCAACAACCTCGAGACCCTTGGCAAACAAGTCCGGGTAAGTGTCGATGGCGGGCCTGGTGGTGGTGCGAATTTCCTGATTCCTTATATGAAAATTCGTGATTTTACCTTCACCAGCTTGTCTGACGCCGTATAGGCAATTGCCACTCGCAGAACAAAATCCCCGGTTATCATCGGGGATTTTTTTTGGTTCGGATCCGGACGGTATCCGGTCAAAATATTCATTCAAATCACCTTTTCGTGCAACAACTTTTCATCACATTGTCACGTCTAATATCCATTGAAATAACGAACAAACCCCAAACCAATTGAAACGCAGAGACTTCATCTACTTGTCCGGAATGGGCGCCGCGGCGACCATGTTGCCGGGCATACCGGTAATGGGAAATCCCATTTCCCCGGAACGCGCCCTGGAGGTCATTGACCTGGCGTGGAAAAAACAAATGTCAGACGTTGCCCTCACCGCTGCCCGTTCCAAAGGTGCCACCTACACCGACGTCAGGATTGGAAGATACCTGCAGCAGTTTGTGGTGACCCGGGAAGATAAGGTGCAGAATATTGTGAACACCGAGTCGTTTGGAATGGGTATCCGGGTAGTGGCCAACGGAGGATGGGGTTTTGCCGCAACAGACAAGTTGGACAAGGACAACATTGCCCGTACCGCTGAACTGGCGGTGGCCATCGCCAAAGAAAATTCAAGGTTACTCACCGAGCCAGTTAAACTCGCTCCGCAAAAAGGATATGGCGAGGTAACCTGGAAGGCACCCATCATCAAGAATGCCTTTGAGGTGCCCATTAAAGAAAAAGTTGACTTGCTCCTCAATGTAAACAGCGAGGCGATGAAAGGAGGCGCTGACTATGCAAACTCAATTTTGTTCATGGTTAATGAGCAGAAGTATTTCGCGTCGTCAGATGGCACCTATGCCGATCAGGACATTCATCGCATCTGGCCCATCTTCTTCCTGACCAAAGTAGATAAGGCTACCGGAAAATTTGAAACACGCAACTCCCTCGCTGCTCCAATGGGTATGGGCTATGAATACCTCGATGCCAGACCACAGGACAAAATTCAGGGCGTAACTACTCTTTATAAGAATCGCTATGACATGCTGGAAGACGCCAAGCTTGCTGGTGTTCAGGTGGGTGAAAAGCTAAAAGCGAAATCGGTCGAACCAGGAAAATATGATCTGATTCTTGACCCGTCGCACCTGTGGCTTACCATCCACGAATCCGTGGGACACCCAACCGAACTGGACCGGGTCTTGGGCTACGAGGCAAACTATGCCGGCACCAGCTTCCTGACCCTCGATAAATGGGAGTCGAAGAAATTCAACTTTGGAAGCAAGTTGGTGAACATTGTAGCGGACAAAACCCAAATGGGTTCACTCGGTGCCGTAGGATACGACGATGAGGGTGTAAAATGCGGACAGTGGGACATTATTAAAGAAGGCATTCTGGTCAATTACCAGGTGATCCGCGATCAGGCACACATCCTAGGCTTGAATGCATCTCAAGGATGTTGCTATGCCGACAACTGGAGCAGTGTACAGTTCCAACGGATGTCCAATATTTCTTTGCAACCTAGAAAAGACGGCAAATCCGTTGACGACCTGATTAAAGGTGTAGAGAAAGGAATCTACATCGTTGGTGATGGCTCCTTCTCTATCGACCAGCAGCGATACAACTTTCAGTTTGGCGGACAGCTATTCTATGAAATTAAGAATGGAAAAATTGTGGGTATGCTCAATGACGTAGCTTATCAATCCAACTCGCAGGAGTTTTGGAATTCCTGTGTAGGCATTGCCGATGCCCGCGACTACCGATTGGGCGGATCCTTCTTCGACGGAAAGGGACAGCCGGGACAGGTCAGCGCCGTATCACACGGATCGT
>DAOMGC010000163.1:0-3929 GCA_035430125.1 Cyclobacteriaceae bacterium | reverse complement strand
ATCGAACGCATCCTGCTGAGTTCCAACTTCCGCACCATCACGCAACCTGCTGATTCATGACTATCATTCCAATTTTAAAACGACCAAACTCCACTAAAGTATATATTTTGCCCGAATTTGTCGTTAATTAATCGGAACTGGGTTCCTTTCATAAGACAGCCAAATAGATTTACTTTGCTCAGATGAGGCGATTGACTTACCCCATGTTGGTGTACCGGACTCTTCCGATACTGTGTGCTTTGATGCTGATGGCAAGTCATTCGGTAACTGCTCAAGACCCGCAGTTCTCTCAGTTTTATGCCGCACCCCTCTATCTTAATCCAGCCTTTGCCGGATCTACCCAACAAGGCAGGGTAGGAATGAACTACCGCAATCAGTGGCCCGCCATTGATGCCAACTTTACGACGATCTCAGCCTATGCCGACTTCTATATTGAGGATAAGAACAGCGGCGTTGGTGCCCTGCTTACCCGTGACTACGTCGGAAGTGTTGGCTTGCAGTCCATTAGTTTTGCTGTACAGTATGCCTATCAGCTTCAGATCACGAAGACATTATCATTCCGGCCGGGCGTTCAGGTAGGGGTCATTAACCGATCCATCAACTTTGGAAAACTAACTTTTGGTGATCAGTTTGATCCCAACACCGGTGAAATTGTACGGAGTACGGCTGAAGCATTGAACACCGGACAAAGTGCATTTATCCCGGACATCTCCTTTGGGGGATTGTTCTTTTCAAAGAACGCTTGGCTTGGGGTAGCAGCACATCACATTACCAATCCGAGTCAAAGTATCCTCGGCGCTAAGGACAACCTGGATATGAAAATCTCTGTTCACGGTGGGTATAAAATATTGTTCAGACCGGGAGCACTCGGCACAGGTGTATACGCAAGACCCCGGGAGAGAAGTATCACACCGGTTGCGCAGTACCGCCACCAGGGACAATTCAATCAGATGGATGTTGGGATGTATTATACTTTTGAGCCTTTGATCCTGGGTACCTGGTATCGCGGCATTCCCTTCAAAAATGTAAATGGATTCGCCAATAATGAATCTATTGTATTATTGGTAGGCCTTACCCTCAAAGGAGAGAAGGATGTTTTGAACATAGGATATAGCTATGACTATACCATTTCTAAACTTGGACCAGGCAGCGGTGGTGCACATGAATTCAGTCTGGTGTACTCCTGGCCTACGCGAAACCCGCGCAAGCCGCCAAAGGATAAGTTGATTATTCCTTGCCCGGATTTCTAAAACTACTCCTCACCACTGGCTTCAAGCCGGCAGTGGTCGTCCATGCCAACATGTAGCAATGCATCGCCTGCGTTGACCACTGGATTGTTGTTCAACCCAACCACATATCCGGTTACCGTTGACTTTACTTCTTCGCGATATTCGCCGAACGGATCTGTTATCGAACCGACCAATTGATTTTTATGAATCAGTTGCCCGGCTTCGACCAGCGGATGAAACAGGCCGGCCGTCCTCGCCCTGATCCAGGCTGAACTCCACACAATCTTATTTTCATGGGCAGGTGCCGGTGCCTCGTCAATCATGCCCAGGTATTTCATTAACCGGAGCGTGCCATTGATGCCTTCCTGAATAGCGAACGCGTCCATTCGCAGCGATTCACCCCCTTCAAATACAATGATGTTCTTCTTTTTCTTGGCAGCTGTCTGTCGTAATGAGTGCGGTCGAAATGGGGAATCAATCGTGAATGGTGCGTGAAAAGCCTGCGCCAACTCCACGTTTCGCGGTTCTTGCATCATACACCGCACCTGGGGATAGTTGGTGCGCATGGCACCGCCGGTATGAAAATCAATACCCACGTCAATTACTGGTATGATTTCTTGTGTCAGGTGATAGGCTACCCGTGAGGCAAGCGAACCACTTTTGCTTCCAGGGAATGATCGATTCACATCTTTCCCGTCTGGTACTTCACGGGAATAGTTGAGGAAACCATAAACATTAATAATGGGCATGCATACCGTGGTGCCCCGGGAAACTTTATGCAAACCCTGGTCGATCATGCGACGAACGATTTCCATCCCATTGATTTCGTCACCATGCATACCCGCCGTCAATGCGAGGACCGGACCGTCTTCTTTGGCCCGATAAACATATATAGGTGTCTGAATCTGAGTCCGCGACGGCAGACGAGCAATGGCAATGTTAATTTCCTTGAAGGTCCCGGGTTCAATCCGCTGCTCCGAAATAACTATGTCCTTCATATGGCCCTTCAGGCGTTGATTTTGTCTTTCTGAATCTTCTTGCTGCCGGCATTCCGCTCCAGATACTGGATAATGCGACCGGCAATGTCCACCCCAGTTGCTGTTTCAATTCCCTCCAGGCCGGGAGAAGAATTCACCTCAATGATCAGCGGGCCACGCTTAGAGGGAAGCATATCCACACCAGCCACACCCAGACCCATCTTCTTAGCTGCAATTATAGCCGCATGCTTTTCCTGACGCGTTAGCTTAACTACCTGAGCTTCGCCGCCCCGGTGAAGATTGGACCGAAACTCCCCATCACGTGCCTGCCTACGCATGGCTCCGATGACCTCACCATCCACCACAAAGGCCCGGATATCAACCCCTTTTGCCTCTTTGATGAACTCCTGGACGATAATTCTGGCCTTGACGCCGTGAAATGCTTCGATGACAGACTGGGCAGCTTTCTTGTTTTCAGCAAGCACAACACCGAGCCCCTGAGTGCCTTCCAACAACTTGATCACAACCGGGGCACCCCCCACGGCCTCGATAACTCCTTCAGTATCACGGGAATAGTCCATAAACATGGTCTTTGGAAGCCCAAGACCTGCCCGGGAAAGAATTTGGAGACTCCGGAGCTTGTCGCGGGAGCGAATCAGCGCCTGCGATTCAACCGCAGTAAATACCTTCATCATCTCAAACTGACGCACCACCGCAGCTCCATAAAATGTTACCGAAGCCCCAATCCGGGGAATGATGGCATCGAAATAGTCCAGTTTGCGACCATTGTACCAGACCATGGGGTTCTTTTTCTCAATCAGAAGCGTGCATTTCATATGGTCGATGATTTCAACCTTATGACCCCTGAGTTCTCCAGCCTCACGTAAACGCCTGGTAGAGAATAATTTAGAATCCCGGGAAAGTATGCCAATGTTCATAGCAAGGTATTAGGGGGATTGTCTTCCCTGGCTGAGTTTCTTATAAAAGTACGACAAGTCTTTCTTGGTCACGTCGATCAAAAATCGATGGCGGAGCATTTTTCGACCCAGAAGGACAGGAAATTTGAGGTTTCCGCGGTTGCTCAGTGAAAATTCGGTGAGGTAGGCCTTCCCGTAAAGAACCACCTTGGTTTTAATCACAAACCGCATTTCAGCCTCGCCAAACGAGTTTTTTATCAAGCGTTGTTCAAATTTTTCGAAACGGAATTTGATACCGGTAAACTCAGGATGTTCTTCATCGAGCAACACAAACTCGAGGCATCCATCAATTACTTCGGCCCTGAGGCAATGGAGGCTGCTGGTATACGCCCCTGTATCAATCTTTGCGTGTAAGTCTACCAACCCAAGCCCGGGTAAGTCTACCCGATCATACCGTCCCAATGTCTCCATGTTTTGCTCAGTCTATGGGTTATTTCTTGGCCACAAAGCAATGATAATGTAGTCGATTTTGGTGCCAGGAGGGTCCAAAATCACCCATCAATTGTCGTGGGGGATAACAAAATACCTCCACCGCAAATGGTAGTATTTTGGTCAGGTAAGGTTGAAAAGAAGCCAAAAATGCCTTGAATTGGGTTGTTTTGGGCATTTGACCTTTAAAATCCGGTGATTTTGAGCCCCTAATGCGGTGTTTTTTGAATTTTTTGCTCAGAAAATCAGGCTGTTAGCCTGCTAGTCACAATTTTTTTAGAAGAAAAGAGGGGAGGGTTAACAAATGATTAAAACAA
>DAOMGC010000162.1:0-3936 GCA_035430125.1 Cyclobacteriaceae bacterium | reverse complement strand
AGAGTTTCCCGGTAAGCAGAACGTATGCACGGCTGATCCGCAAAAAGGTGGTTTAATTCCTGGCCTTTTCGGGATCGAACTTCATACGAACCTTTACTTCGCTCTCAACGGCAACGTCATCTTCGGTGGTTGGGGTCCACGCCGGTCCTTCTTTGACCAGGCGAATAACTTCCTCATCGCAGCCATATCCAAGGCCCTTCACTACGTTGAAATCAGTCAGCTCGCCCTGGGTGGTGACCGTAAACTGAACAGTAACTTTGCCTTTTATCTTTTTGTCGAGAGCTTCTTTGGGATAGCGGAGGCTGGCTTCGAGGTATTTGTTGTAAGCCTTCATACCTCCTTGCGGTGCAGCCATTTTCACAACCGGCTGTCTCAATTCTTCATTCTCGTCTCGAATGGCTTTGCCGGCGATCACCACTTCACTCAGTTGTGCCACCTCTTCAGCCAGGGTCACATTCACCGTTTGACTGGATATCGGTGAGGCCTCGGCAACCTGATATCCCACAAATGAATAAGACAATTCGGGCTTTTCTATATGGGTGTTCAGCTTATATCGCCCATTGGCATCGGTATAGGTTCCCTCGGAACTCCCCTTTACTTTGACATGAACACCGGGCAGCGGACTTCCATCGCTTGCAGCAGTGACCAAACCCTGGATGAGAAACATCGGTGCCAATTGAACAGCTGGTTTGGCCTCCGACTTTTTCATTTCAGACCTGGTCTCGATCGCAGCCGATCGATCCAGTTGCAAGGCGACTGTCTTTTCTTCTTCTATGGCTTTTCCCTCGTCCTTTGAACCGGCCAGATCTTTCGCAGCAGGCTGACTTCCATTTCCGGTGGCGTCGACAGTCGATGCCTTTTCGCGCCGCGATATTCCCAGATCACCTGAAGATTTAGGTTCGGGTGCTGGCGTTGATTCTTTGGCCATGGCAATCAAAGAATCAGGCTTCCGCACTTCGGCCGTATTAATCCTTTCGGCCATGTATGCCGAGTCAGCAGAAACTTCGGTGGTAAATTGAGCCGGGGGTTCCGGTTGTAACAGATAGAAGGCCCCACCCACAACGGCCAACCCGATGATGCCCGCAGCTACCCGCACGGACACTGGCCAGGTCCTGGTAGACCGGTGGGTTATTTGACCGGTAATTTGGTCTACGTCCGATTGAAAATCTCCTGGCGTGATATCTTCGGCCCCCTCGAGCGCATCAGCAAGAAACGGATCATGCAAGGCACGCTTTTCAAAAGCATGGCGCTCGCGATCTGACATCAGACCCTTGCGGTACCGAAAAATATCGTCAGCATCATTGGCCATGTTGATCCATGCAAATTTTCAGATTCCTCTTCCCATTTTGAATATAACTCTTCACGGCCTTGGACTCAAAGCCAGTTTCGGCGGCGATTTCCTGATAGCTCTTTTCCCTCAGGTAAAATAGTCGGACACACTGTTGTTGTCGCATTTCAAGCGTTTCCAGGCACTTTTCCAGCGAATTAAGCCTGGTTTCCAATGCTGGTTCGTCATCCAGATGCTGGCTGGGGTCGCTTTCCACAAGAAAAGGTGTGATTTCTTCCGTTGGGTGGGTGCGCTTGCTCCTTAACTGCATCAGGCAGTGATTTCGGGCTAATACATAGACCCAGCTTCGGAAACTGGCCACTTCATGCTCGAGCAGGCTTTTGATAAGCTTTTCATGGACCTGCATGACAGCATCTTTGGCTTCCTCTCGATCGCGGAGATACTTGAGACACACACCATAAACCAGGGACGTGTAGCGCAAGTAAAGGGCACTCAGCCACGCCAGGTCGCTGGTTGATCGATACAACCCGATCAACTCATCATCGGTCTTGTCTGTGGCAGGCTGTCGCAAAAACACCCCTTAAGGTAATTTTTTTGCAGGTCTTATGGAAAGGGAAACCTGCGTGCATCCTGATAACAAATAAACAGCTATGAAAAACATATTTATGCTTTGGATGCTCATGCTGATAATTGGTGTGAGCCAGGTTGATGCACAAATAAGGACCATTACGGGAACGGTAA
Source organism: Cyclobacteriaceae bacterium (assembly GCA_035430125.1). Lineage (GTDB taxonomy): Bacteria > Bacteroidota > Bacteroidia > Cytophagales > Cyclobacteriaceae > ELB16-189. Next base: position 1,907 of record DAOMGC010000162.1, on the reverse strand, counting down.
CCGCCGCAGAGGATGGTGCCCGGTTGCCCGGTGTGCTAATTACGCGAAAGGGGACCGGTGTTACAGCCCAATCAAATGTCGATGGAAAATATTCCATACAAGTCCCGGCAGGCAAGTCAATTCTGGTATTCTCATTTATTGGACTCGCGACAAAAGAGGTTGAAGTAGGAATTTCTAATGTAATTGATGTTGCGCTTAGTCTGGATACAAGCATGTTGCAGGAAATTGTGGTCACCGGTATCGGAATAGAACGTGAGCAGAAATCCTTGGGCTATGCACAAACCACCATTGGCAGGAGACACAAGAAAGACCATTTCAATTCACAGCCCGCGCCGGCCGAGTATGAACCATCATTTAACACCGAAGAGTACGACTTCATAAACGAAAGCGGATTTCGCCCTGCCAAAGAAAGTCCGTTATCCACTTTCTCCATTGATGTGGATGCGGCTTCCTACAGCAATGTGCGCCGGTTTCTTCAAAATGGTCAACTACCACCAGCTGATGCTGTGCGGGTGGAGGAAATGATCAACTATTTTGATTATACGTATGAGCAGCCGAAGGATGACCACCCATTTTCGGTCTACACAGAAATTTCCTCGAGCCCCTGGAATGAAAAGAGAAGGCTCGTGCACATTGGGCTGCAGGGCAAAGTGATACCAACCGAGAGCTTGCCCCCCTCCAACATTGTATTTCTAATTGATGTTTCTGGTTCTATGGAGGCACCCAACAAGTTGCCACTATTGAAAGCCTCTTTCCGCATGCTGACCCAGCAATTGCGCGAACAAGACCATGTCGCCATTGTGGTTTATGCCGGAGCGGCTGGCCTCGTATTGCCTTCTACTTCGGGGGCAAACAAGCAGGCCATACTGACAGCCTTGGATAACCTTCAGGCCGGAGGTTCAACAGCAGGAGGTGCCGGTATCGAACTCGCTTATAAAATAGCCCGAGAGAATTTCAAACAGAGAGGGAACAATCGCGTTGTGCTGGCTACCGATGGCGACTTTAACGTAGGTGAATCGAGCAATGGTGGTATGGAAAGACTTATTGAGGCCAAAAGAAAGGATGGCGTGTTTTTAACCGTGTTGGGTTTTGGTATGGGCAATTATAAGGATTCAAAAATGGAAATACTCGCCGATAAAGGCAATGGTAACTATGCCTATATCGATAACCTGCAGGAAGCTCAAAAAGTACTGGTCAATGAATTTGGAGGCACGATGTTCACCATTGCCAAAGACGTTAAGATTCAGGTTGAGTTTAATCCCGGTCGCGTAAAGGCGTATCGGCTTATTGGATATGAGAACCGTGCGCTCCGCAACGAGGATTTCAACAATGATAAGAAAGATGCAGGTGAATTGGGCTCCGGTCACTCGGTAACCGCCTTATATGAAATAATTCCTGCCGATAGTGATGAATCAGTAGATAGCATCGATCACTTGAAATACCAGCGCACTCGCCCAGCCAAAGAAGCTGCCATTTCGGATGAACTGCTCACCATCAAACTCAGGTATAAGCTTCCCGAGGAAGAGAATAGCCGACTGATGGTACATCCGCTGGTAGACACGCATACGACCCTGGCAAAGACCTCCGCAAATTTTCGCTGGTCGGCAGCAGTGGCGGGTTTTGGAATGTTGTTGCGTGGCTCAGAATATGTGAAGGGCTATCGCTACGATGATGTTGCCCTGCTGGCGCAGGGAGCGCGTGGAAAGGATCAGTTTGGATATCAGACCGAGTTTATTGGTCTGGTGAAATCCATGTCCGCCATCGGGAGCCGTTAAGAAAAGATGTCATGTATGTTGCGGGGGGCACCGGCCATGGTGCCTCCCGTTTGCGTTTTCCGCCGATCACCGAAAAATCAATCTTTATCTCTATTTTTGTCCGATGGTTAAGATCAGCGTCGTAATCATTAC
>DAOMGC010000161.1:0-3986 GCA_035430125.1 Cyclobacteriaceae bacterium | reverse complement strand
AAGAAAAGATCGTCTACGCAATCATGTTGATGCTCTATTCAGCCATGACCACCCTCTTGTTCATGGGTATTGGAATTTTTACAACCTCCTTTTAACAAGTGCAACCATTAACAACTGATCATATGAAAGCGCAATATCACATCTCTATCACCAACCGCGCCATTGAGGCCGCGGTGTTGAGCCTCTTTATGCTACTGACAAGCATCTATTCCTGCTTCGCACAACGCGCAGCTTACCAGGGTCCTGTGGTGAAGAACTCAGGTGAACAAATCAACCTGGTGCCCAACCTTAACCTGAATGCCCGGGCCGCTTCGTTGAGTTCGTTTATCAACAGCCCTTACGCTGAACTAAAACCCGCCGTTGCTCCTCATGGTTCACGGCTCTATTTCAGCCGTGCCAACCACCCCAACAATGTGGGTGGAATTCAAGACCGTGAAGACATCTGGTATGTTGAGTTTGATCGCAATGCTGACGTCTGGTCAGAAGCAATACGTCTGCCCGGTGAGTTGAACAATGAAGCTCCCAACTACATCAGCGGCGTAAGCGTAACCGGTGACACCATCTTCCTGGGCAACCAATACCTTAAACATGGCAAGATGCGCGATGGTATCTCTTACGCCGTCAACGTAGATGGCATCTGGTCCGCCCCGCAACCAATCCACATCAAAAACTACTACAACACGAGCGAGCATGGAAACTCGTATGTGTCTCTGAAACAGGGAGTTATCATATCTGCCATTGAGCGTGGAGACACCGAGGGCAACCGAGACCTATACGTTAGCTTCTGGGATGGCGGTGAAGCAACGGAACCTATCAATATGGGAAGCATCATCAATACCAGTCTGGAAGAATCATCACCCTATCTCGCCTGCGACGGCAAGACCTTGTATTTCGCATCCAAAGGACACCATGGTTATGGCGGATATGATATTTACAAAACTACCCGCCTGGATGAGAGCTGGACCAACTGGAGCAAGCCGGAAAACATGGGTCCCGTAGTAAACGGCACCATGGATGACGAATTTTTCCTGATCACCCACTGCAAGCGCTTTGCCTTCTTCTCCAAACAAACCAGCATTCACAACGTAGACCTGTTTCGCATACCCATCGCGGAGTTGTACAACACACCTGAGGATGCTAAGGGTAGCCTGATCTCTTCCCTGATGAAACTGTAGACTGATCATACTCCTGAAGGAAAGCAGGGCTGTCTCAACGATGAGATAGCCCTTTTCTTTGGGCCTCCGCAAGACCAAAGCTAGCCGGAAGCAGGCCAGCTTTCCTTTCTATCGGGGTAAACCCTGACTTCACCTCAGGGTATCCCTTTATTCCTTCCCTGAGCATACGCCTTATACCGTTATCCCAGGCTGAGAAGACTCTTCCTTCATGGAACCAGAATCTGCCAATTTCGAATGAATGGAGGCCTTTTGATCAGGAAACCCTGATTTATTGCAAATCCACCTCACCCTGATTTCTACGGTCATTTTTGGGTCCACCTTTGAGTCATCAAACAGCAAGAGAACCAGGGTACAACACCAATTAAAACCAAGATTATGAACACCCGATATACCGTCCGCAAAAAAATCGTGTACACCGTGATGATGGCGATTTATGCCGGAGCCGCTATGCTCCTGTTGCTGAGTGCAACATTCCATACCGTACAACCTTGAGTCGAAACACAACACACAAACCATAAACAACAATGTTATGAAAACCAACAACCGAATGACCGAAAAAGCGATCGACGCCGGACTGATCGCGATGTTGTTCTTCGTGACCGGGATTTACTCCTGCGTTGCCCAGAACCAACCCACCAGCCGCGATGTGCTCAATCAGGTGAAAAACGCCGGTGAGCAAATCCACCTGGCTCCCGGGCTGAACCTGAATGCGAAAGCAGCAGCACTCAGCCCGTTTATCAACAGCCCGTATCTTGAATTGAAACCCGCCGTAGCACCACATGGCACCAGGCTTTACTTCAGCCGCAGCAATCACCCCAACAACACCGGCGGCATTAATGACCCGGAAGATATTTGGTATGTAGAATTTGACAAGAATGCCGACGTGTGGTCAGAAGCCGTAAGACTGCCAGGAGAATTGAACAACGCAGGTCCTAACTTCATCAGTGGTGTATCCGTAACCGGTGACACTATTTTCCTTGGAAATCAGTATCTGCACAATGGCAAGATGCGCGATGGCATGTCCTACGCCGTGAATGTGGACGGAGTTTGGTCAGCCCCGAAACCGATCCACATCAAAAATGAATACAATACTTCAGAACATGAAAATAACTTCGTATCGCTCAAATTTGGTGTAATCATCTCCGCCATCCAGCGCGGCGACACCAACGGCGATCGCGACTTATATGTGAGCTTCTACAATGGTGGCACTGGCACAGAGCCGATCAACATGGGCAGCATTATCAATACCGGTCTGGAGGAATCTTCCCCCTATCTTGCCGCAGACGGCAAAACCCTGTACTTCGCTTCCAAAGGACACCATGGCTATGGTGGTTACGACATCTATCGCAGCAACCGCCTCGACGACAGCTGGACCAACTGGAGCACTCCTGAAAATATGGGACCGGTAGTGAATGGACCGATGGATGATGAGTTCTTCCTGATCACCCATTGCAAACGCTTCGCGTTCTTCTCCAAACAAGTGAGCGTACATAACGTGGACCTGTATCGGATACCGATGTACGAACTGTTCGTCACGCCGGCTGAGGAGCGTCAGAAAGTAACCTCTTGCCTGCTGAAGCTGTAGACCAAGCGGAAGGTAGCCACGCTGCCTTCCACTTAACCTAAAGTTCACAACCACAATCCCCAATTGTATGAAACCCCTTAATCAAATCTCCCTGCTGGTCGCCATGGTGATGGCAGGATTTAGCGCCCAGGCACAGGAGTCGCTGCGCAGCGATGACCTGGTATTCAAAGCCAAAGAAAGTGATGGCTCCATCAATTTGTCCACCCAATTGGTATTCAAAGGAAAAGCCCTGGAGTTAAATAGCTATATCAACTCCGAATATTCCGAATTCAGGCCCGTTATCACACCCAACGGCAATCGGTTGTACTTCAGCCGTGCCTTTTCGCCAGATAATACGGGGCGGACAAAGGATCCGGAAGACATTTTCTATACTGAATACAACGAGGACAACGACACGTGGTCTCAGTCCCTGCGCTTGCCGGGCACGCTAAACACTACGGGCCGTACTTCCATCAACCAGATCAGTGTATCGGGTGACACGATCATCTACGCCAGTGAAAATGTTCATCACAAAAAAATAAACCCGGTTCTTTCGTATAGTGTTAATGAAGATGGCACCTGGTCGGCTCCCATCGAGATTCCAATCCCCGATTTCTACAACCTGGCCAAGACTACTGATTCGTACGTTTCTATCAAAACAGGTGTGATCGTCACAGCCCTTAAGCGCAATGACACTTTCGGTGAACGCGACCTGTATGTATGCTTTTGGGATGGCGAGAAAGTATCCAGCATGATCAACATGGGACACTCCCTCAATACCGATCAGGACGAATCAAGCCCTTTCCTGTCGGCTGACCAAAAGACCATTTACTTTGCTTCAAAAGGGCATGCCGGATATGGCGGTTATGATATATTCAGCTCCACGCGCCTCGATGACTCCTGGACCAACTGGACGAAGCCCGAAAACCTGGGTACGCTTGTAAATACCGAAGTGGATGAGGAGTACTTCATGGTAACGCCTTCAAACGAGGTGGCTATGTTCGCACGCCTTGTTGGTGACAAGAACTATGATCTGTTCCGGCTTAGCCTGGAGGAGAATAAAAAGACTGTGAACTTCAGATAGTTCACTGGTTGTGTTGTTTAATGGTTGGTATGCAGACCTGGGTCTGCATACTTTTTTACAGCAGTAACGTCCTTGTTTAATTTCTGAATTGATCCTCCAGGATACAGCCAGCATCACTTACCGGCACTCCTTTTCTTCCATTGCAAGTACGTTTGCATTCTCT
>DAOMGC010000160.1:0-4013 GCA_035430125.1 Cyclobacteriaceae bacterium | reverse complement strand
AAAGCCTGAGCCTTGCCGATACCCTGGTCATGATGGACATCTACCCGGCCCGCGAAGTACCTATCCCAGGCGTTACATCAGATATCATCTTTAATGATGTGACAAGCCCGGTGAAAATCCGCAGCTCTAAAAAAGACCTCCTGGCCAAGCTGGAGATGCTGCCACTTGAAGTGGTGGCCTCCGTGGGTGCTGGAGACATTGACACTTTTGTGAAACCTATAAAGGACATGCTGTCCAGAAAACAATGAAGTTTAAGTTGAACATCAGGAAAGAAATAAAGATTGCTGCGGCGCTCGTCGGAGTAACCTTCCTGATTGCTTTTACCGAACGCAAACAAGGCGGATCGCTATGTAATAATGTGGTCGTGGAACTGGACAACCTCAATGAAAATCACTTCCTCGATGAACGGGATGTGATGCGCCTGGTAGAAAACAGTGGACAAACCATTAAAGGGACCAGCATCACCCGCATCAACCTGAAGGCCATTGAATCCAAACTCATGATGGATAAACACATTCGTGATGCGGAATTATACGGCGACCTGAAGGGCAATTTGATCGTTTCCGTTGATCTCCGCCGCCCGATTGCTCGTCTTGTACAGGAAGATGGCCCCGATGCCTATCTCTCAGAGGAGGGTATTGTAATGGGAGTGTCTGACAAGTTCACTTCACGGGTGATGATCATCAGCGGACGTTGGGCCAAAGCGGTAATGGAGAAAGGCAATGTCTATGATATGGAGGGAGGGCTGGAGCTGATGGACATGATTGACTTTATTAATGAGGACCGTTTCTGGAAAGCCCAGATCGCCCAGATGGATATAGATGCCCGAGGCGAAATCGTGATTTATCCGCAAGTCACGGGCCAACGCGTGGAATTTGGTACGACGGAAAATTATGAAACAAAGTTATCCAACCTGATGGTGTTTTATAAGGATGTGTTGCCCCAGAAAGGCTGGACCCGATACGAACGTGTGAACCTTAAATACAACGGGCAAGTAATTGCCCAATAGATAAACCACTTTTTTTAACTAAAGAAACAACCACTTTTAAAGCTTACAGTCATGGAAAAGGAAAAAATAGTAGTAGGTCTTGATATCGGAACCACGAAAATTTGTGTGATCGTGGGTCGCAAGAACGAGTACGGAAAACTCGAAGTCCTCGGCATGGGAAAGGCCGAATCAGAAGGTGTCATCAAAGGCATTGTGACCAATATTGATAAGACGGTCTTTGCCATTGAGAAAGCCATCAAAGAGGCCAGCGAAGTGTCCGGCATTGATATCGGCGTGGTGAACGTGGGTATCGCTGGTCAGCACATCCGCAGCACCATTCACCATGGCAGCATTACCCGCTCTTCCAACGAAGATGAAATCAGCATTGAAGACGTGAGCCGGCTCACAGAAGATATGTACCGGATCGTCATTCCGCCCGGCAGCGAGATCATTCACGTGATGCCCCAGGATTATACAGTCGACTATGAAGAAGGCATTAAGGACCCTGTGGGCATGAGTGGCGTTAAGCTGGAAGCTGACTTCCACATCATTACCGCTCAAACAAGTGCCATCAACAACATCAACAAGTGTGTGCGCCGTGCAGGACTAGAAATTGAGGACCTCATCCTTGAGCCCCTGGCCTCCAGCCTGGCTGTACTCAGCGATGAGGAAAAGGAGGCAGGTGTTTGTCTCATCGACATCGGTGGGGGCACAACGGACGTGGCTATTTTCTATGACAACATCATCCGCCACACCTCGGTGATTCCGTTTGGAGGCAATATCCTCACAAACGACATCCAGACCGGGTTGATGGTGATGGCCAAACAAGCTGAACAATTGAAGACAAAGTTTGGCAAAGCCATCGCTGAAGAGGCAAGTCCAAACGAAATCGTTTCGATTCCCGGAATCAGAAACCGCGCAGCCAAAGAAATATCGGTAAAGAACCTCTCCAACATCATTCAGGCAAGGATGGAAGAGATTATTGAAATGGTCCACACCGAAATTATCAGCTGTGGATTTGAAAACCGACTGGCGGGTGGAATCGTCATCACCGGCGGAGGTTCGCAATTGGCAAGCCTGAAGCACCTGGTGGAGTATATGACCGGAATGGATACCCGCATTGGTTACCCGAATGAACACCTCGGTAAGAGCAAATTTGAATCGGTAAAGAGCCCCATGTACGCTACTGCTGTTGGATTGGTGCTGGCCGGGTTCAGATCCCTTGACGAACGCGAAGAGCGATACCGTGAGGCCAAGGAAAACAAAGTTGTTTCCAAAGTAAAGAAAGTCCGTCCTACATCAGATTTCTTTTCGAGCATCCTCAATAAGACCAAGGGTCTGTTGATCGATGACCTCGACGGAAAAAATGAATATTAACCATAGAATTTTTTCAACCACTACTAAATACACAAGTCATGTTTCAACCTGGAGCCACCTACAAATTCGACCTGCCCAGGCACCACAAATCAATCATCAAGGTGATTGGTGTTGGTGGCGGCGGCAGTAATGCGGTGAACCACATGTTTCGACTCGGCATCAAGGATGTTGAGTTTATCGTGTGCAACACTGATTTGCAGGCACTGAATAGCAGTCCAGTGCCCACCAAATTGCAAATCGGAACAAACCTTACCGAAGGACTCGGTTGCGGCGCTAACCCTGAAGTAGGGCGTGCAGCCGCGATGGAGAGCAAAGAGCAGATCCGTGAAGTTCTCGCAGGAACCAAAATGGTGTTTATTACGGCGGGTATGGGCGGTGGCACCGGAACCGGTGCGGCTCCGGTGATCGCCAAGATTGCCAAGGAAATGGACATCCTTACCGTGGGTATCGTTACGATGCCATTTGGGTTCGAAGGCCGTAAAAAAATTGCCCAGGCACAAGCTGGACTCGACGGCATGCGGGCAAGCTGTGATACGGTGCTGGCCATCCTCAATGACCAGTTGCGCCAGATGTTCGGCAACTTGTCCATTAGCCAGGCCTTTGGTGAAGCTGACGGTGTTTGCACCACCGCTGCTAAAGGTATCGCTGAAATCATTACCCTCGCAGGGTATGTGAACGTTGACTTCCAGGATGTGCGTACCGTCATGCTCAACGCTGGCGCTGCTGTTATGGGATCGGCTGAGACCAGCGGCGAGAATCGCGCTTTGCGTGCCGCTGAGCAGGCACTGGCCTCTCCGCTGCTTGACAACAAAGATATCATGGGTGCCAAGCGTATTCTGTTGTCAATTATATCAGGCGAGCAGGCAGAATTGCAGATGGATGAACTCAGCACCATCACAGAATATATTCAGGAACAAGCCGGTGATGAGTGTGAGGTGATCTTTGGCCACGGCGTGGATCCGCTGCTGGGAGATTGTATCCGCGTAACGGTTATCGCTACCGGCTTCCTCGGAGAAGGCCGTGTAGCCCCCAAACGTCCTGAATCCCGCAAAGTGCTTGACCTGGAGAAAAGCGTAGTTGTGGATGAAAAGACAGATAACTCGGTGAACGAGCGCAACCATGAAATTGAACTGAAAGTTACCGAGCCCCTCATCGCAACGGAGCCAGCGAAATTGGAAACCATGTTTGACTTCCCGCGCGCCGTGAAACCGGTTGAGCCCGCTATCGAAGAGCCTGTGATGGAAACCCCGGTCGTGATTCCCCCGGTGATTCAACCTGTGAAGGTAGAAGCGCCCGTGGAGGTGAAACCGGAACCAAAGCCTGTCAATAAGCCGATCTATGTGAAGCCGGAGACCAAGCCAATCCGTAAGGAGGAAACTCCGCTGGAAGAGCGCAGCTATACGTTGGACTTGTTTTCGCAGGAGCCGGTCAATCGCCTGGAGGATGATCATGAGGAGGAAGAAGATGATTCCATGGAAAATTCACGTCGTGATGACGATGAGTTTGAAGTGGGCAAGGAAATCTCAGCCGACCAGGTTATTAACGAAGAGGGATTGATGGAGCTGCGCAAGACCAAGCAACGCCTGGAGCAGCAGGCCCGTGAGCGCCGTGAGAAACTCAAGGCAGCCCGCAAGCAGGAGATGAGCAA
>DAOMGC010000159.1:0-4104 GCA_035430125.1 Cyclobacteriaceae bacterium | reverse complement strand
GCCTATAAGGGCATGACTGAAAAGGAAGTGGATCGCAACGAAGAGTATTACCAGATGTTTAACCGGCGTGATACCCGTACCGGCAAATTCGGGGTGAAACTCTCTGATGTCAAATTGAAACTGGAGGAATACATGGCTTTGAAGGAAAAGGTCAAGCAGATTCAGCTAATCAAAAGCCAATTTATAGCTGCCCAGCTTTTCTATCAAAAAGCCCAGGTTATGTATCAAGCGATACAAACCACATATCCGGGTTCGCGAGAACTGTACCTGCGTGCCAATGAATCCGTTGTAGCTCAATTGATATACCTGGCCAACATCTATGATTCCTGTCATATGAGTTTTAATGACTATAAATCGTCCGTATCGGCATATGGAAACATCGGCCATAATCAGGATCTGGATCCTTTGGAGATCATTGATTTTAAGAAGCAAGGAAACACCTCGGCCGATTTTTATGCTGATGACCTCAAGGTTTGGGATTATAAGCGCTGGGCACTCTCGACTGTAGACGTGATTGAGAAGGAGATCATTCCGGCGAAAGAACAATTGATTACCCTTGATGCGGAATTGAACCGAGAACAACAACGCATCCGCAAAGATTCTGTGTCTGTGACGCCTAACCTCAGTGTATTCCGAAGCAAGTTGTCTATGCCTGTGCTGCGCCGGCTTGATCCGGATCCATTGCCCATCAAGGTATTCACCTTAAAGTTGGCGGAATTGGAATACGGATCGCAGGTAGTAGATAACAAGGTGTTGCGGGATACCGCTTCGCTGACTACCCAGGTTGCGGCCCTGGATAAGGAGTATAAATTGGCACACCGTACCGACAGTTTAGCCACACTGTTAGACAATGACCAATTGACGCGGGATGTTGAGAACTATTCACAGTATGTTTCTTCATCATACGGCACCGTAGAAGCATTCAAAACATACATCACCAGTACACGGGAATTTGCTGCCCATGCAGCTGAGCATAAGCGTGAGCTTCTTGAGAGAAAGCGGGCTCTGATTAAATGGGTAATTCACGGAACTGATTCTATTCCACTCGATGCGACCTCGGCGGGTGCAGGTAAGTATAAACCGTTGATTATCAGTGCAAAAATCACTGCAGGACTTGTCTACGCAGATACAATTCCCAGCGGTTATGCCTACCTGATACCGGCGTCGCACAAAACAGAAACCGGAGGTGTTTTTCCGGTTGACCCGATGACCTTCAGAAAGATCAACCTGCCCGTCACCAAGGTGCTTACCTATGCCGAAGAGAAGTCAGGAACACTATTGGTATTGTTCTATCAGGAGTCTCGCATCAATGAAAAATTCCCGGCGGTACTGGTTCGGATCAACCGCAGTGAGGCAGTCTCGTTAAATATACCTTATGGATTCGATCAATTGCCTGAAGAACTGCACTTTTCACCAGACACCCAGGTCATTTCGGTCAAATCCAGGAACAGCCAGGGTGAGGTTTTCGCTGTCAACTTTGACAAAACAGGCAAAGTTGTCAAGTAGCTGCTAATCAGCGTTCCAGACATTGTTCTTCCTGTCGATATCGGCCATGCGCAGGCTCGGGTCGATCTCTATCTTCCGGATGTCCGACCGATTGCGGGTGATAACAAACGAATAGGTAGGGTTCACCCACTTCCATGCCGGGAGCACGGTGCGGGCCCTGGTGTCTTCTGGGGGTTTGTTGCCCAGTAATTCATTCATTGATGCGTAGAATAACTCCTGGCTGCCATCTTTATAGGTTACCAATACATCCATAGGCATGGGGAATTCACCAATTCGGCGCAGCGTTATCTGCGTTTTGTTGTCATTTTCCTGTACTGAGTCGATGGCATAGTCGATGCGTTTGGTGGTACCGATCCAATAGCGCTGGTACCAGTGCAGTTGTAATCCGGATACTTTCTCCATGATGCGAAGCAGGTCATTCGGTTCAGGATGCTTCATCTTCCAGGTGTTGTAGTATCGCTTATATCCCTTGTAGAAATTTTCGTTGCCCACCAGGTATTTCAGTTGGTGCAGGTAGATACATCCTTCTGAATAAGCTGCCGTTGAGTAGGCACGGTTGGTGGAGTAGTGATCACCATGCTGGCTGGCGGGTTCCTGAAGCCCGCTGGCCACCAGATTAAGATAGCTTGTGTAACTGCCGGCATGTGGATTCTCCGTGCCGAGAATGGAGGCCAGGGCTTCATGGCTGGCAAAATCAGCACCGCCTTCATCCATCCATGGATAAAGGCTTTCGTTGGAAGCCAACACGCCCTGGTACCAGCTATGTGATACTTCATGCGCCATCACGCCGGTTAGTCCGCGTTGTGACCCTTCGCCCAAAATCATCGTACACATCGGGTACTCCATCCCGCCATCTCCGCCTTGTATGATCGAATAGGTGGAATAGGGGTATTGGCCAAAATTCTCGTTCAGGTATTGAAATGTTTTTACCGCATGTCCTTCCATTGTCTTCCAGGTTTCTGCGGTCTTGTCATTTTTCTGGTAGAAGAAATGCAACTCTGGGCCATTGGGTACTTGTGCCCGATCGTGGGTGTACTCCGGATCAGCAGCCCACGCAAAGTCAATGACATCTTTGGCGATGAAATGCCATTGCAATTTCCCGGCCGGTCGCTTCAGCGGCATCCCTGGCTTTTCGTATCCATGGCCGATAGATTCCGGGTTCTGCAGTACGCCCGTGCCACCAATGACCAGTTCAGGGTCAGCTAGGATGGTGACGTCGAAGTTTCCCCACACGCCGTGAAATTCACGGGCCACATATTGATAGGCATGCCATCCCTGGAAGTCATATTCGGCCAGCTTCGGGTACCATTGGGTCATCGTGTAGGCGACGCCTTCTTTGCTATTGCGACCAGACCTCCGGATTTGAACAGGAACCTGGGTTTCGAAAGTCATGGCGAAAACGGCTTTCTTCCCTGGCAGGATCGGCTGGTTGAGGGTCACTTCCATGATGGTGCCGTCCACCGCAAATATTGCCTTCTTGTTGTCCTGGGTCAGTGAGTGGATAATTTGATAGCCTATCTCATCAGGGGTAAGTTTTGAGATGCGATCGGCCACGCGGCGGTCCGGATCCTGGATATTGCGTGAGCGCACGTCCATCATGCTGCCAGGCTGAAAGGCGTTAAAGTAGAGGTGGTAGTAAACCTTATACAGCGTGTCCGGGGAATTGTTGGTATAAACAAGCTTCTGGGTGCCTTGCATCCGATGGGTGCTGCGGTCGAGGTTTACCTGCATGGTATAGTCCACATGCTGTTGCCAACGGGTCTGACCCATGACAGGAAGGCATGCCAACAGAAAGAAAACAATCGGGGTAGGCTTCATAGTTGATACGATAGCCTGTAAAGTATCAAAATGGGCTGTAGATGACAAGCACCTTTACATCAGAAGCCGATGTATCGGGTAATCGAAAAGGAGAGATAGCCGCTGCTTTGCAAACTGAGGTCTTCTCCCGGCAGTGCCATGGGAATATTGTAGGTGTAGTTCAAAAGGAACGTCCAGTCCTTCCGTGACATCGTAATGGGAATGGAAAAAGAATAGTTCATTACGCCAAATTCTGTCTTGTTCACGGGATAGGACAAGGGTAGTTTGGGTGTGTGCGTTCGGTTGTAGATCAGCCGCAGTATGGGGTTGGGATATAAAGCGTAGGAGGTCGTTTGTTCAGATCCAAACAGAACTGTGGCGTTCGGGTAAAATGAAATGCGATCGAAGCCAGCCCACTTTCGCTTTATAAAGTTCATCCCGGCGCTGGGCATAATCCGGTGCGCTTGTTTGTCGCCGAAATAGAAATAATAGTCGAGCCGGAACACAAATTTCCCTACCTCAAAATAATTGGACATGCCCACGTTGTTGGTGTACGGAACCGACACGGTACTGTCAGATGGCTGGTGATAGAAATAATGACTGTATTCTGCGAGTAGGGTGTACCACTTGTTGATGTTCTTCATATATCCACCGGAAGCGGTTGTTAGGTAAAAATTCGGTTTGTACTCCTGACTCCAGTATTGGGTGGCATCAGCATATAAGCCACTCTTGTGATAGTACGACAATCCGGACGCGAGTCCGAATTGATTGATGTTAAACGTCCGGTTGTCGGCGATGATG
>DAOMGC010000158.1:0-4177 GCA_035430125.1 Cyclobacteriaceae bacterium | reverse complement strand
AGCGGGCTAAAGCCAGCAAGAAACATATCGTACTGGCCGAGGGCGACGACGACCGTATCCTCCAGGCCGCTGACATGCTGATCAAACAGGATGTCGTAAAACTTTCCATCCTGGGCAATCCGGATGCGATACTGGCTTCCTTCAAGCGGCTCAACCTGTCGCTGGATTCCACGAAAGTGAATATTATTAACCCTGCTACATCGCCTCGTTACCAGGCCTATGTACAACAACTCGTGGAGTTGAGGAAGGGCAAGAACCTGAGTGAGGAAATGGCCCGCGACCTGATGCTCGATGTGTCCTACTATGGCACCATGATGGTGTTTATGGGCGATGCCGATGGCATGGTCTCCGGTGCTGCCCACACTACTCAGCATACGATCCGACCGGCGCTCCAGTTCGTAAAGACAAAGCCTGGCATCAAGACGGTTTCATCCGTGTTCTTTATGTGTCTGCCGAATCGCGTGTCGGTGTTTGGTGACTGTGCCGTGAATCCCAATCCGACATCAGAGCAACTCGCTGATATTGCCATCTCATCGGCAGACACCAGCAAGATGTTTGGTATCGAACCCAAGGTGGCGATGCTTTCCTATTCATCGGGTACGTCAGGTGAAGGAGAGGATGTGGATCGCGTACGTGCCGCCACGGAGTTGGTGCGTCAGAAACGTCCCGACCTGAAAGTGGAAGGACCGATACAATATGACGCAGCCGTTGATCCGTCGGTTGGCAAGAAGAAGATGCCTAATTCCGAAGTGGCAGGACAAGCCAGTGTGTTGATCTTCCCCGATCTGAACACCGGCAACAATACATACAAGGCCGTTCAACGCGAGACCGGTGCCTTGGCGATTGGTCCGATGCTGCAAGGCCTGAACAAACCGGTTAACGACCTCAGCCGCGGATGTACCGTTGATGATGTATTCAATACAGTTGTTATCACTGCTATCCAGGCACAATAACCCCCCTAGTCCCCATTCCCTAATCCCTTCTCCAATCCCCATTCCCCAACTTCCTCTCCCATGAAAGTATTCGTCATCAACTCCGGAAGCAGCTCCATCAAATATCAACTGATCCAAATGCCGGCAGGTGAGGTGATTTGTACTGGCATGATCGACCGGATTGGATTGGAGGGATCAAGCATCACGCATAAGACCTTTCAGGAAGGGAAGGAGGCTGTGCATAAATTGGCCATCCGGATTGCGGACCATGCGGCTGGATTGAGTGAGGCAGCGCGACTTTTGTCTGACAAGGACATCGGGGTGATTAAGACTCCGGATGAAATCGATGCAGTGGGACATCGGGTAGTGCATGGAGGTGAAGCTTTTTCTAAGACGATGATCATCACGGAGGCCGTGAAAGCTAAGATTAAGGAGTTGTTTCCCCTGGCGCCGTTGCACAATCCACCCAACTACCTGGGCATTGAGGTTGCCGAGAAGATTTTTCCCAAAGCGACTCAGGTAGCAGTATTTGACACGGCTTTTCATCAAACAATGCCTCCCGTTGCATTCCGGATGGCAATACCCAATGAGTTGTACGAGAAGCATCAGATCAGGGCCTATGGATTTCATGGCACGAGCCATAAATATGTCTCTGTACAGGCGACAGCATATCTGAAAAGCAAGTCAGCCAGGATCATCACCATCCACCTCGGCAATGGATGCAGCATGGCGGCTGTCCGTGACGGTGCTTGCATAGACACCACGATGGGATTGGGCCCCATGAATGGACTCATCATGGGTACGCGCACGGGCGACATAGACCAGTCCGTGATTTTTCATTTGATTCATCAATTGGGATACAGCGTAGATGATGTCAATACCATGCTCAACAAGAAGAGCGGTATGCTGGGGCTTACGGGTTCCAGTGACATGCGTGACGTTAAAGCAGCTTATCAGAAAGGAAATCCTGAAGCCAAACTGGCCTATACCATGTATGCCTATCACATCAAAAAGTATATCGGGGCTTTTGTGGCTGCCCTGGGCGGACTGGATGCCATCGTATTTACGGCAGGTGTGGGAGAAAATGACTCGCTTACGCGCAAGCTATCCACGGAAGGACTTGAATACCTTGGATTAAGGCTGGATGTAGCCAAGAATGAAGCCGGCGGCAAAGGCATCTATGAGATCAACACTTCAGATTCACCTGCAAAAATCCTGGTCATTCCCACCAACGAAGAGCGGGAGATTGCGAATCAATGTTATGGGTTGTTGAAGTAGGCACCTTCGGTGCGAATGCAGGTTTCCCGCTGAAAGCGCAGAGGGGTGCAGAATGCGCAGAAGAAATCCAGTTCCCGCAGATACCGCGAATCAAATGCGTCGCTGATTCTCGCTGATCAAACCCGCAAGTTTTCGGTCGGTGTTCTTCACCGACCGACATGGGTTAAATGATCCCACGGTGCCGGTTAAGAAAACCGGCACGAACTACCTAAGAAGAAATATTCCACGACCATTTTTTCCTTTGCGTCTTTGCGCCTCCGCGGCAAAAAATTTTAGTCCCGGTCTGTGTTCTTCACCGACCGTTGGGGGTTAAATGATCCCACGGTGCCGGTTAAGAAAACCGGCACGAACTACCTAAGAAGAAATATTCCACGACCATTTTTTCCTTTGCGTCTTTGCGCCTCCGCGGCAAAAAATTTTAGTCCCGGTCTGTGTTCTTCACCGACCGTTGTGGGTTAAATGATCCAACGGTGCCAGTTGTGAAAACCGGCACCAACTACTTAAGAAGAAATATTCCACAACCATTTTTTCCTTTGCGCCTTAGGGCCTCCGCGGCAAAAAAATGGTATCTTAACCTTTCAAATCATCCCTATGTCCCGCCTCATTATCGCGCTCCTGCTCATGACCTCTCAACTCCACGCCCAAAGCAATACCCCTATCAAATTCCTCGCCCTCGGTGACTCATATACGATTGGCGAGAGTGTGCAAGTGGAGGAGCGCTGGCCTGAACAATTGGCAACGGCCCTGAGGGCCAAAGGAAAGCAAGTCGAGGGTCCTCGCATAATCGGCGTTACGGGCTGGCGTACAGATCAGTTGAAGAAGGCGATCGAAGAGGCACAACTCAAGAATGAATATGGCCTCGTTTCTCTTTTGATTGGCGTGAACAACCAATACCAAAAGCGTACCGCAGAAAGTTATGCGCCTGAATTTGAGGAGCTGCTGAATATCGCCATTAAACTAGCCGGAGGAAAAAAGGAGAATGTATTCGTAGTATCAATTCCTGATTATGGATACACACCGTTTGGAAAGCCACGGCAAGCTGAGATTACAGCAGCCATTGACAAATTCAATGAAACCAATTTGACTATCACCAAACGCCTCGGCGTTCGATATGTCAACATCACCGACCTCACCCGTGAAGGTTTGGATAAACCTGAATACGTCGCTGGTGATGGCCTGCACCCTTCGGGAAAAATGTATGCGTTGTGGGTGAAGCGAATCCTTCCCGCCCTGGGGTATTGATCGGAACTTAGTCCCTGTCGGTGTTCCTATTTGTTCCGGTCGGTGTTCTTCACCGACCGACGTGGGTTAAATGATCCCACGGTGCCGGTTAAGAAAACTGGCACATACTAGTCTCGGCCGGGTATTCTCGGATAGTTTCTAATCGGTGTTCCTGTTAGTTCTGGTCGGTGTTCTTCACCGACCGACGTGGGTTGAATGATCCCACGGTACCGGTTAAGAAAACGGGCAAGAACTATTCTAGAAAACCGGCACAGACTAGTAATCCGTCAGGAACTCCGGATTGTTCAATTGCTGGTGTCCAATGAAATTGCAGCCATGCAATGGTCATCACGATTTCCGGATTTCACAACATCAACATGCTTTGACTGGAAACCACTCTTGGCTGACAATCGCGCAAAAGATATAGTCATCGAAAGTCTAAGATACCTGGTGTTAGATCAACGAGTTGTTGTTTATGGATTTGTAATCATGTCAAATCACATTCATTTAGTCTGGCAAATCAATGGTGATCGCCCACTTGCTCAGGTTCAACGAGACTTCTTGAGATATACATCGCAGCGAATTTTACAATTGTATCGGAATATTAGTTCTCCATTGTATGATGATCTGATTGTTGCTGCCAATGATCGAATTCGAACTGTATGGCAGCGAAGGTCGTTTAGTCGATCGATTCAGTCCAGGAAATTCCTGAATCAGAAAATCAACTATATCCATAATAATCCCAC
>DAOMGC010000157.1:0-4234 GCA_035430125.1 Cyclobacteriaceae bacterium | reverse complement strand
CAGCATCACTTACCGGCACTCCTTTTCTTCCATTGCAAGTACGTTTGCATTCTCTTTGTAGCAGTCCAGGACGGCGTACTTTCAAACGTAATTTCAACTCCGTCTTTTTTATCACTAAGATTGACCTCTATGTAGCGCATAACAAACCTGCTGGCCCGAAAGAGGTCGCACTCCTTGCTCTCATTAATTGAAATACAAACTTTGGTATATGCATCAACCGGAAGCGAAACAGCGTTGGCCTGAAATGGCTTGAGGGCCTGTGCTTCCCCGCTCGCGATGGAAATGGTACAGTGTTCTTCCTTGTTGTCTTTCAAATAAAAAAACACAGTTGATTTTGCTCCATCTGCCGCTGGGGGCTGATAGAAATGGTTGTTGTAACGGCGAACAAAGCGGGCAACATCCTTGATGTTGAGGGGTTCGATCTTGGCCTGGGCAGAAAGTGTATCATAATCCCTGGTCATGGAAGAAAGTACCTCCGTATCAAACTTCTTACCAAATATGCTTGACTCAGCCAGGCGCCTTGTCTTTGTATGGTCGCTCAGAAAATAATAGAGGTACGTTTGGCCCGGGGTATTAGCAGTTCCAACGGTACGAACTGTCTCCTGTAGAAGGTTAAGTTTGCCTTCCTCAACAACACTCAAGAATTTTATGGCATAGTTTTCAACATCCGTTGAATCAACGGTCCTCAGGTGGAGGAATGTTTCATCATAAGCCCGATAATATCCCTCAACCTTCCACGGGTCAAGTACCATACTTTCTCCTTCTGTCGGCTTTACCGATATCTTTCCATCCTTGATTTTCCATTTGGATAGTGGGATCTGCCTCCCATCGCTAAGGAGCATGATATCCTGCCCCACGGACGAAAAGGAACAAGCGAATAGTGAAAGGATAATAGTCGTATTTCTATACGTCCTCTGAGAAAATAAAAGGTTGACCATGGTTAAGATTTTTCACATTTAAGTTATGTGAAAATCCAATGGTTGGCAAGCGCTTCAATATTTTTCAATCATATCAAAAGCCTGCGCTTCGATATCACGGCTGCGTGCCTTGTAGTGAAACCGGCGATTGCCAATCATCAGAATGAGCAAGCCAGCCGTAGCGCACACTGCCATAACTACCGTCATCGGGATGGCTGTACCGTTGGCCAGTATACCCACCGCCGCCGAAGCCAACGATCCGAGCAACATCTGCAATGCCCCCATCAATGCCGAGGCACTACCCGCCTCTCGGGTAAAGGGTGCCATCGACAGTGCCGATGAATTGGGGAAATTGAATCCTTGACAGCAGAGAAAGAGAAATATCAAAGCAATGGTGCCATACAAGCCCAGTACATCAGTCACCGTTCCCACCACCAACAGAATGCCCATGGTGGTTTGGAGTACCAGCACCACATGAAGTATCTGCTCACTGGAATAGCGACGCAGCAACAGCGTATTCATTTGACTACTGGTAATCAGGCCTATAGCAATCAGTGCAAAAATAAGCCCATACAGTTGATCGGAAACATGGTATAATTCCATGAAGATAAACGGCGACCCGGCGAGGTACGCAAAAAGGCCTGCCGCCGATATGCCACCCCCCAGTGCATTGGTATAAAATTGCGGTTCTTTCATCACAAACCAAAAGCTACCGGCTATCGCTTTTGGACGCAATGAAAATCCGGGATCTGGTTGCTTGCTTTCTGGTAACCAGAAGATCACGATCAGCAGGGTAAGCAAAGCAACTATGGCCAGCACCATGAAGACAGAATTCCATCCGAAAGCCGATATCACAAAACTACCTGCCGTAGGAGCCAGCACGGGCGAAACACCGAGGATAAGCACCAGCAGCGAAAATATCTCTGCATTCTCATGGACCGGAAAACTGTCGCGCACCATGGCGCGGGGTGCCACCATACCCACACAGCCGCCCAAAGCCTGGAACAGGCGAAGCACGATCAACACCTCAATGGATGTGGCAAAGGCGCACCCGATCGATGCCAGTATGTATATGACCATTCCAGCATATAACGGCCGTTTCCTACCAAAACGATCCAACAATGGGCCATAAATCAACTGGCCTACACTGATGCCAATGAAAAAACTGGAAAGTGAATATCCCACATATTCAATCGATGTATGGAGGCTGCGGGCAATAACGGGGAACCCGGGCAGGTACATATCAATGGAGAAAGGACCCAATGCTGATAGCAAGCCCAGGATGAGGATGGTGATGAATCGCTGCCGTTTATCGAGTGCCATAGAAAAACCAAGCGGCAAATATGCACCTTATTTCGAGTTAACATGTAATGGCGGCTTTCCGTAATCGATTTCTGGCACGACTTTTTCTTTGTATCAGGAAAACGCTATGAACAAAAGGCACATCATCATGATTGTGGCCGGATTGCTGGTCATCGTGGTGGCATCTCTTGGCTATATCCGTCGAACAGTGGAGACAGCAAACCCCACCCGTTATCTTGCCATCAGCGCGCCACCCTGGATGCGGCCCCAGGCTCCGGAAGTAGTCGTTACACTGAAAAATAATGCCTGGCTCACCACCTACTGCACAGGATTACTCATCATATACATGGATAAAGTCGGAAAAAAATTGGGAACAGACCGGTTCAACTATACGGAACCAATATCACCAGGTCAGGAGGCAACGTTTCGTGTGCCGGTACATCCGGATATATATCCCCTCCAAACGAGCGATCAGATTCGGGTGGAACTTGAGTTTACGAGTGCTTTGGAATAGCGGAATTATCGTCGATGAGAAGCCCAGATGATACCGGTATTATACTTCTGCATACGACAGCCGAAATGCATAAGGATTAAAGCCCTCTGTATTTTGTCCATGTAACCGCCTTGCTGCTACTTTCCCCATAGCATCCGAACACATGGCCGAGTAACCATTGCACCCACCTGCAACAACAATCGATTCTTCGCGGTAGTGATCGATGTAGGGTCGCTTTTCTTCTGTGTAGCTGACCACACAACGCTTCGTCAGGTATTCTTCGCAGTGCAGATCCGGCATGATTGTCAACAAGGCTTCCTTCAACCCTGGAAGAAAGCGATCACTATCGCCAGTTCTAAACCAGTCGCGGATGCCCGCCAAATCATGAAACCAAGTGTCATTCGGAAAATTACAACCGATCTTGATGTACGTGTGCCCATCGGGGTAACGTACCGGAGGCAACAGATAAATTCCTTCCAGGTCTTTTGTCTTGATTTCATAAAGCAACGAAGGCAGCACAGCGTAGCGCTCCGTCTCATGCGCTTCTATCCGACCTAACAAGACCACTTCAGACTTGGACCGCATCGTCAATGGTTCCTCCAGCAGGTGGGTGAAATTCTGAAATGAACCAGTTGCCATCACCATTCTCTTTGCTGTGCAAACAAACCCTGTACGGCATGTCAATTCATACCCACCATGAATTTTCCGAATCGAAGAAACAATATCCTGATGAATGGTAACCCCATGTGTCCTACATTGCGTCAATTGAGCCCTCAGGAGGTTGCGCGGATTGATATATCCGGCAGGACCCGGCTCAAACATACCATAAGACCCCTTGGGAAATCTGAAATCCTTAAACGCCAGTGACAATGACTGGTCGTTAAGCTCGTGATCGGCCTGTAATCTGAATTTGTTAGCCAATGCCGGTGCCTGTTCGAGATATAGATCCTTGCCGTGCGGATTAACATACAAGCATCCAACCGGGCGATGAAACGTAATACCGGATCTGCGCTGTAGTTCAGGATAGGCTTGTACCGACATCTTGTTTAGCAAGGTCCAGTCTGCGTCCCAACCCGTGATTCGTTGTACCCGAGCCTCGTCGTAGTGGGCCGCAAAAATTTCCCCTTCAGACCAATCTTTAGGTTCATCCGGACCAATCAGGGCCACGTCCGACTCATCCAGGGAGAGATATTTGGCGGTGGCAGAGCCCACCAGGCCCTTGCCAATCACGACGCAGGAATAGTTTTTCATGCCAGATGCGATGATTCATTACGAATATACGCTTTGCGAGATTCCCAAATTAATGTCTGCCTTTTGCCCACCAGGTAAGTATTTGTTACTTAGTAACAGAATGCCTGAACAACCAACAAACCGAGTCGAAGTCATTGATGTTGTCCGCGGGTTGGTCATGGTACTGATGACCCTGGACCATACGCGTGATTACTTTGGTAGTCACGATATCGACGCCCTCGATGTATCAGCAACGACCCCTGCCCTTTTCTTTTCCCGATGGGTTACCCAT
>DAOMGC010000156.1:0-4256 GCA_035430125.1 Cyclobacteriaceae bacterium | reverse complement strand
GTACCATCAGCATGCATCAGCTGTTGGGCATCGTGCTGGGTTTGTTCCTGGTGTTTCGCACCAACTCTGCCTATGACCGTTGGTGGGAAGGGCGTAAGCTCTGGGGCAGCCTGGTTAATAATACCCGCAACCTGGCACACAAACTCAATGCCATGTTGCCTGCAAACGATCAGGAGAACCGGTTGTATTTCAGTGCCATGATTTCCAATCTGGTGGTATCGATCCGCGAACACCTGCGTAACAATGCCCGTTGGAGTGACCTCGAACCAGCCGGTGAGCAATTTGGCGACCATTTTGTCAATGTTACCCATGTCCCCAACCGGGTGTCCAGTATGTTGTATGAACGCGTTAACCGGCTGTACGACCAGAAAATTATCTCAGGTGAACAGCTCATCATGCTGGATCGGGAATTAAAGGAGTTCTCAGATGTATTGGGAGCCTGCGAACGGATTAAGAACACACCGATCCCTTATTCGTATTCGATGTACATCAAGAAGTTTATTTTCATTTTTATTATTACCCTTCCTTTTGGCTTTGTGACCCAGTTGGAATACATCACCGTGCCGGTGGTAGTACTGGTGTCGTACATCCTCCTCAGTGTGGAGTTGATCGCAGAAGAAATTGAAGATCCTTTTGGTAAGGATGTAAATGACCTGCCTACCGACGATTTGTCGAACAAGATCCGCACCAACGTGCGCGAAATCATGCTGCACTAATCAGCAAGTGATTTATAGATCACATACAGGATCAATCCAAAAATCATGGTCGCGTACATGATCAGATCAACCCGCACCCATTCGCGGTATTGCTCGTAGAGCGCTTTGATTTTCTTGAACATATAACTTTTCACGAAGTTCGCTGTTTTATGTAACTAATGAGCGATAATTTTCGTCAACAGGCAGAGAAATTTGGTTTCATGCGCCTCACCTTCCTGATTACCCTGTTCCTGACAGCCTTCTTACCGGCCAGGGGCCAGAACAAGTTCACTATCAATGGGTATGTAAAGGATGCCTCCAACGGGGAGGCCCTCATTGGCGCAACCGTTTTCATTCAGGAAATAAAGAATGGGGCCACCACCAACGAGTATGGCTTTTATTCCCTCACGTTGCCGGCCGGTACCTATACCACAGACTTCAGCTATGTCGGATTCCAGCGGGTAGAGAAGCAACTCGTCCTGGACAAGAACCTGCAGGTGAATATTGAACTTGCTCCGGAGGCCGAACAACTACAGGAAGTAGTGGTGAAGGCTGAAATTGAACAGGCGAGCGTCCGCAATGCTGAAATGAGCACCAACAAACTGGAAATCAAGACAATCCAGCGTGTTCCAATGCTGTTCGGGGAGGCCGACGTATTACGCAGTTTACTGCTGCTTCCCGGTGTTAGTACGGTTGGTGAAGGTGCATCGGGTTTTAATGTACGGGGTGGTAGTGTTGGTCAAAATCTCATTTTGCTTGATGAGGCACCCGTATATAATTCATCTCACCTATTCGGATTTTTCTCCGTATTCAACCCGGATGCCGTAAAGGATACCAAGTTGTTTAAAGGAGCTGTCCCGGCCCGGTATGGTGGAAGGATTGCCTCCATCCTGGATGTCAGGATGAAGGACGGGAACAGCAAGAATCTGGAGGCCAGAGGTGGTATTGGGTCTGTTTTTAGCCGATTGGCGGTTGAAGGTCCGCTTATCAAGGACAAGGCATCATTTATCGTAGCAGCCAGACGCTCCTATGCCGATATTCTGGCGCGCCCCTTTGTGCAGTTGCTGAAAGATGGTGGTGCCCTCAACTTTTACGACCTCACCCTCAAGACCAACTACAACATCAACCGGAAGAATAAAGTATTCCTGTCCGGATATTTTGGCCGGGATGTATTCAAGTTTGACAAGGTCCAGGGCTTCAATTGGGGTAATGCCACCGCCACCTTGCGTTGGAACCACCTCTTCAACGAGCGACTTTTCTCGAATGCCACACTGGTATATAGCAACTATGATTATGCGCTGCAGTTTGGTAAAGATGACCGGAACAGCTTTAAGTGGAATTCATCAATTTCAAACCTCATTTTCAAACCACAATTCACCTACTTCATCAGCAGTAGCAATGAACTAAATTTCGGAGGAGACCTGACTTATTACACCTTCGAGCCAGCGAATGCCGTAGGGGTCACCAATGGCAAGTCAGTAGATATCAGCCTCGATAAGAAATACAACCTGGAGACCGCTTTTCACATCGGCAATAGCCAGAAGGTATCCGATCACGTTTCGTTGGACTATGGCGTACGATATTCCCACTTTCAATACCTCGGTCCTGGCACCGTATACTCCTACAATGACACCATCCCGGGTTACCGGAAAACAGTGACCAATAGTAAGACTTATAAAAGCGGGGAGACCATTGCTTCATACGGAAACATTGAGCCTCGGCTTTCCTTCCGGCTTCAGGCTACGCCCAGCAGTTCAGTGAAAGGCAGTTACAACCGGATGGCCCAATACCTCCACCTGATCAGCAACACGACAGCTTCAAATCCCCTTGACGTTTGGACACCTACGTCCAATAACATAAAGCCACAACTGGCTGATCAATTTACGCTGGGTTATTTCCGCGACCTGGGTGAATCCAGCCCTTATGAGTTTTCAGTGGAAGGGTACCTGCGGTACACCCAGAACCAAATTGATTACATCGATGGCGCCAACCTGCTCATTAACCGCTACCTCGAAGGTGATTTGCTGGTAGGAAAAGGAAGGGCCTACGGTGTTGAGTTTTATGTACAGAAGAAAACAGGCCGTCTCAATGGTTGGGTAAGTTATACCCTGGGCCGTTCGGAGTTGAAGGTAGATGGCATCAACCGTAATGACTGGTATGAAACCCGTTTCAATCAAACGCATAACCTCAAAGTGGCGGCATTCTATGATATCAATAAACGATGGTCAGTGTCGGGGAACTTCATATATACGTCGGGTACGCCCACTACATTTCCAACATCACGGTACATTCAGCAAGGAATTCTCATACCGTACAATGTGAATGACACCCGAAACAACGTACACATACCCGATTATCACAGGTTGGATATTTCGTTCAGGCTGGAAGGAAAGCAAACCCGCCATGACCGACCTCGCAAGAACTCAGATTACTGGGTGTTCTCATTCTATAACGTGTATGCCAGAAAGAACCCCTTCTCCATATATTTCTCCGAAGACCTGAAGAACCTTCCTTCGGGCGTACCACTACCGTCGCAGGCTACGCAGATATCTATCATCGGATCCATTGTTCCTTCAATCTCTTACAATTTCAAATTTTGAAGGCATGAAAAAGACATTGAATACAATCGCGATACTGGTCGGTATATTGGTTCTGTTTTCCTGCGAAACAAAGATATCGCCCACCCTGGAAAGTGCCCCGGCATTGCTTGTGGTAGATGCGTGGATCAACAATAAATCCGTACCCCAGGAAATTATCCTCACCAGAAGCCAGCCTTATTTTGAAAATCAATATCCGCCGGCCGTTAAGGGTGCCGTGGTTCAGGTTACTGACAACGCTGGGAAAGTATTCGCTTTCGCGGAAGACAATACGAAGCCCGGACACTACATCTGGAAGGGCCTCCCAGGAGAAAGCCTTGGCAACGTTGGACAATCCTACCAGCTGCAGGTGTTAGTCGGCGGAGAAACTTTCACAGCCGTGTCAAAGATGGGTCGTGTGCCCGCCATTGATAGTATTGTTTTTTCCCGCGAGAAGCGAATAGGTTCGACCGATACGCTTACCCTCGCTGAATTCTATGCCACTGACCCGAAAGGGCCCGGGGATGCGTATTGGATCAGGGCTTACAAGAATGGCAGTGCACTGGATAAACCGAGCGAAATCAATGTTGCTTTTGATGCCGGATTCTCTCCGGGTGGTGAAACCGATGGTGTTGTCTTCATCACGCCGATTCGGCGAGCCATCAACCCAAACCGCACGGACAGCAACAACCGCGTGTTATCGCCGTACGATCCCGGTGATTCGGTGAATGTGCAAATTCACTCCATCACACTTGCCGCTTTTAATTACCTCAATGAAGTGGCTGTGCAAACCGACCGACCCGGTGGATTTCAGGAGCTCTTTGCGGCGCCCTTGGCAAATGTGTCGACCAACGTGAAGAACACAAACCCCAATGGTAGCGCGGTAGTCGGATTCTTTAATGTTTCTGCTGTTTCTTCATCTGGAAAGAGATACAAGAAGAAGTAGACAGCACCCAAACGCGGTGATTTTGGGGCCGGAAGTTTT
>DAOMGC010000155.1:0-4383 GCA_035430125.1 Cyclobacteriaceae bacterium | reverse complement strand
CCCTACCACTCGTTAGCTTCCTCCTGACTTTTGTGTAATTTTGAAGTCGAACGAATGAAAGCATGAGCCACGCTACGACCGCCCCGGCACCAAAACCTTCCGCCCAGCAGGAAGCCTATAAACCCAAGAACAAGGTGCGGATGGTCACGGCCGCGTCCCTGTTTGATGGCCACGATGCCGCGATCAATATTATGCGTCGCATCATCCAGGCCACCGGAGTAGAGGTGATTCACCTGGGTCACGACCGAAGCGTTGAAGAAGTCGTGAACACAGCCATCCAGGAAGATGTGCAGGCCATCGCTATGACCAGCTACCAGGGCGGTCACAATGAATACTTCAAATACATGTTCGACCTCCTGCAGCAAAAAGGAGCTGGTCACATCCGGATTTTTGCTGGCGGTGGCGGGGTCATTCTTCCATCCGAAATTAAGGAGTTGATGGACTATGGCATTACCCGTATCTATTCTCCAGATGACGGCCGCGCCATGGGACTGCAGGGAATGATTAATGACCTTGTTCGTCAAAGTGATTTCCCTACCGGCGACCAATTGAAGGACGAAGTTCAGGGGCTCGCCACAAGAAATCCATTGTCGATTGCCCGGTTGATTTCTGCCGCAGAGAACTTTGCCGATCAACACACGGCCGTATTCGAAACCATCCACACCCTGGCACGCAAACAGGCTGTCCCCGTCCTTGGCGTAACCGGCACGGGTGGTGCAGGTAAGTCGTCGATGGTGGACGAATTGGTTCGACGGTTTCTATTCGATTTTCCCACAAAGAATATTGCGCTAGTTTCAGTTGACCCATCCAAACGAAAGACAGGTGGCGCCCTATTGGGAGATCGTATTCGAATGAATGCAATCAACAGTCCGCGGGTTTATATGCGATCTCTGGCTACCCGCCAGTCCAACCTGGCCTTGTCGGCCTACGTCAAAGAAGCCATTCAGATATTGAAGGCTGCGCAATTTGATCTGATCATCCTGGAGACTTCTGGCATCGGCCAGAGCGACACAGAAATCATCGACCACAGCGATGTATCGTTGTACGTGATGACACCGGAATACGGAGCCGCGACGCAGTTGGAAAAGATCGACATGCTCGACTTCGCCGATGTCATCGCGCTGAACAAATTTGACAAACGCGGTGCTCTCGATGCATTGCGCGATGTAAAGAAACAATACCAACGGAACCACCAGTTGTGGAGCACGTCGGTTGAAGAAATGCCCGTGTTTGGCACTATCGCCTCGCAATTCAACGACCCCGGTACAAACCAACTCTACCGCCAGGTCATTCACCGGATCGCGGAAAAGACCGGTGCAACCCTGCGCTCTTCGTTTGTCCAAAGCACCGAGCTATCGGAAAAAATCTTTGTTATCCCCCCGCACCGCACGCGGTACCTGAGCGAGATTTCAGAAAACAATCGCGCTTATGACAAGTGGGCGGAGCAACAAGCGGAACTGGCACAAAAACTTTATGCCATTCGCATGACCAGCGAACAACTGAAGGGGCAAGCGACGGTAACCAGTGCACTACAGGAAGAATCAAAGAAATTGCAACTTGAACTCGACCCCAAAAACTGGAAGTTGATTCAGGACTGGCCAGCCGTGGTAAAGAAATACAAAGACCCGGTCTTTAAGTTTAAGGTCCGCGATAAAGAGATCGGCATTCAGACGCACACCCAATCTCTTTCACACCTGGACATACCCAAGGTGGCCTTGCCCAAATTCAAAGCCTGGGGTGACCTGCTTCGCTGGAGCCTACAAGAAAATGTACCTGGTGAGTTCCCCTATACTGCCGGCATCTACCCGTTCAAGCGAGAAGGTGAAGATCCCACGCGCATGTTTGCCGGTGAAGGCGGACCCGAGCGCACCAACCGTCGCTTTCACTATGTGAGTATCAGTGCTCCGGCTAAACGACTGTCTACTGCATTTGACTCCGTCACGTTGTATGGCAACGACCCTGATTACCGACCTGATATTTATGGAAAGATTGGCAACTCCGGGGTGAGCGTGTGCTGTCTCGACGATGCCAAGAAATTGTACAGTGGATTCAACCTCGCCGACCCACGAACATCGGTGTCCATGACCATCAATGGACCAGCGCCCATGTTGCTGGGTTATTTCATGAATGCTGCCATTGATCAGCAATGCGAGTTATACATCCGTAAAAGCGGCCTTGAAAAAGAAGTGGCTGAAAAAATAGATTCGATTTATAAAAAGAAGGGTACGGCGAAACCCGCATATCAGGGCAACCTGCCAGCCGGTAACGATGGGTTGGGGTTGATGCTATTGGGCGTAACCGGCGACCAGGTGTTGCCTGCCGAAGTATATCAAAAAATAAAAGCCGACACCCTGGCCCAGGTTCGTGGCACAGTGCAGGCCGACATATTAAAAGAAGACCAGGCGCAAAACACCTGCATCTTCTCTACCGAATTCGCACTTCGGTTGATGGGCGATGTTCAGCAGTATTTTATAGACCAGAATGTAAGAAACTTCTATAGCGTCTCCATTTCCGGCTATCATATAGCGGAGGCAGGTGCAAATCCCATATCGCAATTGGCTTTCACGCTGGGTAATGGTTTCACTTACGTGGAATATTACCTGAGCCGTGGGATGCACATTGATGATTTCGCACCAAACCTCTCCTTCTTTTTTAGCAATGGCATTGATCCCGAGTACTCGGTGATTGGACGCGTCGCACGCCGTATCTGGGCGAAGGCCATGAAGAACAAGTATGGCGGCAATGCGCGTAGTCAGATGTTAAAGTACCACATTCAGACATCCGGGCGTTCGTTGCACGCACAGGAAATCGACTTCAATGATATTCGCACAACCCTGCAAGCACTGTATGCCATCTACGATAATTGCAATTCCCTGCATACCAATGCCTACGATGAGGCCATTACCACCCCTACCGAAGAATCGGTGAGGCGTGCCATGGCAATCCAGCTCATCATCAACAAGGAGCTTGGACTTGCCAAGAATGAGAATCCGATGCAAGGTTCATTCATCATTGAAGAATTAACGGATCTGGTTGAAGAAGCCGTGCTCGCCGAGTTTGACCGGCTCACCGAACGCGGTGGCGTACTCGGTGCGATGGAGACGATGTATCAGCGGGGCAAGATCCAGGAAGAGAGCCTTTATTACGAAACACTGAAACACACGGGTGAATTCCCGATCATCGGCGTGAACACATTCCTGAGTTCGAAGGGATCGCCCACCGTATTGCCGCAGGAGGTAATCCGCGCCACGACTGAAGAAAAGGAGTACCAGATCAAAATGCTGAAGGAACTTCACCAATTCCACGCCAGCGATGCACCGGCCGTACTAAAAGAGCTTCAGGACGCTGCTGTACGCAACAAAAATATGTTTGCGGTACTGATGGAAGTGTGTAAAGTCTGCTCGCTGGGGCAAATAACAAAAGCGCTGTTCGAAGTAGGCGGGCAATACAGAAGAAATATGTAAGTTGTAACGTATCCCCTCAGAATAATACATCTAAGGGAGTACAGCCCTTTCCTATATTGTTTTTTCAAATACTTAAATCATAACGTATGTTCAAAAAGCTAATTGTACCCATCTTCATTGCCTTGACACTGGTGGCGAATGGCCAGCCAAAAAAAGTGGAAAGCAAAAAACCGGAGGGGCCCAAGGTAGAGAATAAGCCCGCCCTGGCTGCTCCCGTGAAAGTCACCACCGTAGAAGGTATCACCGAATACCGCCTGCAGAATGGACTTCGCGTATTGATGTTCCCCGATCAGTCCAAACAGACCATCACGGTGAACATCACGTACCTCGTAGGCTCAAAACATGAGAACTATGGTGAAACGGGCATGGCTCACTTGCTGGAGCACCTGGTGTTCAAGGGCACACCCAAGCACCCCAATATTCCGCAGGAATTGACCGAACACGGTGCTCAACCCAACGGTACTACTTGGGTTGATCGCACCAATTACTTTGAAACATTCAATGCAACAGAAGAAAACCTGCGTTGGGCACTTGACCTGGAGGCGGACCGGATGATCAATTCCTACCATCGCCAAGAAAGACCTTGATAGTGAAATGACTGTCGTTCGCAACGAATTTGAATCCGGCGAGAACGACCCGGCCAGTGTATTGGAAGAACGCGTTACTTCTACGGCATTCCTTTGGCATAACTATGGCAAGTCAACAATTGGCTCCAAGGCTGATCTCGAAAACGTACCGATCGATCGCCTGCAGGCATTCTATCGCAAGTATTATCAGCCCGACAACGCTGTGCTCGTGGTAGCTGGTAAGATGGATGAATCAAAGACTATTGAGATGGTGAACCAGTATTTCGGCACAACGCCTCGTCCCGCGCGCGAAATTCAACCCACCTACACCAATGACCCGGTGCAGGATGGTG
>DAOMGC010000154.1:0-4519 GCA_035430125.1 Cyclobacteriaceae bacterium | reverse complement strand
GGACGTCCTCCGGCGATATGCTGTCGCCGGACATAATCACCAATCTTTCTACCACGTTTCGCAGCTCTCGGATATTCCCTGACCAGGGATGTGCTTCCATGAGTTTTAGTGCTTTGGCTTCCACGGTCTTCTTCCGGGATCCATACTCCTGAGATATATCCTGTAAGAACTTCTCCACCAGCAGGGGAATGTCCTCTTTTCGGTCGGCCAGGGCCGGCACAGGGATCAGAATTACCCCGAGGCGATGGTACAAGTCTTCGCGGAAGCGGCCTTCAGCGATCTCTGTTTTCAGGTTCTTGTTGGTAGCGGCAATCACCCGCACACTTACGGGGATATCCTTTTCACCGCCAACACGGGTTATTTTATTTTCCTGCAGCGCACGTAATACCTTGGCTTGTGCCGCGAGACTCATGTCGCCGATCTCATCGAGAAATAGGGTGCCGCCTTCTGCCTGTTCAAACTTGCCGAGGCGCTGCTTGACGGCAGAGGTAAACGAGCCCTTCTCGTGACCGAACAATTCGCTTTCAATCAGTTCACCCGGGATGGCTGCACAGTTCACTTCTACAAATGGACCATCACTGTGACTGCTCTTTTCGTGGAGTGAACGGGCGACGAGTTCCTTGCCACTGCCATTTGGCCCGGTGATTAATACCCGTGCTTCCGTCGGAGCTACCTTCTCAATCATCTCACGAATATGAGCTAGCGCTGACGAAGTGCCGATCATTTCATATTTGCGGGACACCTTCTTGCGCAACGACTTGGTCTCCTTGACGAGCGAGTTCTTGTCCAGGGCATTGCGAACCGTGATTAAAAGCCGGTTGAGGTCCGGTGGCTTCTGTAAAAAGTCGTAGGCGCCCATGCGTGTGGCGTCAACGGCCATCTCGGTGGTGCCGTGTGCGGATATGATGATGAAAGGGGTGGGGATGTTTTTCTCCTTCGCCTTTTGCAGCACTTCCATGCCATCCATTTTGGGCATCTTGATATCGCAGAAGGCGAGGTCGTAGGTATTGGTTTCGAGGAGGTGAAGGCCTTCGGCGCCGTCTTTGGCTTCGTCCACCTCAAGTTTCAGTTCTTTCTGGTCGAGGAGGATGTCTTTGAGCACAGCGCGGATGCTGTGTTCGTCTTCGATGATAAGGATGCGTGGCATGGGGTAAAAATAGCGAAACCTGCCGCGCTTTCACGCAACAGGTTTCATGTTAAAAAAACGCAAGCTCATAAGCCGGGTTCTGTTCCGTCAGCCTTGCGGCGGACAGTCCCTATCATTTATCTGGTCGCGCCCTCACGAACGGACTCCATCAGCCTACCCGCCACGATACCCCGACGAATCGGGATAAGAACGAGCCATTCACTGGATCGTGGCTTATTTGGCCTTTCAACTCGTAAGGTTTACCATGCCTCCGGTGTCGCCATCGGAGCGGTGGGCTCTTACTCCACCTTTTCACCTTTTCCCTGCCGGAGCGAATCCGGCTGGGTAGTTTGTTTTCTGTGGCACTGTCTGTCCCCGACAAGTCG
The DNA here is from genome assembly GCA_035430125.1 of Cyclobacteriaceae bacterium. Classification (GTDB taxonomy): domain Bacteria; phylum Bacteroidota; class Bacteroidia; order Cytophagales; family Cyclobacteriaceae; genus ELB16-189. Next base: position 3,007 of record DAOMGC010000154.1, on the reverse strand, counting down.
GGGCCTTCCTGTTAGGAAGTACGATGCTCTGTGTTGCCCGGACTTTCCTCCCCCCGATAAATCGGGAAGCGATAGGACCGCTTGCGGGGCAAAGATAGCGATTTGATAATTTGATGATGTGACAATTTGATGATTTGAAAATTTGACGATTTGAGAATTTGGGGATTTGATAATTTAATGTGAAAGAGACTATCCGAACTTACCGTCTTCCCGGGAGAGCCGCCTCGGCGAGACCCGGAATCCCCTGGAAATGAAAACACAATTTGATGATTTGAGGATTTGAAGTGAAAGTCAATTTGATAATTTGGAAATGAAAGATTGTTCTTTCGTTCACCGTCTTCCCGGGGCCCGATGGCTATCGGGATTGGCGAGACCCGGGATCCCCTGGAAATGAAAACACAATTTGATGATTTGCCTGAACCCCGAAGGGGTGACATATTTTTAGATGGTGAACGGTATTTGTATTTCAACCCCGTAGGGGTGGCACAGCAAATCGCATGTATTGATTATAGAAGATCAGTTAATAATAATCGTAAATTTGAAACTCAATTATCAATCCATAAAAACCTACAATCAATGAACCGGGTACAAGCAATTCTTACACTGGATATGGACCACCTTCCCGCCAACTTTCCGGAAATAATCAAACACGAGCAGGAGGTGATCGCCAAATGGAAGGAGCAAGGTATCCTGGATCATTTCTTCCTTAGGCAAACGCGCAACGGTGCCGTCATGATCTTCAAGGATGTCGATGAAGCTAAAGTGAAGGAACTGGTGGAAGGCCTGCCCCTGTATGCCTTCCGTAAATCAATCGAGTACTTCCCGTTGATCAAGCAATTTTGAATGGGCCGGAATTGAAGGAAACACAACTAGGTTACTTTATCATCCATGCCATTAACCCTTAGCAGAATCATTCTTTTCGGACATCAGTTGGGTAAGCTGAAGTCATTCTATGTCGACCACTTTGGTTTTTCGGTGGTGGAGGAGATACCCGATCAATGGATCGTGCTGAAAGCCAGAGCTACCGAGCTCGCCCTGCATAAAGTGGGTAGGGAATATGAGCCGTCCAACGGACAGCCCTTGGTTGGCGTGAGCAATGCAAAACTTGTGTTTACCATCGCAGATGGAATCGAAACTTTTGGTCAGCGACTGGCAGCGGATGGCATTGAGATTGGCCCGGTGAAGTCCTTTCCTGGTATTCCGTCGCTGTTTTGTGATGGCAAGGATCCGGAGGGAAATGTGTTTCAGATTGAGCAAAGACTTGGTTAATGTCAGACATTCATTTCAGTATTGTTCAGCCAGGAGATACTGATGCCTTTCAGCGGATCGCTGGCTGGTACCTGGAAGAATGGAAGATCCCTGTCGGCCGTACCATCGAGCGACTTCAGGTCATTACAGCTGACCCTACACAATTTCAACTGATGATGACGCTGGACGGTGTTCCGATCGCAACGGCAGGATTGTATCATCATGTGAGTTTGTTGGACCATGCACCTCACCTAAAAAAATTTCCTCATTGGTTAGCCCTTGTGTATACTATTCCCGACCAGCGGAAGAAGGGGTATGGCGCCATACTATGCAGCCAGATCCAGCAAATTGCCAAGGCTAAAGGAGTAGATGTGATCTACTTGTTTACGGACACAGCAGAACGTTTATACGAGCGACTTGGCTGGCATGAAACCGAGCGAATACAGTATGGCGAAAGAAATGTGGTAGTAATGTCTAAAAAGGTATGATATATATCACACAATTGATCTATGTGGTATCTGGACAGGAAAGGGTATTCGATGAATTCGAGCGCATCGCCATTCCCATTATTGCTCGGTACAATGGGCGATTGCTGTTGAGAATTCGCCCATCCGCCAAGGACATGATCGAAGGCGAGATAGAGATGCCTTATGAGATTCATTTGGTAGAATTTGAGAGCATCAATGACTTTGACCGATTCAAATTGGATGACGAGCGCTCCAGTTTCCTGCATTTGAAAGAACAGTCCATCAGGGCATCCGTAATGATTCAGGGTACCAAATTATAGGTGCGACCATTCGATATTTCGTTGTGCCAGGGTATGATCCTGCCAATAGCAACGTTCATGACGTTTGTCATTTGGCTTGTTCAGCCTATCCCATAGATTCATGTAGGATCATTCAGATCCTTAAATCATTGACTTATGGGCGAACAAACAAAAAACCTATCCCTGACCAGGTGGATGCTGTTCAACTCCCTCGGTTGGATAATTGGTGTAATTGTATCCATTCTGCTGGCAGAGCTGGTTGAATTTATCAAGCTTGAATTTCTCGGGTTCGGATTGGGATTGGGAATGGGAACAGCATTGATGCAATGGCTCGTGGGGAGAAGATATATGGCCATCGGCATCAAGTGGGTGTGGTTCGGCATTGCCGGTATCGGGGGTTCCTTTTTATTCGTTGATGTGTGTATGTTGATGGTCAGCATGCTGGGCTACAATTACAATTTAGATGGAACACCCGCCGCTGTGGCGATTGGTTTGGCTGCCGCCGTTGGAAGCCTTTTCACCGGGAAATTACAGGAGCGCATGTTGCAACGACTCTATCCAAACGCAACCATCAGGTGGTCGCAAAGTACATTTATTGGCTGGACCACCACGGCCATTCTGGTGGCGGTTTATGTTGGCCTCACCATCCATTTTCATGTGGCACGTACACTCGCCAGCGGACTGGCCAATATTGTAGTGATCATGTCTGGCGGACCGATCATCGGATATTTTACGGGGAAGAAGGTGGTCATGTTAATCAAATGACTGACCGGAATTTTTTGATCTGATACGGATTGAAAACCCTGGCTTTTGTATATTCACAAAGCCATTCTGGCATAGGGTCGGGGAATAACAACAACCTCCCCAATGAGGGTTAGTAGTGACTCCCTATGGATCAGAATTGAACTGGATTTTATCTGAACAACATCTAAAGACCATCTGAACAACGTCTGAAGACTATCTGAACAATGTCTGAAGAACGTGGAATAAAGG
>DAOMGC010000153.1:0-4622 GCA_035430125.1 Cyclobacteriaceae bacterium | reverse complement strand
CCAATTTTAGCACATTTTTCTAATCCGACGAATACCCTTTGGATTTAATTTTGCCCTTTCACAGGTATTTATGCGCTTTTTCTCATGGCTTGGCTAAGTAGGTATTAAATAGCTAAACTTGCACCTCTTTTGGGGCCCTTAGCTCAGAAGGTTATCCCGATGGCCATCGGGACAGACTCATAATCTGCTCTACCAACCATGGAATTCTGCTGCTACATTCTCCATAGCCCCGAGTTGGATAAATACTATGTCGGATCAACCCATGACCTGAATTCAAGGCTCCAGAAACACAATTCGGGTTATTACTTAAAGGCATTCTCAAAGAGAGCAGCGGACTGGGAGGTGTTTTTGGTAATTCCATGTCAAGACGAGGGGCAATCGCGCCGTATCGAGCGCCATATCAAGAAAATGAAGAGTCGAAAGTACTATCATTCGCTCAAAACTGTCCCAGGCCTTGTGGACAAGTTAATAGACCGATTTAAATGAAAGATTTGAAGCGAGATATGATACAATAATTGCTCCCAAGTTCATGTGAATAATCCACCCAGACGTACCTTTCTTAACTTCTTAGATCACCAAAAAATAGCTAAACTTGCACCTCTTTTGGGGCCCTTAGCTCAGATGGTTAGAGCAGCAGACTCATAATCTGCGGGTCGTTGGTTCGATCCCAACAGGGCCCACAACCGTGCCACCCTGAACCTAGCGGGTGGCATTCCTGTTTCATAGCCATTGCATGGAAACTACACCCCGAAAAATCCTCCTTCATCTTGCCCTCTTCGTCGTAACCCTTGTCACTACCACCATGGCCGGTGCCGAGTGGGTGCATGCAAAGTCGGTATTCATGCCTGGCTATAGTTGGTCGGACTTTGCCAGCGGTTTTGCCTATTCCCTGCCATTCCTGCTTATCCTCACCGCCCACGAATTCGGTCATTACTTTACCGCCATCCACTACCGGGTTAGAACGACCCTGCCGTACTACATTCCACTGCCTCCGTTGCCGCTGATGTTTGGTACACTGGGTGCACTGATCCGGCTAAAAAGTCATGTACCCAGCAAGCAACAAAATTTTGATATCGGCATCGCAGGCCCGCTCGTTGGATTTGTGGTTGCCATCATTGTGCTATTGTATGGCTTTATGACGCTGCCGCCTCCGGAATATATTTATCAATTTCATCCGGAGTACGAGACTTACGGACTTGACTATGCCGCGACGGTTTATCAACCTGGCTTCATGAAAGAAGGGATGGTGGATGTTATCCTCGGCAAAAATCTTCTGTTCCTGTTCTTTGAAAAAGTTTTTGAAGCCGGTGGTCGCGTCCCCAATGCCCATGAGCTCATACACTATCCAGCATTGTTTGCCGGGTACCTGTCGCTGGTATTTACCAGCATTAACCTCTTGCCGATCGGACAGTTGGATGGCGGCCACGTACTCTATGGCCTGGTCGGATTCAAACGCCATCGCGTAATTGCTTCCGCAATATTTATTGCATTTCTATTCTATGCCGGGCTTGGCTATATCAAATTCTTCGGAGCCCAGGCAGATCCGATATGGGTAATGGGAGCCTATTTTGGATTTCTCTACCTCTGCCTGCTTGGATTGAAGTTGAGCTGGAAGGATACGCTCATGATCGCCACCGCCATATTTGCTGTTCAGTTTCTGATCGGCGCCTGGTGGCCAACCATCACGGGTTATTCGGGCTGGCTGCTGTTTGCATTCATCATAGGTCGCCTGATTGGCGTGCCACATCCTCCTTGTGAAATAGAGGAACCGCTATCCCGCACCCGGATAATCCTGGGTTGGATCGCACTGATCGTATTTATTATCTGCTTTGTGCCCGCACCGCTCGACTTGATCGTGGCTACTCCGGCAACACCATAACTTTTTGCGAGACAGCTTTTCCCTGGAAGAGGTAACGCACGACCACGAATCCATGCGTAGGAGAACTTAACCATACGGTAATGTTCTGGTCATTGGTTGAAGTTTCCAGCCCAACGGGCCTGCCCATCAGATCAATTACCTGAATTTGTTCAGCGCCTGCGGGAAGACAAAACTGTCCCCGGTTGGGATTGGGAAAGACCGGAATGATCCTGGTGGTTTCCAGTCCGGTTACTGGTCCGCTGCCCAGCGGTCTTCCAAAGCCAGGACGAATCATCATACTCCCGTTGACGAGCGTATTCTGTGTCCAGGTGCCAGTGGTGTTGTAGAACATTTTGTTGGCATTGTTGGTGTTTTTGTCGAGCCCAACTGGAATGCTGGCAGAGGATAACTGTTTCCATCCAACATAGAAATCGCCTTTAATGACTACAGCCGGATCAATCTTATAGCGGGCGAACTTATTGCCGGTGTTGCGTTGCACCTGCACCGTTTGGCGATACAGGATGGACGATGCTGCATCAGTCAGGTTGCTTCTCACTTCCAACTGGATGGATTGATTGCTGTTGTCCCCAAATTGGGGAAAGTAGATATCTACATAGATGAGTGTGTCGGGTGCAGCGGACTTAAACAAGTATTTAAAAGCCAGGTAGGACCCAGTCTGATTCAGACCTGCTCCATACTCAGCGATGCCGTCATCGTAGGCATAGTACGTCGAAAGGGTATAGCGGGTGCGAATGGTGTCGTTCACCCTAAAGTCGATGTTACCGTATTTGGCCGGATCGAAATCACCGTTGTTAACAGGCAGAACATTGTCTTTGGTTGACATGCTGAACCTAAACTTTACATCGATGGAATCAGCAGCCGGGTTAAACGCACCGGTCGGAGGCAGTTTACCTACCGTCAGGTTGAGAAAGTTCAAACCTTGCAAAAGGGTTCCAGGGTCCTGGGTCTGGTCTAGGGGAATCTTCTGGGTGTTGGTTAATGTACCAACGTGGGTGGTGATGCGGGCTTCTGTGGAATAGTCAAAAGGCTGAAGGTTGCCAGTGCGCATATTAAACAGGGTCACCGTTGGCTTTACAAGAATTCCGGTTGGATTTTGCAGGAAGTGCCTGACCGGTATCGCATAGTAATCGGTAAAAAGGGAAGTGGGAGGTGTTGAAATCGTGCGGTCAGGATAGGAGGTATCAGCAGGACTCCTTCCGGAGTTGAGATACACATAATCAATATTCCACGTATCGTAGGGTCCCGACAAACGGGCAAAATTTTGAATCCGAAATTGAAAAGAAGGATGATAGAATTGATCTCCGGTTACGGGGATCAAAATCTGATAGAATACATCTGGCGCCAGGGATGAATTATTCTCCAACGTACTCACGGTCTCCCATTTGCCACTTGCGTTTAAGAATGACACCAGCAGTTGATCACCAGCGTCCGGCGCTTCCCCACGACCTTGTACCTGGTAGAAAAAGCTCAGGTAAACGGAGGACCGGTCACTGGTTGCCACCTGATCCAGTTGAATAGGCACGGAGACCAACTTGTCGGCGAGGCCTTTCGCGAGGTTGTTATTCAGATTATATGGTTTACCCAATGAATCGACACCATCGAGGGTAGCTACATTCTTGGAGGGAGGCAGGATACCAACCCCACTGTTCAGAAAAGCCGACTTGCCATACATCCATTTCTTTTCGTCAACATAACCGAGTGTATCCGTATAGGAAAAGTCATCCCAAAAGGGGAGGAGGATTGCGGTGGCATTTATTCGGGCTGTAGTATTCGACTTGGAATGGGAAGCCATTGCCCCCAGGGGAAACTCAATGATCTGGGCAGTGAGTGACAGGGAAAGGGAACACTGGAGAACCCAGGTCAGGAATAGTGCCCTACTCGTTTTCCCTTTCATGGTCTGATTCTTCTTCCTTGATTTTGTAGTCCTTGGGCCCGATCCACAGTTCAATAGGATCACCCACACTTACCGAGTCTCCGGGCATGGGTAATTGTTTAAGAACGTAGGTAACCATGTCGGTAGTATCTACATCGTCAGGAATCTTGACAGCGCCCAGGTGGAGACTCAGGTTGGCCAACCGCAGCAAGGCATTGTCGTAGGCCAGGCCTACCAGGTTTCCCATGATAAAATCCTTGGGTCCGCTGCCATCTCCGACCACCAGGTCGATCACGGAACCTTTGGGTACACGATCACCAGGCTCAATGACGCGGCCGTTCATACGCATTTCAATAATGAGATCCTTGAACGGACTATGTTGATAGAGGATTCTGCCACGGCGCAATTCATTGCTGCGCAACACCGCTTCAGCATTGGCCAACGAACCACTCCCGCTTTCCAGCAGGTTGGGAATAGGTAAGGTAGGTGGAGAACTGCGATTGATGGACAAATAAATCTTCCGCCCCGTCTTCACCGGATGCCCGGGTTTGGGAAATTGCTGAAGTACCGTGAAGGGGGGATGACTGGCCGAATACGTGGAGTCACCAACTTCATACCTCAGCGCTGATGGTCCGAGGATACTGTCCAGTGATGATAGCGGAACACCTACGAGATCGGGGGTAGGTACTTCGTCATTGTGGTTCGTGGAATTGGGCAGGTAGATGTAAAAGAATATGAGTCCTACCAACATCAAGGTGCCGATGGCCAATCCCAGGTGAGTCAGTACTGAACGGAGGGTCAGCTCCTGCAGAAGATCCTTTAATTTCATGATCAGTATTTCAATGATGAATTAAAGTCATGAGCGACGCG
>DAOMGC010000152.1:0-4892 GCA_035430125.1 Cyclobacteriaceae bacterium | reverse complement strand
CCGATGGCCATCGGGAACGGGGCCACGCGGCCCTGGAGCGGAATTCTTAACCGCTAACCCATATGCAAATTAGAAACTTACCCGTCAATGATACTACGTGGGTGGTCGGTCACTGACCACAGGTCTGCCTTCCATGCGAAAGCATATATCTACAGTCATCGCGGACAGCGCCTTCGAGATTTGCGTTGGATTAGAAAGTGAAAGCTCCGCTTTACAATGATACCTGCGTGGTTGGTGACAAACTGGACAACGGTAGGGAAATATTCTCACTAAAGGCTTCAATCGCCCCCCCGGATCGTTGGAAACACCAACAACGGAGAAGCATATGACGAGAAACACTACAATTTCTTCCAAAAAACGATCTTATCCTCTCCGTCCCTCCAAAAGTCTTTGATGGTTGCTGCCTGCGTGTATCCCAATTTCTTGTACAATTTTCTGGCACCCAACTGCGCATCATCGCTTGAAGTCTCAACGATAAGAATTCTACCGCCTTTTTTCTTCTGGTGTTGTTCAATGTATGCCATCATTTGGCTTGCTATTCCTGTCCTTTGTTGATCCCGGGAAACGCCAATCGCCAACAGGTTGTATGTTCCGTCCGTCAGTTTTTCAGGTACGCAATACCCAATTGCCACAGGCCTGTTGTTATTAAGACAGGTAAACCAAATGTCCTTTGTATCCGGATTATTGAAGTAATCCGAAATCATTTCATCCAAATACGCGGAGGGGAACAATTCACATGAATCAAGAACTTCTTTCAGGGCGGCCATGTCGGATTTAGTAACAGCTCTAAAATTCATGTTCATTTGTCAATTTATAAAAGCACAATAAACCTGGGAAATTACCTATTTAGTTCGTTTCCGGTTTCCCAAAAACTCTTTTAGATAATTAATCCACTGGTCCGGCTTGCCTTCCGTTGTAAAGTCCTCATCCCGAACCGGTAAATTAAAGGAGATGTCAACAGAAGGCCTTCCTCCAGAAAGTCTTTCACCAGTAGTAATGTCTTGCTCTATTTCAATGAAAGGTATCACCACGCCATTTACATTTCTAAAGTCCTTCCATACCGTTTCAATTTCTCTAATCTTTTCTTCATAGGCATGATGCCTTCTTACCCCCCGGTTTCGTTCGATTTGAAATGAAAATGGATTGATATAATAGAAAGATTGCTGACCTCTTGACAAGGTCACCAATATCTTGAAATAGTTTATGGATTCTATTTTCTCCCGCCCCACATATTCTACCTTATGGCCCGCACTCCTTGACCGATAAAGCGGCAATCTCAATCCAGTCGGGTTTTGCCCTGAAGCCCACAGTGCAGAATCAGGCCTTCCTACTATCTTTTTCCGGCTAGAATCATTCGAACCTTGCTCCCAAGCATAAAAATCATTGCGTCCTTCAGAAAACTTCATCTTCCACAAAACGGTGTCTATTAGGACTATCAGTGATCCATAACTTGGTTTGAGTCGCGTTATGGTTACCATGTTCGCACTTCCACGAATTCGAATAATTGTATTTATTCTCTCTAAATTTTTTTTACCTCCCATTGCCTCCAAGTTCTTCTCTACTAGATAATCCACTGAGTCGATGGCTGAACCGTGAATTTCCATGCTTGACAGTAGCAAAGCCAGGAGTATGGCCGGAATTGTTACATCAGAAATTTTCATATAACCTTTGGTTTATGATCAGATGGATTGGATCAGAAAATAGTTCTAAAGGTTGATTGAAGGTCTATCACCCGTTTCAGGCGATTTTGTGGTTGTTAGCGACTAAACGTCAACTACAGCATTGTTCCTTATCAATTCGAACGTGCCATTCATCATTTGTTCACATGCTCAATCGCAGCAGTACCCGCAACACCAACAATCAGGATGATGCTTAGTATCGCGGTGATGGCTAAAACGGACAAGTACAACAAAATATTTTTCAACACCAGTTTCTTCAAATCCATGGGATAGAAACCAACTCCGGCATAGGTGCAATAAACTACCGGAAAAACCAGACTCAGGGACATGTTGACAAAATAGAACAGGTCGCGGGAAACATAGAATAAAACATACAATGGCAGGATCAACAACACATATTGACCCATGGTAAACAGGGCAAAATATGCATTGTGCAAAAAGGACTTACCGGTACGCCTGAAAAACAACCATTGACACAACAACAGGCCTGGCAACACGAGCAGAAGATGAACCTCCTTCCGCTCCAGAAAAGCTTTGACATCCGTATTGATCTGATCGGACAAGGCCGCCTTGTCTTTAATGATCACATTTCCGTCCATGGCTTCCGCCTGCTCAATTCCTTGCACAAAGTTCTTACCCATTTCACCCCGTTGCATCATAAATGCACCTACGCCGGTAACTGAGTCCAAAAAGAATGAAAGACCAAAAACCAACAGGAAATAAGTAATCGGTGTGAGGTATTTGCTGCGATCACCCTGCGCAAATTCCGCGATGGCGGGCCCCGGCCGAAGGGTCAGGTCCACCACGGTATTCTTCAACTTGCCCAAATCAAAGCCGATCAGCTCCGATACCACTTCTTTTTTCTCGTCTTGTGTGTTGGTCGCCATGGTCTAAAATCCAATCAATTCATTTTCCGGAAAAATAAACATCCACTTCGAGGTACTTCGCCTGGAGTGTACTCAGCGCAAACGCAGCAGCCGCTGCACTATACACCGAATAATCGAGCGGCCCCTTCACCCCTGTCGCCAGGGTCATGCTTACCGCAAACAATAACAACAGCACACCGCTCAGCCTGGCCACCCATTCTGTCTTAAATCCCACAAGCAAACACACTGCAAACAAGACTTCAGCGGCAGTCGCGATGAATCCAATGGCCGGAATTAAGGCATCCGGCATCCAAGGGTTGATGGTCGCCGTGTACTTCAGAAAATTCTCCCAGTTGCCCCAAGCCGAGACTTCCTTACTCCATATTCCCAGGCGATCTGCAACCGCGGATAGAAAACCCGCGGCCAGTGACAGCCTCAGGAAGATCTTAATAGCATCTTGTATTTTCATGGCAAACATCCTGATCATTACTATTTGAGCAGCTTCTCAAAAGCCTTACACACGGCCCCATTGAAAAACACCTCTCCACAATATACATAATCCAGTTTCTCCATCAGCCGCAACATGGGCGCATTGTCAAAAAAGGTGTCGATCTTAATACTCGGTACACCACGGCTTATCACAAACTTTTCAATCAACTCGAAAAACCGCGCGGCGAGACCCCGACCCTTTACCGCATCAGATAAAGCGAGGCGATGGATCACGGCATAGTCACCGTGCGTGAGCCAGGCTCCGTCAATCTTGTTGTATGCCGGCTCGGGTTCAAAGATCACCGCGGCACAGGCCACCACCTGATCATTTTCTGTCAGCACAAAGCAGTATTCCTTCTCAATGTCCTCCCGGACCGTGTTCTCATTCGGATAATTGTTCTGCCATTGCTTGCTCCCGTCTCGCTTGCGCTGGGCAATGGCCAGCTGGAAGATTTGCCAGATGACGGGAGCATCTTCCATGTTTGCAGCACGCAGGTGAAGGTTTTGGGGATTCATGTCAATCATTTTCCAATTCGAATAAAAAAGCACTTCATGAAAGGTCGCACACTACAATAATCGGAACAAGTCGGGATTACAAATCCCGACCCGCCAGTTAAGGCGCGGCGTCTCCAGACGCGTGGCCATCAGAATGGCACTTAACGCTTACACCGCTGCTGCAGGATGGACTGCATGCGACCGATCTCTTCCGCCATCTGATTGTACAGTTCTTTCTTACGGGCATTGGTGCCCACATAGAATATAGCATCGCTGGTCAGTTGCTTACGCACTGCCGGAGACGGATAGTGCGGATCGTCGAGTTTCTTCAGATCCACCCTTGTGGAATCAAGTTCCATCCGCAGTTTGGGAAGATACTGCCATCCTATATCCGCCATGTCGCGTTCGGGATAATAGTATAAGTTTACCGACGCATCTGAATTCACGTTGACTACATTTTCGAATCCGGCCATAGAGGCATAATACCGGATCAGGTGGTCCTTGATTTCAGCATCGAGCAAACTAAGGTGACCGCTGGATTGAATATCTTCAAAGGCCGCTTTGCTGGCGCGAAAGGTATATGTAGTGCGCGAGGTTGATCCACGCATAGCATTCATCAATGCCCTCACATCGGGATGGGGTGTCTGAATTAATACCAGCATCTCGTTGGCTGACGCAATCCGAAGTTGATTATCCTTGATCAGGTCGTTCATCAGGGCAACATCCAGATTCAGGTCTTCCAACAGTTTGCAATAGTAAACCTCCTCCAATGCCTTGTCCTTTCGGGCTTCATTCCAGTTATTGATCTGAAGGGCAAGCAGAATACCGATCACAACGAGAATTACTTCGCCCAATGCGTAACCAAGATAGTTCGTGATGGTGATTGATCGCAGTCGTTCGGAAATGCGTCGGAGAATGCTCATTGGATAAATATCAGCAATAATGGTTATAAAGAACAACCACTAAGTGTACACAAGTCCGGTAGTTGTTGGTGACGCCGAAACGGCTAACACCAACAACGGACCGAGTCTGATTCCAACCCTTCGGGGTTAAGCTGGCCAATTTGCGGTAACCCCTAAGTCCCAAGCTCTATTCCCTACTCATTTCTTCTTGTCAATAATGCCCTTCATCTGCTTGTTCATCAGCATCGGATTGAGTCCGTCGATACCAGCCTTCAAGGTGTTGTCCAGTTTCATCAACTGACCATCGAGTTCCTTGCTCAACTCATCGAACACCTTATAAACACCGGCAGTAGGTTTCCCCTCTCCGGTCTCGAGACTGCGACGCACAGCAGAAATCCGGTTGCCGAGCTTGATGGGGAAATTCAAAGGATCCTGACTGCTGCGGTTGCGCACCTGATACA
>DAOMGC010000151.1:0-4975 GCA_035430125.1 Cyclobacteriaceae bacterium | reverse complement strand
TTGCTTCCCCAGGCCCAAAGCGAACCATCGGACTTAACAGCGAGTGCATGGTTGAGTCCGGCTGCAATCTTGACGAAATCACTTCCGATTTGTACGGGGCTGCTCTTGCTTTGGAGGGTGCCGTCACCCAATTGACCTGAATCGTTGGCGCCCCATGTCCACAGCGTTCCATCATTTTTGAGTCCGACACAAAACAGACCATATGCTGATATTGCTTTGAAATTAGTGCCAATCTTTTGTGGTGTGGGTCGGTTGCTGGTCGTGCCGTCACCGAGTTGACCGAGGTTATTGAAGCCCCAGGTCCACAGGGAGCCATCGGCCTTAATACCAGCCGAGAAGTAACTCCCCGCTGCTACAGCAACAAATCCTCCCGTGATGTATTGGGGGACTTTGGTGGTAGTGAGGGTCCCATCACCCAGTTGACCAAAGCCATTGGTGCCCCAGGTAAAGAGAGATCCATCTGTCTTAATACCCATTGCATGTGCGATGCCTGCAGAAACGCTGCTGTAATTTTCACCAATGAGTAAAGGAGAATTGCGGTTGGTATTTGAACCGTCACCCAGGGTCCCCTGTGTATTGGAGCCCCAAGACCATAAGGTGCCATCCTGGCGAATGGCCAGGGTATAACCGGAGCCGCCGGATACCGTCGCATAAGATGACCCAACGAGAAAGGGGGTTGTCTTATTGATGGCTGAACCATCACCCAGCGCACCGCCGTCGTTCTTACCCCAACCACGTAATGTACCATCCGACTTAATCGACATGGAGTGAAGACTACCCAGGTCAATCGCCAAATACGTTGTTGGTGTTACGGTCTTTTTGCAGCCTCCGGCAAGTATCATTAACCCCACCATGGCCGAAACGACCACTCCTTTGGAAACAGGATTCATCATGAATTTCTGATTAAACGAACCGCGAAGGTAGAAATTTTAGATTTGACCGTTGAAGACTATTTCTTCTTCAATTTCCTGGGCTTCACGGTCTTCAGTTGCATCTTAGGTACCGGTGTAGATTGCTTGGCCTTGAATTTTGTCTTGGTCTGAATGATGCGGGAGATGCCCATGGTAAACGACAGGAACATGTCACGACGTTGCCCATACAGATCAGGTGCTCCGGGTTTGCCGTTGATGTCGTTAGGTCCGGTCGGGAAGGTCAGTGTATTGATGTAGGCGGCATTGCGGGAGTCAAATATGCCAAAGTTGGCACGCCCGTCGATCATCGCGCTCCAGTTCTCACTGAAATCCAGATCGGCCCTTATTCCCACGCCGCCAAAGAGTTGTAACGTACTGAACTTGTCTTTAGACACCTGGATCTGATTGGATACGGCGGGCACAAATACGCCATCATATGCAATCTGATATCCGGGATCGGTGGGCACTGACACGCCGGCCGGGAACTTCAACTTTGCTGCTTCATGGGTAATGGTCTCTTTGCCATCCATGAGATAACAGATATCCAGTGCCGCTACCATGCTGAGGCGGAAGAACGACAAATCATTGACATGGAATTTGAGTGCGATAGGAACACTGAGGTACTTCAGGTTGATATCGCGCGTGCCTACATCGCCACCGGTTGTGTTTTTGATGGTATAATTCTGGCCGAGGGTGAGCAAGCTAGGGGAGATCACCCATCCAAATCCGGGTCGGTCATAGCCATAATGGAATCCGATTGGAGTGCCACGGATGAGAAACCTGGCCTCATAGCGTGTATCGCGCTCGAGACCCTTGTCCAGCGTGACCGGAATGTTAAAGCCGCCGAAGACCCCAAACGATTCAATGTTTTGGGCTTTGACCTGATAACTGATCAATAAGACAAATACAGAATAAGCAAGAATCCTCATGGATCAGGTTAGGGGTAGTGAAAAGGGTGCGACAAATGCATTTTCATGCAGGTGCCAACTTACAAAACTAAGAGAAAATCGGTATTCAGACGACACATTTTGGCCCTATTGAAGTATTTTGCGCCTTATCAACATGGACAAGGGAGATACAGGCTGGTTCAGGGGGCTTCGGGTCCGTGGAAATATTTATATCAACCTGACGGTTGCCCTGGTGTTGATGATGCTCCTGTTTACCATCTGCCGGGTGGTTTTCTATTTCTACAACCGGGAATTCTTTCCCGACATGACTTTAGATCGCTTTTTGCTGATTCAGCTCGGTGGTTTGCGCTTTGACCTGTCTGCGGTGCTCTACCTCAATTCACTTTTTATTTTGTTGATGATTATCCCGTTTGACTTCCGATTTCGGGCTGGCTATCAAAGGGTTCTGGGTTATTTATTCCTCGTCATCAACGCCATCGGGTTAGCCATGAATATTGCTGATACGGTGTACTACCCGTATACCCTCCGGCGCACTACGCTGGTGGTGTTAAAGCAATTTGAGCATGAACAGAACGGATTCTCATTGTTCTTTCGATTTCTGATCGACTATTGGTACGCCCTGGTGTTTTGGGTTGCACTTGTTGCTTGTATGGCTTGGGTGTTTCGTCGATTGAAGGTGGAGGGCCCTCAGCTTAGACATAAGACTACTTACTACACGTCGGGTGCAGCGGCCATGTTGGTTATTTTGGGCCTGGTAGTGGCTGGCATGCGGGGCGGGTTTGGAGAAAGTACCCGACCGATTACCCTCAGCAATGCAGCCCAATACGCCACAGCACCAAAGGATATTAACCTCGTGCTCAATACGCCATTCGCTGTGATGAGAACCGCCCGTACGCCGGCAATTAATAAGGTGAATTATCTTGCTTCTGATGAAGATGCTGAGGCAATTTTTTCCCCCATCCACCAGCCAGATTCATCCCTAACTCCTATCCGGCTCAACGTCGTGGTGATTATCCTGGAGAGCTTTTCCAAGGAGTTCTTCGGAATATATAACCGGGACCAGGAAAAGGGTACCTACAAAGGTTTTACTCCCTTCCTTGATTCCCTGATTGGTCATTCACGTGCTTATCAGTATTCATTTGCCAATGGCCGTAAATCCATTGATGCCATGCCTTCGGTCATCGCCAGTATTCCATCGATTGAAGTGCCGTATGTCTTGTCGCACTATTCCGGCAATCAGGTTACGAGTTTGTCTTCCTTGCTGAAGAAGGAAGGATACTTTTCGGCCTTCTTTCATGGGGCGCCTAATGGGTCTATGGGCTTTCAGGCCTTCGCCAATACGTGTGGGTTCGATCGGTATTTCGGCAAAGATGAATACAACCACAATGAAGACTATGACGGTATTTGGGGAATCTGGGATCACAAGTTCTTGCAGTACTATGCGGAGCAAATGAATACGTTTAAAGAACCTTTCTACACCAACTTCTTTTCCGTATCGTCCCACCATCCTTACGCTTTGCCTGCGGAGTTTCAGTCCAGGTTCAAAGAAGGGGAGATGACCATCTACAAGTGTATCGAATATACGGACTACGCCCTCAAGGAATTTTTTCACACAGCGTCATCCATGCCCTGGTTTAAGAATACATTGTTTGTTATTACAGCCGACCACGCTTCTGCACAGACCCGCCTGGCCGACTATCAATCGCCGGTTGGGTACTTCGAAATTCCGATATTCTTTTATAAACCCGGCGCTGATTGGCATGAAATGAACCCCACCATTATTCAGCAGATTGATATCATGCCTACCATACTCGGCGAATTAAATTACAACAAACCATTCCTGGCTTACGGACGCGATATTTTCAGGGACCGAACCCGACCATTTGCATTCAACTACCTGGACAATACCTACCAGGCTTTCCGAGGGAACTATCTTTTGCAGTTTGATGGCAACCGCGCTACGGGCCTGTTTGATTTCAAATCTGACCGGCGGTTGAATGTCAATCTGATCACCCAACTCCCGGACACCGCCATGGCCATGGAGTCCTACCTCAAGGCCTTTATCCAGCAATACAACAACCGGATGGTAGACGATAACCTAACCGTCCACGGACCGAAAAAATAATCTGAATGAAATAGGGGTGCAACAGGCATGGGTTGTCTTGAAGACATAACACCATGCGATGAAGACCACCAACTACCTCCGGATGGGAATTCTTTCCCTTTCGTTGATCCTGTCTGCCTGCTTTAGGGAAGCTGACCCCGGGCCCCTTCAGCAAGGTCAACGCGACTATCCAATCTTTGATTTTGACCGTCTGGAAGCTGCTGATGGACTTAACATCACCATCCAGCAAAGTCCCTTGTTTGGAGTTCATGCGGAAGGTGACCGACGGAATCTGAGTGACTTGATAGTGAGCAAGTTAGGATCAACATTACAAATCAAATTCTCAGGGAGCTGGCAACGCGATCATTCCACCTATGTTACCATCAGCATGCCGGTTTTGGCTGGAGCTAACTTCTCGGGCGCAAGCAATGTTTCTGCCGCCGGGCTCACCACTACCCAGCCTGTCGATCTCTCTTTTTCTGGTGCCAGCATCGGTCAATTTAATGTGAATGCAAAGGTCATCAGGTTGGCTATATCGGGTGCCTCCCATGTAAGTATGTCGGGCAACAGTGAGTCACTTATTGCTACCGTGTCAGGGGCCTCAGAACTGAGTGCCTATGGACTCACTGCGCAGCAGGCGAGTGTAGATGCATCGGGTGCGAGCAAGGTTAATGTCAAGGCTACCCAAAAGTTGGATGCAAACGCCAGCGGCGCCAGCATCATATATGTCAGGGGTGGCGCCACGGTGAATGCCATGGCCACGGGTGGAAGTACCGTGTCGCAGGATTAAGCCAGGTTGTGATAAACGTTCTGAACGTCGTCATCTGCTTCGAGGGCAGTAACACATTCCATTACTTCATCTTGTTCGGCCTCTGATAGCTCCTTCGTGGTAGTGGGTATGTATTGCAGTTCAGCGCTCTTTGCCGCGAGATTCTTCGATTCAAGGAACTTCTGCATATGGCCGAACTGGGTGAAGGCGGTATAGATGATGATCTCGCTTTCCTCGCGTTGTATATCTTCGGCACCAGCGTCAATGAGGTCCAGTTCGATTT
>DAOMGC010000150.1:0-5129 GCA_035430125.1 Cyclobacteriaceae bacterium | reverse complement strand
GGAATTCGGTTGAGGTCATCGGATATCCAGCATGCAATGGAGTTCTCGCCATCAAACAGCGAGTTGGCTGGCATGATGGGCCGAAGCTTAAGGCACTGAATCTTCCCCACCGCAGTCTTCACCACCTCTTTGCCCATGTAGATTACCTTAAGATCATAAAACTCTTTTTCCAGAAATCCAGAGATAACAATGGTATCCCCTTTGGACACCTTGGTGAAGTCAATTACCCGCAGGTACATAAACCCGGACACGAGGTCTTTGGCGTTCTGCGGACCATTGTAGGTTTTGGGTTCATCGTAAAGTCCGGTCTTCTCGTCTTTGACCTTGATGGAAACCTTGTTTCGGTCCTGATCAAAATAAACTACTTCATCACGTCGGTAGCTTCCCTCCTTCAACTTGCGATAGGCTAACTGCGTGCCGAGGGTAGTTGTATCGATAAATGCACCCCAATTGTCATCGAACCTTGACACCCAGGACAATGCACCTACGGTGACACCATAGGCATCTACTTTATAGCAAGGGCGTCCATTGATGTCATAGATTTTTCGATCTATGCGAGTGACTCCCTGGCCTACATGAAAAAAGAATAAATGGGCTTTATAAGTGAGTTCCTCGCCAGCACCAAAGGCAATATTTCTGGTCACCGGGATGTTGCGCTGTCCAATGAATGCAAATCCACAGAGCAACAATACACCCCCAACACCCAAGACTACCTTTTTCATACCCGAAATTATAGATTTCCCATAACGTACTCCAAACGTCATGCCACGCTATACCGAGATACTGTTTTCCCGCAGGGCATCATTCAGGGAGGTCTTCTTGTCCGTACTTTCCTTGCGCCTGCCAATGATCAAGGCGCAGGGCACCTGAAATTCACCTGCCGGAAAGCGTTTCGGTAGGGTCCCCGGGATTACCACCGACTGCGGCGGCACAAATCCCTTGTATTCAACGGGCTCCGGGCCAGTAACGTCTATAATTTTCGAACTTCCGGTCAGTACCACATTCGCGCCAAGCACCGCCTCACGTCCTACCCTTACCCCTTCTACCACGATGCAACGTGAACCAATAAATGCATTGTCTTCAATGATAACGGGAGCCGCCTGTACCGGTTCGAGCACACCGCCGATCCCGACACCACCACTCAAGTGCACATGCTTGCCTATTTGTGCACAGCTACCGACCGTGGCCCAGGTGTCCACCATCGTACCCTCATCTACATAAGCTCCAATGTTTACGTAAGATGGCATCAGGATCGTGCCCTTGCTGATATAAGCACCGTATCGTGCCACAGCCAGCGGTACCACACGAATGCCCCGCGCCGCATGGTTGTTTTTCAACGGGATCTTATCATGAAATTCAAACGGACCCATTGAGATCGTCTCCATGCCCTGAATTGGAAAGTATAGAATCACCGCTTTCTTGATCCACTCATTAACCTGCCATCCGTCCTGCAATGGCTCAGCTACCCGGAGCTGTCCCAGGTCAAGCAGTTGGATTACCTCGCGGATTGCAGCTTGTGTAGCCGCTGTCTGAAGCATGGATCGATCCAGCCAGGCTTTCTCAATGTGTTCACGTAGTTCCATTTATGTTCCCTAATTTTAGTCCGTGGCGCAAGAACGAAAAAAAAGAAGAATTGTCATCGCCTCCATCCTCAAACCGGTGGACGACACGCGCATGCTGGAGAAGATGGGCATGAGCCTTCAACAAGCCGGTTATGACGTTACTGTAATCGGATATCCTACAAAGTCGTACAAGTTCTCCCAGGGCATTCGTCAGATCTCACTACCTGCATTCGTCCGTCTTAGCACAGGTAGGATCAAAGCCCGGTGGACCGTGTTAGTAAGAGCCTGGCAAGAACGTCCCGACTTTTTCATGTTCACCACCCATGAACTGATGGGTACAGCCCTGCTGTTGAAAATCTTTGGCAACACCACGTTGGTATATGATGTGCGCGAAAACTACTACCGCAACATCCGCTATAGCGAAGCATTTCCACGATTCCTGCGCTGGCCGTTGGCAGCATTGGTTCGATTCAGAGAGAAACTGCTTGCGCCCATGATCGACCATTTCCTACTTGCCGAACGCGCCTATGAAAATGAATTCCGGTTCCACCGCGGTGGCTGGACCGTAATCGAAAATAAGGCCGTCGGGATTGAACCGCTTTCTCGAAAGCGCGGGGGACGACGGCTGCTGTTTTCAGGTACACTCGCGGTCAGTACCGGGGTGTTTCGCGCCATCGATCTTGCAATCCTCATGCACCGATATGATCCAAAGGTTACCCTCATCATAGCTGGTTACGCCGCCTCGCGTCAGGCGCAGGAAAAAATTACCGCCCACGCTCAGGAGCATACATGGATCACGTTGGTGGGCATTACAGAACTGGTATCGCATGAGGTGATTGTACAATGTATCCGCGAAAGCGATCTTGCTATGGTTGCGTATCCCCCCGCCCTCCATACCGTAGGTTCAAGGCCCACCAAACTCTATGAGTATTTGTCAGCAGGACTTCCCATGCTCATAGAAGGACACTGGCCATGGTCCACTGAATTTGCTTACTGTCAGCCATTTATTATCATTGATTATGACCACCCGGACATCCAGGCATTGATGATGCAATGGGACCAAGGGCATTTCTATCCCGTGCGGGCAAAAGACGTCACTTGGGCGGATGAAGCCGCAAAACTCCTCAAGGTGCTGGCGGGGTTAGAGACTAAATAATTTTTTAGACAAGGCTAAATTATTGTACCTTTGTCGCTATGCTTAGTCTGGCGGAAGAAAATTACCTCAAGGCCATCTATCACCTGGCCTCCAACGGCGAATCGGTATTGACGAATGAAATTGCTGAGGCCATGCAAACCAAAGCAGCCTCTGTGACAGACATGTTGAAGAAGCTGTCAGCTAAGTCATTGATTCACTATCAACCTTACTATGGTGTCACCATCACCGCGCGGGGCAAGAACCAGGCCCTGGCTGTCATCCGGAAACATCGGTTGTGGGAAACATTTCTCGTACAAAAACTTGGGTTTTCCTGGGATGAAGTACACGAAGTAGCCGAGCAACTTGAACACATCCAATCCAAGCGGCTGATTGACAAACTGGATGAATACCTGGGGCACCCTACCGTTGATCCCCATGGTGATCCCATTCCCGATGAAGAAGGCAGGATCAAATCATTACCGCTTGTAGCTATAGAACTGGCCAAGCCTGGCAGCAAAGGCACCATTACCTCGGTGAAGGACTCTGATCCGGAGTTATTAAAGTACCTCCAAAAGATCGGCGCTACGCCAGGTAAGAAAGTCACCGTGATTAGCCGTGAGACGTATGATGGATCAGTTGAAATTCTGTTGGACAAGAAATCGATTTTTATCTCGAAGGAAGTATCACAGAATATTTTGTTGACGATCTGATATGAATCCAGACGCACTGTCTCAAAAATCCCTCAGCGAAGTCAATGCTTCCATCGACTCCACCAACCGCACCGGTTGGCGAAAGCTGTTGGCTTTCCTTGGACCTGCCTACCTGGTGAGCGTGGGATACATGGATCCAGGAAACTGGGCCACTGACATTGCCGGAGGAAGTAAATTCGGCTATTCTTTGATTTGGGTGCTGTTGATGTCCAACATTATGGCGTTGTTGTTACAGAGCCTGAGCGCCCGTCTCGGCATCGTCAGACAGCTGGACCTCGCCCAGGCATCGCGCAGTACCTACCATCCGGTTATCAACTTTTCCTTATGGATTCTGGCAGAGATTGCCATCGCGGCCTGCGATCTGGCTGAAGTCCTGGGGATGGCCATTGGGCTAAAACTACTTTTCGGACTGCCGCTCGTGTGGGGTGTCACCATTACTGTCCTTGACACGCTCCTCTTGTTGGTGCTGCAAAGCTATGGCATGCGCAAGATCGAATTCTTCATTATCAGTCTGGTAGCCATTATTGGCACCTCGTTTCTGGCGGAAATGATCTTTGCGAAGCCGGCCCTCGATGAACTGGCCCTGGGATTTATTCCATCGCTGCCCGGCGATGAAGCTTTGTATATCGCCATTGGGATTATCGGTGCCACGGTGATGCCCCACAACCTGTATCTGCATTCTTCGTTGGTGCAAACCCGCCGCATCGATCAATCCGAAAAAGGCATTCGTTCTGCCCTGCGGTATAACTTTCTGGATTCGAGCATTGCGCTCAATGCCGCTTTCTTCGTGAATGCAGCCATTCTTATTCTTGCTGCCTCTACTTTTTATAAGGCGGGCATGTATGAAGTGCAGGACATAGAAGGTGCCTACCAGTTTCTGACGCCACTGCTGGGTAACAAGTGGGCTTCTATCCTGTTTGGCGTTGCATTGATCGCCGCAGGACAGAGTTCAACCATTACAGGTACACTTGCCGGGCAAATTGTCATGGAAGGTTACCTTAACCTTCGCATTGCTGCCTGGTTAAGACGACTCATCACACGCGTGATCGCCATCATCCCCGCGTATTGCGTAATTCTATTCTATGGAGAAAGCGAAACGGGAGCACTGTTGGTATTGAGTCAGGTAGTGCTCAGCCTTCAATTGGGCTTTGCGATCATACCTTTGATTCACTTTACCAGCGACAAGGAGAAGATGGGTGTGTTTGTCATTCCTGCCTGGGTGAGGATCAGTGCATGGGTCATTGCCACCGTCATCATTGGCCTTAATGTTAAGCTGGTGATCAATGAGATCATCGGATGGATGGATGCCGCAGGCGAGAATGCCTGGATCGTCTGGTGCACTGCTGTGCCTGTGGTGATAGCAGCGGGAGCCCTGCTCCTCTACATCATCTTCAAGCCATGGCTGGAGCGTGCCAAGGAACAGCAGGCAACCATGCCCCATGGATCTGCTACCGTGCTTACGGACCTTGAAAAGCCTGTTTACAAGTATGTTGCCATTTGCATTGACTTTAGCGCGATCGATGCGCTGGCCATACGAAGTGCGGTAGCCCAGGGCGGGAAAGAAGCACGTTATGTGCTTATCCACGTTGTAGAAACTGCTGGCGCGATGATTTATGGCAGCGAGATAGCAGACCGCGAGTCTACTGAAGACGAAGTGGCGCTGCATCAATACGTACAGCAGTTGCAAGACCTGGGATACACCGCTGAGATCAAGATTGGCTT
>DAOMGC010000149.1:0-5144 GCA_035430125.1 Cyclobacteriaceae bacterium | reverse complement strand
ACAATAACATAGGTATCACTCACGGGATTGTCGAGGCTTCTGTTAGTTACCGGAAAGAATCGTGAAGCACTCAATCCCAACTCGGACGAACCTAAGAAAGTACTGGTTCCCAGTGTAATATTCTGATGAGGAGTAGTGATTGCCGTCGATAGATTCGGTTGACTGCCGGTGTCAATAATCTGAACATTATAATTTGAATAATAACTAAGCCTCAGAAATAGATCAAGGCGAAAATCTCGTGATTGCGCCAACGTATATCCTTGCATCCAACCAATATGATATCCGACAAACCGACTCTTCCGCTGATTGGGTTGTTCATCGGACTGCGGAATCGTGACATTCAAATACATCCCATACACCCATCGGTTTCGTCCGCGGGTCCGCTGTTCGGGGCGGTCGGCCCACTGGGCTGCAACGCCCACCGTGTATCGGTTTGGACCAAGCGGGTTCATTCCATTTTGCCGGAGGAATGAATTTAATGCTTGAAAGTCGCTGTGGACGTAACCAGCATTGAATTCTGCTTCGATATATTTTTTGATCGCCCGGGTGCTGTCCTGTGCATGAAGCATATGCACAAGGATGGTGAGCAATAGGAGGGTAAACAGGTTAGTCTTCATGCGGGGAGGAAACTTTAATGGTGGTCAAAATTCCGGATACCCGGATCAACGGGCTGTTGTTCTTCTTGGGTGACTTGAACGTGAATATCTCATAAGTGCCTTGTTTCCGGAGGGCTGCGGGTAACTCAATGGATTTAACCGTGGTGGAGAGATCGAAGGTCATGGTTGGGTTTTCTGGTGTGATGAGCTGAACGTCACCATACCGGGTCTCAGCCTGAATGGAATTGGTAGTATTACCCAACTCCAAAACAAAATCGGTGGCATTACCTTTGATCTTTATTGGACCTGTGGGTTGCAGTACTTCAAGATTGCCATAATCACTGTTGATCCGAGCCTTGCCAGAAATCGAGCTGAGGTACACTTTGCAATATCGTGCAGTAATTTCAAGTGACATTTGCCGGGGTATGGCCAATTCATAGGTTACCATGACTCTGCCCTGCAAGGTTTCTATGTTGGGCGGGAAAATAAAGGTATTGCTTAATGTGATCTGACCTTCTTCCTGATGCACCAGGTACTTCATATAAGTAAGTTCGCGCTCAGCGACTTCCTGTTGTTTATGCATGGAGCCAAACACCAGTTTCAACTGAATGAATGATTCGTCCCATTCGCGGAGACGGATAGTAGCTTTTTCAGCTACGAGCCGAAGGGTGGCGGTTTTCTCAGCGGGAATATTTCGTTCAATTACTTTCTCTGCTACCTGCACTTTGTGCTGAGAAGAGGCAGCAATAGAGACCAGGTTCACGAGCAGCGCGCACGTGAGCCAGCGGGGCCACGAGAAATATGTTGACGAACTGCTACTCATCGCTATCTTCTCCAACCAAGTCCAGTAATTCCTTTTCTACATGGGTGCGGACTTCCATAATTTTATTCCGGGCTTCCAACAGGTCTTCATCATTCCCGAAGCGAAGCAATTGCCGGTGAATCTCGTTTGATTGTTGTTCCAAATCGTGCCATTGTCCCTTCAGTTCCAGAAAGGCAGGAGAGGTGCAGATGGTAGATTTGTTACGGCACCGTTCTTCCAAAAGAGATGTGAACCTGGCCAGGGAGTCCCTCGCTGGGATTACCGGACTTACCACGTCAACGACCTCTTCGCGATAGCGAATGGTTATTTGTTCGTCGTCATTTAGAGAAGACCAATAACCCCCGACAGCAAGGATAACGACAGCGGCTATGGCAGAAATTTGAATCCGACGAATCAAACTCTTTCGCCTTTGGCGTGAAGTGATGACATCCCAAAGTTCATCCCGATCCCAGCTTAGCGGTAGGGGAGTTTCGTTCAGGCTGTTCAGCTTCTCACGTAAAGACCAATCCGGTTGTTCGTTGTTCATGGGTTCAGGTGTTGGGCTTGTTGAGAAGAGCAAGTAGATACTGCCGGGCTCGGGTCAGCTGTGAGCGCGAGGCGCTTTCGGTAATGCCGAGACGGGTGGCAATCTCTTCGTGCGAGTAGCCTTCAATGGCGTACAGGTTAAAGACAGTTCTGTATCCGGTGGGCAGTTGGCAGATCAGGTTGTACAGGTCTTCAGCCTGAAGAGATGAGATGGGAGTTTCCGGTGTTGACACCACTACATCCTGATCTTCCAGACGTAGCACCAGCGACTTGTTGCTGCGGAGCCACATCAATGCCTGGTTGACCACAATCCGGTGGATCCAGGCAGTTAGACTGCCTTCGCCTCGGTACTGAAACTGATGTATGCGGTCAAAAATATTCATAAACGCGTCGGCGAGGATATCTTTGGTGGCTTCGCTGTCGCCTATATAGCGATAGCACAGACGGGTCATCGGCACGATGTATTTGTCGTACAGGAGTCGTTGACCTGTCCGATCACCACGTTTACATCGCTCGACTAACTCAGTTTCTGTCAAAGGGTTGATATTTCGCACTCCCGGGTACTAAATGCAGCAAGGATGGGGTGTGCTGCGTGGTAAGTAAACAAAATTTTGGAAGTGGTTGGGGTGGCTGCGACCAAGTTGATGGGCCAATATGAACCAATCTTAGGATTTGCTAATCGCGCGAAGGGAGTTTTAGAGAAGACAGTCCGGAGGCTGCCGTCATGCATAGGCACAAGTGATCGCTATAACTTTAAGTAAAAGCGATAAAGATCTTGTGGCGCGAACACTTGCGCCAGCGATTGCTTATTGTCCGACCTGTTCCGCACACTTTCTTGGCCATGATTTGAATAGATAAAATTTATTAACTTGAATAAATGTAGTTATCGGATCTAACCCCAACCGTTCTAACTATGGTAAAGCACTTTATTCCCGCCTGTCTTGTATTTCTATCATCAATCCTGCTCCAAGCCCAAACACCTACCGCATTTTGGGGTCTGCAGATTAATGGCGGCCCGGGCAGAATGGGAGCGATTTTCAAGACCGATCCGGATGGAAATAATTATACCATCACCCACAATTTCCAGACCACTACTCCCGGCAATGCCCCAAAGGGTGGAATGATCAAGTCTTCGAATGGTATCTTCTACGGCGCGCAATCCCTGGGAGGCCTGTATAACCAGGGCCTCATTTATTCCTTCGATCCATCAACGGGGACCTATAATAATGTTCTGGACTTGTCGGGATTTTCTCCCGCAGGAGCGCTCTGCCCCGCTGCAAATGGAAAATACTACGGGATAGCGTCTACCGCTGATTCAAAGAGGCACCTTTATGAAGCAGACCTGGCTGCAAAAACGGCCGTGATAAAACATTCCTTCTTGCTAAGTGACCTGCCTGAAAGTTTAATTGCAGGTCCGGGTGGGAAGGTGTTTGGTGTTGCTTACGGTGGTGGACTGGCCGGCCTTGGATTTGTATTTAGCTTTGATCCTGCCAACGACAGTTTTGTGGTTGAAAAGGATTTTGACAGTTCAATTTCCCACCCACAAAGCGGACTATTGTTGGGGTCTAATGGTTTCATGTATGGCGCGGCTTTCACGGGAGGAGCAAATACCGTAGGTGGCCTTTACCGATTTGATCCGGCGACTAAAGCTATCTCATTGCTGGTAAGCTTTTCAACGTCAACCGGGTATGACCCCGGCATACAATTGGTTCAGGCCTCCAGTGATCTGTTGGTTGGTGTCACCCGAAAGGGTACTAATCCTGGTATTTTTGATTACAGCATATCTCTAGGCACGTTGACCTATCGCTACCTTTTTGGCAGCGGTGTTGCTCAAAGTACAGATTCCTACCTTTTGCTGGGATCGGATGGCAAGGTTTATGGCATGGCAGGCACTGATGTTGCAGGTAGCAGTGCGCGCATCTTTCAGTACGACCCCGTTGGTTATGGGTATACGACCAAATATGAAATTATGAACAGCGGCCTGAACACTCCGGTAGGTCCGTTGACTGAATCAGCGGATCACAAGTTGTGGGCTCCGTGTTCTTTCGGTGGCCGCGCCGGATATGGGGGCATTTTCAGTTATGACCCGGCATCCAATCAATTCAATAGTTCGATTGACTTTCAGGTAAGCCCGGGTGGATCCTTTCAGCATGGCATCTTGGTACAGGCAAGTTCGGGGAAGATTTATGGTACGACCTCTGCAGGTGGAAACTTTGAACGCGGAACAATTTTTGAATTGAATCAGCAGACGGGTGGGATTACCATTCTTAAGCATATTGATCCCAACTTAGGTTCACCGGATGGCGGTCTCATCGAGTATAGCAACCGGTTCTATGGAGTTTCGAATCAGGGTGGTGCAGGTAATTTCGGGACTATTTTTGCTTTTGACCCGCAAACCAACGGGATTGAAATACTGGCTGAGTTTACGGGCACCACTGGCCTGGTGCGGGGAGAAAGCCCAAGCCGGTCGTTGGTATTGTTGAACAACAAATTTTACGGATTCACCCGATTCGGCGGCAATTCATCCACTACAGGTGTTTTGTTTGAGTTTGATCCGGTGACCAAACAATATTCGACCAGGCACTTTTTTACGGCAGCAACTGGCGTGTCCCCTCGCGGTCAGATGATAGCTGCTTCCAATGGTAAGGTATACGGAATCTGCGGTTCTGGCGGAACCAACATCCGCGGGACGCTCTTTGAGTATGACCCCTCCAATGGCAACTACTCAGCACTATTTCACTTTTCAAACAGTACCGGGTTTGGAGCCTTTGGTGGATTGGTGGAGGGACGCCCCGGGCATTTGTTTGCAACGTTGACAAACGGTGGTGCATCAAACGGTGGTACCATCTTCGAATTTGACCTCACGAACCTGACGGGGCAGGTGAGACATGATTTTACTGCCTTAGAAGGAACAGCTCCCCTGGGAAGTCTGATGCTTTCAAAAAAGGGTAAACTCTATGGACTGAACATGCTTGGGGGCAGCAATGGTATTGGTACATGGTTTGAGTTCGATCCTGTTACCTATGCTTTTGTGAAGAAGCTGGATATGAACGGAACGAATGGTGCCACCCCGGCCAATTCAAGTACATTGGAATCAGTCACCACCAACCAGACAATTACATTTGGTGCACTTCCCGCGAAGACCGTAGGAGATGCCCCCTTTTCCCTGAACGCCAGCAGTACCAGCAACCTTCCTGTTG
>DAOMGC010000148.1:0-5216 GCA_035430125.1 Cyclobacteriaceae bacterium | reverse complement strand
ACCTCTACCCAACGCATGGTGTTGGTCCGCTCGCCATGATGCTGAACATCAACCGAGGTAATCGCTTTACGCGACTTACCTCTTACAGCACCAAAGCGCGTGGTTTGCATAATCACATTGTAGCCAAGGGAGGCGAAAATCACCCCAATGCCAAAGTGAACTTTAAACTTGGTGACGTGGTCACCACCATGATACAAACCACCAACGGTGAAACTGTTTTGTTGCAGCATGACACCAACCTGCCACGGCCTTACTCGTTGGGCTTTCGCGTTCAAGGAACGAATGGAATATGGATGGATGTGAACAAGTCTATTTACATCGAAGGTCAAAGCAAAGAACCCCATCGTTGGGAGGAGGCACAAAGCTGGCTTGACAAGTACGATCACCCGCTTTGGAAAAAATATGGAAGTGACGCAGCCGGCGCCGGACACGGGGGCATGGACTGGTTCGTTCTCAATGGCTTCATCGAGGCCGCCAAACGCAAAATCCCTACCCCGCAGGATGTTTATGATGCCGTGACCTGGAGTGCCATCACGCCCCTTTCTGAATCTTCCATTGAAATGGGGGGCACCAGTGTTGAATTCCCGGATTTCACTCAGGGACAGTGGATGTACCGCACAAATTCCTTTGCAATGGGCGATGATTATTGATTTTTATTCAGCCTAAAATCCCCCAACGAAAATAACCCGGTCACTCCCGACAAAACATATATCTTTGCGCGCTGTTTTAGTTATCTATGAAGCTCAAGGACCTCGATTTTAAGAAGTTTATCACCTCCGACCGGATCGAAAAGAAGATCCACCAACTTGCACAGCAAATCAATGAGGACTACGCGGACAAGACGCCCCTTTTTCTCCCGGTGCTCAATGGTTCTTTCATGTTTGCCTCCGATTTGATGAAGGAAGTGACCATTCCGAGTCGTATCTCTTTTGTAAAACTGTCTTCTTATGCCGGTGCCACCACCAGCAGCGGTCAGCTTAAAACCATGATCGGCCATGAAGACAGTCTCTTTGGACTGGACATTATCGTCGTGGAAGATATTGTAGATACCGGACTTACCCTCGAGAAACTCATGGAAGACCTGCGTGGCCGGGGAGCAAAATCGGTGGAGGCTGTGGCGCTCCTGCGCAAACAACCAGCACGAGACAAAAAGATCGAAGTGAAGTATGTCGGGTTTGACATTGACGATGAGTTTGTAGTCGGCTACGGACTCGACTACGATGGTCTTGGTAGAAACCTCAAAGACGTTTACAAACAATCCCATCCCGAAGGATAATACCCCCATTTGGAGGGAGGCGAAGGGAAAAGTATCTTCGCAAACATTGACTTTAATCGCCTAAGCCATGATTAATATTGTTCTCTTTGGCCCTCCTGGTGCTGGTAAAGGCACGCAAAGTGAAGGAATTATTGCGAAGTATAAATTGAGCCATCTGTCCACCGGTGATCTATTTCGCAAACACCTCAAAGAGGGCACGCCACTTGGTAAGTTGGCCCAGCGATACATGGATGCCGGTAATCTGGTGCCGGATCAGGTTGTCATTGACATGGTGGATGACCGCATCAAGTCAGACGGAAAAGTAAACGGCTATATCTTCGACGGATTTCCGCGCACGGTTGCTCAGGCCGAAGCCCTGGATAAACTGATGAATGGAAAGAACAATCCGATATCGTGCATGATTGCGCTGGAAGTAAATAAGGACGAACTGGTGAGAAGGCTCCTTAACCGTGGCAAAACCTCCGGCCGCACCGACGATCAGGACGAAGCAAAAATCCAGAACCGCATCGCCGTGTATGAAAACGAAACGATGCCCGTGGCCAGTTACTACAAGAAGCAAGGCAAGTTTAACGCTATCCCCGGTGTTGGCACCATAGAAGAGATCTTTGCCAACATCTCGAAGGTGATTGATGCCCGGCTTTGATCCATCTGTTACCCACCTGCTTTGTCGAATCCCAACTTCATTGACTACGTAAAGTTCCACGCGCGTTCCGGTAAGGGAGGAGCAGGATGTCTTCACTTTCATCGCGAAAAATTTATTGACAAAGGCGGCCCCGATGGCGGCGATGGTGGTCGCGGCGGACATATCATATTAAGAGGCAGTTCCAATCTCTGGACACTATTGCACCTGAAGTACCGCAAACATATCAGTGCCGAAGATGGCGTTGCTGGCGAAGGACAGGACCGTACCGGCGCTGATGGCAAAGATGAAATCATTGAAGTACCCCTCGGCACCGTGGCACGCGATGCAGATACGAATGCCTTCTTGTGCGAAATCAACAAAGATGGCGAAGAAGTTATCCTTCGAAAAGGTGGCCGTGGTGGAAGGGGCAACGCATTTTTCGCCACACCGACCCAACAGGCTCCCCGTCATGCGCAACCCGGTGAACCCGCTGAAGAAGGTTGGGTAATTCTTGAGCTCAAACTTCTGGCCGATGTCGGTCTCGTGGGATTTCCCAATGCGGGAAAGTCTACTTTGTTATCCGTAGTATCAGCTGCTAAGCCGAAGATCGCAGACTATGCCTTCACCACCCTCACACCCAACCTCGGTGTGGTGGCCTATCGCAATAACCAGTCATTTGTGATGGCGGATATCCCCGGCATCATCGAAGGAGCCGCCGAAGGAAAAGGACTTGGCATCCGCTTTCTCCGCCATATCGAAAGGAATTCACTACTGCTTTTCCTGATTCCTGCTGATTCCAACGATATCCAAAAGGAATATCAAATCCTCCTTAACGAACTAAAGTTGTACAACCCTGAATTACTTGATAAGAAAAGGGTACTGGCCATCTCCAAGTCTGACTTGCTCGATCACGAACTGAAGGAAGCCATCGCCAAAGAACTCCCTTCCGATCTGCCCTCTGCATTTATATCTGCCATTACTCAACAAGGAATTGCAGAATTAAAAGACCTCATCTGGAAACAGCTTCATTAGGCTGAATCCTAAGATCTAAGGTCTAGGAGCTAAGATTCCTCCATCTCGCCATCCTGTCACATTTCGCCTTTTGGCAGAATTGTTGTCATTTTGCAGCCGGTTATAGTCTGAAATAATGGAAAACACAGCGTCACCCGAACCAGAACTGGAAAAACATGAGGATTCAGCCGCGGAGACCCCTTCGATGCAGCAACCAGAACCCGAACCCAAGCCTGCCGCGAAGACCGAAGAAGACCCCATGAAGAAACTACAGGACGAATTGGCAGAAGCCCGGGACAAGTACGTGCGTCTCTATGCCGAATTTGACAACCACCGGCGCCGCACGGCTAAGGAGAAACGGGATATGATTCTGTCCGCCAACGAAGATCTGTTGAAGAACCTGCTACCGGTCATTGACGACTTCGAGCGGGCTGAAAAATCTTTCAAAGAAAAGAACGACAAAGAATCTGAAGGCTTCTTTCTGATCCAGAATAAATTCCGAAAAATCCTGGAGCAAAGTGGCATCAAAGCCATGGAGGCGGCAAAAGGATCTGCATTCAATCCCGATCTGCACGAGGCAATTACCAGTGTCCCAGGCGACGAAAGCCTGAAGGGCAAAATTGTCGACGTGGTGGAGAAAGGATATCACCTGAATGATAAGGTGATTCGCTTTGCTAAAGTGGTAACCGGAAGTTAATCCCTGCAAGATGTCCAAGCGCGATTATTACGAAATCCTGGGGGTCAGCAAAACGGCTACCGCAGAAGAGATCAAGAAGGCCTATCGCAAGACGGCCATTCAATTCCATCCGGACAAGAATCCGGGGAATAAGGAGGCAGAAGAAAAATTTAAAGAAGCAGCTGAAGCCTACGAGGTGCTGAGCAATCCGGACAAACGTGCTCAATATGATCGATTTGGTCACAGCCGTCCCGGTATGGGTGGTGGTGGTGGCCAGCACATGAACATGGATGATATCTTCAGTCAGTTCGGAGACATCTTTGGCAATGGCGGCAGTCCCTTTGAAAGTTTCTTTGGTGGTGGCGGTTCCCGCAGCAACCAGCGCCGCGGATCCAACCTTCGCATCAAACTGAAACTCACTTTAGAAGAAATTGCCAATGGCGTTGAAAAGAAAATTAAGGTGAATCGCCTCGTTCGCGCAGAGGGCGTAACCTTTAAGACCTGCGCCACCTGCCAGGGCAATGGCCAGGTGCGGAAGGTGGTAAACACCATGCTGGGACAAATGGTATCGGCCACCACCTGCCCTACTTGCCACGGTTCAGGTCAGCTTATTGATAAGCGTCCATCCGGTGTGGATAGCTCCGGTCTGGTTTCCAAAGAAGACTTATTATCAATCCGCATTCCTGCAGGAGTTTCTGATGGCATGCAACTATCGATGAGCGGAAAAGGCAATGAAGCCCCCGGAGGCGGTGTGCCTGGTGACTTACTCATTGTGATAGAGGAACAAGAGGACAAGGAGCTGAAGCGCGATGGCAATAACCTCGTTTATGATCTTCACATCAATTTTGCCGATGCGGTGCTCGGCACGAGCATCGAAGTACCCTCGGTAGGCGGAAAGGTGCGGATCAAAATCGAACCCGGCACCCAGGGTGGTAAGATCCTGCGACTCCGCGGCAAGGGCCTGCGCGATATCAATGGATATGGCACCGGCGATCAACTCATCTACGTGAACATCTGGACCCCGCAGAAACTGAGCAGCGAAGAGAAGGCCACAATCGAGAAACTGAAATCCTCACCGAACTTCCAGCCGCACCCCGACAGCTCAGAAAAGGGCTTTTTTGAGCGCATGAAGGAGTATTTCAGCCAGGAATAGAAATTCCTACCCCCCGCCGTACGAATTTTCTAACCTTTTAAGACCAGGGCCCGTATATGACCAATTACGGGTGATTGGGTGACCGATCCCGGCTAACCTAAAGGGAGAAAACGCGTAAGTACGGGTATGTTCAGGACGTCGTTATTGGCTTTGACGGGTATGCTGACCACCAGCGTGGTGCTGGCTCAGATGAAGAAGCAGTTTACGGTTGAAAAGAACCAAAACTGCGAGACCGTAAATCTTTGTCTCAAAGCGAAGACTGGTAACTGCTTTGTACGGCCCGGCCAAACGGACGAAATCCTCTCCATTTTCAGCAATCAGGATTTGGAAGAATATGCCCACACCTTCAGCAATGAAGTAAAGAATGCGGTTTGCTTTGTCAATCTGGCACTCGAACAGGAAGGTCACCGCGGCGTGGGGCAGAAAATCTCTTATCAGGTATTCGGCGGCACCGAAGAGGTGCATGACAAATTCTGGA
>DAOMGC010000147.1:0-5279 GCA_035430125.1 Cyclobacteriaceae bacterium | reverse complement strand
TTATGTTTTGTTTGTCAAAGGGCTCATGCTGTGATATAGGTATTGATGTCATTCCGTCCAAAGTGATTGCATTGAATTACGATGAAAGGTGGATAATAGCATCGTCAAAAAGCGAGGAGATCACTTCGTATTGGATTGTCAATAAATCTGCCATGCCCCCTACAAACAGCTGTAAGTCTATGGATTGTGCGAAAATGCTGAAATCGAACACATGGGGGCCGCTTTCCATGAAGGATTTTGGAGTCATGCTTGATAGCTTAAAGATTGGGATGAAGTTGGAGGTTAAATGAATAGATATTGGA
The DNA here is from genome assembly GCA_035430125.1 of Cyclobacteriaceae bacterium. Taxonomy (GTDB): domain Bacteria; phylum Bacteroidota; class Bacteroidia; order Cytophagales; family Cyclobacteriaceae; genus ELB16-189. The sequence goes on along the minus strand of DAOMGC010000147.1, from coordinate 4,977 downwards.
GGTCAACTTCGGTTCGAGGAAGGATTGTATTATGATGAGTAGAATAAAGAATCAACTCCTGCTATTTAGTCTGCTAATGACCTCCGGTCCAGTGCAGGCGCAGGACAGCGCGAAGGTATTTTTCTATCGTCCCCTTCGGCTGCAGGAGAATTCTGTAATTCTCCTCCGGGAAGGTGATGCGGTGCTGGGTAAGGTTTTTCCCGGCGCAATTCTTACCCGAAAGTTTGCTGCGGGTAAGCATACGATTACAATGAGCATTGTAAATACCATTGAATTCAGTCTTGAGGTGCATGACGGACAGGTCTACTTTGTTGAGACCACCATGGATGCCAACTACTTCAAGGAGGCACCTGCCGCAACGATGAAGACCCCGTATTTGGCGCGTCTGGAGATCGCAAAGCTTAATCCGGCTCTGGCTCAAACCATTGAATTGGATAAAGCGGAAGAGCTATTAAGATTGAGAACCGATACGATCCGCGCAGTAGAGAAGTTGTTTTGGCGCAAGAGCAACAATGCCGGCAGGGGATCTATATATTTTGGTTTTGGCCTGGCCGCGTCGTTGATTTATTTGGCGCAGGGAGAAGGAACAGATCCAGGTTCCATTGCCGTAGATGGTTTGTTATTGTTTGGGTTAATCAAGAACGTTAACAAGGCGAATCGTTACGATTATGTGCGATTCAGTGAATTGAGGAAAGCCTATCGGGAGGGTGTGCCACTGCCGACTGCGGTTAAGGTGAAGTTGCGTCCGAAAGACTTTCGCCGTGGCCGCAGAAGTGATCTGACGTTGTAGGTGATTTCCTGAATAAGTTGGGAGGCTTGCAAGTTCGGTCTTAATTAGGAAAGAAGGTGAGTATTATCCCTGTTGAAGGAGTATTATGTTCCGCGGTCCTGTTTATAAGATTTGTTGGAATAGTGTGGATAAGGCCGGAAGAGTATTCGAGTATGGTGTATATGGTGGTCTGGTCATTCGTCAGCATACTTTGGTGCAAAAATTGAATTTTATGAGGCCTTGCGCATTGGTTCTGGTATCTTTTTTGTACTTATCCTTATTGTCATGTTCAGTTGAGCAAAAAAAGAATCAGGACATTATTTTGGTTCAGACAATCGATAGTGTTTTGAGTTACGTGTCCAGGGAATTCAATGTTAAGAGTGAATATACCCTAATCCATGTCGAGATTTATCCTGATAACGTCAAGATGTTAGTGTTGACAAGGGTGGTTAATTCTGAGCTTAATGATAAAAGAAGACAGTTGGTATCAAAATTAGTGGAATCATTAGGTGATTCTGTTTCTTTTAGATTTGATAATTATGTTTTCGAAAACGTGAGGGTTATGGATGAGATCCCTGGAGATACAGCGCAATTCTTGGATCCTAAGTTACTTGCTACAATTAGCATTTCAAATTCTGCGTCCTTGGGCGATGAAGGTTGTTATTATTTTTCAATCAATTGCGGAAATCAATGTAGTGCTGGATATCTCATTCAATGTAGATTGGAAAATAATAAATGGAAGGTGGATGAAATCATTCAGGTTTGGGGCTGACACTATCAAGCGACACCAAGGCCTCATTGTACCTTCCATGCCGCAAGTCTCCCGACTTGCACAATATTTCAAAGAACGTTGTCTCACCACTGCACTATAATCTATCAAATCAGACGCCCACATTTTCAAATCCTCAGATTTTCAAATCTTCAAATTAAAGCCCACAGGTGACTACCCGAACATCCATTTAGCCACGGTTTACGGAACGTTTAGGCAAGGCTTATCGAAGGTTTATCCAAATTCTAACCAAACCTTAGACAAACCTTCAGGTTACTTTCTGTCTCCTTTCAGCCGGGTTTGAAACAGTTGGCTGCCAGCCAGCTAAGACATAGCAAGACAATGAGTACCGGATGGCTGAATCATGAGAGAGTGATGAGAGACGGATAGGTAACTCATAGGTAACACGTAGGTAACTTCTCGCAGAAAACAGCGTGCTTCTCGCAGAAACATAGGTAACGTCTCGCAGAAAAGTGGCTGAAATGATACAAGTTCCAAGCTACTCTTTAAAGGCCAGAAGGTGGTTTGTGCCGGTGTTCTTCACGGGCACGTGGGAAAACGCACCACATTTTCAAATCCTCAAATCATCAAATTCTCAAATCTTTTGATCACTGTCCAATTGACTCAAGTGTAGAATTTGGTACTTCTTTAGAGGTATAGTAAAACGCTGTCAGCCCTCTTACCTTTCCCAAATGAGAAATACACTACTTCTTTCAATCTTGTTTGTTGCCTGTACTGCTGTCGCTCAGGATAATTTTCAAGCAGGTAAGGTCATTACATTGGCCGGCGATACCATAGCAGGTGAAATCGATTATCAACTCTGGAGTTTCAACCCTACTTCTATCAAGTTCAGGGCGAACGCCGGTGCAATTTCGACCTACCAGCCCAAGGATATCAAAGGATTTGTTCTAAATGATGCGCAATACCAGAGCTATACAGTGAGCTATGATTCATCCAGCAGCAAAGTTCAATACCTGACTGCCATCCAAATCGCAACGTATAAAAAGGCGACATTATTCCTTAAGGTATTGATGAAGTCAAGATATAACCTGCTGGAGCTTATGGATGCTGGTGAGCGTGTTCATTATTTCATTGTCGATGGCGAGAAGATTGAAGAGTTGGTCAACCATCCCTTCAAAGTCGAGCGCAATGGCGCCAAGGTGGGCATTGCCCAAAACAGGATATTTGTTCGCCAGTTGCGCCAGTATGTATCATCCTGCAAGGCGTTGATGATCAATGAGAATATTCCCTATCGCCGCAAGGACCTGCAGGAAGTCATTGCAGAATTTGCCAGTTGCTCCGGGTACCAGGGCCCTTCGGGGGTGCTGGAAAGCAAAGCGAAGGCCAAATTTGAATTCGGCATTACGGGATCTGGCGGATTGGACAAGTTTACCAAAGAGACAAAATCGGGACTTGGCTATGGTGGCGGAATATTCCTGGGGTATAGTCCACCCAACAGAAACTACCGCGCTGGTTATCGCTTTGAAGCAGTACAATATTATTATCCTAAGTCAACAGAGACGTTCACCGGAGGATTTGGGAATACCTTCACCAACATAGTGACTATCTCTTCGATTAAATTATCCTTGCTCGCGAGGATTCGATTTGAAGAATCAAAGCATCAGTCCTTTGCTACATTTGGTGTAGCCCGGATGTTCAACAATATCAGTTATATTTCTTCAGCATACCTGATTATCAGTGACCCAAATATTTTGTTCATAGCGGGGGCGGGAACCAATTTTGGCCCGGTAAGTCTTGAAGCTCGTGGTGAATTTGGTGCTGCCGGGTACTTGGCTGGTAAAGCCGTTTTGTCATGGACCTTGTTTAAGTCGAGCGGTAGGTAGTATGATGGCTATCTAAGCGGACACTTGTAGCGAATATAGGCAGTCCGGAGACTGCCGTCATGGTAGGGCACAAGTGATCGCTAATCTTCGCATTTAGTTCGCACCGGCACGCCTGTCTGCGCGTAGTCCGGACGTGTCGGGACGAAGGCAGGCGTCTGGAGACGTCGCGCCATAGTGCACCACATTTTCAAATCCTCAAATCTTCAAATCGCCACATCCTCAAATCTTCAAATTCTCAAATCACTACATCCCCAAATCTTCAAATCCTCAAATTTTCAAATCATCAAATCATCAAATCGACCTGACTTAAATCACCTCCCGCACTCCTTTGCATTACCCCGGCATTGATGAAAATCAGCTAAAATCCCGTGAAAATGGGCGTAATTTGGGTCAATTCTCAAGCGGACTATGACCAACGCCATCTACCTCACTACCACCGAACCGTATTCCGGCAAATCGGTGATCGCCCTCGGCCTCATGAATCTCCTCGCCGGGAAAACGGATAAAATCGCCTACTTCAAACCCATCATCAGCCGTGAACCACCGGAAAAGGATAACCACCTGGTGATGATCGCCGGTCATTTTAACCTGACCACCAGGTACGAGGAAATGTATGCCTACACCCGCACACAGGCATTCAACCTCATCAACTCGGGAAAGGAAGCGCAAATGATCGACGGGATCATCGAAAGCTTCAAACGCCTGCAAAAGCGATTTGACTTCGTCGTTGTTGAAGGCACGGACTTCACCGGCACGTCAACCAACATTGAATTTAAAGGCAACATCACCATCGCCAAGAACCTGGGCATTCCCGCGGTTATCATTGTAAAAGGAGAGGGCAAGACGGTGCAGGAGATTGTAGACACGTCAGTGTCCAATACCAAGAGTTTCCGCGATGAAGGAGTGCAGGTGCTCACGCTCGCGGCCAATAAGATCGGTAAGGACATCGCTGAACCACTCAAGGAAAAGCTGGGAAAGGCTCTTCCAAAGGATGTGATCGTCACCACGTTCCCCGCCACGCGCGAATTGGGCAGTCCTACCATGAAAGAAATCCGTGATGCGGTGGATGGCACGATTCTATTTGGCGAGAACCTGCTGTCGAATCAGGTGGATCACTCCATCGTCGGTGCCATGCAACTACATAATGCGCTCACCCGACTCAACAAGAATACATTGATTGTTACGCCAGGCGACCGGGGCGATATCATCATCGGCGCCCTGCAGGCGAATATCTCAAAGAACTATCCCAAGGTGGCTGGCATCCTGTTAACCGGCGGCTTGCTGCCCGAACCTACCATCGTCAAATTGATTGAAGGTCTTGAAACGGTGGTGCCTATCATCGCGGTGAAGGGGGGTACCTTCAAAACAGTTGCGCAGGTAGCCAATACGCAGTCGCGCATCTCACCCGACAGCAAAGAGAAAATAGCCTTAGCTATCCGCATGTTCGATGAACACGTGGATGTGCATACCCTGGAGCGCAAGATCATCACCTTCCGCACGTCCAGCATCACGCCGCGTATGTTCCAGTACCAGATCGTACAGCGGGCTAAAGCCAGCAAGAAACATATCGTACTGGCCGAGGGCGACGACGACCG
>DAOMGC010000146.1:0-5346 GCA_035430125.1 Cyclobacteriaceae bacterium | reverse complement strand
TTGATGCCATCGTAGTTGTGGTCCAACTCAATGGTTGCCTCTTTTTCCAGCGGCACAAAGTCGTTGGCACTATTCCAGAACTGGCCAAAGAAGCCAGGTTCGGGCGTATAGGCTACACCTTCTTTGGCAGCCTTTTCACGGGCAGCATTTTGGGCAAGGGTGTTCACCACCTGATAGAGGTAGAGGGCTACGGCCAATACCAGCATCACCACAATGAACATGAACCCGATTACCACATAGAACAGCAGTGTGGGATCATCCCACACCGATGCAGGTGGCGTGGATTGCGCGCCAGCAGTCAATGCTGCCGACAGGAACACAAAAAGGGAAAGGATTCTTTTCATAGCCGTGAAGTTGTATTAGCAGGTTGATTGATGTCGGTACCGTCTTCGAGGGGCAACTCACTCATGCTGCGGACAAAGCCGCGGTCGACGGTGAGGGCCCACCAGAGGAGCACAATAAAAAAGGTGAAGAAGATCACAAATGATATGATCGGCCAGATTGCCACATTGTCAACACCTTGGAGAACTTCTTTATACATGGTTTCCGGGTTGAGGGTTATTTGTTTACTTCGGCCGTCTTGGCTGACTTCACATCCATACCTAACCGTTGCAGGTAAGCTATGAGCGCCACGATCTCTGCTTCAGGGGCTACTTCATAGCCTTCCATTTTCAGGCTCTCGGAGATTTTCGCTGCCTGTTTGTCCAGGTCGGCATTGGCTTGCTCTTCGTAGCCATCCGGATACGGAACGCCTACGGTACGCAAGGCTGAAATTTTTCCGGCCGTCAAGTCCTTATCAACAGTTTGCTCAAAGAGCCACTTGTAAGAAGGCATAATGGAACCGTTCGAAACTTCACCCGGCTCATACATGTGGCGGTAGTGCCAGCTATCAGCATACTTGCCTCCAACCCGGTGCAGATCCGGACCTGTACGCTTGGAACCCCACAGGAACGGGTGATCGTTTACATATTCGCCGGCCTTGGAGTATTCGGCAAACTTGGGATCGTAACGCTGAACCTCACTGCGGAACGGACGTACCATTTGTGAGTGACAGCCAACACAACCTTCGCGGATATAAATGTCGCGGCCATGTACTTCAAGCGGAGTATAAGGTGTTACACTCGCAATGGTCGGGATATTGGATTTGATCAGGAATGTAGGAACCAATTCGATAAGCCCGCCGATCAGGATAGAGACCAGTGCCAGCACGGTGAACAGAATCGGTTTGGACTCGAGCACATGGTGCCATCCACCGCCTACGGAGGCCGACTTCACCATGGGAGCTACCTCAGCTTCCTCATTGGCAATGAACTTACCTGCATAAGCAGTCTTAATGAGGTTATATGTCATGATGAAGACACCGATCAGGTACAGACCACCACCAACGGCGCGGATCATGTACATCGGGAGAATCTTCGTGGTGGTTTCCAGGAAGTTGGGATAGGTCAGGAAGCCATCGGGATTAAATTCTTTCCACATCAGGCTCTGTACCACACCGGCGGTATACATCGGGAGCGCATAGAAAATAATGCCCAGGGTTCCCAGCCAGAAGTGAATGTTGGCGAGTTGAGTAGAATACAACTTGGTGCCCCACATCTTAGGTACAACCCAGTACAGCATACCAAAAATGAGGAAGCCATTCCAGCCCAGCGCACCTACGTGCACGTGAGCCACGATCCAGTCGGTAAAGTGGGCAATGGCATTTACGTTTTTCAATGAAAGCAGCGGGCCTTCGAGGGTGGCCATACCATATGCGGTAACCGCAACCACCATAAATTTCAACACGGGCTCTTCGCGCACCTTATCCCATGCACCGCGCAGGGTAAAGAGACCATTCAGCATACCGCCCCAGCTTGGCGCAATGAGCATCAGCGAGAATACAGTACCGAGGGACTGTGCCCAATCGGGCAAGGCTGTGTAGAGCAAGTGGTGAGGGCCTGCCCAGATATAGATAAATATCAATGACCAGAAGTGAATGATCGACAGCCGGTAAGAATATACGGGGCGATTCGCTGCCTTGGGCAGGAAGTAGTACATCATGCCGAGGTAAGGGGTAGTGAGGAAGAATGCCACTGCATTGTGTCCATACCACCATTGCACCAACGCATCCTGAACGCCAGCGTACCAGGAATAACTCTTGAATAGTGTCACCGGCATTTCAAATGAGTTAACGATGTGAAGCACGGCCACCGTAACGAATGTGGCGATGTAGAACCATACGGCTACATACATGTGCTTTTCACGGCGTTTGATGATTGAGCCGATGAGGTTAATACCAAATACGACCCAAATCAGCGCGATGGCTATATCAATGGGCCATTCCAGTTCGGCGTATTCCTTTGATGTGGTAATCCCCAGGGGCAGGGTGATCGCCGCTGCCAGAATGATCAATTGCCAACCCCAGAAGTGAATCCAGCTGAGGCCGTCATTAAACATGCGGGTCTTCAGCAGGCGCTGGAGTGAGTAGTAAACCCCGGCAAACATGGCGTTGCCGACGAAGGCAAATATCACCGCGTTTGTGTGCAGTGGCCGGATGCGGCCAAAGGTGGTGTACTGAAACTCAAAGTTAAACGCAGGATAAAAGAGCTGAATTGCTACGAGCAATCCGACTGTCATTCCCACGATGCCAAAGATGACTGAGGCGATGATAAACGCCTTTACGATCTTGTTGTCGTAGTGGATTTTGACTAATTCCATGGCGGAAGTTGGGTTTAGGTAGAAAATTATGGCCTAAAAATAGAAGCCACCCTAAGGGCCAAACATGACGGATCACAGTCCAAAAGATGACTTTAGTCATAATTTACAGACTGACCTTAAAAAAGTAAAAGAGAAAAGAGAGGTACGGAGAACCAGGGACCAGGTTAGAGTTCGGCGACGCAGTCAATTTCGACCAGGGCATCTTTGGGCAGGCGGCTAACTTCCACTGTGGTGCGGGCAGGTTTATGATCACCAAAAAAAGCCTGATAGGCCTGATTCATCCTTTCAAAATCCGCAAAATTCTTAAGAAACACAGATGTCTTCAGCACCTTGGTTCGATCGGATCCCGCCGCCTTAAGAACATTTTCCAGGTTGGTCAGCACCAGGGTGGTTTGCTCGGTGACGGTAGCGCCCTCGATTACCATGGTCTGTGGGTTCAACGGTGTCTGACCGGAACAGAATATCAGATTTCCGGATTGGATGGCAGCGGAATAAGGTCCGATGGCTTTGGGTGCCTGTTCGGCAATGATTTTTTTCATAATAGGTTGACAAGGAGAAAATTACAACAAAAATGCCGGGTTACAAGAGACCGAGTTTATGTTGAAACACACCGGCGATGCTGGCGGCGCGGGCTTTAATTTCATTGGCATTGAACCCTTCAAAGTGTTCATCCACCGTGGCCGTGAACAGGGCAAGCCATTGCTGGAAGTGAGCTGCCCCGATAGCGAGGTGTTTGTGTTTTTGAAAAGGGTTGCCATCGTAGGACTGGTCTCCAAAAACAATGGAGCACCAGAAATTATACATCACCGGCAAATGATGGGGCCAGTCTACATGAAGAAAAACAGGACCGAGCTGTTGATCTGCCCGGACCCGTTCGTAAAAAGAATCAACCAGAAAAATAATGTCGTTTCTATCGAGAATGTCTGCCATGGTGCAAGTTACCTCTTACCTGACTATTTCTTGTCCGGTGGAAGCAGAACACCATCGATTACGTAAATCACCCCATTGGAAGCCGGCACGGTGCCCACAATATTGTTGCCATTGATCGTGTACTTGCCATCCTTGATGCCAATGACTACATCCTCCAGGTTTACCTGATTGATTTTCTGGCCATCCTTGAGGTTTTCAAGTTTGTAAACGCCCACCGACACATGGTACTCCAGGATGTTTCGCAGGGCATCTTTGCTTTCCGGCTTTAGTAAACTCTCCACCGTACCAGCAGGAAGTTTATCAAAGGCCGCATTGACCGGAGCAAACACCGTAAACGGACCCGCATTGGAGAGCACGTCTACATATTCAGCGGCTTTCAGGGCAGTCACGAGGGTGGTGTGATCGGCGGATCCTATAGCCACATGGACCACATCTTTTTGCGAGACTTCATCCTTTACATTGGATTGACCGCCCCCCACCGGGGCAACGGCAGATGAGGTATTCTGATCGGACGCGGGCGGGGTGCAGCCCAGGATAGCAAGGCCAAACAAGGCGGCGCTAATAAATCGGGTCATTGTTTTCATGGTGAATGCAGTTTGAGCAGGTTTCTTTTGCTCCTCAAAACTCAACATCAACCGATGTAGATTCATATGCGTGAGATCATACCCGATCAAATTCTCCGGGTTGGGTCTTATCTGATAAAAATCATGTTTTGCCCCGCGCAGAGCCATTAGATTTGATTCATGTGCCGCGCCCTGTCCACAACCACTACCCTTACCCCGCAGGCCGGTAACCCCAAACATCACTTATCCATTTTTTTACCTAACCACCCCGTGTTATGGAACTAAACCAACAAATCCTCAGTGACCTTATCGTCTACATGAAGTACTCCCGCTACCTGCCGGAGTTGAAGCGTCGGGAAACCTGGCCAGAAATCTGCGGCCGGTATGAATCCATGATGATTGAAAAGTATCCGGCGCTTAAAACAGATATTGAATACTGGATGCAGTTTGTGCACCAGAAAAAAGTGTTGCCCTCGATGCGTGCCATGCAGTTTGCCGGAACCGCCATCGCCCGCAACAACAGCCGTATTTATAATTGTGCCTACCTGCCTGTCGATGATATCCGTGCATTCTCCGAAACCCTATTCCTGTTGCTCGGTGGTACCGGTGTAGGCTATTCCGTCCAATACCACCACGTAGAAAAACTCCCCGTCATTAAGAAGGCCGAAAAGACCCGCAAGTTCCTGATTGGTGACAGTCTGGAAGGTTGGGCCGATGCCATCAAGGTGCTGATGAAAGCACACTTTGGTATGAGCGATTACCTGCCGGAGTTTGACTATTCCGACATCCGGCCCAAAGGGGCACGACTGGTAACCGCTGGCGGCAAGGCACCCGGTCCCGAACCGCTGAAAATCTGTGTCGCCCACGTTCAGGCCGTACTGGATCGCAAAGAAAATGGCGAAAAACTTACACCCCTGGAGTGCCATGATATCATGTGCTATCTGGCCAATGCCGTTTTGGCCGGAGGTATCCGACGGTCAGCGATGATTTCCTTATTCTCAGCCCATGACGATGAAATGCTCACCTGCAAATTCGGCAATTGGTGGGAACTCAATGAACAGCGCGGACGCGCCAACAACTCGGTGGTGCTGCCCCGTGAATCTACGTCCCGGGAAGAGTTCTTTAAACTCTGGAAGAAGATCGAGCTGTCCGGCTC
>DAOMGC010000145.1:0-5485 GCA_035430125.1 Cyclobacteriaceae bacterium | reverse complement strand
GGCACTGAGGCTCAGTTGCAGAAGGAAATAACTGCCGGATATATCGGTTTTGACCCGACCGCCGACTCCTTGCATATCGGTAATCTGGTGCAGATCATGACGCTTGTTCACTTCCAGCGATGTGGTCATAAACCGTTTGTCCTGGTGGGCGGTGCTACCGGAATGGTTGGCGACCCATCTGGGAAGTCAGCAGAGCGGAACCTGCTCTCGGAGGATGTATTGCGGCACAACGAGGCTTGTGTGAAAAAACAATTGATGAAATTCCTGGATTTCACCCCGGGGCCTAACGGAGCAGAGATGGTGAACAACTATGACTGGTTCAAGGAATTTAATTTTCTGGACTTTATCCGCGATGTAGGCAAACACATCACGGTGAATTATATGATGGCCAAAGACTCCGTGAAAAAGCGTCTGGAGGCCGGCCTTTCCTTCACGGAATTTAGCTATCAGTTGGTGCAGGGATATGATTTCTACTGGCTGTACAAAAACAAGAACTGCAAACTGCAAATGGGCGGTTCTGACCAGTGGGGGAATATCGTAACGGGTACCGAACTTATTCGCCGTAAGGCAGATGGCGACGCGTTTGCACTCACAACTCCCCTGATCCGGAAGGCCGATGGGTCCAAGTTTGGTAAATCCGAACAAGGCAACGTATGGCTGGACTCCAGAAAGACCTCGCCGTACCGGTTCTACCAATATTGGCTCAATACCTCCGATGAAGATGCCGTGAACTTCATCCGGATATTCACTGAGTTGTCTAAAGAAGAAATCGAGGCACGTGTGGCCGAGCATCAAAAGGCTCCTCACCTGCGTGGCCTTCAGCAGGAACTTGCCCGTCAGATTACCACGCGGGTGCACTCCCAGGAAGACTACGACGCAGCCATGCGTACTTCACAAATTCTCTTTGGTAATTCGGTAACCGCCGACCTGATGGCACTGCCTGAGGAGACTTTGTTGGAAGTATTCGAGGGGGTACCTCAAGCCACCCTGGAAAGATCAGTTTTTGAGCAGTTGGCCACGGTAACTGACCTTCTTTCTGATGCCACCCAAAGCATCATCTTCAACTCCAAAGGTGCTGCCCGCCGCAAGATCCAGGAAGGCAGCGTGAGTATCAATAAAGTTAAGATCACTGACCCTCAACAAAAACCGGAATTCCAATTGCTTCAGGGTAAGTATTTGCTGGCACAGATGGGCAAGAAGAATTATTATCTGATCTGTATACGCTAAAGCATGACCTGGCTTGATGTAATCGGCACCTGGCGTGGTCGGGTGGCCATAATTTTCTGTATGGCTACCCTGGGAATGATCGTGTTTTACATGCCCCATTTCTACCATGACATATTAACTCCGAAGCCGGGGATCAGGCTTCAGGATCCGGTGTTGGATATGTTTACGCCTCGCGATTGGTCGTTGATCGTATTCTTCATTCTGTATGCATCCATCCTGCAGACCCTTTTGATGGGATATAAGCAACCTAAAATCATTCTCGTCGGCCTCACCGCGTATAGCGTCGTGAATGTTTTCCGGTTGATTACCATGTACGGGCTCACCCTCGAACCACCAACTGACATGATCCTGCTGCTTGACCCGATCTCCTCCATCGCTTACCCTGACAAAGGGTTTGCCAAAGACTTGTTTTTCTCCGGTCACGTCAGCACTGTATTTGTCCTTGTACTGGTCGAGCCCAATGCCATTGCACGGTCAATCAAACTGGCAGGAACACTGGTCATGGCCGTACTGCTGGCCTGGCAGCATGTCCACTATTCCATCGACCTGATCGCAGCCTTACTGGTGGCCTGGGGTGCCGTAGTTCTCATCCGGAGGGTGCTTCCGCTGGGAGCGACCCAATAGCCAACAAAAGCCTTAAAATCCCGTTAGAAGGTCTAATCAAGCCCTTCAGATGTTAAGAAATTGAGAAAATTGAAGTAAATTGCGCGTTAGCAAACCAAAAACCATAATACGGACCATGTACGAGCAGGGAAAGAATGGTAAAAATCATACGGTTAATGGCACTTATCCCCACTTCTCATTGGGGTTGAAACTTACAGAGGAGCAAAAGAATTTCTTCGATACATACGGTTTTCTCCACTTTAAGAATTTTGTGGATGCAGAAACTGTAAAGGCCATGCTGGCCGAATCGGTTCGCATCCAAAATGAGTGGATTTCTGAAGACCGTAAAAGCGTTAATGGGGTGCCCATCAAGTATGGTACTGATGTGGACGGCAAGAGAATTGTTCAGCGGTTCGCATTCCTCAATCAGTTTAGCGAACTCTTTCAGAATTTCCTTAAAGATGACCGTTTGAAATCCCTCTTCGAGTTGGTAGGAATGCCTGACTCCCGCGTGGGTGAAGTTGAAAAGGACGGCCTCGTATTTAACCACTACGTAAACTCATCTGAGAGTAACTTTAGCCAGCTGGGATGGCATACCGATGCACTCCGGGATATCTTCTACGGCAATAAGATCATGCCCATGCTCAATGTAGGGCTACACCTGGATTATTCCTCCACCGACAATGGTGGGCTGCGGATACTGCCAGGCACACACAACAAAGGAATTCGCACACTCCTGTTCAAGAAGGTTTATTTTCTAAGCAACAAGCCCGATAAGAAAGAACTTGGACTCAACGTGGAGCCGGGAGACCTGACCGTTCATGATGGACGTCTTTGGCACCGGGTCGCACAATCACCACACATCGGTGAGAAGAGTCGACGCCGGGTCATGTATGTTCCAATCATTACCGGAAAATATCAGCCGCGTACGGAGGAAAGCAAGCCGCTGTTTTATCAGCGACTTATGGCGATCACCAACAAGTAAGTATCATGGCATACGCGCTCATTACAGGCGCCAGCGGAGGCATCGGCTGGTCGATTGCTAAAGAACTGGCTTCCCGTAAACACAACTTGCTGCTTATCGCACGCAGCGGCGGTACCTTAACCGAACACGTAGCCGAATTAAGATCCAAATACGGCATTCAGGCAGACTATTTAACCCTGGACCTCTCAGCCCCTGGTGCTGCCATGCAGGTGAAGCAGTGGCTGGACGCCAAAGGGTATGCCATTGATATCCTGATCAATAACGCGGGTTATGGCTCATGGGGAACTGTGGCCACGCTGGATCGCGAACAGTTGAATAACATGATGCAATTGAACATGATCACCCTGGCTGATTTGTGCAAGGTGCTGTTGCCCTACCTTCAAGAGCAGCAGCGATCATACATCATGAATGTGGGGAGTACAGCAGCGTATCAGGCAGTACCCACGCTGGCAAGTTATGCCGCCACCAAAGCCTTTGTACTGCTTTTCAGCCGGGGCTTGCGTCTCGAATTGTTGGGATCAGGAACAACGGTTTCATGCTTGAGTCCGGGAGCCACTTCCACTGGCTTTATTGACCGGGCCAACATGGGTGTACTCAAAGAACGCTCTGAAAAATTCAGTATGCCTGCCGATGCAGTAGCACGAATTGGGGTCAATGGGATGTTTGCCGGAAAGGCGGAAATCATTCCAGGCTTCGTAAACTGGATATCCGTAAAACTTGTTGGCTTGCTTCCCAAAGCCCTTCCGGAAAAGATCGCGGCTGGACTCTATAAGACTGGTAAATAATCAGTTACAGGGGATTATCTCGCTTTAAGGATGAAGATGATACGGCCCTTTGACCGCGGAGGTACTTTGCCGCCAGAGGTCCGTACAAGGCTATTTCTTCTAATCTCGTCTTTTAGAATCTGCTCAGCCTTAAGGCTAAGTCCGCGCTCCACGGGTGTAATGGCCGTGATGTCGCCATTCTCATCGCATTCGATTTCAAACACTACACGCCCACTTTCATTGTCTGGCAATTCCGGGGTACGCGGGGCATCTGCCCAAGTCCAACCTGACATGGACAGACCAAATCCATCACCTCCTCCTCCACCGCCAGGTGTGCCATATAAGGCCTGCGCATCCAGCGTACCTTGTGGGTTGCCCTTATCGCCAGTCTTGTTGGTATCATCGCCCTGAGAGCCCTCTTTGCCCTTTCGGGAATTATCTGTTGTTTCCGTAGGCTTGCTCTCGTTCTTATACTCGACAACCACTTTTTCTTCTTTCGGCTTCACTTCCGTCTTCTTGATGACCTTCGTGTTGTTCTTTACCACCTTCTTCTCTTCTTTTACTGCAACCGGATTGTCGTCTTGTGTGGGTGTTGGGTCAACTGTCTTTTCCGGAACGATCTCATTGGTTTCTGGTTGGGCCTCCTCGGATGGCGAAGCAGTTTCCTGCGTAGGCTCTTTAGCAGGATCCTCCGTATCGCTGCCAACATTTTCTTCAGGTTGAATTTCACCGCTTCCTTCAGTGTCCAAACCAAAATTCAACTCTATGCCATACTCCGGATTGGGAGGATTGGGCGCACGCCAGGCTACCAAAAAGAACAAAGCAAGAAATAAACCTGCGTGGATACCCAGTGAAGTGAATAAGCCAATTCTGCGGTTGCGGGATTCGTGCTGATCCATACTATTTGGGCTTGGTAGCAATGGTCACTTTGGCCTTTAAGGCAGTGGCAATGCCCGCCACAAAGACAAGCTCTTCTGTGGGAACGCTCTTGTCTATATGCAACACCACTACGCCATTAGCCGGGGACAGGGTTCTTTTAAGCTCCGCTTCAAGGGTGTTTTTGGTCACCCGTTTGTCATTGACAAAGTATATCAGGTCCCGGGTAACTGTAACCGATGCCTTTTGCACTTCAATATTGCCTGCCTGGCTGGATGGGAGATTCACGGGCAATCCGGACGGCGTGACAAACGATGAGGTGAGCATGAAGAAAATGAGCAAAAGAAAAATCAGGTCCGTCATGGAGGCCATGCTGAACGCTGCTTCTACCTTATTTCTGGTTTGCAGGTTCATAACTATCGGGGCTCCTGAAGCAAGTCAATAAACTCGATAGATGAATATTCCATCTTGTGGACCACCTTGGATACCCGGGTAACCAGGTAGTTGTATGCAAGGTACGCAATGATACCCACAATCAACCCGGCTACCGTGGTGATCATCGCGGTATAAATACCCGATGAGAGCAATTTGGGGCTAACAGAACCTTCTTCCTGGGCGATGGAAATGAACGCTTCCACCATGCCTATTACTGTTCCCAAAAATCCCATCATGGGTGCGGCACCTGATACGGTGGCGAGTACGGACAAGTTCTTTTCCAGCTTAAATAGTTCCAGTTTCGCTACATTTTCAATCGATGCCTCAATGGTCTTTAACGGACTGCCGATGCGCGCAATTCCCTTTTCGATCATCCGGCTGATGGGGCTATCGAATTGGCTACAGAGGAGTTTAGCGCCATTGATGTCTCCGCGCAGCACCAGTTCCTTAATCCTGCCCATGAATGCCTCAGGACTTTGGTTGGCTTTATTAATGGTGAGGATGCGCTCCACAAAAATATATATGGCAAAAAATGATGATAACACAATGGGTATCATCATGAAGCCGCCTTTGATGGCCAGGTCAATTACCGACA
>DAOMGC010000144.1:0-5528 GCA_035430125.1 Cyclobacteriaceae bacterium | reverse complement strand
AAAAGTGTTCTTATAAGTTACTGTAAAATAGAGGGTTGTGAGAAAGGTTGTCGTCATCTCACCCCGACTCCGCTCGCCGTAGCTCTGTTTTCAGAGCGAGGCGAGCTTGGTATCAACGACTCTTGATTGGGGTCAAATCCGATTTGGCGAGCTCCGTCGGCTAAAACCCGATAACGTTTGAGTGATCAAAGCCTTCCGCGAGAGCGGAGGGCTTTTTGTTTGAAGCGCTGAGTGTGTCACTCAAAGCGCGCATAAACAAAAAGTCCGGTGTGAGCGTAGCGAACAAGGCTTATTCATTTAGACGCCTCACCAAAAGAATCACAGAGGTAATCCTCATCCCGAAAGGTCCTTATGCCTTTTCGTCAGGGCGAAGGATTTTTTTGTTTCAATAAAGCTAAGCGTGAACAACCAGACATCACTCAAAAATGCATCACTGAAGATTATCCTATCACCTTAATAGGTTGATCTAGTCGTGACCGCTCCAAAAAGAGGAATCAAAAGGTCTGTTTCCGGTAACCATCTAAATTTAATTGAGTATGGGGTTTTGGCTACCACCTAACCTACGCCTATGCTTCGACTCAACTTTCTACTCGCGTTTCGGAGTCTCCTTAAGAACAGGATAACTTCATTTATCAATGTGACAGGTTTGGCCGTTTCCTTCACTGCCCTACTACTCATCGTACTGTACATCCAGCACGAGCTTAGTTATGACCAGTATCATCTTAATGCCAATCGGATATTTCGCATATCTCGTGAGTCCTTGGATAGCAAGGGCAATGCCGAAATTCATTTTGGGCACACCCAACCTTCACTAGCGATTTATTTGAAAAAGGACTTTGAAGAAGTAGAAGATGCGGTCAGGCTGTCAAACAATGGAAATAGCCTTGTTTCCAGCAAGGAACTCACCAATGTTGAAACCAGGATGTTTTTCGCAGATGAGTCCATCTTCTCCGTTTTCTCCTGGAAAGTGGTAAAAGGAAATAAGCAAGCGCCCCTGCAAGAGATCAATTCGATTACCCTGAGCCAATCAACCGCCTCTCGCTATTTCGGCCAGGAAGACCCTATTGGAAAAATTCTAGTGCTGGAGGGTCAGCATCCAATGATGGTAACTGCGGTTTATGAGGATTTTCCGGCTAACTCACATTTTAAAGCAGATTTCCTCTGTTCTATGAGTAGCCTGGAAAGAATTAACGGTCTGCACAACATGATGAGTGACCAAAGTAATAATTATGCAACCTATGTTTTGCTACGGCCCAACGTAAGCGTCAAACAATTCGAGGCTAAGATCGGCGTTGCACTAGATAACTATTACCCACCCGATCCCGATGGTCGTAAGCCTTCTCAGGTTTATCGATATCACACCTGGGCGCTAAAAGACCTTCACTTATATTATACCATGGACTCAGAGACAGAGCCAAACGGGAACTATTTGTTGGTGTATGTTTTTGCTGCTTTGGCTACCTTGATACTGGCAATGGCCTGTTTTAATTTCATTAACCTCTCAACAGCCAGGTTATCCCAACGTGCAAAAGAGGTTGGCCTCAAAAAGGTGATTGGGGCCCAACGATTCACGCTCTTCATGCAGTTTGTATTAGAAGCAGTTCTTTCAGGGCTGGTATCAATGGTTATGGCTTTCACAACTGCCTATTTTTTGATACCTGAATTTAACTCGTTTATGGGCAAGTCGTTTTGTTTCTCCATGCTGACCGAGCCTTCTTTCTTATTGGCTTCTTGGATACTGCTCTTGATGGTAGGGTTGGTGGCAGGCGGGTATCCTGCCTTACGGCTCTCTTCATTCAAACCTGCCGAAATACTTCGGAAAGGGGTTTCTACTTCGTGGAAGAGATTCAGCCTGCGTGCTGCTCTGGTTAGCATTCATTTTTTCATTTCCATTCTTTTGATCGTATCCGTTGTTGTCATACGGTCACAAATTGATTTTGTAACTTCATTTGATCCCGGTTTTGACAAAAACAACATCATCGTTCTGCCATCGTCTGATGTCATTTACAAGAAATTTAGACTCATAAAAGAACAGTTGGAACAACAAAAAGGTATCGCAAAAGTAAGTATGGGGAGTCGCGTTCCTTCCGGAAGGCTGGACGATGCACAGCGTTTGAAAATTGAAAAAAGTGGTCAATTCATTCCAGTCGACTTGCGTCTTGCGGATGTGCATGTAGACCATGATTACATTAAGACATTGGGCTTGCAAATTGCCTCAGGAAGGGATTTTGACTATCAGATTGCTAGTGACTCCAGTGAGGCATTTATTATCAATGAAACCGCTGTAAAGGCTTTAGACTGGAAATCAAATGAAGATGCAATTGGTAAATCGATCCATTACGGTTCGCGCCATGGAAATATAGTTGGCGTTGTAAAAGATATCAATTTCGAATCGCTTCATGAACCCATCAAGCCTTTTGTATTGGTCGTAACACGGGGCAGGACACGTTCGGTAATTGTTCGTATTGACCCCCTCGAACGAGATGCAATTCTGAACTACTTGCGTGAACAATGGGCTTACTTACGACCTGGCTTTCCATTCAGTTATTTTTCGTTGTCCGATAATTTCGAGAAAAGTTATCAACAGGAGATCAAGTTGGCGCAGGGAATTAACTTCTTTGCCCTGTTTGCTATTGTTGTTTCCTCTTTAGGCGTGTTTGGCCTCGCCTTATTTATGGCAGAGCAACGATCCAGGGAAATGGGTATCCGAAAAATACTGGGAGCAAATTCTTCAAGCATCGCAGTTCTCTTCGCAAAATGGTTCTTCAGATTGATTTTCTGGGCAGCGCTAGTGGCTATACCACTGGGCTATTGGGGCGCGCAACGATGGCTCAAGAATTTTGCATTCGCAGTTCCCGTCGGCGTTAGCCCTTTTGTAATTGCCCTTCTTACAATCGCCTTTTGTACGTTGGTTTCCATTGGCACACAAATCATCCGAACCACCTTTAGCAATCCGGTTGGAGCCCTGAGAGACCATTAAAAATATTGAGAAGAATACCATTTCAGTTTAGCAGCAGAGAGCATTCTGGGATTCCTAACCATCCGGTTAGATCAAATTGAATTCGCTCTATAGACACCAGGATCAAAAGATTAGTTTCCTTTGTAACCTTTCCCCCTCCCCCCGGTAACTAACACGAATTTTGGCAAAAATCAGCGCGTTGAGCACCGACGAACAAATCATGGAGGCCGTGAAAAACGGCGACCTGCAGCAGGCATCCATCCTGTTCGACCGGCATCACAAGCGGATTTACAACTTCCTCGCCCGCATGGCCCTCGACCGCGCGATCGCGGAAGACTTGACCCAAAATGTGTTTCTGAGACTGATCCGCTACCGCACCAGCTACCGGAACGGAAATCGGTTTCTGCCGTGGATCTACCAAATGGCCCGCAACGTATTTGCCGACCACTACCAGGCCCACAAAAACAGGAAAGCAGACTTCGTAGCGGTGGAACGCATGAGCGACACGGTCATGGACCATAACGATTCAGCCGAACAGGAAGAGCGGGAAAGGATCCTCCAGCGATCCCTTGATCGGCTTTCGGATGAACAACGGGAACTGCTGGTACTCACGCGCTTTCAGCACATGAAGTATGAAGAAGTAGCTGAACTGCTGGAAACTTCGGTGGCTAATATCAAGGTGAAAGTGCACCGGGCCATCGCGAAACTGAGGGAAAACTATTTCGAACTGGAAAAGAATCAGTCATGAACCAAGAACAACTGGAACACCTGCTTATCGACTACATCGACGGCGTGCTCTCACCGGAAGCCCGCGCCGCGGCTGAACGCGAAATTGCGACGAACCCCGCTGCCCGGTTGCTCCACGAACAACTGCGAACAGTGATGGGTCAACTGGACATGGCCAAGACACTGGAGCCCGGATCGGATTTGACGAGAAAATTCAATCAGGCCCTGCGCGAGGAAATCAACAGCAACCGTCCCGTGCGCACGTTGACGCCGCTGTTGTACCGCATCGCTGCCGGTGTTGCCTTACTGATCTCAGGTGTGGCCGTTGGCTACTGGATTAACAAAAACAATGTCCACGAAGCCGAGATGGCAGCACTCAAGAAGGAAGTCGAGGCCACCAAGCAAATGATGTTCGCCATGCTCGACAACCAGCAATCGGCCAGTCAGCGCATGCTCGGGACCACCGTGGCGATGAATTTGAATAAGCCGGATGATGAGATTGTCCATGCACTGGTGAAACGCATGAATGATGATCCCAACACCAACGTTCGGCTTGCTGCACTGGATGCCCTCATACAATTTCACGAAGACCCTGCCGTCCGTCATCAACTGATCGAATCGCTGTCCACGCAAAAGGATCCTGCTGTACAGATATCATTGATTCAGTTCCTGGTGCGACTAAAGGAAAAAGAAGTGGTGAATCAACTGCAACACATTGTGGATGACAACCGCACCATCAAGGCCGTAAAGGACGAGGCCTTGTCGGGAATACTCAAACTGTCCTGATTGATTTAAACAGACAATAACAAAACCATGAAAAATATCTTATTCATTATGTTGGGTTTGCTGGCATCAACTGCCGCATTGGCCCAGGAGTACAAAGTGGCCAAAAGCACCGGGCGTCTCGAAATCGGTATCGGGAAAGTAACCGTGGAAGGTTACAATGGAAATGAGATTGTTTTTTCCGGCCGCGACAAGAGTGACTCGAAAGATGAAAGAGCCGCAGGCCTGATGGCCATCAATGGCTCCGGCTTAACGGACAATACAGGTCTGGGCATCAATGTAGCCGACAAAGGCAACGTGATCGAAGTGAACCAAATAAAAAAGATGGGATCGCCGGAAGTGAAAATCCTGGTTCCCAAAGGAGTCATTGTGAGCTTCAACCATGAATCTCAATACGGCGGAACAGCGACTTTCAAGAATCTGGAGAATGAGATTGAAGTATCTGCCACCTACAACTCCATCGAACTGGAGAACGTAACTGGTCCCCTTACCCTCAAGACGGTGTATGGTCACGTGGAAGCTGAGCTTGGCGCGAATGTGAAAGGTCCTATTTCGATCGTGTCGATTTATGGATACGTGGATGTTACCCTCCCTGTGGCTACCAAGGCTAATCTGAAGATGAGCACATCGTACGGCGAATTGCTGGTTGCCCCGGAGTTCAAAATTGAAATTGAAAAGCAGGGCGATATGGTGCGCTACAGCGATAAGGTGAACGGCAAGATCAACGGCGGCGGTATTAACATCGACCTGCGTTCGGACTACAGCAAGATTTATCTCCGCAAAAAATAATGCCTATGAAAGCGATCATCGTATTCCTCATTGCTTGTGTTTCTGTTGCAAAAGCACAGACTCCTATTCAGCACACCCAGCCGGTTGAGCCTGGCCAAAAAATCGTAATGCACTTCGATTATCCGGAACTCATCCGGGTGACGACCTGGGATCAGCCCGTGGTATCCGTTGAAGGTACCGTGAGTATCAACGGCGGCGACCAGGATGACGCCTTCAAACTCAAGGTCAATTCATCACCTACTGCCATTAGCATAAGCGGCACGATTCCGGA
>DAOMGC010000143.1:0-5536 GCA_035430125.1 Cyclobacteriaceae bacterium | reverse complement strand
CTTTCCTCGCGTTGTATATCTTCGGCACCAGCGTCAATGAGGTCCAGTTCGATTTCATCGAGATTGATCTTGGTGGGATCAAATTTGAATACCCCTTTGCGCTCGAACATAAAGGATACCGACCCGGAGTTTCCCATGCTACCACCATTCTTGGAGAAGTGAAGGCGAATATTGGCCACGGTTCGGGTTGGGTTGTCGGTTGCGCATTCCACCAGAACGGGAACCCCATGCGGCGCATAACCTTCATAGATCACTTCCTGAAAGTCTTTTTCCTCTTTGGAAGAAGCGCGCTTGATGGCAGATTCTACCCGGTCCTTAGGCATGTTCATGCCTTTGGCGTTCTGGATAGCCATGCGCAGACGCGGGTTGTTGTCTGGGTTGGGACCTCCTTGCTTTACAGCGATGGCAATGTCTTTTCCGATTCGCGTAAATCCTTTGGCCATGCGGTCAAAGCGCGCAAACATTTTGTGTTTTCGTTTTTCGAAGATGCGTCCCATAACTACCTGTTAGCGTTGTGAATTCCGGGCGTAAAATTAACCGGCTGTTTCGAATTAGAAAATAGTCAGGATTTGAGACCGATATGATAGAGATTGAATTCCAACGGGCTAGATTCGAGAAAGCCATCGATTTTCAGGTCTTCCAGGATGGCTTCATCAAATTCAAGGTCGCGTGACTCAACAGTGCCATTGGGGTGAACAGACAGTTCCGTGCCTCTCCATTGGATGGGATTTACCTTGACCATGATAATGATACCATCTACTTCTTTTTTATAGTATTGATGAACGATATTTGAACCCATGAACAGCCGGGAGTAATTGTTATGAAACTTGAGATTCCTGAAGTAATCCGCTCCACGCGGATGATATTGTCCCGGCTAAGGTACGAAGACGCGGAAGAAATTTTTCATACGTACGCCAGCAAGCCCGAAGCCACCCGGTATGTCTCCTGGCCCACGCACCAGACGATTGGTGATACCCGTTCGTTCGTAGACTATGCGGTT
Source organism: Cyclobacteriaceae bacterium (assembly GCA_035430125.1). Lineage (GTDB taxonomy): Bacteria > Bacteroidota > Bacteroidia > Cytophagales > Cyclobacteriaceae > ELB16-189. Next base: position 4,536 of record DAOMGC010000143.1, on the reverse strand, counting down.
AACGCATGGCGACAAGGGATTGATTATTCATTCACGCTTCGCCTGGCCGGCACCAACCGACTGATCGGCAGTTTTGGTATTATGAATGATCAGGGGAAGCTGCAGTTTGGCTATATTCTAAGCCCGACGCAATGGGGGCAGGGCTATGCTACGGAAGCCACCCGGGTTATGCTGGGCATCATGAGGCAGTTGCCTGAGGTCTACCGGATACAGACTTTTGTTGACATCGAGAACATAGCATCTTCAAAGGTACTCCTCAAATGTGGCATGCAAGAAGAGGTGCGACTTGAGAAATGGTTCCGCTTTGTCAATCAGGGCAATGAGCCTAAAGACTGTATGCTGTACCGATACCCATTGTAGTCTCTTTCAGGAGGTGCCATACATATATTATCAGTTGGCTAACTGCTTCAAAACTCTATTTTTGCCAGGATGCGTCTATGGTTTCTTGGCTTTTGGGCATTCTGGCCATCCGTTGTGGCTTTGGCGCAGACTCAATCTGCCAGTCAGGCCATCATTCTGATTGGGGATGGTGGGGCGGAGCAAGTTGTAAACCTGCGTGACCAGATTCATACCCTCACGACTCAAGGGATTCCGGCTACGGTCATATTTCTCGGTGACAATATTTATCCCAGGGGTATGCCAGACCGGCTCAGTCCGGACCGCGCAGAAGCAGAACGACGATTGATGGAACAATTAGACCTTACTGCTGGGGCTGAAAGGATATATGTTGTGCCCGGCAATCATGATTGGAAGAACGGTCATCATGATGGTCTTCGTTATCTGAAAAACCAACAGGCGTTTATTGATTCTCTGCACAAAAGCAATGTGTATTTTCTTCCCCGGGATGGATGCCCGGGACCGGAAGAAATCAAACTTGGCGATGATGTATTGCTTGTTGTACTAAACACCCAATGGTTCCTGCATCCATGGGAGAAGCCTGAAGGTGATCAGAGTCCTTGCGATTCGAAAAGCGCTGCTGATGTCACCATTCATCTCGACGACATGCTCAATCGCAATCAGGGTAAACGGATTATTGTTGCGGGTCATCATCCGGTTTATACCTATGGTCCTCATGGTGGGGTGTTCACCTGGAAGGATCATTTGTTTCCGTTGACAGCAGCTCAAAAAAATCTGTATGTGCCACTTCCCATTGTGGGCTCATTGGTTCCTATGTATCGTTCTGTGTTCGGCCATGTACAAGATGCGGCCCATCCAGTGAACAAAGCACTTCGGCATGGACTCAAGGATGTTTTTTCTGCTTACCCGGGAATCATTTATGTGAGTGGGCATGAGCATGCGCTTCAATATGCAACATCGGACAGCGTGTACTATGTCGTCAGTGGTGCAGCATCGAAGTCGTCAGCGGTCAGGCAGAAAGGCAAGGCCAGGTTTGTAAGTCCGGATCAGGGAATTGCCCAACTCTTGCTGCGGGAGAACGGCACCGTCAATATTGAATACTATACCCGGAAAGGGAGAGTATTTGAAACAGTAGTGCCGAAGTTGAAGGCCAATGCCCCGGAAAAGTTTGAGCCGTCATCAACGGATACATTATGGGTTGGATCACGGGCCAGTTTTCAGTACGACGCAAATGGCTTTCGTCGAAGATTATTGGGTGCCAACTATCGCGCTGAGTGGGCCTTACGTCTTCAGTTGGAGGCCTTTGATATTGGTCGCGAACATGGAGGCCTTTCTATCCTGAGCAAGGGGGGTGGAGCCGAGACGATGGCGTTGCGTCTGGCGGATCACCAGGGGCGGCAGTTTACAATGCGCACGGTGGAGAAATTTCCGGAGCGTGCCTTGCCAGTAAGTTTTCGAAAGACATTTGTTCAGGCGGTAAAGCAGGATCAGGTTTCAGCGGAGCATCCCTATGCTGCCCTCGTGATACCGCGATTGGCCTCGGCCGCCGGGATTTACCATACAAACCCCAGGGTTGTGTACGCCCCCAACGACCAGCGTTGGGGGGTGTATCGCAAAGACTTCGCGGGGCAGCCCATGATGTTTGAAGAGCGTCCTGATGGATCGGGAAAGGGTATGGATTTTTTTGGCAATCCAACGAAAATGATTTCAACCCATCGGCTCTTGGAACATATGGCCGATGACAATGAGATAAAAATTGATCAACCCTGGGTATTGCGTTCCCGGTTATTTGACATGTGGATTGGTGACTGGGATCGGCATGATGATCAATGGCGGTGGGGTGAGTATGGAGCAAAGAAGGATAGGGTATATCGACCCATTCCTCGCGACCGTGACCAGGCATTTTTCCTCAACGAAGGGTTCTTGCCTAGTAAGTTGCGCAAACGACATAATTTTCCGCAGTTAGAGGGATTTGGCGATCACGTACGCTGGGTACCTGGGTTGATGAAGGTTGGTCGCCATTTTGATCGGAGTTTCCTGAATCATTTGAACCGGGAAGACTTTCGGCAAATTGCGCTGGATCTTTCACAACACCTGACCGATGCATCCATAGACTCAGCATTGCGCTCCTGGCCCAAGGATGTGTATGCCATTCATGGCAAAGAAATCGCCAGACGTCTTAAATCGAGGAGAAGTAAGTTGGTAGCGGATGCTCAGATCTATTATGCATTTCTGGCGCGGGAGGTGGACGTGGTTGGAAGTAACAAATCGGAGTGGTTTGATGCGGCCTGGCTACCCGGCGGCAATCTTAGTGTGAAGATGTATAACATCAACAAGCAGGGACATAAAGGCCGTTTGCTGTTTGACCGGGAGTTTGTGGCGCATGAAACGCGCGAGTTGAGATTGTATGGCTTGGGTGGTAATGATATATTTCATTTTACGGGAGTAACCGGTCGCCAGACGGTCAGGGTCATAGGTGGGGATGGGCAAGACAGTCTACTGAACGAAACGGCAGGGCGACGAAGGGTCTGGGTATATGACCAGCCTTCCGGAATTCAACTAGATGGGCGTCGGGTATTTAACCGCACATCCCTTGACCCACATGTAAACGATTATGACCGGAAGGATTTTGAATATAATCGCTTTGCGCCAAAGCATACGGTATCCTACAATATTGATGATGGTATTTTTCTGGGCCCCGGCTTTTCAACCATTGCCCATGGATTCCGAAAGAAACCATACCGTTCGCATCATATGCTGCAGGCCAGCGTAGCCGTGCGGACCTTGTCGTTCACCGTAAAGTACGAAGGGCGCTTTCCGCAGTGGATAGGCAAGTGGGATCTGGAGATCGACGCGGACGTACGTTCACCAAACTTTGTGAATAATTTCTTTGGGTGGGGCAATGAGTCGGTCTATGATCAGAACATCAATCAGCAACCCAACATTGATGTGCCTAATGCGATTGACTACTACCGTTTGCGTTTTCGTGACTTCCGTGGTGAAGCCCGGCTTCGTCGTAGGCTCGGGCAATGGGCCTATGTCAAAGCAGGCCCAATCTTTCACCGCGGTGAAGTGGTGAAACCCAATGGTGATCGCTATATCAATGTCTATGACTCCACTTTACCCGAATCCATATTGGCAATCCCCCGTACCTTCCTGGGTGTCGGCTATGTCTTCGGGATTGATCGGCGTGATAATACCACCTACACTACCCGTGGTTTGGTGATGAAGTACACCTCCCGCTGGATGAATGGACTGGATGCGCCAAACTATACATCGCACAATGCAAGCCTAACGATTTACCAGTCCTTCCGATTGCCGGCGAAAGTGACCTATGTATTCAATGCCGGTGTTGGTTTTAATACAGGAACTTATCAATTGTTCCAGGCCCAGGCGTTGGACGGCAAGACTGATGTGCGTGGCTTCCGCAAGACCCGGTTCTATGGCGACTCCAAAGCCTACTTCAATAATGAGATGCGGATGCGCCTTGGTAACCTCCGAACGTTCCTGTTCCCAGCCTCATTTGGCCTGCATGGGTTTTATGACATAGGGCGGGTATGGTACAAGGATGCCAATGGGGTTGATCCTTCCTCGCCAACCGGAAGCTCCAATGTATGGCACCATGGGTATGGCGGCGGCCTCTGGCTTATTCCGTACGAAATGACCACCATTGTTACGGAAGTTGGTCACTCCGTCGAAGGTACCTTGTTTTACCTTCGTTTGGGCTTCAACTTCTGATCCGGATCCCTCGCTGGTCGATTTTCCAGCTTCATTTGAGTCAAGAGTGCAAGTTTATAGCCGAATACCGTCTGTTATTTTGGAATTTTACGAAGGCTTGCTATACTTGCCGAATAATTACATAATTCATCATGGGAAGAGGAGATAAGAAATCAAGAAAAGGTAAGATTCGCTTGGGTACCTATGGCGTGTCCCGCAACAAGAAGTCAATCAAGGCGCGCCTGAAGCGTGTTGCGTCCCGCCCTGCAGCGGCCGCTGTTGTTGAGGCCAAACCCAAAGCCAAGCGAGTTGTTCGCAAGAAGGAATCAGCTGATTAACTTATGAAATTCACGTTTACAGCATGCTGGTGGTGGCACGGATCTGAATCGGATCGGCGCAAGGCTGCTTTGTAAACCATTGAGATAAATTATTTCATGAAGCCCGCCCCGATCCAGGGGCGGG
>DAOMGC010000142.1:0-5698 GCA_035430125.1 Cyclobacteriaceae bacterium | reverse complement strand
AGCAAAAAGAGGCAGAAGACATGGCACGAAAACATGGCTTCCCGAAAGTATCCCAACTGAAACTGGCTGTCGCCAAACATATCCAGGAGTTTGTGGGTGCCGGCGGATTTTTGTTCGCGATGTGTTCAGCTACTGATTCATTCGATATCGCTGTCGCCGCTGATGGAGTTGACATCTGCGAGCGCATGTATGATGGCGACCCGGCCGACCCCCGCGCCCAGGAAAAACTGAACTACGAGAAGACTTTGGCCTTCACCAATTTTCATTTGGTACGCGATCCGTACACCTATGAGTTCTCGGATATAGACAATAATCCACAGGACCGAGGGCTGCGACAGGACAACGACTACTTTGCTGTGTTTGAATTCTCGGCGAAGTGGGATCCCATCCCTACCATGCTCACGCAGAATCACACGAAAGTGATTAAAGGCTTTTACGGTCAGACCACCGGTTTCAAGAAGCAATTGATTAAATCGGATGTGGTGATCATGGGCGAGAACCGCGAGATCAACGAAGCAAAATACCTACACGGTGTATTTGGCAAAGGATTCTGGACCTACTACGGCGGCCACGATCCGGAAGACTATCAACACACGGTCTACGAAGAACCCACGGATCTGACCTTACATCCCAACTCACCGGGCTTCCGCCTGATCCTGAACAACGTGTTGTTTCCGGCAGCCAAAAAGAAGAAGCAAAAGACTTAGTGCATCCGGTCCTGACGGACCTCCAGGTCTTTCATGATCAGCGCCTCAGCTGCGAGCATTTCTCGCCAACGTTTTTCAACAGCTATGGCATCGTAGTATTCTTTAGCGAGGGACAGAAAGAGTTTGTAGTGACCTGCTTCGGATACCATCAAGTCATGGTAGAAGTCTGCGAGATCACGATCGGCGATCTCTTTAGAGAGTAATCTGAACCGTTCACAACTCCGGGCTTCAATGAGGGCATTCATCAATAATTTCTCTACCAGTTGCTCTTCCCGGCTACCACCGGTCTTCACGATACTGCGCAGTTTTTCCACATACTCATCTTTGCGCGATTCACCCAGTGTCCAACCCCTGGCCCTGAGTTTATCAAGCACTTGCTCAAAGTGATTCCACTCTTCTGATACCACGGGTGTGAGTTTGTCCACCAACGATTGGCGATCAGGGTGCAGGATGATGAGGGAAATACAGGATGAGGCTGCCTTTTGTTCGCAATAGGCGTGGTCGATCAGAATGTCCTGGATGTTCTTTTCTGCAATGTTCACCCAACGCGGATCCGTTGGCAGTACCAGGCCGAGAACGTGCTTTTCCATGTTTAGTCGAACAACAAAAACTCGAAACCAAAGTCGATCATGTTCCGGGTGCCCGGATAACCAGGAGTAGGCAGGTATCCAATACCACCATTAAACATCTGGAACACGTTGTGGTACTTAAAAAAGTACCGGGTACGTCCCATCTTTCCTACCACGAAGATATCTATGAGCGGAAATGATTTGCTCACTACGCGGTCCTGGACATAAAATTGCTGGATAGCTGGGTCATAAGCCAGGGCTTTATAGTCGGAGTGCCAATGGAAGTCAACGCCGGCATGAAGCTGCAAGTGTCTGTTAAACATAATGTTCTCGTAAGCCAATTGGCCATTGATAAACACCGTGGGAATTCGAAGCACATTGTCGTCGTTCGTGATAATCTGTGTATAAATCGCCTGCGGACGGAAATAGACATGACGAAGAAACCGGACCGACGCTCTCACCTCAGGGGCAAACGTACTCTGAAACCCGGTTGACTGATGCGGCAACACATGCTGCTTGATTAAGGTGTCTTCTTTGAAATAAACCGTGTTGTGCAACAGGCTTACCGTACCTCCTGCCCTGAAATCCATTTCGCCCTTGCTGTATTTGAGGAAACCCTGGGCTTGCGTTGAACTGATGCCCGCGAATGTATTTGACCAACTGTCGTGTGCGCCCATGTAGCCCAGCTGCATAAACCCAGGTTTGGATAGCGCACTTCGAAAATATCCCTCAATCCAAGGGGATTCAATTTTTCCTTCAATCCGATAATACCCGGACAGCAGGTAATCGGCTGAGCCGGAGAAGCGGGTGACCGAATCCAATTTGAGAGACACGGTTCCACCGAGATAACTTTCAGCGCCAGTTGTCTCCGGCACGGACAAATCAGGGTTGGTGAAATTGTAATACCGATAACGATAATGTCCACTGTAGAACAACTTACCTACACTTCCCTTAATACCTACCTCCTGCTGTGTGGTGGTGAATGTCGACTGATCACTCACTGTAATTGAATCATGACGCAGGTTGGTGTTGTGATCAAACAGCGTTCCCGGATCTTTGGACACATCATCTCCGAAAATATTCCACTGTTTGGTAAAGTCAGCGATGTGGTATATCTGAAACGCTTTCACCAATTGATAATGGTGTGAGAAATGAATGTTGCGCCGGTACTCTTCCGTTTTGGCGGCAGCCAGTCTCAACCGGGCAGCAGGATCAAATATACTTATCGTAGCTGCTGTGGTATCAACACCACCGTTCTCATTCACGCGATGGCGTATACGACGGAAATTGGCCAACAGGAAGTAGCGATCATTCTTTGATCGGTACGTTGTATAGAAATCATAGTACTGACTAACCACAATGCGATCGCCTTTACCAGATTTTTGAATTTGTTTGTCAACCAGTATCGGGCGGTAGTTGAAACCAAAATTCCATCGCGGATTAATATTGCGACTGAACTCAATGCGCGTCGTGGCTCGGCCATTGCCTCCCCATATGATCTGCAGTCTTGTATACGGAGACTTCGTATCAAAATAACGGGGTTCCTCCGAATCAAAGTACGGTTGATATACAGAGAATCCGGCCTGGGCCCCAATGGATCCTGGCACCAAAGGAAAAATCGGAGCTAAGGCTGTACCCATCACACCAATGTCCTTCATCATATTGTTGGACCGCTGAATGTATGTCCACCGGTGGTAATTGACCACAGTGGTATCGAGCGGTCTGTATACTGGTCGATTCTCGAACAGTTCCTGTTCGGTGGTCCAGCGACTGGTCTTCGGACCATAGACATTCTTGACCGAGTCATTCACAATGCTTGAGCGACGGCGGGTTTGCACCGGTTCCTGCTTGTGTTGCGCAGAAACGTCAAAAACCGTCAAAAAGACCCCAAAAAATAGGAAAAACCTCAAAAACACGTGCAAAGATAACCCACTCATTTACTTCCTGTCATGCGCCTTAATGGCGTCGAGAACGAGTGTATCAAATTTCAGTCCATCCTTTACAAATTCCTGACGAATGGGAATATAAAACCAGGGAAGTCGACTGATATGAGCGGCAAAGGGATCAGCAACCAGCTTCACCATATCCTTTTCCGTAGTGAGGATGCTACATGGCCCGGACTGTTGTTTAAAGCATCGTTCAATCTCCTCCATCTCTGATTGGGTGTAATGATGATGGTCATCAAATTGAAAGTGGCGGATCACCCGATATTTGCTTTGGCAAAAATCCAGCAGCGGTTTTGTTTTGGCGATACCCGTCACGAGGATCACCTGTTGTTCCATGGTGGTGGCAGCACCCAGCGCACATGGTTCATCATATGACACCGTGGAGAACAACACAGGCTTCTCCGGTGCATACTTTGCCACACCCCGGCGAAACTCTTCTTGTAAGTGTTCGCTCAAGTCACCCGGACATTTCGTGACAACGATTATGTCTGCACGTTGCGCACCCCTCCTCGCCTCCCGCAGTCGGCCAAACGGCATCACATGGTCTTTATAAAATGGATGCGCGAAATCTGTCACCAATACGGTAAGCTGGGGATTGACTGCACGATGCTGAAAGGCGTCGTCCATGATGACCACATGGGTATCGGGGAACTCCTGCAGAATGTTAGGAATGGCAAATACCCTGTCTTCACCCACCGTAACACGAACCGCATCGCCGAATTTGCGCTTCATCTGCATAGGCTCATCACCTAGGTGCAAGGCTGTATCTTCAGCCTGTGCCGTCCGAAATCCTTTGGTTCTCCGTTTATATCCCCGGCTAAGGGTAGCAATCCGATAGCGGTCCTTTAGTAGCCGGATGATGTATTCCACCATGGGTGTTTTTCCCGACCCGCCAACGTTAAGGTTGCCCACCGATATCACCATCACATCAAACTGAAAGGAAGGCTTGTGGCCTATATCAAAGAGATAATTCCTCACCCGGGTGCCCAGGTTGTACAGCATGGCGAATGGATACAGCAGTATTTTCATTAATCTCGTGACCGAAAGTCAATAAATTGGGTCAAAATCACGCCATGAAAACGTCAAAGATAAAGGATGTTGCCGCTTATTTGGAATCCATTGCTCCCCGCAGTTATCAGGAATCCTATGACAACGCCGGTTTGATCGTCGGAAATCCGGAGACGGAAGTCACCGGCATACTGGTTACGCTCGACTGCACCGAAGCGGTGGTACAGGAAGCGGTAAAGCGAAACTGCAACCTGATTGTAGCGCACCACCCGATCGTTTTCAAGGGATTGAAGCGATTAACCGGACAGACCTACGTTGAACGCGTGGTGATTCAGGCCATTCAGTCACAGGTGGCAATCTACGCTGCCCATACAAACCTGGATAATGTCTATCATGGTGTAAATCAAATGATTGCAAGTAAGCTTGGCTTGACTGGTACCCGCGTTTTGGTGCCAAGGCCAGGCACACTTTCCAAGCTCGTTACGTTCGTACCGGAGGCAAATGCCGATGCGGTATTACATGCATTACATGAAGCTGGCGCCGGACAGGTCGGGGCATATAAGAATTGCAGTTTCACCATGAATGGCACCGGTCGGTTTGAACCAACCGAAGGCACCAATCCCCACATTGGAAAGGCAGGTAAACCTGAACAAGTAAGCGAAACCAGAATCGAGGTAATTCTGCCTGCGCACGTGGAGGGTCAGGTGTTAATGGCGCTGCGTGCTGCGCATCCCTATGAAGAAGCGGCCTACTACCTGAGCAGGTTGGAGAATCAAAACCAGGAGGTTGGTGCTGGCATGATTGGAGAACTTGCTGAGCCAGTTGAACCATTGGCATTCCTTCGGCGTTTGAAAGAACAGATGCACGTTTCCATGGTTCGTCACACGGCCGTTTCTGGTCGCCCTATTCAGCGGGTGGCCGTTTGCGGCGGAGCAGGAAGTTTCCTGTTGTTAGACGCCATTCGGCAAGGGGCCGAGGCCTTTGTCTCGGCCGATTTCAAGTACCATGAATTCTTCGACGCCGAGGGAAAAATCCTGGTTGCGGACATCGGACACTATGAAAGTGAGCAATTTACGAAAGACCTTTTCGTGGCGGTTTTGACCAAAAAATTTGCTACTTTTGCGATCAATTTTTCGGAAACGGACACCAATCCCATATTTTACCTCTAAGTAATGGAAAATCAGACAATTGCGCAGAAACTCGAGGCCCTTGTAAAGCTACAGTCCATTGACACAAAATTAGATCAGCTCCGCAAGTTGCGCGGAGACCTCCCCGACGAAGTTCAGGACCTGGAGGATGAGATTGAGGGGTATAAAGTTCGGCTCACCCGCTTTGAAGCTGACCTGAAAGAAATCGAAGACGGCATCAAGAAAAACAAAGAGGGTATCAAGGAGGCTGAAAAGCTGGTCAAGAAATACAACGAGCAACAGAAGAACGTAAAGAACAACCGCGAATTCGACGCGATCAC
>DAOMGC010000141.1:0-5709 GCA_035430125.1 Cyclobacteriaceae bacterium | reverse complement strand
GCTTCGGACCAGCAGTGGACTATGCACAATTGGCAAAGAATGGCGCCGTAATTCTCGATGTGCGCACCAAGGGAGAATATGCTTCGGGCCATATTAAAGGATCAGTTAATATTTCAGTAGATCAACTGGCCAGTAACATCAACCGACTTCCTGCCAAAGACAAAGCCATTATAACCTGCTGCGCTTCCGGCATGCGCAGTGCTTCAGCGAAAAGTATTTTGCAATCAAATGGATTTACCAATGTGCACAATGGTGGCAGTTGGGCTAGCCTTCAACATAAATTACAATAATTATGAACCCGCACGAATACGAAGTGGACATCGCCTGGAGCAATGACCGAAAAGGAATCATGTGTTCCCCTGAACTGGCCGGCATCAATCCAAATGCGGGTGGATGCATTGAAGTTGCAACGCCCCCTGAGTTTCCCAAGGGCATACCCGGCATCTGGTCGCCCGAGCATTTGTTCACTGCTTCTGTAAGCAGTTGCCTCATGACTACTTTTTTAGCCATCGCTGATAACTCGAAGCTGGATTTCGTTTCCTTCCGTTGCAAATCCTACGGCAAGCTGGAACAGGTAGAAGGCAAATTCATGATGACGGAAGTTCGGCTGGTACCCACGGTAGTAGTACGCGACGCAAAAGATATTGAACGCGGACTCAAGGTGCTGCAGAAGGCAGAGGCAAACTGCCTGATTTCAAATTCTGTGAAGGCCAGGGTTACGATGGAACCCGTAGTAGAAGCTGAAACAGTCGTAGCCTGATTCTACTTTATTGAATTTTCCTGGATGGACGCTGACGCGCCAACCGGACGGCTTCATATGCATTTATCAAACCGCCGGAGCGGCTCAAGGCACTTAATTCTGTCTTGCCGCCACCGGGTCGGTTCACCCGTAATCCATCCATCTTGCGGCTGGAATTCACCAGAATCTCCCTGATCTCCGCAACCGATAGGTCAGGAAAGTACGATTTCAGTAACGCAGCTATACCCGCTGCCACTGGACTGGCCATGCTCGTACCACTTTCATTTTTGTATTTGTTGCCAGGCACCGAAGAATAAACATCAACGCCGGGTGCAAACAGATCCACCGTCTTCTTGCCATAGTTGGTAAAGGAAGCAACGAACGAGTTTTCGTCTTTTCCGGAAGCAGCCACTTCAAGCCAATTCCCGGCTTCCTTGCCTGACAAGTAATACCGACTCGGGTAGTCAATTTTTTCATCTACGTTCTGACCGTCGTTACCAGCGGCGTGGACCAGCAGCACGCCCTTTTGTTCAGCATATCGCACGGCCTCATCCACGACCTGCTTGCCTGGCGAATAGCTCTTGCCAAAACTCATGTTGATGATAGTGGCACCGTTGTCCACCGCATATCGGATCGCATTGGCTACATCCTTGTCGCGTTCATCGCCATTTGGCGGCACTGCCCGTATGGGTAAGATGGTGACCTGATCGGCGATGCCTTTGATGCCAAGGTTGTTATTGCGGTTTGCAGCAATAATGCCTGCAACATGCGTACCGTGTTCCGGATCCGGACCGATCACATCGTTGTTGCCGTAGTACCGTTCGTGCAGGTTGTTGCGGTCATCCCCGACGATCAACCGTGAGTCGAAATCAGGATTGTAGTTGTACTCAACTACTACCCGGTAATAGTCCACCGCTACTTTAATTTCTCGCAGGATCGAATCCACCTCGGTTTCTTCACCCATCCGACGCCAAAACCTCAGGGTATATCCCTTGGCAAAGAGCAGGGCCGGTACGTCTGTTTTGAACGAATCAATGGCGGCCACGGAAAGGTGCGAGGTTTGCAACACCTTCTTCAGTGTATCAACACTTTCATGAAGATTTCGGTACAGGCTCCTGTAGGCCTGGTACTCGCGCTGGTTGTCAGCGAGGGCCTTTTCAAATGTTTTCCTGATACGCTGATACCGTTCGTAGTCGGCTTTTTGCTTACGGCGAACATGGGCTTCAGGAATGCTATCGAAAATCGACTTCAGCCGCATGTATTCGCGGGTGATTTCTCCGGTATCGTCTGTCACGTTACCGTTTTTTCCTCCGATGAAGTTCCATCCGTGCACGTCATCGATGTATCCGTTATGGTCATCATCAATGCCATTGTCCGGAATTTCATTTGGATTGGTCCAGATTATACCCTGCAGGTCTTCATGATTGATGTCTATGCCGGTGTCGATTACGGCGACCAGTACTTTTCGCGAAGGTTCGCCTTTCAACAAATCTTCATAGGCTCGCTCCACACTCACCCCGGGGACGTGATCAGACTCAGGATCCCTCAGGTGCCAATCCTTGGGTGTTCTGGTCCCATTTGGTTGCCCATAGATCGGACTAGCACAAAAGACAATGAACAGTGCAAAGAGGTAGGGCGTGTAAATCTTCATGGAGTTGCGCTAGGACGACGAACGTTACGAATAGTCGCCAAAGTACCCCAAATGCCAAGAAATATGGAAATGTTCTGAAAATATTACGCGGGAAGGCTTCCCCCGAAGAATGACAAGCGTCTCTTGGGCTGGGGAGCGACATTTATTCCAAGAACAAGCACCTATGATACACCTCTCCCTATTTTCCGTCGCAGTCTTCTATTCGCTGTTTTTCTACTTCGTGTGGTCCGTGCAACGGCAGGTATCGGTTAAGGAACAGGAAGCCTGATCGGGAAAATTTCTTTACTAAAGTAGTACCTTTATCCGCTTCAGAGGATTCAGGTCTATGAAAATCAAATCTATTGCATTTGCGTTTTTTGCCGTAATCGTTGTCAACGGTATGGCGCAAACCGGGGTACCCCGTATTGTCATCAATGCCCAGGGACATTCAGACAAGGTTGAAAATGTACTCTTTACCCCTGCGGGAGATCGACTCATCAGTATCTCAGATGATAAAACCATTCGGGTTTGGAATGCCAACACAGCAGAATTGTTAAAAAAATTTGAATCACAGATTGGTGATGGACCCGAAGGCATGCTCTACGCTTCCGCACTTTCGCCGGATGGCAAACTATTGGCTGTGTCTGGCTATCCAGTGGCCACCGAAAAAGAGAATTATATCATCATTATTGACCTGATCAAAGGTATTCAGGTGAATACCGCAGTGGGTCACACCAATGTAATCAACAGCCTGGATTTTTCGAGCACGGGAGGATTGCTGGTGAGTGGTTCTGATGACGGCACCGTTAAAGTATGGCGTGTTACGGGCACATCACCCTTGCAGGAGGTGACTACGCTCCAGGTGGGTGCACCGGTAAAATCAATCTCCCTGAACTCAAAGACCATGGATCTCGCAGTAGCTGCTGCGGGACACGCGGACATCATGGTATACGGGTTGGCCGCTATTGACCGTGGATCAAAAATCTCCAGCCGAAGCTGGAAAAAGCACAAGGGCGAACTTAACAAAGTAGCCTATGCCCCGGACGGCACCTTTCTGGCATCAACCAGCTTCAACAACGAGATGATCTTGTGGCGCCTGGATGGTACCGTAGAGAAGGAGTTTGATGGCATAAACAAAGTGATCAACGCGATAGCCTTTAGCTATGACTCAAAATTGCTGGTGGCCCTGGATGTGGCTGGTCACGGCGTGAGTTATGGCCTGCCTGCCGGCAACAAGTTTTCTGATTACCGAGGTCATGATAACACGGTTTTTTGTGCCGCGTTTTCACCCTCTGAAAACGGAAGTTATATCGTTGCCTCGGCGGGAGGTACAGGAAACGAAATAGTACTGTGGAACCCCATTAATGGAAAAACAATCCGAAGGATCAAGGGCAAGGGCTCAGCCATCCATGATCTCGCCTTCGGCCCCGGACTTGAGTTATTCATTTCACGCGTCAGCGAACCTGGAAAGCCTGGCAACTTCCCCATGAGTTTTGACCTAGCAAACTTCAGCATTAACCGCACTCCGGGCCGTTATGTGCCGCCGGCGTTGGATGCCAACGCGGCTATCCGCCAATCCAGTGAGTTGGTCCTAAACCTGCCCAAGGGAAAGAGTATTCAGAATGACCTTGACAATGATGGTCGCATACTGGACTTTCAAACTACGCCAGACGGAAACATAGTGGTAGCCAGTGATCATTCCCTGAAGTTGTATGATAAAGCGGGGTTGTTGCAAAAGGAATTTGTCGGACACTCCGGCGAGGTGCGTGCGTTGGCGGTGAGTGAAGATGGCCGTTATTTGGCTTCGGGTGGAGAAGACCAGTCCATCATCATCTGGAAACTCAACGAATCAGGTGCCGCACCCAGTTTGCGCAAAGCATTTTCCGATGAAGACTGGGCCCGGTATTTCTCCGCACTTCCTGTTGATTCCCTCACGAAAGAGCCCAGCAAAAAGGCATGGATGGAGGTCATCAATTTTATGAAAGCCAATGGAGATAAAACCTACAAGGGCATTGAAGAGATGTATAGGAACCTCGGTGAGTCCGTGCTCCCATTCGCAACACTTTTTATTTCCGATGATCTCGAGTGGGTATGCTGGACCCCAAAGGGATATTTCAACTGTACCTCTTTTGGTGGCCGATACTTTGGTTGGCACGTGAACCGGGGGATTCAGAAACTGGCTGACTACTATAGTGCCGAACAATATTTCGAGATCCTGTACCGCCCCAAACACATGGAAAAGAGTCTGGTGTCGGGTAAAAGGATTGAGGATATCCTCAAAGAAGAAGGGGAGCGGATTTTTGACCTGGGTCGTCTACATCGGCCTTCAGCAGGACTCTTTGATACCTATAAGCTGATTTCTTCCAATGCGGTAAGTTATAAAGCCGGCAAACTGGTAACCAAACACCAGACGCTATCCCTCGACGTCGCCGTTACGGATGGAGGCGGTGGTGTGAAAGAAGTGAATATTTACCACAACGATAAGTTGGTCATGACCGACCGGGAAGTACCGACCCGGGGAGAAGGGGAATCGTTCACCAGAACCTACGCTGTGGATGTTACCAACGGCGACAATGAATACAAGGTCGTGGTGTTGAACTATCAAAAGATTGAATCAAGGCCGGAGGTTATCACAGTGGAATATGTGGGTGAATTGCTTGCCACCAGCTCACTGCATATCCTGGCCATCGGGATCAACAACTATATGAATTCGTCTTATAACCTGAATTATGCCCAACCAGATGCCAAATCATTTGTAGACAAGTTGACGAATCCGATCAATCAACGCATATTCAAGTCCATCAACAAGGTGGAGATATACAACGAACAGGCTACTAAAGAGAATATCATTAAGGGTTTCAGGTCTATCATCGAACGCGCCAAGCCGGAAGATGTGTTTGTATTCTTTTATGCGGGGCATGGCAGTCTGGACGAGGATAACAAAGATGCAGATGGAGACAGTCCCTTCTATTTCGTACCCACCGATGTCACTAAACTATATGGCGATCCGGAACAATTACAGAAAAAGGGCTTGTCTGGTGCAGAACTGCGGAAATTTCTGACAGAGATAAGATCTACCAAGCAGATCGTGCTCATGGACGCCTGCCACTCCGGTGGGGCATTGAAGGGTATTAACGTTCGTGCGGCCGGTAGTGACGAGAAGGCTATTGTTCAGTTGGCGCGCAGTTCGGGCGTTGTTTGGATTGCAAGCTCCGGCACCAAACAGTTTGCTACTGAATTTGAAGTGCTGAAACATGGTGTATTCACTTATGCGCTATTAGAGGCGTTGAGCGGGGAGAATGATAACGGCGACAGCAAGGTGACGGTGAATGAACTGAAA
>DAOMGC010000140.1:0-5936 GCA_035430125.1 Cyclobacteriaceae bacterium | reverse complement strand
ACTTTCCATTGGACTTTATCAACCGCAACATGAGTAAACTGGATCCGCACAAGACGTATTACCTCTATTGTGGCGGCGGATACCGTTCACTCATTGCTGCTTCGATGTTAAAGTCGCGCGGGTTCCAGCACCTGTACAATATCCGTGGAGGCTATAAAGCGTTACGAGCAACTTCGTTGCCGCATACGGATGCGATTGTAGTGAATACAGAACTTTAGGCGTATTCAGGACGAATGACCCAACTGGCTTTGTTGGGTTTTCGGATCACCAGCCACCAAAAGAAAAACAGGGTAAGCCCTATGCTTATGCCTGAAACGGTTATTGCATTCAGGTGATCGCGCATATCAATCAGACAACCATCATCAGGAAACTTTCCAAAGCCAAGCAGAGAAGGTATCCGATACCAGTAATAGCAGGATACGGCTGCTGTCGCAAACACGGCCGTAACCATTCGCTCCTGTTTTCCGCGGAACCGGGTGGTGAGCAAGGCATACAAAGCAAGGGTGATCAGCATCCCCAGCAGTGGCATATAATATATACCTGCCCAGGAAAGAAAATCCACGGCCGGTGTACCATCCGGTTCATGAAACCATCCCCAAATAAATCCGGGAAGACCACCGGTAATCAGCAACCCGGCCAGCCGATGCGGAGCCGTCTTTTGAGAACCACGTGGGTCAAGATTGGGCGTGGAATCCGGACATGGAACTACACACTTCTCACAGGCCGTACAATGTGCGTTGGGCAATGCCCCGATGACCTTGGTGCCGTATAATCTTTCTACCGGATGAACGGGGCAAAGTGTAGAGCACCATGCGCTCTTCCATTCAAAGAAAAACCCGAGGGTTACCGCAGTGATCGTGGTGCCGGCCAGAAGCCAGGCGGTGGCATGACCACTGACGTTAAATACCGGATGTCGGAGCGGAACGATTATGTACAATAACAATACCGATAACAGGATTAGTATGCCCTGCGTTTTTACACCCATTTTCATTTGCCGGGATAAGCCCAGGTGACGAGGCAACAGGGCCGTGCTCGCCAGGGGGCATATATTCCGCCACAAGCCCACGGCCAATACAATCAAAGCAGGGGCAATGGGAATGAGGATATTCCAGAACAACAAAATCCCCACATCCGGCAGGAACACCAGACATGCAAATATGGTAAAACCTACAGCCCACACGAGGCCCTGGGCCAGGCGCCATTGCCAGATCGATTGGGTTGAAAGTGCACCACCTGACTTAAACGGAGTAACATGAACAGACATAGTAGCTCAGCATGACAGAAAACGGCTCAAGCTATCTGTCACCGAAGCAATTTTTTATGAGAAAAATCATACAAACCTGTTTCCTTATGAGCCCCGTCCCTAAATTTCACATTAACCTCACGTATCATGAAATCGCTGATCTGGCGCTCCCTGCTTTTGTTCGGTATTTTGAGTTGTACTGCGCCGCCCAAGGCCGACCTGATTTTCACCCACGGTAAAATCTGGTCGGGTAAAGACTCCGCCACATTTGACGAAGCCATGGCAATTCGAGGCAATCGGATTGTTGCCGTTGGTTCTGCAGAAGCCATTGCTGCCTATAGGGGTACGGAGACAAAAACAATAGACCTCGGCGGCAAGTTGATGGTGCCTGGATTTAATGATGCGCACATCCATTTTCTTGGTGGTTCCATGGGATTGCTGGATGTTGACCTGAATGATGTCTCTTCGATTTCTGAATTGGTTGGACGCATCAAAAAATTTGCTGCGGACCACCCAGCGCGGAAGTGGATTACAGGCAGGGGCTGGCAGTACACCATGTTCCCTGGCGGATTGCCTGTGAAGGAATACCTGGACACCGCCATTCAGGTACCGGTTTTCGTTCGTGCATATGATGGGCACAGTGCCTGGGCCAATAGTGCTGCGTTACGAGCGGCTGGCATTGACCGGAACACGGTGTTTGATGGATTTGGTGAAGTGGTCAAGGATAAGAAAGGCGAACCCACAGGTGTATTCAAGGAGCATGCCATGGGGTTGATGGACGCCAAAATTCCGCAACCAACCCGGGAAGAACAGTTGTCTGCTTTGCGGTTGGGTATGCAGCGTGCACTTTCTTTGGGTATCACCAGCATTGCGAATGCCAGTGGTGACGAGGATGAATTGAAGTTGTACCAGGAATTGCTTCAAAAAAATGAGTTGGCCATTCGCGTTGCGGCCTGTTTCTCCGTTGGGGAAGCTACTACCCAGGCGGACATTGAACGTTATAAGGCATTGAAAGACAGCATCGGTAATAATCGGTTTCTTACCGCCGGTCAGGTGAAGTTCATGCTCGATGGTGTAATAGAGTCGCACACCGCAGCGATGCTCAGACCTTATGATGATGTAAAGCCGGGCGAAGCCTCACCCGCGGGTTCGCTCACGCTATCGGTGGAAAGATACCAGCAGTTGGTGCAGGATTTTGATCGGAATGGATTTCAGATTTTTACCCATGCCATTGGAGATAGGGCGGTGCGGGAAGCACTGAATGCCTATGAAGTTGCATTGAAAACCAGTGGCTCAGGTGCGAGGCATCGCATTGAGCACATTGAGACTATAGCACCGGTGGATATTCCTCGTTTTTCACAGTTGGGTGTATTGCCGTCGATGGAGCCAATCCACGCTGAACCCGGCACCGTGGAGGTATGGGCTAATGCCATCGGGAAGGAGCGGTTGCCAAATTCATTTGCGTGGGCAGCCCAATTGAAGGCTGGCAATCACCTCGTCTTCAGCAGCGATTGGCCAGCCTGTGTCAATATGAATCCAATCCGGGGCTTGCACACCGCTGTTAACCGTAAGACCATTGAAGGGCTGCCGGAAGGCGGATGGGTGCCTGAGCAGCGACTGACCATAATCGATGCGTTGAGCGCTTATACCGAAGGCGGTGCCTATTCCAGTGGTGAGGAGGCAGACAAAGGGCGATTGGCTGCTGGTTATCTTGCCGATTTGGTGGTCTTGTCGGAAGATCTTTTTTCAATAGAGCCCATGAAGACATATCAAACCCGCGTGTTGATAACGGTAGTTGACGGCAAAATAGTTTATGAAGCCAGACCATGATCCGGATACTTTATTTGTTGATCTTGCTGATGCCGCTGCCTTTGCTTGCGCAGCAACTGGCACCTTCATTCTGGAGGCCAATGGTGGGTAAGACCTGCAAGGCTGAGACAGACTTCTCCCAACTTTCAGGATTTACTTTCTTTTCGGGAACGGTAATCAGTGATTCGGAGGATCCTGAACAAAAGCAGGTCCATGTTTTTAAGAAAGGATTAACTGCAGTTATCTTTTTTATTATTCGTCAGGATGACAGCCGCTTGTTTATACTTGATGCCGTTGAGATTCGAAACCTCAGCCCGGATCAGGAGATCAGCATTGGAACCTGTCGGGAAGGGGACGGTGACATGCCCGGTATTGTAGCGCTGGTAAAAAGGACACCCGGACGGTGGCGCGCCCTGAAGTCCTGGCATTTTGACATGAATAAATTAAAGGTGACGTTGTGGCCGCCAAACCGGGTAACTTGTTTGCCGGAACAAGGCGAAGATTAATTCACTGTTCATTGATCGGTGTTAATGACCATTCGTCGAAGAACCGCAGGAGCTGGATACGAGATTCTCTGATTTTCAGCTGAAAAGCATTCTCAAAGGCCTCGTTTTCATACTTTTGTGATTACTGCATCGTTCTTGGGTTACCGGTCCAATAGGGCCTGTATTTAAACACACATTTAAACAAACATGACAATGAAATTGATGAAGAACCTGTCTCTGGCTTTGGTGCTTGGCTTATTGTGGGCTGGTTGTGCGAAAAACTCGGACCCTTCGGCTACCAGTGCTGTTTCAGTATCTATGTCAGCCTCCACCACCAATGGTAAGACTACGATTGGCGGACGGGAAGCGGCTGCTGTAACCCTTACTGAGGTAAAGGTAAATGTTCGCGATTTACAGTTTGACTATGACCATGAAGACGAACACTTTAAGAAAGACTCGGCATTTAAAGATGACAAAGATGCCCGTTTGAAAGGACCCTTTATTGTGGACTTGCTCAACGCCGGTTCATTCGTGGATCAGGTAGTGACTTCAACCTCACTGCCCAATGGGAAATATGAAAAAGTGAGTTTTCACCTTGCACCCAGCACCGCAGCAGGTGATATGAACGGAAAGAGCATCCTCATTACCGGTACAACGGGAACAACACCCTTCGTTTTCTGGCACAATATCAATGCTAAGTTTGGCGTGAAGTTCAATGACAGTACAGCACTGGCCACCACAGGTGCTGGTGTTAACCTGGCCATTCACCTTGAAATGGATCGCATTCTCTCTGCAACCAATGGTGGATTTGACTTCAGCCAGGCGAAAGATGGCAATGGAGACGGAACCATTACGATTGATGCCATTAACACAGACGGCAACCGGGACCTTGCTAACAAGTTGATGAAACTGGTACTCCTTCGTACCCATTGCGAAAAAGGAAAGAAATAGTTTGAACAGGTTTGAAAGGGTCCGCAAGGGCCCTTTCTTTTTGTAGTCTGGATTTGTTACGTTAGTACCTACATAAACTTAAACATCAGTAATTATGAAAAAATTGCATGCCATTGTGATGATCGTTCTTTTCCTCACAGCCACTTCCTTTGCGGGCTATGCCCAGGATGGTAAAAAAGGCAAAGGAAAAGGTGAACAGGAGAAGCGGGAAGGTGTAGCCAAAGGCAAAACGGAGGGCAAAGAAAAAATCAAGCGTGAAAAAGATGAAGACAAAGACAAAGACAAAGATGAGGATAAGGACGGCGACAAGGATAAAGATAAAAACAAGGATAAGGATAAAATGAAGAAGGAAGGGCACGGCCACGAGAAGATGAAGGAGGAGGAAAAAGAGAAGGGAAAGGGAAACAAAGACAAGGATAAAGACAAAGGCAAGAAGAAGGACAATTAGTCGGTTCTGGACTAACACAAGACGCCAGCCTGAAACAGGCTGGCGTTTTTTTACACGTGAGAATAAATTGACGAAATTTGGTGCATGGACCTGCGCAATATCTTCCCGCATTTTGACGAAAATCTGGTCACCCACCTCAAGACCATAGGACATGAGGTAAAATTCAAGGAGGGTGCGATGTTGATGCGGCCAGGTCAATACTTTACGAATTCACTGCTCATATTGGATGGTCGCGTGAAACTCTACCGCGACGGAGTGGACGGCGAGGAGTTCTTTCTGTATTACCTAGAGAAGGGAAATGCCTGCGCCTTGTCCATGATTTGTGCTGCGAAGAATGAGTCCAGTGCCATCAAGGCCAGGGCTATGACGCCAGTAACCGCTCTGGCAGTGCCTATTGAGCATATGGATGCGCTGATGAAGAACCACACTTCCTGGTATTATTTTGTGCTGGAGACCTACCGTTCGCGATTCAGTGAATTGCTTGAAGTGATTGATCAGGTGGTATTCCATTCTATGGATGAAAAACTTCTTTTTTACCTCACCAGGCAGTTTAAGATGCTGGGAGACACACTCACCATTACGCACCAGGAAATTGCAGCTGACCTCAATTCCTCACGGGAAGTAATTTCCCGATTACTTAAGAAACTGGAGTCCCAGAACCGCATCGAATTGTTCCGCAATGGTATTCGGAAGAAGAATTTCTGATCCTCATTTTCGTGCCAAATTGGATGATTTTCGGATGATTTAAATCATCGATTTTGTGTGCGTCGGGTCACACACCCCGGCTGATGGGGAGTATACTTTTGTATCACCAACCAACAGCAACAGGGTATGAAAAACCTCATCATTTTGGGGGCCGGCACCGCCGGAACCCTCATGGCCAATAAATTAACCAAGGCCCTTGACCACAATACCTGGTCCATTACTATCATCGACAAGGATCCAGTTCATTATTATCAACCCGGATTTTTGTTTATCCCATTTGGCATCTACCAACCCG
>DAOMGC010000139.1:0-6016 GCA_035430125.1 Cyclobacteriaceae bacterium | reverse complement strand
TCTTATCGTGGGAGATCACGATCACCGCTTTGGCGTTGTTGATCAGAAAATCCTCAAGCCACTGGATGGAATCGATGTCCATGTGGTTGGTGGGCTCATCAAGCAGGATAAGGTCTGGTTTCTGCAGCAGGATTTTGGCTAACTCAATGCGCATCCGCCAGCCGCCACTGAATTCTTTCGTGGGCCGGGTGAAATCAGTCCGCAGAAAGCCCAAGCCGAGCAGTGTCTTTTCGACTTCCGCATCGAAGTTGATCTCTTCGATGTGATAGTATTTCTCGCTTAGTTCGGAGACATGCTCAATAATCTTCGCATAGTCGTCGGATTCATAGTCGGTGCGGGTCTCCAGCTGGTGGTTGAGTTCATCCATCTGGCGCTTCATGTCGTGAATCTTGGAAAACGCTTTGGCGGCTTCTTCAAACACGCTGCAATTGTCGTCGGTGAGCAGGTGCTGGGGCAGGTAGGCGATGGTGGCGTCCTTGGGCACAGAAACCTTGCCCCGGGTTGGTTTGTTTACGCCAGCGATAATTTTCAGGAGTGTTGACTTACCCGCACCATTCTTACCCATGAGGGCAATGCGATCGTTTTCGTTGATGTTGAACGAGATATCACTGAACAGGGCAGAACCATTAAACTCGACGGTAACAGCATCAACAGAAATCATAGGGCTCGAAATAAGGGCGCAAATATATTACTTTTTGCCTGTCCCGAATTAGATTCATCGGGCATATTACCTATCTTAAGTTCCTGTCTATGGGGCTCGTCAAGGAAATCGTTTGGGGCAAGCGGGAAGTTCGCTCACACCGGGAATTTAAGTATGCCATGCTACGGGGCGAGTTTGCCCTGATCATCATTCTTATAGGTCTTTTCTATGCTGCCCTCGACTATATCAATGGCATGACCGAATTTCTGCCCTGGTACGGCGGCATGATTGTCCTCACCATCAGTGCTATGGTCATGATTCGCCTGGCCTGGTACCTGGCTGCGGACATCACCATTCTTGTGATCGCCAATTCCGTAGTTTACATTTTTGCTGACGTCGACCATCCCCAGGGTGGGATTTATTTCTACTTCATGACAGCGTCCATGGCTGGCCTCATACTGGCAAGCTATTATCACCGGGTAGCTGGCATTGTGTTTGGATTGCTTCCTGTAGGACTTGCCTTTCTGGCCTACCTCGATGATCACCATATCGTGCCTCCGCCATCGAATGATCCGAATATGATCCGGATTAATTTTCTGGCCAACTTCACGATGGGCATTCTGTCTACGATGTTCATGCTTCGGTTTCTGTACCGACGCAACATTGAATCCGAAGCTTCGCTCTGGCAAAAGAATGAACTTCTCGAAAAAACCAACCAGGAGCTGGATCACTTTGTGTACAGTGTCTCTCATGATTTGCGTGCACCCCTTACTTCCATTCTTGGGCTCACCAACATCTATAAACTTACCCAGGACCAAACTGAAAGGAATAAGATCATTGAAATGATCAGCAACCGGGCAAAAATGCTGGATGCCTTCATCGGGGAGGTGTTGGACTACTCCCGCAACTCGCGGCTCGAACCAGAAATAAAATCAATGGTCGTTGGCGACCTGATTGAAGAAGTTATGACGGGCATGCAACATATGCCTGGTATCGAACAGGTGACTGTCGATATTCAGTATCGTCCCGGATTCACGGTTTATTCCGACCGCAAGCGACTCAAGGTGGTACTTAACAACCTGGTGTCGAATGCCATTCACTATCGCGATGTATCCAAGCAATCCAAACTGACCATCAAGTGTTATCCGGCTCATGAATCATGGGTGATCAACATTTCGGACAATGGAATTGGCATACAATCCGAGCACATCAACCGGATATTTGATATGTTCTATAAAGCCAACGACCGGGTTCATGGTTCTGGCCTGGGTTTGTATATCGTAAGGGAAACGCTGCACCGCCTGGGCGGACAGATCACGGTAACGAGTGAATACACCGTGGGCACCACCTTCACCATTATCCTCCCGATATCCCCATTCCAGCCATCTTGATTTTGGTGAAATTATCCGGCATCTTACGACACGTTGAACCATGACCATCTACGGTGTTGCCATCCTTGCTGCCTGCTACCTGATCGGTCAATGGATCGGTGCCGAACTGGGCGCATTGCTTGGCATTGATGCCAACGTAGGGGGTGTCGGGTTTTCGATGCTGCTACTCATGTTGGCCAATTCCTATATGCACCGCCGCAAGCTACTGGCACCCATGACTGAAGGAGGGATTCTGTTCTGGAGCAATCTCTATATTCCGGTTATTGTTGCCATGTCGGCCGTTCAAAACGTTGCCGCCGCGTTATCCGGTGGTGCTGTGGCCATTATCGCTGGCATATTGGTCACGATAATCCCCATGGTGCTACTGCCATTTGTCGTGCGGCTTATGAAACGCAAAGCACCATGAAACTCATCATGGATATATTGACCAAGAATGGATTGGTGGTAGCATTTTTGGTTACCGGAGGTATCCTGTGGTTGTCCTATCTGATATCTGATAAAATACTGCGCAAGAAAATTCCCGGATCGGCCATTGCCATTGTTACCGGATTGCTGTTGGCCTATGTGGGTGGAGCTGTTACCGGAGGTTCCAAAGGCATTGCCGATATCTCCTGGTTGTCGGGCATGGGAATTATGGGCGGTGCCATGTTTCGCGATTTTGCAATCGTATCGACGGCTCAGGGTGTTCATCTCGAGGAACTGCGGGGAACAGGATGGGTGGGAGTTGTATCGCTGCTGCTGGGCATCACCATGTCTTTTGTTATCGGTATGCTGGTGGCGTTGTCGTTTGGATACCATGATCCAAAAGACCTTGCTACGATTGGTGCCGGTGCCTGCACGTTTATTGTTGGGCCCGTTACCGGTGCGGCTGTTAAGGCCAGTTCGGAAGTTATTGCAGTGAGCATCGCCGCGGGCGTGGTCAAGTCAGTGGTGGTTACTTTGATCACTCCGGTTTTTGCACGACAAATTGGATTAAACAATCCGCAATCGGCCATGGTGTACGGTGGATTGATGGGAACCACCAGTGGTGTAGCGGCTGGACTGGCCGCCACCGATCCCAAGCTGGTTCCTTACGGTGCTATGACGGCCACATTCTTCACGGGCCTTGGTTGCTTGCTTTGTCCTTCTGTATTCTATCTGATCTTAACCTACTTCTTCGGATCATGAACTTGCTCCATGCCTTCGCACCGTCCCTGGAGGGCCGCCCTGACGAGCCAGGGTTGGAATTCGGCGATCAGACTTTTTCCTTCAGGGAAATCGATGAACGAAGTAATCAAATTGTGTACCTGTTGCAGTCGCTTGGATTCAAAAGTGGTGATCGCCTCGCAGTTTATCTCGAGAACTGCCCGGAGTTTATCTTTCTCTTCATCGCTGCTGCCAAACTAGGAGTGATTTTTGTGCCCGTCAATATCCTGTACAAAGAGCGGGAAGTATCACACATCCT
Organism: Cyclobacteriaceae bacterium; assembly: GCA_035430125.1. Classification (GTDB taxonomy): domain Bacteria; phylum Bacteroidota; class Bacteroidia; order Cytophagales; family Cyclobacteriaceae; genus ELB16-189. Next base: position 2,541 of record DAOMGC010000139.1, on the reverse strand, counting down.
TACTGACGCTGCGCCGAAAGCCGTTGTGGCTCAGGGTGAAGTGCCTGGTCAAAGCACAGTTTGGTTGTTATCTGACCTCACCCGTGAGGCCAGTCAATTTCCCAAGAAGGCCTTCCAAAGTGCGACCACCGGTGATAGTATCGCAGCCATTGTGTACACCTCGGGTACCACCGGAGCTTCGAAAGGAGCCATGCTGACGCACAACAATTTTATCGCCAACGGTATCAATCTTGTCAGTGCCTGGCAAATCAATGAACGCGAACGCTTCCTGTTGGCTTTACCCTTATTTCATGTGCACGCCCTTGGAAACGGGGTGATGATATGGCTGATGACAGGATGCAGGATGCGCCTGCTGGAACGGTTTGAGCATCAGAAGGCCCCCGCGGAATTTCTGTCATTCAAACCCACGCTCTTCTTCGGCGTACCCACGATTTACATTCGGCTGCTCGACCAGGAATCTGATACAGCACGCCAGATAGGTGCCAGTCTGCGCTTATTTGTGTGCGGTTCAGCGCCATTACCTGCCCAGGTCCTCGATGCCTTCCGGGAGAAATACGGTCACACCATCCTGGAAAGATATGGCATGACAGAGACGTTAATGAATATCAGCAATCCATACTTCGGAACACGCAAGGCTGGCACCGTAGGTTTGCCATTGCCCGGCATCTCCGCCAAAGTAATGAACGAAGATGGATCGCCCGCAGTTGTCGGTGCCGTTGGCGAGGTCTACATCAAGGGACCTAATGTCTTTGCCGGTTATTGGAATCGTGCGGACGCAACCGAGCAAGCCTTTAAAGACGGATACTTTAAGACCGGTGACCTGGGCTTCATCGACGCGGACGGATACTTCACCCTCAATGGGCGCAAGAGTGACCTGATCATCTCAGGCGGATTCAATATTTATCCACGAGAGATTGAAGAATTTCTGCTCGAACAACCCGGTGTAACTGAAGCTGCCGTCGTTGGCGTAGCTCATCCGGTGAGGGGCGAGGTACCTGTTGCTTATCTGGTGGTATCAGCTCAGGTAGATGTCGCTACGCTGGAGGCTACTTGCCGGACTCATTTGGCCTCCTTCAAAATTCCTCGTGCATTTGTCAAGGTTGAAAAGCTGCCAAGAACGGCATTGGGCAAAGTGCAAAAACACCTCTTGCCAAAACCTGATTTCAAAGGCTGAACAAATTCAGTACATTCCATTATAAACCAGTACTATGAATAAATTCTTCAACCCCGCATTGGCGTTCGCGATGGTAATTGTGGTCGTTTCAGGTTGTCAAGCCCCGCGTAAGGACGAAACAGCCAGTCTTGATCCCAAAGCATTGGCGAAAGCCAGGATGCTTGCCCGTGCCGACTCCTTCGAGATCAACACACCGTACGTCGGTCCTCCGGGTGATGCCCTCGAACACCATACGGCAGGTTATGCCAAGATCATGTGCTCAGCGGTATTCATTACGGGTCTTGATCCGGAATTTGCAGCGGCCAACGTAGGCGGCTTTGCATCGCCGTTTCACTTGCGCAAGCAGGTGAGTAAACCGGTGATTGACTTTCAGCGCAAGCGGGTGTCCATTACCTTGCCAAACGGAGTAACACGAACGGCAGTTTATCTCGGCGATCAGTCGCAGGGATGTGTTACGCTTCCGGTGGGACAGGATAAACCTTTCTACCAACCAGAACGCATACCGCGAAACCTTCCGGATCCGAACAAGACACCGTGGCCGATGGGTGATGTACTCGCCAAAGAGGCTCCACCCGCTCAGGTGAATATGTCGCAAGTTGATTCAGCAGTGGCAGCAGCATTTACTCCGGCAGAAGCAATGACAGCCGCATTTATCGTTACCTACAAAGGCAAGATCATCGCCGAACAATATGGTGAAGGCATTACCAAAGACACGCCATTGGAAAGCTGGTCCATGGGGAAGAGCCTCACGGCAACCATGATGGGTATTCTGGTGGGCCAGGGTGTTTATACGTTAGACCAACCAGCACCGATTCCGGAATGGCAACAACCGGGAGATCCGCGCGCAGCCATAAAGATCCAGGACATCCTGCATATGTCCAGCGGACTTCGTTTCCGGGCGCCTCAGGATCCGGACTACGATTCAACACGTGGTTATCCCGATCACTTGTATGTGTATACCGGCGGGATCAATTCATTTACCTGGACGGCAGAGCGGCCGCAACAGTGGCCACCGAATACCGTGGGGCGTTACCACAATTCTGATCCCGTCCTCACCAACTACCTCGTAAGGTTAGGTGTTGAGAAGCAAGGAGGGAACTATCACGCCTTCCCGCAGAAGGCATTGTTCGACAAGATCGGGGTGGGCACCATGATCATGGAGGCAGATCCATATGGCAACTTCCTTACGCAAGGGTATGAATTTGCTTCTGCCCGCGATTGGGCCAGGCTTGGAAACTTATACTTGCAGGATGGTGTATGGAATGGTGAACGCATATTACCCGAAGGGTTCGTTAAATTCGTCAGCACCCTTGCTGAACCCTGGGTAAAGGATGGGCGGCCTATTTATGGCGGATTCTTCTGGATCA
>DAOMGC010000138.1:4324-6093 GCA_035430125.1 Cyclobacteriaceae bacterium | reverse complement strand
TGCTTGAAATTGGGGCAATTCGGCTTTATCGGGACAAACCCTTTACGTGGAGCAGTGGTTGGAAATCCCCGATCTACTGCGACAACCGGTTTAGCCTCTCCTTTCCAGGGCTTCGGACATATATAAAGAACTCATTGGCGGAAGTTATTCGTACCCAATTTCCTACTGCCGAAGTCATCGCCGGGGTGGCCACAGCCGGAATTCCCCAGGGAGCACTGGTGGCCGATGAACTGGGCTTGCCCTTTGCCTATGTAAGGCCCAAACCAAAAGACCATGGTATGGAGAACCTCATTGAGGGACGTATCCAGTCCGGACAATCGGTGGTGCTGGTGGAAGACCTCATCTCTACCGGAGGAAGCTCCCTCAAGGCAGCTGCCGCCCTCCGCGACGCTGGTGCCCAGGTTGCAGGGATGGTGGCAATTTTTACTTATGGATTTGATACAGCTGCCGCAAATTTTGAAAAAGATAAGATCGAGTTAGTTTGTCTAAGCGACTTTAGCCACCTCTTGCCAGAGGCCGTGCGCAAGAACCTGATCAACAACGATCAATTGGAGCATATCAAAGCGTGGCGATCGGATCCGGCCAACTGGAAATAACACAACCCCATGGAACAAAAGAAAAAAATCCTCGTACTCACCGGCGGTGGAGACTGTCCCGGCCTTAACGCCGTCATACGCGGTATCGCCAAACGCGCCAGAAAAGAAAAAGACTGGGAAGTGTATGGCAGCATTGAAGCCTTCAATGGCGTATTCAGCGAGCCCACAGAAATCATCAAGCTATCAAAACGGGTAACAGCGGGCATCCATGTCCGTGGTGGTACCATTCTCAAAACCACCAACAAAGGCAATCCACTCAAGTATCCAATTCCACAGGCAGATGGCTCGGTCAAGTTCGTCGACCGAACCCAGGAGCTGGCTGATAAAATCAAGTCGCTTGGCTTCAGTGCTGTCATCAACATTGGCGGCGACGGCTCACAACGAATATCGCAGGCCCTTCACGAGAAAGGATTGAATATTATCGGTGTGCCCAAAACCATTGACAACGACTTGTCAGCCACCGACATGACTTTTGGTTTTCAAACTGCAGTTCAGATTGCTACCGACAGTTTTGATAAACTGGTGACCACCGCTGAAAGCCATCACCGTGTTATGATCATGGAGGTAATGGGCAGGGATGCCGGCTGGATTGCATTGCATACCGCCATTGCCGGCGGTGCCGAAGTCTGTCTGATTCCCGAAATACCCTATGATATCCATAAGATTGTAAAGCGCATCAATGCCCGCTATAAGGGAGGTCGGGGATTTGTGAATATTGTGGTCGCCGAAGGAGCCAAACCCAAAGATGGAACGATTACCTCATCGCAGGGCGAGAAAGGATCCGAACACGTGCGGCTCGGTGGTGTTGCTTATCAATTATCCAAGCAACTGAAGGAACATGGATGTCACGCAGAAATCCGTGAAACTGTATTGGGTCACGTTCAACGAGGTGGCAGTCCTCTTGCCTTCGACCGAATCCTCGCTTCCTTGTTTGGTGTTCACGCATTTGAACTCGCTGCTCAAGGTAAATTCGGAAGAATGGTATCCTATCGCAACAACACGATTACATCCGTGACGCTGGAAGAGGCGACCAAAGAACCCAGTTTTGTAAACAAAAATTCAGCCATCGTCAAAGCAGCCAAAGGTCTTGGTATTGCGTTCGGCGATTAATCATAATTACAGCTCCATCATGAAAACAATCAACGACTTCAACTTTTCCGGCCAGCGTGCGCT
>DAOMGC010000138.1:0-4224 GCA_035430125.1 Cyclobacteriaceae bacterium | reverse complement strand
CTGCGATTCTATAAAGAAGAAGAGAAAGGAGATCTTGAATTTGCCCGGAAACTCTCAACCCTGGGCGACGTGTACGTGAATGACGCGTTCGGCACGGCTCACCGAGCGCACGCCTCCACCACCATTGTGGCTCAGTTCTTTCAAAAGAAATGTGCAGGACTGGTGATGGCAGCCGAACTGACCAATGCCAAAAAGGTCATGGAGAATGCCAACCGTCCGTTTACAGCCATCATGGGTGGCGCAAAAATCTCTGACAAGATCCTGATCATCGAGCAACTGCTGGACAAAGTCAATCACCTGATCATCGGCGGCGGGATGTCCTATACCTTCTTCAAAGCATTGGGTGGTAACATTGGAAAATCGTTGGTGGAGGAAGATAAACTGGACCTGGCCAAAGGACTTATTCAGAAGGCCAAAGCGAAAGGCGTCGAACTTCATTTACCGATTGATTCAATCGCGGGTGATGCATTTGATGCCAATGCCAATACCCAGGTGTGTAACAACAACGCAATCCCGGATGGCTGGATGGGCCTCGATATCGGACCCCAGGCACAGGAAGTATTGGCCAAAGTGATTGAATCTTCGAAGACTATCCTTTGGAATGGCCCAATGGGGGTATTCGAAATGAAGAAATTTGAGACCGGTACCAAACGAGTTGCGGAGGCTGTCGTTCGGGCAACCGAAAAGGGCGCCTTTTCACTGATCGGTGGGGGTGACTCTGCAGCGGCCGTGGCCCAATTCGGCTTCGTCGACAAAGTAAGTTATGTCTCCACCGGTGGTGGCGCATTACTTGAGTATTTCGAAGGCAAGGTTCTCCCGGGGGTAAAGGCACTGGAATAGTTATAACGAAGAAGTATTCATGGCCAATTCGGGAGGACGACTGCTTACCACCGCACTTATTGTAGGGGGCTGTGTCCTTGTTGGTATTGTTGCCATGATTCTCGTGTATCAGGAGCCCATCCAGCGGGAGAAAAAGAATCCGTTGGCGCGTAATCTATGGGTAGCCCCCGATACCAGTCAAATACCCAAAGGCCCGGAAGGGCAGATGATCCACTATGGTCGTGAGCTCATTGCGCGCACCTCTTACTACTTAGGACCAAATGGTACAGTCTCCAGGTCTACCAATGGCATGAATTGCCAGAATTGCCACCTGGATGCGGGCACGAGACCGTTTGGCAACAACTACGGCTCAGTAACAAGCCTATACCCGAAGTTCAGGGCCCGCTCGGGCGGACTGGAAAGTATCGAGAAGCGGGTCAACGACTGCCTGATGCGGAGCCTCAATGGCGAGCCGATCGATTCACTTTCACCGGAAATGCGTGGAATGATTGCATACTTTACGTGGCTGGGCAAGGATGTACCCAAAGGCCAGCCTGCCGGAGGCTCTGGACTCAAACCGATGGCATGGCTTGACCGGGCAGCAGATCCAACCAAAGGCAAGCGTTTATACCTTCAAAAGTGTCAGGTGTGTCATGGCAATGATGGAATGGGACTGAAAATATCTGAGAAGGGGCCCTATATCTATCCGCCGTTGTGGGGCGATCACAGCTTTACCACGGCGGCCGGGCTGTATCGGATATCCAATTTCGCCCGTTACACGCTGACCAACATGCCATTCGGCGCCACCCATGAAAAACCTGTCCTCACGGAAGAACAGTCATGGGATATCGCTGCATTTGTGTTGAGTCAGCCTAGGCCCGATAAGCGGTTCAAACAGGATTGGCCCAACATCTTGCTTAAGCCGATTGACTACCCTTTCGGGCCCTACGCAGACAACTTCTCCGAAACACAACACAAGTTCGGACCCTTTGGGGAGATGGAGCGTGGTAAGAAGTGATCCCTTTCTGCGGTTCTCAAGCAGACTTCTATAACTTTCACCTCTGGGAGATACCGGATCGCGCCCGCCTTCGCTGGGCTACGGCTTACTTGTCCGGTATGACGGTTGCGTTAAGAACTCACTTTCAGCTCACTTTACTTCTTATGCAGCACCCAGTATGCATCATACGCCAGTATACCCTGATCCACCAGCTCACGCACGACTTCAATGAATAAGTGACGATCGTCGGGATTGATGCGACGTTCGAGTTCATCAACGGTCATGGGCTGCTGTTCCAATAGGTTAGTCACCCGTTGTTCGTAGTCCATGAACGAATCGCCCTGGTCTTTCTTTTTCCGGGCAACACATACGTCGCACTGACCACAGGTATCAAACGTTGACTCGCCGAAGTAGTCGAGCATCACCTGCATACGGCACCGGCGCTGTTGCTCCGCAAAGTCAATCATGGCCTCCATTTTACTTTCTGCCAATTGCCAGCGTTCTTCGATTCGCTTCAAGTTCAGGCTTAGGCGGTTTGCATCCTGGCGGGGGCTGATAAATGTAATCTGTGGCTTTTCGGAAGAAGGTTCATACGAAATCACCTGAAGTTGTGCCAACTGCTTGAGGAGTTCTGCTACCTGGGTCTCATTGATCTTCAATGCGTGGCCAATTTTTGATTCGGCTATTGGAATAAATTCAGTGAACAAATCCGATCCATGGACCCTGAGGAGTGCCTTAATCACCGCGTCGAATTTTTCATTGGCTACCTGAAATTCATACAACCTTGTCTTGTCGGACTGAACATGAGCACGCGATGGGCGGTAAAAACTTTCGCTTAACAGAATTAATCCTTCTTCTTCCAACTTCTTCAAAGCAGCAAACGCAGCTCCGGCCCGAAACCCGAAGCGGGAGCAAAATGCATCCAAATCAAACTCAAAGCTCTCTCCCTCTCCACTGCCTTCTGCTAGCTGAAAGTAATTGGCGAGGCCCTGGTATATCTTTTTGAGGTAATCTGGCGTGGGGTGCGCCTGCTGTACTTTAGTCCGAAGTCCGGACACATCCGCATCATGGTAGAGCACGGCAGCATATGACTTCTTGCCATCGCGGCCGGCTCGTCCGGCCTCCTGGTAGTAAGCCTCCAGGTTCTCGGGCAGGTCGAGGTGCACCACCACCCGCACATCAGCTTTGTCAATACCCATGCCAAATGCATTGGTGGCTACCATTACGCGTTTCTGATTGGATATCCATGCCTCCTGTCGGATCATCCGGTCACTGTGTGAGAGACCCGCGTGGTAGTACGTAGACGAAATTCCCTGCTGCTCAAGGTATCTCGCAATATCCACGGTTGCCTTGCGCGAACGCATGTACACAACAGCGGTCCCCGGTACATTGCGCAACACCTCCACCAACTTGCGCTCCTTGTCTTCTGTCTTTCGCACCACAAAGGCGAGGTTGTCCCGCGAAAAACTCTTTTGAAAAACCAGGGGTGATCGCATCCGCAGTTTATCGATAATATCCTGTTTCACCTCCTTGGTCGCCGTGGCGGTAAGTGCCATAAAGCGAACGCCGGGCTTTATCTCCCGGAGTTTGTGAATTTCAAGATATGGAGGCCGGAAGTCGTATCCCCATTGTGAGATACAGTGCGCCTCATCGATGGCCACCAACGACACCTTCATTTTCTTAAACCTCTCCAGAAACATTTCTGTCTTTAGTCGCTCGGGTGACACGTATAGGAATTTGAACTTCCCATACACCGCATTATCGAGCGCAATGTCAATTTCATTTCTTCCCATGCCGGAATACACAGCCAAGGCCGGAATATTTCTGGCTTTCAATTGCTGTACTTGGTCCTGCATTAAAGCAATTAGTGGACTTACGACGATTGTAATTCCTTCCAACATCAGTCCGGGTACCTGAAAGCAAACTGACTTACCGCCGCCGGTAGGAAGCAGCGCAAGCACATCCTTCCCTTCAACGGCAGCCTGAATAATCTCCCGTTGGGGCAATCGAAAATGATCGTGCCCCCAATACTGCTTCAGGATGGATTCCGGAGATACCAAGAATAGAAAATTTACTTACCAGCTTAGTGGCTGCTTGTTCAAAAAAGAAGCTACGCCCTTTTTACAGTCATCGGTACTGCGTGCTATAGCATTCTCTTTTGCGGCCCGCTCCAGTGCCTCTTCCAATGGGTAATTCTGAACTTCGTCAATCAATCTTCGCGTAAGCTGCAGGGATGCCCCGGAAGTATTTTTGATTAAAGACGCTGCCAGCTGACGCACGGTGGCAGAGAGTTTTTCAGGTGCTACGACTTCGGTAATCAATCCCAATTGGTGTGCCTCTGCTGCTCCCACCAGCTTTCCGGTGAGCAACAGTTGACGGGCGCGCGCCTCGCCGATCTTGCGAATCAG
>DAOMGC010000137.1:0-6108 GCA_035430125.1 Cyclobacteriaceae bacterium | reverse complement strand
GTAGGAGATGCCCCCTTTTCCCTGAACGCCAGCAGTACCAGCAACCTTCCTGTTGTCTACACAAGTTCCAATCTTGCCGTGGCTACGATTTCGGGAAATACCGTTACCATAACCGGCGGCGGTACAACAACCATTTCGGCGACACAACCGGGTAATACTTTCTACAATGCGGCCACACCGGTGCCTCAACAGCTTGTGGTGAGCAAGCTTCCTCAAACAATCACATTTGCTGCCCTTACAAATAAGGTATTTGGCGATCCGGCCTTTGCATTAACCGGCAGTAGTTCCAGTAATCTGGCTGTAGGATTTTCAACTTCCGACCCGGCTGTTGCTACCATCGCCGGTTCCACGGTGACCATTACCGGTGCGGGGACCGTACAGATTACGGCTTCACAACCAGGTGACAATTTCTATGTAGCGGCTGCACCAGTCGTACAGACACTCGTGGTAAACAAAGCCAATCAGGTCATTACGTTTTCCGCACTTCCCGACAAGAAAGCCGGAGATGCACCATTTGCATTGACGGGCACCAGTACATCCGGCCTGACAATTTCTTATGCAAGTTCAAACACCGCCGTAGCCACCATTTCAGGTCAAACCGTAACCGTGGTGGGAGCAGGGTCCACACAGATCACGGCCAGCCAATCGGGGAACACCAATTACAATGCGGCAACATCAGTGGTTCAGACGTTGAACGTGACTGCTGTTACCGGTTTGGAGACAGTCAGCGATGGATTACTTGCTTTTCCTAATCCGGTAGAAAGTCAACTGCAGCTGCGACTTCCCCGTCCGGGCACCGTGCAGAAGATACAGGTGCTGACCATGGAAGGTCGCACGCTGGTGATCCGCGAGACCGACCAGGATTCAGCGTCGATCTCATTTGCTGAATACACCCCCGGCATCTTTGTGATTATTGTCACGACTCCCGATGCCGTCTACCGGACTAAAGTTGCGAAGAAGTAAGGTAGATGGTGCATCAATGGACCTGCTGAATGTCGCAATATTCAAATAAGTCACGTCGCGCTCATCTACTTGAGGACGTTCTTGTAAAAGATGGTGCAAATGCAATGTTTTTAAATTTTAAGGAGTTATTGAGTAGTATTTTTGGACTAAGTTCTGAATTTGGAGTTCGATTGTATGGCAGTGGGGGTGAGGAGAATTTTTTTAGCGGGAAAGATTACAAACCAGGAATGACAGTAATTTCTGTACGTGTTGAAGATGCCACTCAAATAATGGACCTTCTTAAAGGTATACACGAGCAAATTCTTACTGGGAAGATAGCTAAAGGAGAAGTAACTCAACAACTAAAAACCTTGGCTGAACTAAGTACCGCTATGATATCTTATGACAATAAGGGCATTGAGACAAATTTGGGTAAGTTGTTAAAGGATAGATATCAGAATTTGCACGGAAAATTTATTCAAGTAATGGAACCGTGGATAGGCGAGTATTTTAATGATACACTTGATCATAGTGCTAGTTATGCCAAACATCATTTGCTGTCCGATACAGTGGATTTTTATACACTAAAAGGATTACCAGACTCGACTCTCCAATATTGGCAAAGAAAATTTATTAAAATGAGAAAAATAAAATGAGAAACATATTTTATGCAACTACCTTAGCTCTTTTTGTTCTGGCATGCACAAATAATAGGCGAGATCATCTAGCAAATTTGGTGATAGATCAGACAATAGACAGTGTTCTATCTTTTGCTACTCAGGGTATAACTGGCACTGCGATTTTGATTCATAGTGAATACTACCCTAATGAATTGAAAACTGGCACTGTTGTTAGTGTTTTTGAAAGTAAAGAATTTATAATTGAGACTGAGCGTAAGGTGATTGAAGATTTAATAAAACTGACCTATGACAGTGTAAAATTTCAGTTCAGTGTTTACAAGCGTGCGTTAAATGGAGATACTATAGTGATTTTCGAAGAAGGTAGTGCACAATCGGAATTTTATTTGGACCCTAATTATCGCGGTAGCATTAACATTACAGATGCCTCCTACAATGAGAAATTTGGATGTTATTATTTTGCTTACAATTGCGGTAATGGTTGTAGTCGTGGTTACTTTGTTTCGGTTAGGAAAAATGATGAATTGTGGGTAATAGATAGAATAATTCCTGTTTGGCGCGGATAAGAAGTGTATAATTGTTCTTGTTATGCGTATTGAATAACGAAGTATTGGACTATTTTAGTTACTTAAAGCTAGCTTCTTTTGCAAACTGTGTGAGTTTAATGTATCATTTCGCGTTTGCTTTTTGCCTGATGCTCATTGCGTGGAGTCCCTCGTTGCACGCTCAAGATTACAAGAGTGATAGTGTCAGTAAAGGTTCGAGAAAAGCTACTTTTGGAGGCACAGAAAAATATTTGGATAAAGGACGAAGTGACCTAAATCGTATTGATAAAAAGTTCGATAGTCTTAGTCGAATGGATATCCCAAGGCTCTTTAAACACCAGCTAGACATAATTACTGGACCCCTTCCCCGCAATCTTACTTATCCCTATACAATAGATAGCCTCTCTGGAAGGCTAAACGATAAAACATCTGATACTTTAGATAATCAAGACAGCTTAAGGAAGGAACTTACCACTCACGCAGATAGACTTCAATCGAAGTTCAAAAGAGAATCATCCTTTCTGGATTCCATTGCGATGAGGAACCCGCTGAATGGAAGAACAAAGGAGTTTGATGAAGTCAACAAGTTACGTCAAAGCCTAACCAGCCAGGCGAAGTTGCCCGGCAACCCAATTAAGCTGCCAAAAGGAAATCTGCCCAATAGCTCCGAGAAATTACAATTGCCTCAGATCAATTTGAATCAAGGTGCCAAGCTGCCTGATTTGGGCGTCAATCAGGAACTGCAGACGATTCAAAAGGAAATAAACACGGTGAAAGGGGCTACGAATAAGGTCAAGGAGTATGAAGAGGATATTACGCAGATCAAGGAAGGTAATATGGACAAAGTTAAATCCGTTCCCAAGGAATTGGAGAATGCAGCGGGTAATGTAGCTGAATTGAAGGAGCTGAAAGGGGAGACGCAACAATTGACAAAGGTCAAGAATTCTCTCGAGCAGTATCAATCCATGATGGACGAGCTTAAGTCAAAGAAGCCTTCTAAGGAAGATGCGGAGAAGTTAGCTAAAAAGGAATTGCAGGATCATTTTGCCAATGAACAAACAAAACTGAAAGCTGGCATTGCAGAGTTGGATCGGCTAAAGAAGAAGTACCATAGCATCCAGGATAGCCGCTACCTGCCGAAGCATGCACCGAATATTATGCGGGGAAAACCTTTCCGTGAACGCATCGTTCCGATACTATCTTTTCAGTCGTTTAGCTCTAAAGACGTACTTATCGATTTTCAGCCTACGGTAGCATACAAAGTGTCAGGTCGTCTGCGCCCCGGATTAGGAGGGTCATACAGGGTCGAAGCGAGCAGCAAGTCTGTCACTTATGCCAGGGTATATGGATTCAGGGTGTTCAACGACTACCGATTTATTGGAAGCAATTATTTCCGGGTGGACGGGGAGTGGATGAACATAGCTCCATCGGTATGGGCGCGATATTCGTTCCCGGTGGACCCTGTTCAGCAGGAGTGGAGGTTCCGGTTGAATGCCGGTGTTGTTAAGACTTATTCCATCTCTAAACGATTTGCCGGCCAGGCAGCCATTCTCTATAATGTTGCCGATTTATCTCGCTTTCCAAGTTCAAGCAATACCTCACTGCGATTTGGTTTTGAGTATAAATTCAAGATGAAGAATAAATAGGTCCAAGTTGTCACATCATGCCAATCAGAATCCGCTATGGGTTGCATTGCACCGTGAAACGGCTATTCTTTGTCTTTCTCCTGACTGGAATTCTCCTCCCTCAGATGTCTCTTTCTCAAAACCTGGTGCCTAACCCCAGTTTTGAATGTGGTGCAGACTTATGTGACTTTTTTGAATTTGCCGGCTATTTCCCCATCTGTTCGTGGTATCCTCCCACGAGCGGCACCACAGATTATTTTTCAACCACGATAATCAATAAAGCTTGCTACTCATCGATGCCGGACACCGGGCAGGATAGCGATATACTTAACCCGCATATCGGTTCGCAATTGCCCAGAACAGGCAATCACTTTGCAGGCATATACACCTTCAACCGACCAATTCCAGGAGGAATTCCTGACGTCGTTGGATACCGTGAGTACCTGGAGGTTGAACTAACCACTCCACTGGTACCCGGTAAGTACTATTGCGCAGAAATGTATGTGTCCCTTGCTGAGGGACCCCGCTATGCCAGCAATAACCTGGGTATGTACTTTCATACGGACCCGATACACCTGATTCCGTACCTGATTAATATCAATGCTGTTCCGCAAGTGGTTGAAACAGAAATTATCCGGGACGAACAAAACTGGGTGCGTGTCTCCGGTGCCTTCCGGGCCACCACCGCCGCGCGTTATCTGACTATTGGCAATTTCTCTGACAATGATCACACCCAGGTAGTGGACAAGGGTGGTACCAAACCGCTGATGTATGGCTACAACTACGCCTACTATTTTATTGATGATGTATCCGTCATGCAGGTGCAGCCAGAGAAAGTGCAGTTTGCAGGGGCAACAACCATTTGCCAGGATGATCGGACTGCCATTACTATCTCCAATAGTCTGGATAACATTGAATGGACGACGATGGAAGACACGCTCACGGTGGTTAATAGTGGAAAGCAATTAATTCAGAAACCAACACAGACTACACGATACAGGGTCCGGGGTAAAGTGTGCGGATTGCATGTGGCCGATACGATTACAGTCCACGTGAAGCCGTCCCCGGTAGTTGACCTGGGCAAGGATATTATTGCCTGCAAGGGAGCTGGTGTCCGGCTGGATGCTGGTCCCGATGGTACGCTTTATTCGTGGCAGGATGGTCAGCAGGGGAGGTATCACGAAGTGAAGGTAAATGGTGTTTATAATGTTTCTGTTACCAATTCATATGGGTGTAAGCGCTCAGATGCAATCGCCGTAAAATTCAAAACACCACCACGGGTGGATTTAGGGAGAGATTCGCTGGTATGTAATGCGCCATATACGCTTCGTGCGGGGAACCAGGGGGATTGGTACGAATGGTCGTCTGGTGGGGCAGACTCTATCCTAACCCCTGCTAAAGGGGGTACCTATTGGGTGAAAGTGAGCAATCAATGCGGCAGTTCGATCGATACTGTTAGAATCAATGTATTCAATGAGATTGCAGTGCCTAATGTAGTCACCTTGAATGGCGATGGGCTGAATGATCTTTGGGTAATTCAGGCCTCTCCAAGCCAGGTTGGTGTAAAAATCATGAATCGCTGGGGTGAAAGTGTTTTTGTCAGTGATCGTTATGAGAATGATTGGCCGCAAAAACCGGAATCCGTACCCACGGGTACCTACTATTATACGGTTACCTCAGCAGGCTGTGTCGCAAAAAAGGATTGGTTGCATGTGCTTAGATAACAAAGGAATGTCAGGAAAACATGATTTTGAACGTAATGAACTTAAACTAACTAGAAAACTTCGTTGTTGCCACCGTTAAACCTATAAGACCTGTCACTATGAATATGAAACGTATGTTGATTCTCTCTTTCACCTTGCTTTCAACCCTCGCCTCTGCCCAGGACTCCGCCAATGTGATCTTCTACCGCCCTTCGAAGTTTGCGGGGAGCATGGTGTCCTATCGCATCTCGCATGGAGCTACGGAGGTCGCCCGGATGATGCCGGGTTCGGTGGCGCAGTACAAGACCGTAGCAGGATTGCAGACATTCATTGGAAAGACCGAGGGAGAGCGGTCTATCACCCTTCAACTGAAGAAGGGTCAGACCTATTATATCGAATGTGGCATTTCCATGGGTGCCATTGTCGGATTGCCTGCTTTCCGTCAAGTGTATTCGTATGAGGCCCGGCAGGAGCTTATGAAGTTGAACCCCGCGCTGGCGGCCACCATCAAGGATGATGTCGTGCAGATCGGCGAACAGCAGAAGGACACCGTGCGGGCGCTTAATAACCTCTATACCCGCAAGCGCAAAGGCGGCACGTCACGGGCGCTCTGGTTTGGTATGTTTGGCCTGGCGTCTTTGGTCGGTACCGTCTC
>DAOMGC010000136.1:0-6164 GCA_035430125.1 Cyclobacteriaceae bacterium | reverse complement strand
GCCTTGGCAAATTCAACTTCAATTTCCTTTGTCTTTCCGATCCATCCCGCCTGACGGGCAACGATGAGGAGTAAAATAAGTACGATTACACCTCCGATGAGGTAATAAATCAAATTTGATTTCTTTTTCTGCTGCTTTGCCATTCGACGAAATATTAAAGGTGGATTAAGGTGCGATTAAAATTCAATTTGTTTTCCCTGGTAGAAGTCCAGAATCTTCTTCTTGAAAATGAAGTTGTATTTAGACCGGGTGAGGTCAGACTTGGCGCGGAACAGGTCATTCTCAGAAACCTGGTACTCAATTACACTAAGGGCACCAACCTCAAAACGTTGTTTATTCATCCGATAGGCTTCCTCCTGCGCCTTCACCTGTTTTAGGGATGATGCATACGAGCGGGATGCTGCCTGGGCATCATTAAATGCCGTTTCAATACTCTGACGAAGGGTATTCTGGGTCTCGGTGATGGAAATCTCCGCAATCTCTTTGCTGATGATCGCACGCTGAACGTTTGCACGGGTCGTTAATCCGTTAAGAATCGGAATACTCAGCTGCAGTGATACGCTCTTAAATACGTTGTCTTTCAATTGATCTGCCTGGCCATATTCAGGGGCAATCTGAACCAGGTTTGCCTGATAGGCGTACACCTGCTGATTGCCAGCGGTTACCCCGATTGGCGTGGTACCTACCGAAAAGGTACCATCTGGCTGATAGCGGGCTGCATTAGAAACACTGGAATAGTTGGAAGAAGCTATGCCGGTCAAAGAAAGCCTGGGCAAATAAGATCCCCGGTTAGCCTTCAGCGCCAGGTTAGCGCTTTCCATTTTCAACTCTGCACTTCTGATTTCTGGCATGGACTCCAGGGCAATCTTGTAAACAGCCTCAGCATTTTGTTCCAGCACCAGGTCTTCCAACTGAAGGTCGGGGATTTCAATTTGCATTGACTCCGTCGCAGGTACCTGCATAGCCTGCTTCAATTGCAGCAAGGACAATAACAGCGCATTCTCCTGGTTGATCATGTTCAACTCATTGGTGGCTACTTGAGCCTCCTGATTGAGCTGATTGGAGATCGACAGTGCGCCAGCGTCCACTTGCTTTTTAATACGATCCAATTGCTGTTGACTGCTATTCAACTGGTACTTGGCATTCTCAAAAAGTTCCTGGTTAAAAATCACGTTCGTGTATAATGTCACCACATTTAGCACAACATCATTTTTTGCTTTCTGCAAATCATGATTGGCAGCGAGCACATCACGCTGGCTTTGACGGAAGGTATTCTGAAGGCGAAGGCCATTAAACAAGGTTAGCGATGCGTTCAAGGAAGGGTTAATGGCATCTGAATTCCTGTTCACAAACTGGTTGGTAACCGGGTTAAGGGCACGACCGTAGTTCTTGGTGTACCCAGCGCCAGCATTAAAGGTGGGCAGGAATGATCCCTTTGCTTGCAACAGGCTGGCGCGAAAGGTTTCAACATTGTATTCACTGCGCTTAATCCTCAGGTTGTTCTCGAGGGCAATATCCACACATTCTTTCAAGGTCCATTTCTTCGCGTCCTGGGCCAGGGCCGGCACGGAAATCAACACAATTAAAATCAGTACTACTCTTCTCATGATGCCTATCAAATTTGCGGTATGTAAATAACTTCCTTTATCCACTTAAGACTCCGAACGTATTCCAGTGTTACAGGTTTTATCCCGGAATCCATTTCTATCACCAGACAAGCCATGTCAAACTTTCCACGGCGGGAAACGGACATAGTCGCAATGTTGCAATCGTCGTGGGCCAGGACACTGGCAATAAATGCCACACTGCCTTTCACATCGTCGGCAGTTATGATCGCGGTGTGCAGATTGGCACTAAAGTCCGCTTTGAATCCGTTAACCTCGGCAATGTTGATTAGTCCACCTCCCCGACTCTCACCGAGCACCTCGATGGACTTTTCTCCCTTAGAAACACGGATGCGTATGGAATTCGGGTGCAGTGTTGAAGCGTTCCCAACCGACTTAAAATGGTATTGGAGCCCTTGCGACTTGGCAAGATCAAGTGATTCCTTGATTCGCTTATCATCTGTCTTATATCCCAGGAGACCAGCCAGTACCGCACGGTCGCTGCCGTGGCCTTCATAGGTGCGGGCAAATGAATTATAGAATGTAATCTCAGCCTGTTCGGGAATGGCGCCAAGGATTTGGTTTGCCGCCAGTCCGATACGAACAACGCCGGCGGTGTGCGAACTGGATGGACCAATCATAACTGGTCCAATCATATCAAAAACACTGCTTTTTTCCGGCATACGGCATGAATACGTTGAAATACCCCAAAAGGATGTAAAAAATACACGAAACGTATTAACAGGCCGCAAAAATAGGATTTCCGGATAATTCCAGCGCCTTGAAAACCTGTATTCGAATGTAAATTGATATAACCGGATGCAATTACACCGCGATCGGCGCTTTTATGCCTGGGTGATACTGGTAATTGGCAATCTCAAAGTCCTCAAATACATATTCAAACAAACTACCTGGCACTCGCTTAATGATCAATTGGGGCAAAGGGTACGGCTCTCGCGTCAACTGAAGCTTAGCCTGTTCAAGGTGGTTAACATAGAGGTGAACATCCCCGCCTGTCCAGACGAACTCACCCGGCTCCAGTTTGCATTGCTGGGCAAAGAGGTGGGTCAGTAAGGCATAGCTGGCTATGTTGAACGGCACCCCAAGAAAATAATCGGCGCTGCGTTGATATAACTGACAGGACAACTTGCCGTCAGCCACATAAAACTGGAAAAGGGCGTGGCAAGGTGGCAATGCCATATTATCGACCTCTGCCGGGTTCCAGGCCGAAACGATGTGCCTGCGCGAATCAGGTTTATTCTTGATCTGGTTTAGCACACCCGTGATCTGATCTATGTGACGGCCATCAGGCGCTGGCCAGCTCCGCCATTGACTACCATACACCGGGCCGAGATTGCCGTCTTTATCAGCCCACTCGTCCCAAATTGTAACGCCGTTGTCGTTCAGGTACTTGATGTTGGTGTCACCCCGAAGAAACCATAGCAATTCATAAATGATGGAGCGGAGGTGAAGGCGTTTGGTTGTGACCAGGGGGAAACCCTCTGTCAGGTCAAATCTCAATTGACGTCCAAAGACAGACAAAGTACCAGTGCCCGTACGGTCCGTTTTGCGGGTCCCCTGGTCTATAATCTCCTGCATCAGGTTGAGGTAGTTGCGCATAGGTGTATTCAGCAAAGAAAACTATCCCAGCGCGAAATAAAAAACCCCGGCTCTCAAACGAGCTTGATAGAAGGATTAGTTACCCTCGGGATTAACGGTAATGGTTTTGCTGTTTCCATTGACGGTCACCCTGACATCATTGTCGCAGGTGCCCGTGCCATAATCGACGGTGTATTCTACGTTATTGGCCACAAACAATTTTGAACCCTGAATAGGGATGTAAGTCTTATTGCCAATAGCGCAGGGCCTGGAGTAATAGCAGTCGGTCTGGATCGTCATGGTATATGTATTCCCCGCTTTGGTGGTGCCACTGGCCGTACCGCCGGTGAGTACCAACAACCGATCCTGGGTAGGGTTGGCAGCGCGCTGCCAGATGTAAGTAAAACTCTGTTCCCGTGTGATGAATTTTCCATCAGTAAACGTGAGCTTGCCACCCGTCAGCACAACGGTGTATTTGGGTGGGTCGGTCAGGGCACTTTGCGCATTGGTAAGCGTATGCGTTCCTTCAATCTTCACGCCATTCCGTGTGTAGTTGTTAAAGGTGGTGACGATAGTGGAGCCACTGGTAAACCGCTTCCCGCTATACTTGATAATAATCTGGCCCTTGCGGGTGACACCCCGCACATCCGTACAACCCTCCGGTTTCGTAGAAGGCGAAAAGTCAATCGTAATCGTCCCTGCCGGAGCCACCTTGTCACCTGTACGGCTAAGGGTAAATGTTGCACAGCTGAAACGACTGTCCAGGTTCGTCAGCGTATCTACTCCAGCTTCGATTCTTCCGGTGTAGGTAGAACTGGAAATACTTCCAACCGCGAGGGTTGCCATATCTGTGGCGTCCCCGATGAATGCATCTGCGGCTGATTCGCCATTCACGTTCTGCGTGTCGGCCAGGCTCAAAACCGTATCTGATGATTTCTTGCAGGAATCAAGCACCAATACCGATGCGAGTAGAACAATGAGGGCGAGTCGGGCAAAAAGTCTGGGTGCTGCGTTCATAGGAATTTATTACAAGGGCAAATTTAGTGATAAAAAGTAAAGCCCATCTCAATCTGAATTGAGACGGGCCTACCTCCTTAAACCACACTACCTAGTTCTGAATTAGTTGCCGTCGGCGGTGGGCTCAACATCCTTCGATTTACCGTTGATGGTAATGGTCACGGTATTGTCGCAGGCGCCAGAGCCATAGTCGATGGTAACCTTCTTGGTATCAACGACCAATTCCTTGGTTCCTTGTACCGGGATGAAAACTTTATTGGTGATGGCGCAGGAGCGCTTGTAAACGAGGTCTTTGGTGATCGTCATGGTGTAGGTCTTTCCTTTGCGGTTAGTTCCAGTAGCAGAACCAGTCACGGTCCAGGAGTCTTCCAGGGGATTGGCTGTGCGGTTCCAGGTGCG
Organism: Cyclobacteriaceae bacterium; assembly: GCA_035430125.1. GTDB lineage: Bacteria > Bacteroidota > Bacteroidia > Cytophagales > Cyclobacteriaceae > ELB16-189. The sequence goes on along the minus strand of DAOMGC010000136.1, from coordinate 1,545 downwards.
GGTGCGGGTAGCAGTGCGCGTTACTGTGGTACCATCAGGATATGTCAATTTCATGCCGTCTTCTGCGATCGTGAATGAAACTGGAGCAGTTTCGCTGGCAGAAGTATTGGTAAGGGTTCTGGTACCTTCCAGGGCGATTCCATTGATTGAATAGCCCACGAAAGTGGTTACGATCTTGGAGCCCGGGAGGAAGCGACGACCTTTATATTCGACCACAATCTTACCTACCCTATTCTTTCCACCAGGTCCAAGGCAGCCGGTTCCAAAGTCAATGGTAATGGTTCCGTGGGGCACAAGTGTTGAGTTATCAGCGGCTTTCACCAAGGTTACTGTAGCGCACTTGAAGCGATCATCAGATACGGTGATCTCAGTGCGTCCCGTGATGTCTTCACGTCCAGTCAGTGTGGAAGCGTCCGCAGCAACGGCCACGGATGCCATATCATCCGTTTCTTCAGTCTGGGCATCTGCGTTGGCTTCGCTTTGCAGGTTGGCATTGTCGTTGGCCGTAAAGTCTATTTTGTTGGTGTCGCTACAGGCAGCCATCAACAGAAAGAGAGACATTACCCCTGCCGAAAGGGTACGGTACCCGATCATGTTTTTCATAGTTTTCATGCTTGGTTTTCGTTTGTTTTGCATTTAGATGGTGGAACCCCCGCCGGGTTTAATCAGCATTGAAAATATTTGTAGTCCCTCGCAAAATCTTCAAAATGGAGCCCAGAAAGCACTTTTTTGTCTTGATATGGTTTGTTGTTGCTTTAGTAACCACAACGGCATCCGCTCAGCTGAAAATTGCCAAGCTCAAGTATGGTGGCGGCGGCGACTGGTACGCCAACAAGACCGCGTTACCCAACCTGATCCGGTTTTGCAACGAGCAATGCGGCATGAACCTGGTCCAGGAAGAAGACGCCGTGGAGGTAGGCAGCCGGGACCTTTTCAGCTACCCTTATGTGTATATGACCGGGCATGGTAATGTCGTGTTCTCCTCAGAAGAAGCTCAAAACCTTCGTAACTACCTCATCGCAGGAGGATTTCTCCATATCGACGATAATTATGGCCTGGATAAGTTTATTCGTATCGAACTTAAGAAGGTCTTTCCCGACCTCGAATTGATTGAGTTGCCGTTTAACCATCCTGTATATCACCAGAAGTTTCAGTTCCCGAAAGGGCTCCCCAAGATCCATGAGCACGATGGCAAGCCCTCACAGGGATTGGGGCTCATGTATGAGGGCCGGCTGGTAGTATTCTATTCCTATGAGTGTGACCTGGGCAATGGTTGGGAAGATCAGCGGATACACAATGATCCCGAGGCCAAACGACTCGAGGCACTTCAAATGGGAGCCAATCTGCTCTCCTATTGCTTTACAACTAATTAATGATCAATTCAAATAAGATTAAAAGAGGCTATAGTTTGATTCGAATTCAAACTATAGTTACTTCAGCCATTCCCTGATCCGGTCATATGGGATCATGACCTCTGTAGGACCCATTGAATAAGGGGCTACTTCATAGCTGTTGAAATAGAATGAAATTCCCTCCAGGCTGAAG
>DAOMGC010000135.1:1252-6461 GCA_035430125.1 Cyclobacteriaceae bacterium | reverse complement strand
ATCCGGAGTCCCTGAATGGTAACATTGGGTGCACCGATCGTGAAAATCTCAAACTTGCCATCCCCGTCAAATACCGGATAGCCCTCCCCAATTAAGGTGATGGGAATCCGGACAATAATATTACCGGCGTGATATATGCCAGGCCTGATCAGAATCGTATCACCCGGATGGGCCCGGTCCAGTGCCTGCTGCACGGTGATCGTACCATGAGGCGATACAATCCATTGCCCTGCAACAGCCGTTGACGCCAGGGTCAACGCGGCCAACAGGACAACTATTTGTATTCGGTTACAAACTCTCCCCACGAAAGGTATATTCCTTTCCATTCCTTTTTAAATTTTTCCATCATCCGCTTTTCTGCAAATCCTGCCACCTGGCCGTCCATGGGACTTCTGATCTCCAGAGACTTAACATAGTATGCTTCCTTGGCGGGAATCAGTTTACCCGGTGTGGCATAATCCACCACCAGCACGTGGGCATACTGCTCTGGTGATTCATAGTCTGCATAGTAAAAGTTCATGAAGCAGTTGGCATCATCAAACTTGTACACCTTGCCTTTGGTCGTCACCAGTTCGGCCCCAAATTTCTGGTCCACCAGAGTCATCTTACAAAAACTACACACATCCGTACCAAAGACGATGGGCTCTGGCTCCGTGCTACAGCCCTGCATGATGGTTACGCCAATGAATAAACAGCTTATTAGGAATATGCGGTTCATAACAATTTCTTTTTACTGGCTTTGAATTCCAGGTAGAGCAATATCGCCATCAACAAGGCAACACCCATAAACACCCATCCGCCGATATCAGGTCCGGAGAAGGCGGTGAAATTCAGCAGCACTTTGGTGCCAATGAGCGGCGGTTGGTACGACATGCCTTCTATTTTAATGGCCGCATCCGGATTGAGGTTGTGACCATAGTCGTATCCCCAGAGCCAGAAGTCGACCAGGGCACCGATACCGGCGGCAACGATCGTAACAAAGAAAATGATCAACCCTGCCAACCGGTTCCAGAGCGCAGCGAGCAGGCCAATGCCCATGATGGCTCCTACGATATAAATCATATAATTGAATTCCGGAAACATACTCGGCTCAATAATGCGCATGCCGATGTAGTGATTCAGTGCGCTGATGATCTTTACATCACCACTGAGGGTATTGATCCAGATTTTCATTTCGAGTCCTTCCGGGTACTGTGGCGCCCACATAAGAATTTGCCACAGGGGAACGAAGTAGGCCGTTACCAGGGACAGTGAGGAGATTAGCAGAACAATTCGGGTTAGCGGTCGTAGGCGTTTCATGTTCGTTGGGAGAAAGGGCGCTCCCGAAAGAGCGCCCATGATCGTAATCGCAAGTATTCCTGTAAACCGGACAACGATCGTTTAAAAAGTGCTATTCGGTTTTACCGGTGGAGAAAGACAGCGGTACGTTGCTGTTGGCCGGTGAAACCCTTACATACCCTTGCATCTCCTGGTGCAGCGCCGAACAAAAGTCGGTGCAATAGAATGGAGACACACCCACTTCATCGGGCACCCATTTCAGTGTTTGGGTTTCTCCCGGCATAACGAGGATTTCAGCATTCGCCGCTCCCTTGATAGCAAAGCCGTGGGGAACATCCCAATCCTGCTCGAGGTTGGTCACGTGGAAGTAAACCACATCACCCAGTCTAACCCCTTCGATATTATCTGGGGTCAGGTGCGAGCGAATGGCGGTCATATACACGTGCACCTCTTTTCCCTTGCGCTCGACTTTGGTTTCCTTTTCACCATGCGCCGCATAAGCGTGTTTATTGTCTTCAATCTTATAGAACTTGGTAGAATTGGGGGAAATCAGGCTTGCAGGAATGGCTTCTGCATAGTGCGGCTCACCTACCGTCGGGAAATCAAGCAACAACTGCATCTTGTCGCCGGAGATGTCATACAACTGAGCGGATTGTGTCAACTCGGGTCCGGTGGGCAAGTAACGATCCTTGGTGATCTTGTTATAAGCGATAACATACTTGCCATGAGGCTTGGCGGTAGGTCCACCCGGTACACACAGGTGACCGATAGAGTAGTAGGTGGGAACACGGTCCAATACTTCCAGGGTCTTCACATTCCATTTCACGATCTCCGAAGAAACAAAGAATGATGTATAGGCATTTCCTTTGGCATCAAATTCTGTATGCAACGGGCCGAGTCCCGGTTTCTTCACTTCACCATGCAAGGCAGACTCGTATTTGATTACCGGAATACCGGCATACTCACCTTCAAAATCTTTAGCTGCAATGGCGGCTTGAATCTTGGAGAAAGAGAATACCGGGATCAGTGCAGCCAGCTTGCCCGAAGCAACAATGTATTCACCGGTAGGATCCGTATCACATCCATGCGGTGACTTGGGACAAGGGATAAAATAGATGATATCTTTTAGCACGAGCGGATCCAGTTGTAACACCTCAGACATCATTTCTGAAGTAGCCATCTGGGAAGTCTCGTCCAGGACGTTGTGGGCATAACGTGCTTTCACCGTTACACCTTTGCCTGCCGCAATGTATTCCTCCGCTTTCTTCCAGTTCACTGCCATGATAAAGTCCTTGTCCTTCTGCGTTGCATTTACTTCCAGCAGGGTGTAGGCCTGTTCGGTGTTGTAGCACGAGAAAAAGAACCATCCGTGGGAAGGGCCTTTGCCGGCACGGGCCAGGTCAAAGTCGATACCCGGGGTCTTCAACTGAAAGCCAATATTCATGCGACCGGTCGTGGGGTCTACTTTTATGAAGCTGATGGTACCCTTGAAATTCTCTTTGTAGGTACTAATGGGCACATCGCGGTTATCGCCAACAGGAACACTGAAACGGGTTCCGGCAACAATGTATTCGCTGTTCTCCGTAATGAATGGCGATGAGTGATTTCCGCCACTGTTGGGCAGCTCGAGAATCTCCTCCGTCTTAAACGTCTTAAGACTTATCCGTGCCACACGGGGGGTGTTGTTGGCATTGCCAAAAGCCCAGCGGCCGTCATGCTCTCCTTTGGTTACCGACAGGGCAATGTGGTGGAGATCATCCCAGGGAACATAGCCGTGAGAGGTGTTCAGCATAGGCTTGGATTCTTCGCTGTATCCGTATCCATTCTCCGGAAACTGGGAGAAGACGGGCACAATACGAAACAACCTACCGGATGGCAAACCATAAATGCCCATTTGCCCATTGAATCCACCCGATACAATGTTATAGAATTCATCATACTGACCAGGTGCAACATACACCTTGGTCGCTGCATCGCCGGTGATGGCACCCTGTGGCCCCTTGGGTTTACAGGCGTTAAACACAGTGGCCACTGCCATCAGGAGCACCACCGATTGAATTAGTTTTTTCATGTGGGTATGGATAAGGTTGGTAAGTTATTTTTCGCCATCGTTCTTGCGCATGAACTCAAGAATGTCTCGTGCATCGCCGATGGACACGTTCTGATTAGGCATCCGGGTAAGGCACAACTCAAGTAGCTTTTGAGCGTCCGGATCTTTGTCGAGCATCACCTCCACGTTGGTGACCATGTTCATGATCCATTCCGGTTGACGACGCTTGGTCACATCCTTCCAGCCAGGTCCGACAAATCGCTTGTCATCCAGTTTATGGCATGCTGAACATTTCATCTCATAAATGGCAAGACCCCGTCCCACCCGATCCTGTTCGAGCGGCGTATGAAGGGTCACCGATTTCACCGCACCAATGCCTTTGGTGGGGTCTGTAATTACCGCTTCAGGTGCGGACTGCGTTTGTGGGGGGATGTTCTCTGTATTTTTCGGTTTGTCCGGGGCGCAGGAATACATGATTCCGACGGCAAAAAAGGCATAGCATATTCTGTTCATAGTTGTTTGAATTGATGACAAGATAAAGATACAGTCTAGGGGCGGTGTATGACCTGAATCATAGAAAGGGTGAGAAGTTAGAGGAAAGTCGGAAGGGAAACAATCCGCCGAGGAGAATAAATAACCCTACAACTGAATCTTGTGGCCTACGATTTTCAGTTTGTTTTCGTCTTCGAGCTTTTTTACCGCCCGGATCACGGTTTCAACCCTTAATCCCGTCATATCAGCAATTTGCTGACGGGTAAATGGCACCTGATATTTTTCAGATTTATTGGCATTGGCCCCCTCCCTCTTGAGGTAGTTCAGCAAAGTCATAATGCGGTGCTCCGGATCCGAAAAGGAAATTTCTGACAACACCAGCGATTTATACTTAAGGCGCTGACACAGCACCTGATCCAGTTTGAGGTGAATCTCAAAATTCTCTTTTAATAACTGGAAGAATTTCTCTTTGGGCAGCCGCATGAGCACGGTAGGTTCCAGCGCTACAGCACCGCTGGGATATTTGAATCCGGAAAACAAAGGAGGCTCACCAAAACTGGTGTTTGCACCGAAGATGCCCTGAATGAACTCCTGACCCTGCGAAGAGTTAGTCACCATTTTCACCGAACCGGTCAGCACCTGGAAATAGTAAAGCGCATCATCGCCTTCATAAAAGATGAATTCATCCTTTTTCAGTTCCAGGCGGCGTGCGCCATACTTTTCCAAAACTTTTACCTCGATCATGGTTTTGTTCCTGCGCGTCCCGGATGGGTGTAAAGGGTCACGAAAAATACCATTTATTTCGTTTTTACAAACCTCCTGGATACCCAGCCCCACCCGCAACAGCGGATTCCACGCGGAATTGTAGTCCAGCAGGTAAGATGGAATGCCGAATCTTTTCATAACAGAACGTACCTGCAACCTCGGCATGGAGCTGGTAAACAGGTATGACTGTAATCACAGGAAGTCGCATTTGTATTCGACGTATTTCAGGGATGAATCAAATACAAATTAAGTATTGGCTGATTTCACTTCAGGAGGATTTCCCCGATTCCGCCACGCTCCATCGGGGCATGCTTGTCTAAGAGTAAGTTGTCCGGTATGACGGTCAACTGCTAAGCAGCCCCCTTCACTTCACCGTACCACTTACTACTTACCACTTACCACTTACTACTTACTACTTACTCCTCATTCACTCCTTCTTCTTCTTATCCTCAAACAACATCCTTACACTGGGACCATAGAGGTCATTGTACTGTCCGCTGCGGAGACTCCAGATAAAAGCACCCAAGAAGATCAATGCGATGGTGAGGGAGATCGCAATCAAAAGAACGATGATGATCATACAGGGTTGGTTAAAGTTCGTTTGGCTACCCAATTTACGGCAAT
>DAOMGC010000135.1:0-1152 GCA_035430125.1 Cyclobacteriaceae bacterium | reverse complement strand
GGTTGCAGAAAAAACAACATCAGCAGCGCCATGGGTTATGGTTCCTGTTTTGTCAAACACTACGCCATCTACACTGGCGAGGCGCTCAATCACGTCGGCATTCTTGAGGTAAAATCCATGTCGGCCAAAAACGCGCAACATATTCCCGTAGGTAAACGGGGCTGCAAGTGCCAGTGCGCATGGGCAGGCCACCATCAACACGGCTGTAAGCACCAGCCACATCTGCGAAGGATCCAGGTAATACCATACAACAGCAGTAACAACGGCTACGCCCATCACCACCCAGGTGAACCGACGGGCTGCCCGGTCAATGATTTTCTTATAATGACTTTCTTCCGGCTTCTGAAAGATCTGATTGTTCCAAAGTCGTGTGAGGTGACTTTGTGAAGTGATCTTCGCCACAGACAATTCGATGGGTTGCCCCACCAGGCGGCCACCGGCATATACGGTATCACCCAATTTCACCTGAACGGGTTTTGACTCACCTGTAACAAAGCTATAATCGATAAAAGCTTTTTCAGAAAGCATAGTGCTGTCGGCCGGAATGATCTCCAGGTTACGGATTCGGATCTGGTCACCGACCTGCAGGTCATGAACAATTACAGGAATCCAACCTGAACCCGACCACTTCATCACCGCCAGCGGGAAGTAAGATTTGTAATCCCGGTCGAAAGCGAGGCTGTCGTATGTTTTGTTTTGAAACCACCTGCCGATCAGGAGGAAAAATACGAGGCCGACCAGCGAATCCATATATCCCGGGCCTGTGTGGGTAAGAATATCATAGGCAGACCGGAAGAACAGGGCCAACAGCCCTACAGCAATAGGTACATCAATGTTGATCTGGCGCTGGGTAAAGGTGTGCCATGCATTAACAAAGTAATCACGGGCGCTGTACAGCATCACAGGAACCGCCAGTATCAGGTTGAGGTAAGAAAACAACAACCGGAGGGTATCGTCGCCTTCGTCTACACCGAGGTATTCCGGGAAACTCAGCATCATGATGTTTCCAAAGGCGAAGCCGGCGAGTGCCAGTTTGCCGATCAGGGAATTGGCCGAAGTCTTGTTCTCCTTCTTTTCTCCTTCCAGGTTTATCTGAGGCACATACCCCAGCGAGGCCAGGAGTTGTGCCAATTGAGACGGAGCCAGTTGTTC
>DAOMGC010000134.1:0-6609 GCA_035430125.1 Cyclobacteriaceae bacterium | reverse complement strand
CAAAGCACCGGCTTTCACAGGCGATGTGGGTGAGTGTGGCTTGCCAGGAATCCCGACAATCGGCAGTAGGGGCGAGGTATAACTCAATACCTTGTTCATACAACGACATGCGTGCAGCCGGCATGTAGTTTTCCCAGCAGATGAGTCCGCCGATCTTGCCCAAGGGTGTATCGATAACTTGCAGGTCACTTCCATCTCCTTCACCCCAAATAATCCGTTCAGCGGCAGTAGGTTTTAGCTTCCGGTGGCGGTGAATCAGTTGCCCTTCCGGCGAAAAGTAGAGCAAAGAACAATACAACGTATCACTGACTTTGTCTTTCTCCGTAACACCAACCGCCACATACGCCTTGGCTGTCTTGGCCCACGCAGCAATTTGCTGTGTTTCTGGTCCTGGAACTTCTATGCTGTTTTCCCAATAGCGAAGAAACATGTCGCGCCCTTCCGGCGTACGCCCGCCGATGTTCGTACCAAACGTTAATCCACGCGGATAGCCAGGGATAATGACTTCCGGGAAAAGTATAAGTGATGATTTTTTCGATGCGCAGTCGCGAATCAAGTCGCCGATGCGCTGCAGGGTTTTGGCCTTATCAAAGAATGCAGGGCTGGCTTGAACAACGGAAGCCTGGAAGACTGCCATGTCGTTTAGTATACCCGATCAACGGCACCTGAACCGTAAACCTTTTTGGTCAGGGTTTTGGTATTGCCTTTGTGCTTTACACTGCCACTGCCCAGTACATAAGCCTCCAGGCTGTTGGTGACGTTTATTTCTGCAGAACCACTTCCACTCACCCGTACTTTACCGGTCTCCAAAGGGCACTCATATCCTTTGAGATTGCCGCTGCCACTGAGGTTTGCGTCAATCGACGTAGCATAGCCCCGGAGGATGAGGTTGCCACTACCACTAAGTTCCGCTTTGACCGTATTTCCTTTGATGTCAACGTCCATCGTGCCGCTGCCTGCCACACCCAGGGTCATGTAATCAGAAGCAATGGAGTTTTCTGAAAGAATCTTTCCGCTGCCGTTAACCTGCAATTCGGTGATCGCCTTCATGCTGACATAAACCTTCATGGTCTGATTGATTTTAATGTCGTCAATTTTGGCCCAGATACTTTTGTTCGGACTCTCTGGTTTGCGCTCCACGTTGATCAGCAGCACGCCATTTTCAACTTTGATTTCGGTAATGTCGATGATTTCCTGCAAGGCCTCAATGACCACTTCTTGTTTGTTGGTCTGCTTAAGCATCACGGTGTAGTTGGAGTTACAGTAGATGCTCTTAAAATCCGGGAGTTCGAGGGTCTTCTTTATATTCTGACCAAAGGCAATGGAAGCAGCAGAGAGAACCAGAAGCGACAATACAATGAGGAAGAATAGGATATTGATTTTTCTCATGGGTAGTACTGATTAAAGATGAAATGTGCGTTCCGCAGTTAAGCCTATCAAAGTCAGGACGTTAAAGCTACGTACAAAGCGACAAATTGTCCAAAAAACCAGTTGAAATAACCGGGGTCAGGAGCGGGGCTTCCGGAAAATAAGGCGGTAGATCACGATGAAAATGATAAACCCAATGGCCATGGCCACCATAACTCCGGGGGTAATAAGGCTGGTTGCGTGCATGTGGAATGAGCTTCTTTGGGCTAAAACCTGATCCGAAGCTGAAATTTAAGATCATTTTGCCTATTATCTGCTATTCCCTCTGTACCCGATCCGATGGAATCCTGATGGTCGTAGTACGAACCTGACCACCTAAGCCAGCAGTCCACATTGGCGACAATGGGAAATTGGACCATTACCACATTTCGGATGCCAGTTCCGTAGAGGGCAGGAAACGAATAGGCCAGCCATACATCGCTTTCATACAGGTACTGGCGATTGTCAAAATCGTCGGTATCAAATATGGCCTGCCGCAAGGTAAAGGTCCATTTACGAATTCTGACTCGGATGTCCTGTGCCATGGCGATACCGGTTGTCACCTTCCCGGATTGCATAAAACGACTTGCCTGCAGCCGGGACTTTAAGGTCAGCATCGGCGTTGGCTGATAACTGGCCGATACCAGCATGGTGTGTCTTGTGGTTGACGTCACGTGATACACCGGCGCGGCATCACCATTTCTTGGTTTGGTTTCTTCGCGCAGCTGACCGATTAAGGTTATTTGCCTGGATGGTTGGGCGGTAACCCGAACAAACCATTCATAGCCTTCTCCCGGTGCATAGGCCCTGAAGCGAAGCCAGGGAAATCGATATACATCAATGAATGAACTGATGGTCATCCGACGACTCATCCGGTATTTAAATCCCGTATAGAGGCCCTGCTCATTTTGTGGATTCGTACTTTCTGCGAATGCATTGGCACTCAGCGTATGAAAATCCCGATCGAAAGAACGTAGGAGGAAAGAGATTTCAACATTACCAGCGAGGCTCATCAGCGCGCCAACGGTTATGGCGCTGCCGCCACCGTCTGCATGAGCACCTTCGCCAAACAGGGTTGCTGGCCCCCACGTTCCTGAAAAATAGGCACCCACCTGACGAAGTTCGCTTCCGCGAAATGCAAATTGATTGTAGGGAGTCACAACCGGTGTGAAAGGTCTATCAAAACCAATGTACTGGGTGAGTATTCCTGCTTCCAGGCTTTGGGATCGAAAGCTCAGTATGGAACCCCAGGTTACTTGTTGCATGGTCTTCCGGGTTAGTAGTTCGCCCGCCGTGCGATGTTGTCCGGAACTGTTTAATGAGGTGATCGCTGCATCGCTGGATGAATCGGCCGGATGCGCATCGTGACGTGATCGGGAAATGAACACATGAACATTTAACCGCCGATTAACCTGTATGGTTGTTGCGATGCCTCGGAGCAATTGATTTTCATTCAGCGAAGTATATGGCACGAAGCCCAGTGTGCTGCGACGGGTGGTGGAAATGGTCTCTGCGTTCTTCCCAAACCCAAAGTCGCTGCCCATAACAAGTCCTTGTCCGAACTGTGCCTGATAATCTCCCAGGATCAGATTGCTGATGCGACCTTTGTTCTGAACTTGCAGGTGCGCAGACCAATAGTCAACACCGTAGTAGCGACCCGATGGATTCCATTGAATGGGCTCGCCGGCATCTTTTTCTCCGGTGATACCAAGACTAAAGTCATTGCTGCTACTCACGCGGTATCGGAGGTACAATTTGTCTGGCGACCCAAGGTAACGGCGGGCGGTATCCAGGCTTTGATAGCCAGCCCTGGTCTGCAGGGTTCGTTGCCACCGGACAAGCAGGTAGTTATTGTTTTCTTGCGCGATCCGCTGGAATAGTGCTTTGTTAATGGCTGCCTTCGGATCTGAAATCACCATGAAGGATTGTATACGATAGAAGGTCTCGCGGTTGATGCCGGGAATAGTTTGCAATTCATAAATTGATAGAAGGGGACCATTCTTGTTGCGATAAGCTAGTATGGATTCAATTTGTGGATCGCTCAGCAACAGTAAAGATTGCAATTGTTCCCGGGTTGCCGTATTGAGGTCAAGTGGTTGTGAAAGTTGCTGCAGCAGATTCTCATACAGCGATTCATAATTGAGGTCGTCTTGTCGCTGTGAGAACAATTCATCCGCCAATCGTTCGGCAATTTCCTGCCGGCTTTCTGTTTGGGCCAGGGCGGGTGTGACGAAGAGTATCCCGATCAGGATGTTTTTCATGTTCGGGATTTGGTGACGCGCCAGCCCACCGTAGTTTGTGCTGTATACCCGGTCATTGAACCATAGCGGACAGCGGCATCCAATTGCAATCTTTTTTTTCGAAAGCCAGTGCCGAACGAGACCACGGCGGGGTTTAGTTGCACACCGGAGCGTAGAAACACAATCGACCTGAGGGAATATTCAAACCCCAGCCTGATGGCGACGGGATAGTTTAATTCCTTGGCGGCTTCAAGAGCAAGGGTATAGGAGGCGTTGGGATGGAACCCGATTCCGGCGATGAAACGCACGGGCAAGAGTTCCTTTGTGGTGATGAGGGCCCGGTTGCTATTGGTGAAGTACGCCCCCATAGTCAGGTGTGTTGTAAGCCGGGTGAAAAATCCAAGGTCAACACTCCACCCGGTTCTTACGGGAAAATTAATGGCCTGGTACTCCACGAGGTTGACCCGCAAGCCGAGGGAAGTGTGATGAATCTGATGACCAACGCCGGCAATGAGCGTTTGTTCGTTATAGGTAGCATCGCCAAAACGTATGGCACCCATGCCAAGTCCGAGGTCCTTTTTGCGGAGTATCATTCCGGCGCAACTTCTGTTTGCACCAGGCAGCGATGTTCGCTCCTGTGATGCGACGAAGGTGCCATAGCTTGCATGGGCGAGACCACCAATGTTGTTGAACAAGGATGACCCGTCGGCAATTATAGTTGATATACTGCCTATTGCCATAGACCGCGCCCCCAACGGGGAGAAAGTGCTTTGGGCCTTTAACAGTGCTGGTATGGATAAAATGATAATCAGGAGGAAACGCATTTTGCGAATAAACGCAAGGCGTGATAGCTGAAGGCCATGATGGCCTTACGATTTTCCAGATGATTTTCTGTTCAGAATTCCTTCTTCACATTGAAGAACAAAGCACCCGATGAGGTCTGATTCGTGAAGGTATATTCGATGCGGAGCACGAGGTCATACAGCGTCACCATATCTACACCAACACCGGCTGAGCGCAGGAGTTTGTTGGAGAATTGTTGGTTAAGTCCCTTCTCATCATAGAGGGGATAATTCTCCACATAACCGAAATCTGCATAGGCCTTGATGTAGATGGCGATTGGCAGATAGCTGAACTGTTCCAGCGGCATGCCATCGAGTGTGTATGTCCGGTGAAAAATTCGCTTTTTGATGGTTGTCTTGTTGAGGGCGAACTGAGGTCCTTCGATGACATAGTTTTCAAATCCCCGTACCAGTTGATTGCGGTATCCCAGTGCACTCAGCACATTGTAGGGTTGGTTTTTGGGGTTGCTCCAAAACCCGGAGGTGAAGTTGGCGAGGAAGTAATTCTTGCCGAGCGACCAGTGGCGCGCATAGGTCAGGTTAACCTCCCATTGGTTAACGTCATCAGACGCAAATATGCCTGATCTACCGATGTAGCCGGTGAACTGATACCCCTTCAGGGGATACAGCACGACATCACGATGTTCGGAATTGAAAGAATAGGAGGCACCAAAGAACCGCTGGCTGGTCTTACTGTTGTTGTAGTAGTTGGGGTTCAGCAGAAGGATGGTGTCTACTACCTCGGCCTGCCGGTATCCGAAGGATAGGGTATGTGTCTCGAAGAATGATTTTCGGTAGGAGTATCCAACGTTGGTGCCGAATGAATGACGCACCGTCTGGCGCGATTGCAGAAACACCAATTTATGGTCCAGTGTGCGATAAGCCAGATTGTGTGGTTCCCCGTAGTCAACCCCGAATGTCAAGCCCATTTTTTGCTTCCGGTCGAGGTTGGGAATCCGGTACTGCAAGTCAAATTTCTTTACGAACCCAAACTGGGCGGTGAGTCGGAGGGATTCATTTCGTCCCCTAAAATTGTTTTTATAGACCCGGACTCCGTAGTTGATCCGGCCGAAGTCGTGATTATAGTTATTCCACCATTCATTGATGTTCCGATCAGACAGTTCAAAGATGGGCGTTGGAAATATGTACCAGCGTTCGGTCACTTCAACCAACAGATCGATGTGGTTGTTGCCCATGTCCAACGCCTGCACGGTAACCGTGTTGAACAGGCGAAGGTTGTAGAGTTTATTCTTATCCCATTGCAAGACACCGGGCAATCGCATAGCGCGAATGGTATCGCCTGACTTCAGCGATAGTTCCCGCAGGATGATCCGGTTCTTGGTGACCTTATTGCCAACAATTAATACCCGATCAACCACCAGAATTCGGTCAGTGACCGTGTCCACCAGTGCGTCTGCCCGGGTGGAGTCGCCACCAAAGGAAATGGTTAATGCAAATAAAAAGGCCAGCATGTGCAAATGTCAGTGTGATGGCCTCTCACCAGATCAGGCGTTGACGGTTGGTTTCGTCCGGTACGAGCGAATGAGCACTACAACACCCACCAGGATCAGGGGTATGCTCAGGATTTGCCCCATATTCATGGGAAGAGAATCCTCAAACGACACCTGATTGATCTTCAAAAACTCGTAAGCAAAACGCAAGCTCCACAGGATGACCATGAAGTAACCGAAAATACGGCCTTCCGGAAGATTGACCTTGTATCGAGCCCAGATACTGAACAGGAATAGGGCCAGCAACACGCAAGTGATAGCTTCATAGAGTTGAGCCGGGTGACGCGCAATACCCTGTGTTAATGCATGTCCGTATACCTGGTTGGTGGCTTCATCCTTGATCGTGTTGTAGTTCAGCGCACCATCCATGGGCTCGCTCACAAACTCACTCAGGTAATACAGGGTATTCTTGACATTGCTTCGCATGTAGATCTGGGCGCGTTGCTCAGAAATTCCAGGCTTGAACAATATCATAATCTTGATGGGTACACGACCATCGTCAAAGTGTTCACCATTGGGATTGGGCTGCACGGTGATCTTCTCTACGATGTTGTTGGGATCTACCGAATCACCGGACAATGCCTGGGTGACCCGGTTGATAAACACGAT
>DAOMGC010000133.1:0-6625 GCA_035430125.1 Cyclobacteriaceae bacterium | reverse complement strand
CGCACCAGATCGTCGCGGTCGGTTTCAAAATCCAGGTTGCGCCGCTGTGACTTCAATGCATACTTCCGGGCAAAATAGTTCCCTTTTAATTGCAGCTGCGTGCGAAGGTCACGGTTGGACTTGATTTTGTTCTGATAATCATTGGCCGAACGGCCAATCACCTGACCTGCTTCCAGGGAGTTAATCACCAACACCGACGTGCCACCCACCATGGTAACGGTCTTTGACGGATTCGTGTCCAGGATCAACGGAGATAATCCGGAAATACCACCCAACGATGCAGTGACAATCGTTCTTGATTTCTTGCCCTTCCTGGCTTTTTTGTAGATGTGTTCCAGCTTCTCATTGTTCTCATCCAGCATATCAATCAGATTCTTGGATGCCGCCAGCGTATTAAAATATTTCTGATATAGCAGTTTATCCTTTTCCTCAACGTTTTCAGTGTCGTTAATCGTAACCCTTACCCTGCGCTGAACGCGGTTGTTGCTTTTGTCGAAGGCAAAGAAAGTGAGCACCACATCACGCTTCTTTTCGGCTTCATCAACGAAATCGTATCCAGGTGTCCACGTAAATTCGCGCTGCACCCGCGAATTTTCTTTCAATGCACTCTTGGGCAGACGCATGTCAGAAGAGATAAAGTCAACCTGATCAATATTATCGTCTCCGTTCGGGTCGGAAGCATAAACCTTGAAATAGACGACATCGGTCTCTTTTACATTCCAGACGCTATCGCTGGGTACGAGTAATAAATCAGGAGGTAGATCCAATTGAGTTTGCGCTACCCGAATCTTCCCGATGGTTTCGGCTTTGTCGGGCTGGTCTTGTGCGATGAACTCAACATATAACGGTGAGGTGCGTAGTGCATTGAATTGATTCCTGGAGGGTGTCCAGGTAAGCAGTCCGGTAGCAGACATGGATGCACCTTCAGGCATTTGTGATTCGCGCGGTTTAATGACAACCAGGTCACCATCCGGATCACGTACATACTCGGTTGGAATCTGGTAGCGGGAGAGTGTCCCCTGTTTCACATAAAAGGTAGGCATGTCCTCAACGATGGGCGGGCGATTGACATGGTGAAGGATAAAATTGACGGATTGTCTTAGTTGTCGACCATCTTTCCATTCAGCCTGGAACAACACACCGAATTCTTTTTGCTTTTCCAATCGGCTCACCAGGTCATAGGAGGGAATCCATGAGAAATTGCCAAGGCTGTCCATGGACATGCCTGTGGTGGCACCGCCCTCCAACGCAAACCGCCGCGGTGCTGTGCTATCGGTTGTGGCTAAGCGAAACGACAGCGGCTTGCCCTCCTCCATATTGGTCCATGATGGCGCATCGGGAAAAACAAACTGCTGGGCGTGTACTGGCCCGGTCAGTAAAAGGAATAGTGCTAAAAGGCGAACGTTCATTGTCATGGGTGCACAAAAATAATGCCCGTGCCCGGTTCCCTTCGTCTTTTTTGAATAAACCTGTATTTTCACCGGACCTCCGGTCTTTAGATATGCGATTAACCAAAAAGAACCCTGAAGAGCCCAATTTTTTTCAGGATGTATGGGAAGTAGTCAAACTGATTCCGAAGGGCCGGGTAACCAATTACGGTGCCATTGCCCGATACCTGGGCACGGCGATGAGTGCACGGATGGTTGGTTGGGCAATGAATGCTGCCCATGCACACAAACATATTCCGGCACACCGGGTTGTGAACAGGCAGGGCCTGCTCACCGGGAAACATCACTTTGAAACGCCCAAGGCGATGCAGCAGCGATTAGAGAAGGATGGAGTGAAAGTAAAAAAAGATCAGGTCCAGGACTTTGCCCGTGTGTTTTGGGATCCTGCCAAAGAGCTCGGGTGAGGGACTAAAATTTTTCTACTTTTATGCCAGGTTCATATAAGACCATCGTTCAACGGATGAAAGAGAAGCCAGTCCATCATGAAGAAAAGGCCGTTGAGGTACTTGAGGAAGAGGATAACCTGAATGACCTGGTTGTATTCAATGATGACTTCAACACATTTGACCACGTCATTGAAACGTTGATCCGCGTTTGTAAGCATACGCCTGAGCAGGCCGAGCAATGCACACTGTTGATTCATTTCAAGGGCAAATGTGCCGTGAAAAACGGCTCCTTTGATGAGCTGAAGCCGATGAAGGAAGCGATCTGCGAGGCTGGCATTGATGCCAGAATATTATGAAGAACTGGATTTTTGCAGCACTGCTTGGCCTATTACTTGGCTGCGTCGATGATCATGCATCCGGAAATTGCGGAGATTTATCGTGGCTGACCAACCTGAAAGCGGACATCACCGCTCAGGGATACAAGGGAGAAGTATATTCGGCCCAAATGAATAATGAGATGATTTATATCGTCAATGGCTGTGTGAACTGTGCTGATTACCCCACAATATTATACGATTGCCGTGGCAAGGTTATTTGCTCAACGGGAGGCATTATCGGCAATGCGAATTGCATATTGCCGGCAGAGCGCACGCTGATCTGGAAAAACTACTGACCGTTGGAATACCCATCTAAACTTATTGAGGACGCGGTCAACGAGGTAGCCAAGCTGCCGGGTATCGGGAAGAAGACCGCCTTGCGCCTGGTGTTGCATCTCGTGAAAGAAAATGAACACAAGACAGCTGCCCTTACCGAAGCCTTGAATCGACTGAGGGCCAACATCCGCTTTTGTGCTACGTGCCATACCATCTCTGATGAGGAATTCTGTGTGATCTGTCGCAGCCCAAAGCGTGATCGTTCCCTGCTTTGCGTGGTTGAAGACAGCAAAGATGTCATGGCAATTGAAAACACGGCTCAATACCGGGGTGTATATCATGTGCTGGGCGGGATTATTTCGCCTATCCAGGGTATTGGCCCGGGTGAGCTAAAAATTGATTCATTGATGTCACGGGTTGCAGCACCGGGCAGTGAAATCCGCGAGATCATCCTCGCCCTAAGCCCAACCATGGAAGGAGACACCACCGCATTTTATCTTCATCGTAAACTGAAGGACCTCCCTGTAAAAATTACTTCCATTGCCCGGGGCATTCCCATGGGTGGTGATCTGGAGTATGCCGATGAGATTACACTCGGCCGGAGCATTACCGCACGTATACTTTTCAACTAGGTGCAAACGATTTAGGTCTATTCGTGGGACACGCCCGTGGTTTGGTTCCAACTCTGGGTATAAATTCCGTTCTTTGCCTTACTTGACCTTATTGTTTTATGAGCAGACTTTCCACACGCATTGAATCCATCGAAGAATCAGCAACACTGGCCATGGCTGCCAAAGCCCGGGAATACAAAAACAAGGGCATTGATGTCATTAACCTGAGCCTGGGCGAACCTGATTTTAAAACCCCTCAACACATATGTGAGGCCGCCAAGAAGGCCATCGACGATGGAAAGTTTTTTACATACCCTCCGGTTTCCGGCTATCAGGACCTGCGGGAGGCCATCGCTGCCAAGTACAACAAAGAAAATAAGGTGCCTTATAAGGCCGAGCATATTGTAGTCTCCAATGGCGCAAAGCAGTCGATCGCCAACGTCATGTTTTCCTTGATCAATCCTGGAGATGAAGTCATTGTATTTTCTCCGTATTGGGTTAGCTATGATGCCATTGTTCGCCTTACCGAAGGAGTGCCTGTCCTTGTGAGTGGCAGCCTGGAGAACGACTTCAAGGTAACAGCGGCTCAATTGGAGCGTGCCATCACACCTAAAACCAAAGCGATTATCTTCTCATCACCCTGCAATCCTACGGGCTCAGTATTCACGCGGGCTGAATTAGAGGCTATTGCACAGGTTGTATTGAAGCACAACGACCTGCTGATCATCGCTGATGAAATCTATGAGCACATCAACTTTAGCGGAGATCAATTGAGTATAGCATCCCTGCCTGGCATGTTTGACCGCACCATTACCGTTAATGGATTTGCCAAGGGCTTTGCCATGACGGGCTGGAGGGTAGGTTACATCGCGGCTCCAAAGTGGATAGCCGACGGGGCCAGTAAAATGCAGGGACAATTAACTTCGGCAAATTCATCTATTTCACAACGCGCGGCCTTTGCAGCCATCACCGGTGACATTGCCCCGACGAAGAAAATGGTGGAAGAGTATCGCCAGCGCCGTGAAATTGTATACGCTTTGTTGAAAGAGATTCCGGGTGTTAAGGCTAATTATCCACAAGGGGCGTTTTATTTCTTCCCGGATGTAAGCTGGTATTTTGGAAAGTCCGATGGTCAGCATACCATCAAAGACGGCGATGACTTGTGCCTCTATCTCTTGGAGAAAGCGCACGTATCGCTTGTACCCGGTGGTGCTTTTGGAGACGCCCGGTGTATCCGGTTGTCCTATGCCGCATCTGAGAAAGACTTGCGCGAAGCCATGAAGCGTATGCGCGAAACATTGTCTACCTTGAAATAGCAATAAATACCTTGTCTGTCTGGTCTGACATAGCGAAAAGGTTTGAAGGCATCAACGTGCTGATCATCGGGGACGTGATGATCGATGCTTATATATGGGGCGCCGTAGACAGAATTTCGCCTGAGGCTCCTGTGCCTATCATTAATGTTCGTAGGCGTGACTACCGTCTCGGCGGTGCGGCCAATGTGGGACTGAACGTTCAGGCATTGGGTGCACGGCCGGTGTTATGTGCTCTGGCAGGCCAGGATGAACACGGCAAGCGGTTACTCCACCTGCTGGATGAAAAGGGAATGAGCAAGGAAGGTATTGTGACAACAAACCGACGTCCGACCACCCTGAAGGCCCGTGTGATTGCTGCCCATCAGCAAGTAGTACGCATTGACGAAGAGTCGGAAGCACCTGCCACCGAAGAAGAAGAGTCCATGCTGCTGGACCGCATCGATAAGCTGATGCCAGACTGTAATGTGATTATTTTTGAGGATTATGATAAAGGGACCATCACCCAGCGGATCATCGAGGCTGTTGTGAACAAAGCCCGCGCAGCACATATTCCGGTAGTCGTGGATCCCAAAAAACGAAACTTCCTGAATTATCAGGGCGTAACCCTGTTTAAACCCAACTTGAAAGAACTTCGGGAGGGATTGAAAGTAGACATTGACCCCAGGGACAGGAGCTCAGTAATCCGCGCCGTTGATGCTGTAAAGGCCAGGCTGGGTGCTAAAGGCATCATGTTAACACTGTCGGAACAAGGTGTGTTTATTGATTATGAAGGTAAGCAGATCAGCATTCCTGCCCATCAGCGGGAGATCGCAGATGTTTCAGGGGCCGGAGACACCGTGATCAGCATCGCCGCATTGTGTATTGCCCTTCAATTGCCGGCCGAAAGGATTGTGGCCTTATCCAACCTGGGCGGCGGATTGGTTTGTCAGCATGTTGGTGTAGTGCCTGTAAACAAAGAAGAGTTGTTCCGGGAGGCAGATGAGTTAATTCCCAACTAGTCCTACTACCCTCAGTTTTTCTCAAACTGTTTTTCCAACGGTCCTTCCAGCTCAAGATCCATAATGATCTTTTCGTCCAGCGGGCTGTCTTTAATGACGTTATAGGAATCCCAGAATTTCTTGTTGTATGGCAAATCCTGGTATTGCAATCCGTAGCTCCTCATTTTTTGGGTTACGGCAATGCGCTCTTCAGGCTGGGGATCAATCTTGTTAATGAGCAATTGCTGTTGGAGTACGGTTTCGAATTTTAGTTTTTCTGTCTGGGCGTCGTACCAGTTGACTTTGTAATCAACGGTGATGTAGTTGAGAAAATAGCGACCTTCTACAAACCGGAAGTCTACCACACGCTTCATGCTTTCAAATTTATGGGTGAGTCCCCGCACCCGACCCAGGTCTTCCGGAGAATTGTTTTCATACTCAACGTGAACAATTCCAAACGTGCTCTTGTCAATAAAAACTTTCAGGTAAAATTCCCGGGTGTGGGACACAACAAAAATCTCACGGCCATTGTACCAGGAGTCGGCGTCTCGGCGCAGGTTGCTGAAGAAGATTTCCTGGGTTGGAAACAGCCGATAGCGAACATCGTTGTTGAGGAGGAGCACTTCCAGCAGGTTGTCCTGGTCGAAGTACGTTGTGAATTTGCTGGAGTAGCCGATGCTTCTGCGTACCTCCTGCAGGGCAACACGTTCACGCAGTTTGGATTTGTTGCGGGGCTCCTTGTAGTTGTCATCGTAAATCCGCACCGCAGCCTCCAGGAGCGAAACGTAAGTGCCGGCTATCTGTTTAACATCTCGGTAGAAGCCTTCTAACAGAAACGGATCCTGCGGGTAATTGAGATCGATGCGTCCGAGGGCGGCACGAAGAATATCGCCACCCTGCATGGAATCAGACACCACAACGGTATTGAGTACCGTGGTGGATTTGTCCATCAGGATTTCTGTTTGGGGAGTTTGAAGGATATCTGAAACGGCAATTTCAAAATTCTTATAGCCGAGCATGGAGATGACAAAGACATCCTTGCGATACTCGGCTGGGATGTGAAAATCAAATGCCCCCTCCAGGTTGGTAATGGTACCAATGGCTTTTCCCTTGATCCCTACAGAAGCAAAGGGGAGTGGTTCGCGTGTTTCGCGATCCAGCGCCCGCGCTGAGATGGTTAAGTTTTGACTGAAGCCGGCGGTGGAAAGGATCAGCCCGGCCAACAGAATCAAGA
>DAOMGC010000132.1:0-6930 GCA_035430125.1 Cyclobacteriaceae bacterium | reverse complement strand
AAACCCGGATAAGGTTAAGTACCGCGTGCGAGGCAAGCCGGATGTTGACAGCGCGGTCTTTGCTCAACTGCAGTTTGCGGGTCACGGTTTGGTATTTGTCTGAATAGGCGATCCAGACGGTCCCCACGGGTTTGTCGGGTGTTGCTCCCCCAGGACCAGCAATACCGCTGGTGGCAACACCGATGTCCGAGTGGAAGCGGGCTCTCACCACGTTGGCCATTTCATGAATGGTGGGCTCACTGACGGCACCATATTTTTCGAGGGTCTCCGGCTTCACACCCAACTGTAGCATTTTGATCTCATAGGAATAGGGGATCATGCTGCCCATAAAATAATCGGAACTGCCGGGGATGCTGGTGATGAGGTGAGAGAGGTATCCGCCGGTGCAACTCTCCGCGATGGCGAGCGTGAGTTTTTTTTCACGCAAGGTATGTCCCAACACCGACTCCAATGGTTCTTCTCCATATCCATAGATATAGGCGCCGGCTTTTTCCAATAGCGTGTTTGTGTATTGATCCAATTCTTTGCGCATCGCAGCTTCCTGGTCACCAAAGCCCGTGAGCCGAAGTTTTACTTCGCCGAGGCTGGGCAGGTAGGCCAACTTGATATGGTCAGGGAGTGATTTTTCCCAGTCCGCAATTTTATCGGCCAGCATGGATTCTCCGATTCCGGCGGTGCGAATAACTTTATGACAGATCACCGGCAACGCAAACATCGCTTTGAGACGCGGAATGACGCGTTCAGTCATCATGGTCTTCATCTCATGCGGTACGCCTGGCATCGACATGAAAACCTTTCCATCTTTTTCGAACCACATACCGGGTGCTGTGCCTACCGGATTGGTGATCTTGGTACAGCATACCGGAAGTGCCGCTTGCTGACGGTTGGTTTCTGTGAGCTCGCGACCGCGGCTCTTGAAGAATTCACTTACTTCTGCCAGTGCTTCCTCGTGGATTTTCAAAGGGCAGTTAAAGTATTTGGCGAGACAGGGTTTGGTGAGGTCGTCGCTGGTAGGCCCCAGGCCACCGGTAATCAGTATGATATCCGCTCGGCGCTCTGCTTCTGCGAGTGCGGTAAGAATTTCATCTTCGCGGTCGCCGATCGAAGTCTTACGCACCACCTTGATTCCAACTTTGTCGAGTTCAACGCTCATCCATTGCGAGTTCGTGTCCACGATTTGACCATACAGGATTTCGTCTCCGATGGTGAGGAGTTCTGCCAGAACAGGTTTCATACAGTGAAAAATAGATCGCAAAGATAGGGGACAAATTTCCGGGCGCAACCTGCTGCAGATTGCGGTATGTGAATACTGTGTTAACTTGGTGGAATGAACCTTCCAGGCTTTTCCCCGGGCGATCGTCAGCGCGAGATTTATTTGAACGGTTTCGCGGGCATGCGTTCTGAAATACCGATAGATGCGCATTTGCTCGAAGAAAAGGCTCGCAAAAAAATGCCCCCGGACGCTTATGCTTATATCGCTGGTGGTGCAGGCCTTGAGTCTACCGTTTCTGCCAATCGCGGCGCATTTGAAAGGTGGCAAATATTGCCGCGTATGTTGCGAAACGTATACCAGCGCGACACGTCTGTGAAATTATTTGGTCATACCCTGCCATCTCCATTGGTACTATCTCCCATTGGTGTGCTGGAGATGGTTCACCCGGATGCAGACCTTGCTGTAGGGCGTGCCGCATCAAGATTGGGCATTCCATACATATTTAGTAACCAGGCGAGCGTACCCATGGAGCAGGTAGCTTCTGCAATGGGCGATGGTCCAAGATTTTTTCAATTGTATTGGAGTAAGTCCCGGGATCTGGTGGCAAGCTTTGTAAGCCGCGCTGAAAAATGTGGTTGTTCTGGAATCGTTGTAACCCTCGACACGACCTTATTGGGATGGCGGACCCGGGATCTCGATCTCGCCTACCTTCCCTTTCTTGAAGGCAAAGGCATAGCACAATACACGTCCGATCCGGTCTTTCAGCGACTGATGGACGAACCCGATGAAGCGCCACCTGAGCGCAAAGTTACCGTTGAGTCATTGCTTGGCTTGATGAAGATGGTGAAGGCATATCCAGGCGGGAGTTTTTTCAGCAAACTTGCTTCAGGAAGACCCGTAAAAGCAGTTCGGAAGTTTACCGCGATATACTCCAACCCGGCGGTGACGTGGAGCGACCTGGCGTTCTTGCGTGAACATACGAAGTTGCCAATCATCCTGAAGGGTATCCTTCATCCGGACGATGCGAGAATGGCCATCGACTACGGCATGGATGGCATGGTAGTGTCTAACCATGGTGGCCGGCAGGTGGATGGATCAGTGGCCACCATGCAGATGTTGCCCGCGATCGCTGATGCAGTGGCTGGGCGTGTTCCAATATTGCTGGATAGTGGTGTGCGTGGAGGTGCCGATGTATTCAAGGCCATTGCACTGGGTGCGACCGCAGTTTGTGTGGGACGACCTTATGTATATGGCTTAACCCTGGCAGGCGAGGCGGGCGTGCACGAGGTGTTGCGTAACTTGATGTCTGACTTTGACCTTACGATGGGCCTTGCCGGTTGTAGATCCCTGGGGGAAGTCAACCGGAGCACCTTGTTTCAATAATCATTCTTGTAAATAATAAGACTATGCTAAAATATTGTATACTGGCTATTGTACTGTGTGGTTGTTCTGCCGCACAGATCAATCAGGCCCTGAATGAAGCGAGTAAGAGCCTCGAAGGCACGTCGGCACTGACGACGGCCGAGGTGGGAGATGGCTTGAGAGAAGCGCTGATCAAAGGGGTGAACAGTGGTACCTCGATGCTTTCGCAGGTAGATGGCTATTATAAGAATCCTTCGGTGATGATTCCTTTTCCGCCGGATGTAAAGAAGGTGGAAGACAAGCTAAGGCAACTTGGGCTGGGCAATCAGGTTGATCGGTTTGTGATGACCCTGAACCGGGGTGCGGAAGATGCTGCCGCTCAGGCCAAGCCAATTTTTGTCAATGCGGTACGCGCCATGACGATAGAAGATGCCTGGGCGATCCTGAAGGGCGAGCCGGATGCCGCCACCCAATACCTTAAGCGCACCACCTCCAGTCAATTGCGGGAGAAATTCCAGCCGGTGATTCAGCAATCGCTGGATAAGGTGGAGGCCACGAAATATTATGGTGATGTGATCAACACCTACAACAAAATTCCGTTTGTGGATAAAGTGAATCCAGACCTGAATGCCTATGCCACGGAGATGGCGATGCAGGGTTTGTTTTCGATGATTGCCGTGGAGGAAAAGAAAATCCGCGAGAATCCGGTGGAGCGCACCACTGAATTGTTAAAGAAAGTTTTCAACAAACAATAATCATTGCCATGTCACTATTTGAAAAGCATCAGCCCGTATTGATGAAAGCCATTGAGGCTTTGCACACCCGCACTTTCTTTGCGGCATATCCAGAAAATCCTTCGCCGGCCACCTATGGTGAGACGGCTGATGCGGATGGACAGGCAAAGTTTAAAGCACAGGTGGGGCATCGGTTTGAGTTGCTCCATCAGACACAACCGGTGGCATGGGCAGGGCAGGAGGAGTCGCCGTATCTGCAGGAGAAGCTGGGTATTCAATATCCGGTATTCAGTGCTGACGAGTTGGTGAAGCGATCAGGTGTGGCATTACATGTGTGGCGAAAAGTTTCAGCTGCCGACCGCGCAGGTATCCTGATGGAATCACTGGAGCGGATGAAGGGAAGGTTTTTTGAGATCGCCTATGCTACGATGCATACCACCGGGCAAGGTTATATGATGGCGTTTCAGGCTTCAGGTCCCCACGCTGCGGACCGTGCGCTCGAAGCCATTGCAGCAGGATATGAAGAATTGACCCGCTATCCCGCGACAGCGAAGTGGGAGAAGCCAATGGGCAAATACAGCATTCAATTACAGAAAGAATGGCGTGCCGTGCCTAAAGGTGTTTCGGTAGTGGTGGGTTGTTCTACATTTCCTACCTGGAATTCCGTGCCGGGTATTTACGGAAGCCTGATCACCGGCAACCCGGTAATTGTGAAGCCTCACCCCGGAGCGATATTACCCATCGCCATTGTTGTGGCTTGTATTCAGGATGTGTTGAAGGAAAATAACCTGCCTGCAGATATCTGTCAGTTGGGTGCTGATACGTTTGATGCGATGATTACAAAATCATTGGCCGAACATCCGGTGGTGAAGCTTATCGACTTTACCGGTAATTCGGTCTTTGGATCATACCTCGAGGGATTGTCTGGTAAGACCGTATTCACCGAAAAAACCGGTGTCAACTCTGTGATCCTCGATTCGGTGGAGGATGCAGATAAGGTAGCTGCCAACGTCGCGTTCTCGGTGAACCTGTACAGCGGGCAGATGTGTACGGCGCCGCAGAATTTCTTTATTCCGGCAGGCGGCATTGACAGTGCTTCCGGTAAAATATCTTTTGATGAGTTCGCGCAGAAGTTTGTGGACAACCTCAACGGGTTGATTGATAATCCAAAGGCAGGCCCCTTTGTGTTGGGAGCCGTTCAGAATCCAAAGACCCGTGAACGTGTGATCGAATCGGAGAAATTGTCCGGCAAAGTCTGGTTGAAATCCAGATCGTTTGAGAATCCGCAATTCAAGAATGCCCGGATCATTACGCCGGTGGTGGTGGAGGTCGACGCGTCCCAGTCAGCGGTGTTCAGCAAGGAGCTGTTTGGTCCGATTGCTTTGTTGATCAAAACCCGTGATACGGACCATTCCATTGCGCTGGCCAAGGAAATGGCCGAACATCATGGTGCCATCTCATGCGGGGCCTATACGACATCCCCGGCTGTGCGTGAAAAGATTGCCGATGAAATGGCGCTGGCGGCCACACCCGTCTCGTTCAACCTCACAGGCGGCATTTACATGAATCAGAATGCAGCATTCAGTGATTATCATGTAACGGGCGGTAATCCGGCAGGCAATGCCTCATTCACCAATAGTGATTACGTCACTCGCCGGTTTACCTGGGTGGGACATCGGGAGCCGGTGAAGTGAAGTTGGATTTGATAACTATTGGGACTGCATTCACCCGCAAATACTTATACCTTTTGTTGGTGAGTGCAGACTCCCAGACTTTGCCAGACCTAATTTAATAATTCCCAACTCATTCGTCCGTTTGGCTCCGCGTCAATGAGGAATGTTTTTATTGCCTTACCGAATTTCATTTGGTAATGTCTTTAAATTTTGGCCATTGGTTATATCCAATTGCTGGGTTATTAGATTGAAATTGCTTAATAAATTCAACTTCCATTTTGTTAATCTCTTGGTCAGTCAAATTGTCTGCTTCAAACAATATTTCTTTTCTGATGGTAAAATCTTTCCGTTGCTCACGGGTAAAATCTTTTTCAATTAGTTTGCTGTTGGCACTTCCAAAATAGTTTAGTGTGTCGACAAGGTCTTTGCCAATATAAATCTTGCCATTTGGATACGTGATTTTATATATCACTTTATACATTCTCGGTTGTCTTTATAGGACGCATACATGAGTCCTTGAGCCATGGAGGGTTTAGGATGACTTGGCAATGAAGTGAGGTGGAATGGCAAGGCCGACCTGCTGCGACTTGGCCCACGTAATAAATTTAAATAATGAAACCGAAATTGCAGCGTAACACCCAACCTTTGCTATGGCTAATGCACACTGTTGTACTTTCGTGGCCTTACACTATTCTTTTGAATTCTTGTGAACAAAGTTTCGTCCGTCATAACATTAGTTACTGCATCAAATAGCTGCTGTTTGTAATGGTCGTTGTCGATGAGGATTAATCGTTCACGTTGCTTTGAACGCATATTTGGCAATAACTCAACTTCGCTGTCAAACGAGATTGTGTGTGAAGTCGAATCATATGTCCCGAAATGCAACTCAATACCACTTCCTAAATGATTGTTGATAACTGCTCTTACGAATTTCTTTTTTACATTATCGTATCCTTCAAGTGTCACGTTGCGATAATTGTCCTTCAGCATTCTTCCGTCTTGAATAGGGCTTTCCAACTTTCCAGAACTAATTTGCTCAGCAATGAAAAATCGCCCATTGGCAAATGGCTTTCTTGACAGTGTTCCTGAAATGTTCATAAGTACCTTATTTGAATCCGGATTGACATGTCCTGAAAATCGTTTCCCTTCCCAAGTCCATTCACCAGATGTCATTGCTAGAAGCTCATGATATTTTCCTGGTCTCGAATAATCCAACAATTGGTTGTATGTATCACCTTGACCTTTTGAAGTCAATACTGAAATCAAGACTAGTGTTGTCAATGTTGTTGTTTTGTGGTATTTCATGAGAAAGCCTCTTTAAACTTTGTCCTAAGTAGTCATCCAACGCCTGAAAATACCGAATATCAATGCTCTACTCCAAAAATGCGCAGCAACTGAGCTGATTTCCATACCTACAAAGACGTACCACTTCTATGGGAGGTATATAGATACCCTAAACAAGCCCTAGACAAAATGTACTTTTTGCTAAACAAGGTCTAAACAAACTGGGCTTTTAGCTAAGGAACCCCGATGGCCCGAATCCCCAGCCGGTCGGGGTGGTAACCCCGACTTTCCCTTGGTGGCTTTATCGTAGTAACTCGGACTTGTGATCCGCCGGATCATTCTATTGACTGACTAGGTATTGGGAACAGCCAAATAAAACTATTGTTAACATCGGACTGGATTGCAAATCCGGTCCAGCAGCGTAGCTATCTGGACCAGCTGAGCTAATAAGAATAAGGTTAAAATAAAAAGAGTCTCGACCTTGGGTGAGACTCTGTAGTGTGGAGAATAACGGATTCGAACCAGATGACCTTCCCGACGCGTCGGGACGCTCGATCGCAGTTGAGCTAAAAATAAAAAGAGTCTCGACCTTGGGTGAGACTCTGTAGTGTGGAGAATAACGGATTCGAACCGATGACCTTCCCGACGCGTCGGGACGCTCTGA
>DAOMGC010000131.1:0-7001 GCA_035430125.1 Cyclobacteriaceae bacterium | reverse complement strand
GCTACTACCTGCGCTCAAAAGGAATTGATACCGGTGGCGACTACCTGCCCAATACCGTATTTAACATGACCGGAAGTTCATTTGATATCCCGTTCACGCCGTTTGGTCCGTATGTTATCGCCGGATTTTTCTACAGTGTCAAACACCTGAAGCTCACTGACCAGATGGTGATGGGCTATGATGCCGCGCAGACTTCAAGAATCCTGCTTAAGATCAAGCACGACCCGATCATGAACCTGATCGTGAATACTTTTGGGGTGAATTTGATTCCGATTAATCAGGTGGATTTGGAGTAGTGGGGGAATAGTTGCGAAAGCAGAAATTTTCACCGCAAGGACGCGAAGGTGCAAAGAATAAAATAATGCGGAATACAAAATACAAAGAAGACGCGGGCACCTTCGGTGCGAATACAATTTTTCACCGCGGAGGCGCTAAGGCGCAAAGAATAAAATAATGCGGAATACAAAGAAGAGCGGTCACCTTCTGTGCAGGAAATGCACCTTCGGTGCGAATACAATTTTTCACCACGGCCTGCCCCGATGTAGCGCAGCGTAATCGGGGAGGCGCAAGGGCGCGGAGAAAATTTACCACGGCCCCGATCGGGGAGGCGCGAAGGCACAAAGAATAAAATAAAACAAAATGCAAAGAAGACGCGGGCATCTTCTGTGCAATTACAAGTTCGCCCCAAAAGCAGGAAAATAAACTAACCGTCTTGGCGTGGCGTCGTGCACTTAACCCCGAAGGGGGTGAAATACTTATAGACCAGATCGTAAACAATTGCAGCGGCAACCCCATCGGGGTGGCACATTATAGCTCTACAACAGACCTGACCCGATGTAGCGTAGCGGAATCGGGGTGACAGTAAGATTTGGGATTCGCTCCTTCGAGCGGAGTTTACACTGCGACTATGAGATTCTTCCTATTTTTACCAATCCCCATTTTACCTCCGGCCGGCACCCTCGTATCATTCCCAGAAAGCAGATTATGCCACCTGACCGAGAATCTGAACTTATCCGCCGTGCGGTGGCAGGTGACACCCGGGCGTTTCGGGAACTGGTGGAAACCCATCAGCAGTTTGCCTATGCAGTGGCCTTTCGGTTTACCGGCCATCGCGATGACGCGAAAGATGTCGCCCAGGAAGCTTTCGTTAAACTGTGGAAGAATCTCAACAGGTATCGAGATACCGTAAAGCTGAGCACGTGGCTGTACACGATTATTATGAACCAAGCGTTTGATCATCTGAAATCATCACACCGCCGGGCGTCGAATCGTATGGAAGAGGTGCAGGACAAAACGATCCTGAGCGACGGCGTTGAGCATGAACGTTTGGAATTACTCGAAACTATCTCGCGACTTTCCACGACGCTCACACCGAAACAACAATCGGTTTTTGTGCTTCGTGACATGGAGGGACTTGAACCGGATGAAGTATCAGTCATAACCGGCCAGGATGCAACTCAGATCAAGAGTAATTTATACTACGCCCGCCAGGCCATGCGGGAGAAATTGGAACGGCATTATCAGGAAGCAAAAACAATACGGACATGAACTGTGAAAAGATCAGACCCCTGATTGAGTTATATGATATCCTCGGCGAATCGGAACGTGACTCCGTCGACAGGCATGTGCAGTCGTGTACTGCTTGTAAAGCGGTGATGCAATCAGCACATGCATTTCGGAGTCAGGTGATCAGCACCCGGTCTGTTTCGGTCAGCTTGCCACACGCGGCGCAGTTTACTGGTGATGTGATGGCATCCATTCAGCCTGCTCCACGATCTGGATTTTCTTTTTGGTTTGCCATTCGTTGGTCAGCTACGGTTGCTTCCATGGTATTGATTGGTTTGCTGGCGTTTGAATGGATGGATGCACCCGCTGCACAAATACACACACCTGTAGCTGGTGGAATTGTGCTCAGTCGCACAACCTTTGCCGCCTCACTACAGCAGCGGACACCCCACACCATGACCGATTGTGCCGATCCCCTGCAGCGCCGTCTGGATCCGGTTTGTATCCGCCAACACTTTCACAATTTGAAATAATGAACTACAACCATATGACACACAAGCTATCGATCGCAGTACTGACTGTTTTGGTGCTGGCATCATGTGAGAACCCCATACGCATGGAGACTACCGTGCATGAAGATGGAAGTCTGGATAAGTCCATCGTCCTGTTGAAAACGGACTCATTGCGTGCTACCAGCAATATGTTTGGTATCAACGCAGCTAGCGGATGGAAGGTGGAAGCAACCCGCATTGCACCTGATAGTTCCGGCGTAACTAAGAAAGAAAAGCCTGAATATCGAATTGCTTTCGGTAAGTCATTTGCATCGGCGGATCTGGTGAACAATGAGCTGAACAACGATTACGACACCTTGTTTCACATCCGCACTTCACTTGAGCGGAAGTTCAGGTGGTTTTATACTTACCTCCGCTATAGCGAAACTTACCTGCCGGTAAATCGCTTTAAGGCCGTGTCGGCAGACGACTACTTCAATCAGGAGGACCGCCAGTTTATTGAGCGCCTCCCTGCCGAGGGCAAACAGATATCCCGTGCGGACAGTCTGTACCTACAGACATTGCACGTGAAGATTAATGAGACGTACGCTCACATGGCTTTTTTCAGGGAGCAGTATCCTGTAATTGTGGAGTTGCTCAAGCGCAACCCCGTAGAGGCGCGGTGGCTTGATACGGTGAAGCGCAAGTCAGATTTTATTTACGGATGTGTAAAGGACCTTATCGGTGATCCGCAGTTTGCCCTGCATATGGCGGACACGCTGGGCATACCGATCAACCGAAAAAAAGCAGCAGCAGATGCCAAGGAGTTGCTAGGTACCCTCAATGGCCGTGTTGCATTCATGAGCTTTGCCAACGACGGCAAGTATATGAATGTAGTAAACATGCCCTGGAAGGTGGTGAAAACCAATGCAGATTCAGTCGCAGGGCAAACCCTGGTATGGCGCCCGCTGGTGACAAAGTTCCTGTTCACGGAGTACACCATGTATGCCGAAGCAAGAAAAATGAATATGATTCCCATGGGCATCACCGGGCTGTTGTTACTGGTGACCTTTGTACTGTGGTGGCGTAAGAAGTAATTTCGAGTATGAAGAAGTGGCTTTTCCTGGGTGTTGTGGTAGCCGCACTTGCGTGGTGGACCTGGACTCAGGGAGATTATAACGGATCCATTGTACAGGCATCCTTTCTGCCGACCATCGAATCAACCACACCCAAGTTGGCTGGTCCTGCCGGCATGGTGTTTATTCCCGGCGGCAAATTTTCCATGGGAGCGGATTCTGCCTGGGACTCACGTTGTCAATTGCCCGGCTTAACCAAAGATGCAGCACGGATTCATACCGTATCGCTTGATGCGTATTGGATGGATGAGCATGAAGTTACCAATGCTGAGTTTACAGATTTTGTTAAAGCCACTGGCTATGTAACGGTTGCAGAACAAGTTCCTTCCCAAGATGAATTTCCAGATGTTGATCCCGCGTTGTTGGTGGCAGGGTCGCTGGTATTCACTCCGCCGACTCAACCCGTGACACTTAATAATTATTCCCAATGGTGGTCGTTTGTTCCCGGTGCCGATTGGCGCC
This sequence comes from Cyclobacteriaceae bacterium, assembly GCA_035430125.1. Taxonomy (GTDB): domain Bacteria; phylum Bacteroidota; class Bacteroidia; order Cytophagales; family Cyclobacteriaceae; genus ELB16-189. The sequence continues at coordinate 3,406 of DAOMGC010000131.1, read as the reverse complement.
ATCCTGCGGGACCGGAAAGTTCAATAACAGGAAAGGACATGGAGCCCGTGGTACACATCGCCTGGGAGGATGCCATGGCGTATGCCACTTGGGCAGGCAAGCGTTTGCCAACTGAAGCTGAGTGGGAGTTTGCTGCACGCGGTGGTAAGAGCGGTGAACCTTATCCATGGGGAACTGAATTCAAGCCTGCCCGTGGTCATATGGCCAATACGTTTCAGGGCGCATTCCCGGTGAGCGACACCCGCGAAGATGGCTATGCCGGATTGGCGCCGGTGAAACAATTCGAATCCAACAAGTATGGGTTGTATGATATGTCTGGCAACGTATGGGAGTGGTGTGCTGATTGGTACAAACCAGACAGTTATGGTAATGCCGAAGAAACTGTGCGCAACCCCCAGGGGCCGTCGGAGAGTTATGATCCGGCTGAGCCCGGCGTGAAAAAGAAGGTGCAACGGGGCGGATCGTTTTTATGTACTGAACAGTATTGTTCGAGGTATACTACGGGTACCCGCGGCAAGGGAGAATGGAGGACCGCAAGCAACCATGTCGGGTTCCGTTGTGTGAAATCTTTATAGCCTATGCACCCCAACGAAATTATTGCCCATGCCTGGTTCAGGGCTTTCAACACCAAAGACCTGAATGGGTTGCTTGCATTGTACCACGACCACGCTGAACACTTTAGTCCGAAGTTGAAGTTGCGCCACCCTGAGACCAATGGCTTGATCACAGGAAAGTCAGCGTTGCGGGCCTGGTGGAAGGATGCCTTTGAGCGGTTGCCATCGCTGCAATACGAAGTGGTCTCACTCACGGCTAATGACGAACGGGTATTTATGGAGTACATCCGGCATGTTTCTGGTGAAAAAGACCTGCGTGTGGGTGAGGTGCTCGAAATACGTCAGGGCCTCATCATCGCTTCACGGGTTTATCATGGTTAGATATCCGTTGCGGCAAGTATTCATTAAAAATACCTGCAGGCGTAATGCGGTATCGCCAGAAATCAATTCTTTTAAAGCTTGGCGTATAAGTTTCCTGCTTACCGATCACGGAAAAAAATAACCAGTTATTGCAGATTTCTTATAACGATCAGATTTCGCTAACCCGGCCCGGTCGACCAACGTATTTTTTATGTATGTCGAATTTAACTTGCAAGCTGACCACGCCGGAGTTCAGGGCCAGGAAAGCTACCATTATAGCAGAATTGAAAAGCTTGTCCGTGGGCCGGGAAGAAATGGAGAATGGCTATCGTTATACGTTTTCAGGTTCAGACGAGATTTTGGACTTGCTGACATCCTTTATCAAGTCCGAGAGAAATTGTTGTGATTTTTTTTCCTACAGACTCACTGTAGGCGAACCGATGGGTCATACCTATTTAGATCTCATCGGACCGGAAGGAGTGAAGCAGTTCATCAAAGAACACATTGAGTTGTGATCCTGGGTTGACAGGACAATCGCCCATGGCTGGTGGGCACCATTGTATCCGGATATAACTATTCTGTGATAGTGAATATCTTTGCAGACCGTCTACCCCGCCATGATATCCCGCATAACCCTCATTTTCCTCCTGACTATATTGTCGGGATGCGACATTTTGACCCCCAACAAGACTTTTCGACTGGCCATTTCGCGTCAGTCGGAGTATTACCATTATATCGCTAATCACCTAACACCCATGTTGAACAGTCGCGGATATCGCCTGCAGATTGTTGAAGCAGATAATGCTTTTGCTGCCAGTGAAATTGTTTCGCGGGGCGACGCTGATCTTACCCTGCTGAACAACTTCAGTTACCCGGTGGCTGAATCGCTGAACGAAAAGGCATCGCAGTTGCGGACCATTCTTCCCATCGCCACCCGCGTATTTTTTGTTTTCTCGCGAAAGCTGTTGCCTGCAAATATCACCGCCGATCAGTTGTTCACCAATGCCACCGTTGGTGTCGAGACCCTGAACGGCGAAACGCACAAGAACCTGGAGCGTCGTTTTGAAAGGGCGGCCGTGCGGGGGGTGAAGTTTGTTGCTGAAGCCGACAACACTTCCGACCTGATTGCTTTCTGGTCAACCTTGTATAGCGACAAGGCGAAGAGGCTACTTGAGGCCGGCTGGCATGTTGTTTCCCTTGATGAAAACTGGATTGATTTCAATACGCGATTTGACAACGCCATTTCCCCGTTTGTACTACCGGCGTTGCCCGGTGATCCGGCTTCGGTTGATGTCAAAACTTATTCATCAGAAGTCATTCTCATCGGCTACCAGAAACTCGGTGAAAATTCCATCTATGAACTTTGTGGGCTGATTTTTCAGCATCGTCTCGAATTGATAAACAAAGACCGGATGTACCTCGCCATCGCGGAGGATTTCAGTCCATCGTCTATGCTGTTTCCAATCCATGAGGGAACCCGCGCTTACCTCAATCGCGATCAGCCTACCCTCCTGGAACGCTATGCCGATACCATTGCCTTATTCTTTTCGTTTGGTGCCTTGATTTATGGTGTGGCACAGACACTGCACAACCGCATGCGGCGGAAGCAGAAGGACCGGCTGGATGTTTATTTTCTTGAGTTTCTCCGAATTAGATCTGATAAAGAGAGCGGCATGGCCATGCAGATTCAGCAATTGAATGACTTGCACCGCAAGGCGCTGGAGCAGATGACCAGGGAACAATTGGAAAAGGGAGACTTTCATATCCTGTCGCGGCTGATTCAACAAGAGCTGGCGTTGGTAAAGGAGATGTGATTTCCATTGAAGCCGCTCATCCCTTGTTGTTAAGAATATTTTACCTTCTGACTAAGAAAATTTGACTTGTAGAGGAATAAACTGCCGGTTGGATTTGTCTAATTTTCGACCTGTAACAATTATAAACATATAACCATCGAATTGTCATGAGTGAAGACCGCACACCCAAAATGAGATTATATCACCGATACCTCGGTTTCTTCCTGGCCGGCATTATGGCTGTTTATGCCGTGAGTGGCATAACGCTGATATTCCGGGATACCAATTTCCTGAAGAGCGAAAAGCAGGTAGAGCGCCAACTGAAGCCTGATCTGAAACCGGAGGAGTTGGGCAGGGAGATTCGTATCCGCGATCTGAAAGTGGAGTCGGAGGAAGGAACATTGATCAAATTCCGGCAGGGAACCTATGATCGTGCAACGGGTGTGGCCAGTTACACCACCAAAGAACTTCCGTTCATCGTGAACAAACTCCAGAATCTGCATAAGGCAGAGACGAAGGACCCCTTATTCTTTATGAATATTTTCTTCGGAGTTTCCTTGTTGTTCTTTGTGATTTCTTCTTTCTATATGTTCCTGCCCGGAACCAGTGTATTCAAAAAGGGGCTGTACTTTACATTGGCGGGAATTGTGATGACATTGATATTGTTGTTCGTTTGATGAGTTTTCACCGCGAAGGCGC
>DAOMGC010000130.1:0-7066 GCA_035430125.1 Cyclobacteriaceae bacterium | reverse complement strand
AAATTCTCGACCAGCTATTAATCAGTTTCCTGGCAGGTGGTCATGCCCTCCTGGAAGGGGTGCCGGGCCTCGCCAAAACGCTGATGATTCGAAGTCTGTCTGAAGCCATTCACCTCAGGTTCCGGCGAATTCAATTTACGCCGGACCTAATGCCGTCTGATATTATCGGCACAGAAATTCTGGAAGAAGACCACACCAGCGGCAAACGAATCTTCAAGTTTAACAAAGGCCCCATCTTCGCCAACATTATCCTGGCCGACGAAATCAACCGTACATCTCCAAAGACACAGTCTGCATTACTGGAAGCCATGCAGGAATTTGAAGTCACCTATGCTGGCACAACCTATCCGCTGGAGCGTCCTTTCTTCATACTGGCTACCCAGAACCCTATCGAACAATCAGGCACTTTTCCCCTGCCGGAAGCACAACTCGACCGGTTCCTGTTGTACATACGTGTCGGCTATCCGTCCGCTGAGGAAGAGCGGAATATCCTGGAACGCACCACTGGCCGGACTGGCGCAGTGATTAACAAAGTGATTGATGGCAATGAAATACTGGAAGCCCAAAAGCTGGTGCGCGAAGTGCACATCAGTCCGGAGCTGGTCGACCTGGTAAGTCGCATCGTACGAGCCACACGGGCCGGACAAGGCGGAAGCAGCTATGTAAATGAATGGGTGCGCTGGGGAGCAGGCCCGAGGGCAGGTCAAGCCATGATCCTCACAGCAAAAGCACGTGCCCTGCTTCACGGCAATTTCTCCGTTACCGGCGAGGATATCCAGCATGTTGCTTTCCCGGTACTCCGTCACCGAATCCTCATCAATTTCAAAGCCGAAGCGGAAGGTGTAACCTCCGATGACATCACAAAGCACATCCTGAACACCGTTACACTACAGAAAAGTCTCTGATTATGGACCCCCGTATCCGGGAATTACTGCGACCTGAAATTCTTCATACCGTCAGCGGGCTTGAACTGATTGCCCGTGTAGTGGTAGAAGGGTTCATGAGCGGAAGTAACCGAAGTCAGTCAGTCGGTGCCGGCCAGGAGTTCAGCCAGTACCGAAGCTACCAGCCCGGCGATGATCTGCGCCAGCTGGATTGGAAGATGTTCGGCCGCACCGAACGCTACTATATCAAGCAAGCTGATATTGAGACCAACATCACGGTGAAATTCATGATCGACGCTAGCGAATCGATGACCTACGCCGAGGATGGACTGAGTAAACTTCAATTCGCGAAAATTCTCACTGCAGCTCTGGCGTACCTCGCCCGCAAACAACGCGATACGTTCGGGCTCTATGCCATCAACGATGCGCAACTTACTGTAGTCCAACCGCGCTTTGAGCAACAACAATTCATGCGATTTCTGAATGAACTGATTTTACTCGAAGCCCGGGGGAAATGGCAAAGCAACCAATCCATCGAACCTCTTTTTGATCACCACAGTAAGGAAATGATCGTCTTCATCACTGACCTGTATGACGATGCCAACGATCTCCAGCGCTTCATATCGCGACTGAAAACACCCCGCAATGAGGTGATTGTATTTCAGTTGATGGGAAGAAAAGAATCAAACTTTGGGTTTGATGGCTCCTATACCTTTGAAGACATAGAGACCGGAGTACGAACCAAAGCAGAAACAAACCTACTGCAGAGCACGTATGCCGTGCGCATGAACACCTGGCTTGCACAAACCAAAAGCTGGATGCTGGAGAAGCACCTCACCTATCACCTGGTTTATCTGGATGAGCCGGTAGACCGGGTGCTGAGAAATTTTCTGACTGTGAGAATTAGTCTGAGCAGATGATTTCCTTCAGCTATCCCGCCATGCTCTGGGCACTTTCTGCCCTAGCCATTCCATGGGCCATCCACCTGCTAAGCCGTAAAGAGGGCAAAGTAATTCGCATCGGCAGCATTCGACACATTCAAGAAACTTCTACCCGTCAATTCAAAGGCATACGCCTTAATGAAATGCTCTTGCTCGCCTTGAGGAGCCTTATTGTAATCATGTCGGTGTTAGTGCTGGCAGGACTGAAGTGGTCCAGACCGGGCTACCAGGATTGGGTCCTTGCAGAACCGGGTCTGGAGCATAACCCAATGATTAAACATGCGTTGGATAGTTTGCAAAAACAAGGCTACCAACTTCATAGCCTCACGTCCGGATTTCCAACAGAAACAACTGGTGACACCACGCAAATCATATCCTATGCAGACCTGCTCCATGACCTTCAAGCACAGCCACTGCGCAATGCAATAGTGTTTGCTTACAATAAAGTTATTTCATCTCCTGGCTCCGCTCAGGTTCTGCCACCACATGTACGTTGGATTGGGGTCCCTGCTCCAGCTTCCGAGTTTATCGTCATGCAAGTGCAGCACACTCCAGATACAGTAGCAACTCGGATCGGATACAGTTCGGCGGACCAAACCCGGTTCATCTCTAAACTTCAGCAGGGTGTTGCGCAAAAAGCGGATATTCCACCCATCATTTCGGTCGCTTTGCTGTATGACGATAACTATCAATACGATGCCACCATCATCCGAGCAGCGCTGGCAACACTTGAGCAATCACTACCCGTAACTTTTGTGGTCAAGGATAGGGCATCGACTAATGAAACATTTACCTGGTGTATCGCCCTGGGTACCCCGGATGGGATACCCAAAACTGCCGGTATACTGCGAATGGCGGAAAAAACCCATCAACCTTTGTTACAGCAGACAGGGCCCCATGAATGGGAACTCACCAAAAGGCTCAATCCGGAAACTGCCATCCACGAAAACCTTATCATTCAATTGGCTGGCTTGATGGTTCCTACCCAAAGACTACAAATCATTGCACAACAAAATGACCGAAGAATGATGCCCGATCAAATGTTGTGGTCCCCCGCCAGGGATGCGGATTTAATCCAAAACATCGAGGAGTCCGCAACCCTGTACTTGTGGCTTGTCCTGATCGCACTCCTGATCGCTGAACGAATGGTGGCTTATCAAAGAAACCAATGACCCAGGCAGAAGCTCATATCAAAGTGGAAACTTTACGTCGCCGCTACCTGCTCCTGCGATGGACCGAAACTTTGTTGATGTCAGGCGCCATTACCCTACTCACCAGCTCACTGGCCAAGGGAGAAATTACGGCTGTCTGGATAGCGGGCTTGAGCGCAGTATTTGCTGTTTCGATGCTGATCATTGCCCGCCACCTGAAACTTTTCACCATCTCAAATCGAGCCCTTACTGCTTATTTGAATCAACAATATCCTGACTTTAGAGAAAGTGCAGACCTGTTGACGCAGTCCGAGAAAAACCTGACTATCCTGCAACAAATTCAGCAACAGCAATCCATCGCTACGCTGAATCAGATATACCCACAAGTCAAACTTCCGCACCGTATTCCCGCTGCAGCTTCTTTATTATCCCTGGCCGGCATCTTATTCTTTGCGATATCAATAATTCCTGGTATTGAGCAAATACCATCGGCGTCAGGTGACTCAACTGATGATTCACCATTCATAACACGAGATACCATACCCACTAAGGTTTTGGCTACAAACTTGTCAGTGGAACCACCGGCATACACCCAACTTGCATCCTTCACAGCAAAAGCACTCCATGTTGAATTTCCGGAAGGCAGCACCCTGCGTTGGAAGGTGATCTTCAGCAGGCCCATTCAGAAGGCAGCAATCATCTGGGACGGTCGCGATACAACCTCCATGAAGGAGACGTCTCAAGGTTTTGAGACCCGTGCAGAGCGGACGGGATCAGGTTTCTACCAATTCCAATGGAAAGATAACCTGGGGACTTATACCTCTGATTTTTATGAACTAAAGGCCCTTGCGGATCAGGTACCAAAGATCACTATCGACAACCTGTCACAATTCACACAGTTGTCGGTCGACGATTCCAAAATAATTCAGCTTAACACCACCCTCGCCGATGACTACGGTCTTGTCCAAAGCGATGTGATTGCAACCGTAAGCAAAGGGAGTGGTGAGTCGGTTAAGTTCAGGGAAGAAAGGTTGATGTTCAACTCACCGGCTGCCATCCGGGGCAAACTGGTTCATGCAGCCCTCACGTTTGACCTGGTAAAAATGGGACTGGAGCCCGGCGATGAATTGTACTTCTATGTTCAGTCTCTGGACAACAAGCCCAGGCCTAACTATAGCCGCACGGAGACTTTCTTCATCGCGCTGAAAGATACAGCTCAGCAAGTAGTGACTGCCGATGCCGGACTTGGCGTTGACCTGATGCCTGAATACTTCCGCAGCCAGCGTCAAATCATTATTGATACAGAAAAGCTGCTGCGCGACCGAAAAACCATCAGCCGGCAGACATTTAACAGCACCAGCAACGAACTCGGCTATGACCAAAAGGTATTGCGCCTGCGCTATGGTCAGTTTTTAGGAGAAGAGGCAGAATCGGGTATTGGCGTGGAGACCGGCGAGCATGCCGACGAAGAAGAAGACCCAGTGAAAAAATTCGGACATACCCATGACACTAACAACGAACATAACCTGGTTGCGAAACAACAAGAAAAAGAGACGGAGCATGAGCATGACAACACCGATCCCAATGGCAAGGAAGACCCGATGAAGGCCTTCATGCACACGCACGACAACGAAGAAGAAGCGACCTTCTTCATCCAATCCGTGAAGGCGAAGCTTAAAGCAGCGCTAACCATGATGTGGGATGCCGAACTTCAACTCCGGCTATACGAACCCGCCAAATCACTCCCATACCAATATAAGATTCTCAACCTTCTCAAAGAAATTTCCAACGACTCCAGAATCTACGTTCACCGCACGGGATTTGATCCTCCTCCACTCAAAGAAGATAGACGCTTAACAGGCGACCTCTCAGAAATAAAAAATTCGATCAATCCATACTTACGAAAGGATCAAAAGTCGCTGCCGGCCATTGCTGAAGCACTGCACACAACTGAGCGTCTATTGGAACTTGACCAGGTTATCATCGCCTCAACAGATCAGCAAGTATTCCGGAAAGCCGGAATGGAAGTAGCGACCATCGCACTGGAGCAACCCGGGAAACACCTCACGCTAATGAGCATGCTGAAGAACTTGTCCGATGCTGATGCCGCTACCCGACAGGAACTTTTATCCGTGCGCCAAGGATTATGGCTGATTCTCCCCCCGCCAATAGATATGCCAGGTGCCAGAACCACAGAATCGCATGAACTAAACCAAAAACTATTGAACACCCTCAACCACCGACGTGAATAGTTTATCGCTCATATTCCATGCACCCATTGCCGCGACATGGATAATCGCCGGGACAACGGTGCTTTGTGCGTTCTTTATCTGGAAAGAATATCAGAGGAGGATGGCCTATCCCCTGCTTCGGATGGTCGCTGTGCTTGTGTTGTGGATCAGCCTTACAGGTCTTGTGCTGCAGCCCGGATGGACCCACCAAGTCGTCAATGAGGATATTCTGCTAACGCGCGGATACCTACGTTCTTCCGTGGACAGTTTGATTAAGGCCAGACCCGGTGCCCGGATATTCCGTACCCCTGATGCTGCCGAATACAGACCCACCGATCAAGTGGTGTCACCAAATGAAATCTCAAGTGGGAATATTCATTATCTGGCTGTGGTGGGTACCGGATTTCCGCAAAATCTATTGGCTCAGGTCGATACCGCAGGGTATTATTTCATTCCCGCACCGATCCCAGATGGTATCATTGACTTGTCCTTACCCGAATACATTGTGCCGGGAAGAGTCTCTACAATCATGGGCACCCTGCACACCAAGGTACCCACCACCATTGCCCTGTCAGGACCAGGCGGCCGGGAAGATTCGGTAGTTCTCAGTCAAGGTGGTTCATTTTCACTTCGCATTACCCCCCGTGCACCCGGGCGCTACCTGTATCGCCTGCAAACAACAGCCGCGAATGGCGCCAAAGAAGAAATCATTCCTGTCGTCGTGCAATCACCCAGGGTCCTGCGACTATTGATTCTGCAGCAATTTCCCACAGCCGAAATTCGCTACCTCAAGAACCTGCTTAGCCAACAAGGGCATCAATTAACCATTCGGTACCAGGTATCGCGATCCAACTTCCGCTATGAGTTTGCCAACCAGACGGGTAAGCGTTTCGATCGCCTGAACCGGGATTTGCTCAACGCCACCGATCTGGTCATTGGAAGCCCGGAAACTGTTAATGCGATGTCTCGCGGTGAACTTGATGATTTGCAAGAAGCCATACGCAATGGCTTAGGCATACTCTTCCTTGTAAATGAAGTGCCTCAAAAAAAAGAAACCCTGCAACGTCTACTCCCCATGTCGTTTCAAACCGACAAATCGGATACCATGCACCTGAGTGGCGCTGTGTATAGCATAGCCACTGCCAGACCAGGAGCAGACCCTAACCTGGTTGCCTTGATTCAAAACGGCAGACGTATCGCTTCGGGATATACATTCCTTGGTGCTGGTAAATCCGGATTTCAATTGTTGCAGGAAACCTACCGATTTATGCTTCGCGGCGAAACCGAACGTTACGCATCATTGTGGGTACCGTTGATTGAAGAGACGTCCCGCAGGTTTGCAGCTACCCAAATCCATGTAAGGCAGCGATTCCCTCAGGTCGCCGGTAAGATAATGGATATTGATCTGATTACTTCCCATGCAGACCCATCATTGTATGCAGACGGACTTCCAATCCCGATGCAGGAAGATGTTTTAATTGACGACGTGTGGCACGCCCAGGTCAGGCTTGATCAGCCCGGGTGGCATCAATACTTATCGTTGCCTGATTCCGGGCGGCAAGATATATATCTCCACACACCTGATGCATGGAAAGGGGTACACGATGTTCGGCAGATGCATGCCAACCTATGGAAGACCCGGCCAGGGTCAATGGGAGGCACTCATTTGGAGGAAACGCCTGTTTCTCCGTTGGTGCTATTCTTGTGTCTGATGGTGGCTGCCGGTTTGCTGTGGTTGGCGCCGAAACTATAGGTTTCACTTACCGCATTTAGGGGGGTACAATTCGTTTAGAATACTATTCCGATAGAATTTTAATGTGCTGTTATTCAATTATTTATAAAAAATTATATATATGTTT
>DAOMGC010000129.1:0-7097 GCA_035430125.1 Cyclobacteriaceae bacterium | reverse complement strand
CAATTGCTTTACGTTCGGTGATCAAGATCAACAACATATCAAAAGCCTTTTCAGGCAAGCAAGTACTGGAAGGAATATCCGGAACTTTCGAAAAAGGGAAGACGAATCTGATTATCGGATCCAGTGGAACCGGCAAAAGCGTCCTGCTCAAGTCCATAGTCGGACTGATCGTACCCGATACCGGCAATGTATTTTATGACCTGCGAAACTTTACTGAAGCCGACAAGGAAATGAAGGCGGAAATTCGCCGTGAGATTGGTATGCTTTTTCAGGGCGGCGCACTATTCGATTCCAAGAATGTGGAAGATAATGTGAAGTTCCCCCTTGATATTCTCACCAAAATGGCGCCAGACGAAAAACTTGACCGGGTGAACTTCTGTCTCAGGCGTGTGGGACTTGAAAACGTAAACAAAAAAATGCCTTCGGAAATCTCCGGCGGTATGAAGAAACGGGTAGGGATTGCGCGCGCCATTGTGAACAACCCAAACTACCTCTTCTGCGATGAGCCTAACTCAGGCTTGGACCCTCAGACGTCCATCCTGATTGATGACCTCATCAAAGAAATCACCCTCGAATTTGACATCACTACCATCGTGGTAACCCACGACATGAACTCGGTGATGGGTATTGGAGAACGCATCCTGTTTCTGTACAAAGGGCGCAAGCTTTGGGAAGGCACCAATGATCAGATTATTGACTCAGGTGTTGCCGAGCTAAACGACTTTGTATTCTCAAACAAGGTGATGCAAAGCTTAAAAAAACGCACTTAAAGCGTTGGTTTAAAGCTATTTAATTCAATTTTCGCAAATATTTACTAGAAGGCTGTTTCTGCCGTTAGCGCTATTGGTGCACACGTGGTAACTCAATTACAAATTCAGTTCCTTCGTCAGTCTTGCTTGAAAAATTGATTTGGCCGCCAGCCTGTTGAATGATCTGCCGCGTCATGGCAAGTCCGAGGCCTGAGCCAGATTTCTTGGTGGTAAAGTGAGGCTGAAATACCTGCGCACGTACCTCTTCAGTCATCCCCTTTCCATTGTCCGAAATTGTGATGCTAACTGACTTCTCCAGGGCCATCACACCTATCGTTACCACGAGATCCCGCTGTCCATCCTTGCCGGCCTGCAGGGCGTTAATGATGAGGTTAGAAATGGCCCTGCTCATGGAGGTCGGGTCAACGGAAACAAATACCTCCGGAATCTGGACCTGGCAGACCACTTTGCCTTCAACGGAAGAATCAAACAATGCACATGTACTCGTGATGAGGGGTGCCAACGCAACCACCTGAGGAGAGGGTACCGGCATATTGGCAAAAGAACTGAAGGATACTGAAATCGAATTCAGAATCTCTACCTGCTTGAGGAGCATGTCAACTGATTTCTGTGACCGCTCTGTAGACCAAGGCCCCGACTTTAATGCCTGCTCCATCTGCTGCAGGGTGAGTTTCATCGGCGTTAATGGGTTCTTGATTTCATGGGCCACCTGCTTGGCCATTTCACGCCATGCATTTTCCTTTTCACTCAACGCCAAGGCGCGCTGACTAGCCTCCAGGTTCTCAACCATTCGGTTGTATTCTTTCACCAGCGTGCCAATCTCATCGGATGAATTCCACTCCAGTGGCTTGGGTCGCCCCTGCTGGGTGGTCTGACCGATCATGCGGGCGATAAAACGGATGGGAAACGTTAGGCTATTGGATGCCCAGTATCCAAGCCAGCTAAACAGAACAAACACAAGAACAAACACGATCAGGATATTTGAAATAATCAGCGACTGGCTCTTCTCCAAAAAGGAGGCCGATTCAAAAAAGGGCAATGCCACAATCCCCATCAAATCCCCGGTCTCAGGCGAACGGATAGCGGAATACGCACAACTGTATTGCAGTTTGCCAATCTCCTCAGAGGTCACGGCCTCGGCTTCGTGATTGAGGACAATGCGGCGCCACGCTTGTCGATCCATCCGGGTAGCTATCAACTGATTTTCAAACAACGCAGGCTGGGACGTGGCCATCAGGCCACCATCCGGGCGATATACGGTAACATCTGTTCGGGCACCCAGGGCATTTTCCTCCATCCAACCCTCCAGATCCAGGCTCTGTAAGCCGGATGTCGAATCCAGATCAGCCAGTCTTACCAATCGCAGGCTCAGGCTACGCGCGCGGTCCTGAAAATCAGCTGTAATATTCTGTTCATTTGATTTTCCCATCAGGGTAAGGGTGGTAATGCTAACTGCCGTTACGGGCAGCATGAACGCGAGAAACACAAGCCATTGTATTCGGGCTGAATAATTGACTGGTATTCCACGGATCAGGGATATCAGTCCAAGGATACCCTGGCCAGCAACTAGTACCACCAGGCCAAGCAAAAACCAGAAAGAGAAATTTGCGACAAAATAGAAAAGACCATAGGCCTGTGCCGTTACTACGGCCACCGATCCTTCACCATCCTCAAGCCCAGCATGGGTATATTGCCCATGCCGGACACCGAGGTTATATAATTCCTCATTCTCCAGCCAGACATGCGGGAAATCCCGCTCGTAATTGAAAGCCCCTGAACTCGTCAGCAATTGACCCGACCTGTACAGGGCATAACTGAAATCCCGGTTCCAGTACATCTGGCTAAGACGGTTGTCAACCAAAAGTTCCGGGTAGACGTTGTCCGGGATCAAACGCTTAAGGGAAAGATCCAGATCGATCCGGCCCACTGGTCGCTGATAGTAAATGGGCATCGTTACACGGTACCGTTTTACTGCCGATTCTCCCGCCGCGGATGCATAGGTAATGCCAGCGTAGCCTGTCTCCTGGAAAGCAATTCCTGGCACCATCGCGAGGCTGTCAGCTGGTGCCTCCAGGGCAGGCCTGGTCGTTATATTGACCTCATAGCGGTCGAAATAGTTGCTCAGGTAGACCCTTCTGATCTTGTCCACCACCGCCGTTTTGGAGAGAAAGGGGCTTGACATCCTTGTTTGGATAAACTGATCGGCCTGAATCCTTCGGCTCGCCTGGTCCAGCAAGTATTCACCGAGCAAATCGCGATCGGTAAGGAAGTCTTTTCCAAACCTGAATTGGTCGTTGGTTTGACGCTCCGTATAAAATACGCGAACCCCCCAGGCATTCTGGACGCTCAGGAAGGACAAGGAGAGAATAAGGTAGACGAAGAGCCGAAATGATACCTGAAACCGGCCATGGAAGTTAAAAAAACGCAAAATCACGAAGAAAATGATGGCCATCGCCAGGTTCACCCATAGCGACCTGCCGGAAGCGTAAAACTGAACCGCATATAGTGTCGCGGCCAAGCACAATCCAGCCATGAAGACCCAAAGTTTATCACCCAGGAGATGCACCACCACACCAAATACCGTGTGCAGAAACAAAAAACTCGCTACGCAACCCAATAACACTGCCAGGATGGCGCCCATACGGACGGGGCTGAAGACCAGCGTTTGAATACTGTCCAGGCTGATGGAAGAGTTGTGGTAGATCGCTTCGATGAAATCGTAGGGGAATGCGAAAGCATAAAAGCACAACAATAGCAGCAGGCTTCCTACCAGGTATTGGATCCATCCTGACTTGCGGAGCGACCACTTCACCAGGGTAAACTGCCTGATGGTGTTAAAGAGGTACCAGATAGGTATCAAGATGGTCGCTGCATTCAACAAGAGGTCTCCCAATGACGCATTGATTGAAGATGATGCAAAAGTGGCCGGGTCAAACAGGGGTCCTCCGATATACAACGCAGGGAATGCCAGTTGGAGCATGCACAGCCTTAGCCCCCAGAATGCAATAATCGCAAAGAAAAACCCTGCTTCATGACTCCAGCGCGCACCTATTTCCCCGGCCAGTTTCCAAAGAGCAAGTCCGATGAATATCACGGACAATAAAAGGCAGATAAATGAGAGCTCGCTGTCCCGCCGGTCACCGGGTGGGGGCTCTATCCGGAAGAGGGGCTGATTGATATAGGAAATAATATCTCCCTCTTTTTCTGATATCAGGCGTACACGACAATCGCGAACAGGGAAAATAGAGGGCTCCCATTGAGGTGAGAGGTAGTTATTAATGATTGGAAATCGGTCTGTGATCTTGATGACGGCCACCAGCCTGGTTGTCGGCGATGAGCTCCAACTTTGAATGACCAGATCACCGCGGCTGGTACGAAGGAACGCTACTGAACTATCCAGATCGGCGATAGCCTGGTCAGGGATATACCATGTCCGGTTCCAACCGGTAACCTTTCCGTTATCCAGTCTAATGAAGAAATGATGTGAGTTATCCCACAACGGATTGGCGGGATTGAGTTGGTCGCTCAGCAGCTGATTAGCCTCCTGCCCTACTTCAACCAATACCCGGGTCAGGTTACCCTGAATCTCTTCAACCAGATCTTCCCGGTAGTGCTGGGTGTAGTATTGGCGTGCCAGCATGCCAGCCCCAAAGAGCATAACACCAATTATGAAATAGCGCAGGGCAGTCATCATTTCAGTATCCGAAGATACCAAAATCCAGCTCAGTCGGTGTTAGAACGCGGTTTGATACCTCCGAACCAATACAGCCAGAGGATCCGGGAAAACCGAAAAGAAAATGGCGTGATCAGTACCGCCGCAATGGCGATAATTAATAGTTGAAAAATGCTGCGGATGTCTAACACATAGTTTGCTACAGCACCAACCACCACAACCAGCACCACATTGATGGCATAGGTAATGTACATCGCACCAAAATAGAATCCGGGCTCCGGGTGATAGCTGACTTTGCACACCGGGCAAGCAGGATGCATATCGGCAAAATGCGCAATGTTCTGCACGGGGTAACGGAAAATATCCCCGTTCCCACAGGCGGGGCACTTACCGAATGACCGGGGTTTCACGGTATGGGTTGCGTTCATTGGCTTTGCTGGTCTTATACCACAGGTAGCCCAAAACCGCAACAGCAAGGTACGGGGCAACAAACAAATAAAGAATTCCCAGGTTTATGCCTGCAGCAATTCCCACATCACCATTGCTTACGTTGTTCTCCAGCGTAGCCCTGCACATGGCGCACTGCGCTTCCGCAGAAAGCGAAAGGGAAAGAACTACCAAAATACTTACCAGGTGCTTTATCATACGTAGTACGGGCTGATCATGACATACACGATAACACCGGTTACCGCAACATACAACCAGATTGGAAATGTAAATTTAGCCAATTGACGATGCCGCTCAAAATTACCCGCCCAGGCACGTGAAAAGGTAAACAGCACCATCGGAATCACCAGTACAGACAGCGCGATATGGGAAATCAGCACGAAGAAATATACCCCGCGCGTCCAGCCTGTTCCGCCAAACGGTGTAGGTGCACTGGTGAGGTGATACAGCACATACATCACCAGAAAGGCCGTGGAGAGCCCCATGCAGGTCAGGTTTAGCTTCCGGTGCAGTTCCCGGTTGCCTCGCTTGATAGCCCTCACAGATAGGATCAGCAGTACGGCTGTAATCCCATTCAGGGTGGCGTAAATGGGAGGCAGAAAACTAAAATCGTAGCCCGGCACGGGTGGAATCCTGAAGAGGATAGCCACCACCAGCGGAATGGCTATGGACAATACGACTATAAGGTTCTTATTGGGATCTCTGGGTTCCATTAGTATTGCTTCAACAGTATTTTCAATTCCACCCGAAGCCGGTCTTCTTCATCGCGAAGCCGCACGTCATAATAGCCTCGTATCGCTCCGGTACTATCTATTAACACCGTATTGTACGGATCGTTTGTCAGGTAGTAACATTTCTTAGCCCAGCCGAGTGAGTCTGAAGGCCATTGCTTGCCTGCGCTGACGATCTCGAGCCGGCTGGATGGAAACTCTGCCGACAGACGGTCCAGGAGTCCCGATTCTGCTTCAGCAACCGGAAACATAACCACTGTAGCACCTGAGGGTCTGGCTTTTACATGGTAAGGTCCCTGATAAGTCCGACCACAATCCGTTGGCGCGGGTATTACACCGGCCTCATAATACACAGGGATGTTGAATTCATTTCGTCCTGCATATTTTAAAAAGACAAAAATCAGTCCGGGGAGCAGCAGGGCCAGAAACAAGTACAGGATCTTCTTCACGGGAGGGAAATAAAAAAGGCTAAGTGTTATCTGCTTAGCCTTTTGGTTAACCGGTTGTCCGGTGAATAGTTCAGTTTAGTTAGCGAATGACATGGAACCCTTCATACAGGAAGGCCACCAGCATCCACACGATAAAGATCATGGGTATCAACACCGACCAGAAGAGCACACGAACCTCATACTTCAGGTGCATAAACTCACCTACGATATAAGCTGCCTTAACAATGGTCAGGAACACAAAAATAATGGTCTTTATGGTGCCATGCGGCAACGTAAAAGCAATCAAAAATTCAAAGGCCGTAATGATCAACATGTAAAGGGCTACCCTCCACAATTGTTTGATCTTTTCCTTGTTGGGTGGAAGTACCGTTACCTGAGGTGCGTTATGATGCGACATGGTATCTAGCTATTACGGGTTAAACAAGGTAGAAGAAGGTGAACACAAACACCCAAACAAGATCAACGAAGTGCCAATACAGCCCGATTTTCTCAACCATTTCATAGTGGCCGCGCCGTTCATATACACCGGTTGAGGCATTATAAAATACCATCCAGTTAAAGGCTACACCACTGAATACGTGGAAGCCATGGAAGCCAGTGATGAAGAAGAAGAAATCTGCAAAAGCAGGAGGCCCATACTCATTGTGAACCAGGTTGGCGCCACCGCCACCAGTTCCAACGATAAAGTGTGTCCACTCCCAAGCCTGGCAGCTAAGGAAAGTAATACCACCAACAATTGTCCAGAGCATCCATTTTTGTACTGCCTGGCGGTCCATGCGATGACCTGCCTCAACGGCAAGCACCATGGTTACAGAACTCATAATCAGCACAAAGGTCATAAAGCCCACAAAAACCAGGGGAGCGTGAAAACCGTGGAAGAATGGGATCGCTTCGAATACTCTTTCAGGAACTGGCCACCATGCTTGAGAGAAAGTAAATGCTTCAGGTGCGCCAATGTAGGCCGGGTTCGAAGAGCGAACGAGGCCATAGGTAATCAACAGTCCGGAGAAGGTAAAGGCATCTGACA
>DAOMGC010000128.1:0-7177 GCA_035430125.1 Cyclobacteriaceae bacterium | reverse complement strand
TCACCATGAAAGGTGTAACCAAGGATGTAGCATTTGATGTTACGTATGGTGGCACAATCGACACTGGCCGTGGTGTAAAGGCTGGCTTCAAATTGAATGGTGTTATCAACCGCCAGGACTATGGCGTGAAGTGGGCCAACAAACTGAAAGACGGAAGCGCTGTAGTAGGCGACGAAGTACAAGTGATCGTAAAACTTGAGCTGAACAAGGCTTAATCATCAATACGGAAGAGGGGGGCTCCGGCTCCCCTTTTTTTTTGACATGAAAATCGAAGAAGAGATCAAGCAGGCAAAATTCAAAAGCCCCTATCAAAAGGCGGCTGTTAATCTCATCTTTACTGCCAACTGGTTGGAATCCAGGCAGCAGGAATTCTTCAAACGATTTGGCATCACCAACTCCCAGTTCAACATTCTTCGGATTCTACGGGGCCAGCATCCAAACAAGATCTCTGGCGCTGAAATCAAGAGCCGTATGCTCGACCAGAATTCCGATATCCCCCGGTTGCTCGACCGGCTCATCCGCAAAGACTTGATCACTAAATCGCCATGCCCCATCGACAAGCGGGCCGCCGACATTGCCATTACCCAGGCGGGCCTTGATGTGCTGGCCAAGATTGATCCACATATCGACCAGTCGGAAAAATCTGCCATTTGCCTGTCCCGCGAAGAAGCTGCTCAACTAAGCGACCTGCTCGACAAGTGCCGTGGCGAGGCATAAAAAAAGCCTGCTCCAACCGGAACAGGCCCTCTCTAAGCAAGCAGAGAGTTTGTAATCAATAGCGATAGTAATCGGGCTTAAACGGACCCTGCTCCGGTACACCAATGTATTTGGCTTGCTCAGGGGTAAGTACATCCAGTTCAACACCAATCTTCTTCAGGTGCAGGCGGGCTACCTTCTCATCGAGGTGCTTGGGCAGCATATAAACCTTGTTCTCGTACTTTCCATGGTTCGTCCAGAGCTCAAGCTGGGCCAGGGTCTGGTTGGTAAATGAGTTGCTCATCACAAACGAGGGGTGTCCTGTAGCACAGCCAAGGTTCACCAGGCGACCTTCAGCGAGGAGGATTACCTGACGTCCATTCTTCAGGGTGTACAGGTCAACCTGAGGCTTTACTTCATCCTTGGTAGCATTCTTGTTCAACCAGGCTACGTCGATTTCGTTGTCGAAGTGTCCAATGTTACAAACAATGGCCTTGTCCTTCATACCCTCGAAGTGTCGTCCCAATACGATACCAGAATTGCCGGTAGCGCTTACGATGATGTCGGCTTCTTTTACCGCTACATCCATTTTCTTCACCGCAAAACCATCCATAGCAGCCTGTAGGGCGCAAATCGGATCAATTTCAGTTACGATCACGCGTGCACCGGCACCGCGGAGAGACGCAGCAGAGCCTTTTCCTACGTCACCGTATCCGGCCACAACCGCTACTTTTCCGGCCATCATCACATCCGTAGCGCGACGGATCGCATCTACAAGAGACTCTTTACAGCCGTATTTATTGTCAAACTTTGACTTGGTTACCGAGTCGTTGATGTTAATGGCAGGCAGTGGGAGTTTGCCAGCATGCATGCGTTCGATGAGGCGGTGCACACCCGTCGTGGTTTCTTCAGAGATACCACGGATACCTTTGATCAACTGGGGATAGCGATCCAACACCATGTTGGTGAGGTCTCCGCCATCATCCAGAATCATGTTGAGGGGTTGTCCATCAGGAAAAGCATGGAGCGTCTGCTCGATGCACCAATCGAATTCCTGCTCATTCATACCTTTCCAGGCATAAACCGGAATACCCGCCTTGGCAATCGCCGCGGCTGCGTGGTCCTGGGTGGAAAAGATATTACAGGAAGACCAGGATACTTCAGCACCCAGTTCCTTAAGGGTCTCAATCAAGACAGCCGTTTGAATCGTCATGTGAAGGCACCCTGCAATTCGGGCTCCCTTCAGGGGCTTGCTTTGACCAAATTCCTCTCGCAGGGCCATTAGACCCGGCATTTCGGCTTCGGCAAGTTTAATTTCTTTGCGTCCCCATTCGGCGAGAGAAAGATCTTTGACCTTGTAACTCAGCTTGTTAGCTACCATAAAATAGTGGTTTCTTTGATGAAGGCGCAAAGGTAATAATAAGGAACTTAATAATATATAAATCCAATGTCAGGGGAACTTTGGCCCCTTACGTATGTTTATGATTTACAATGAAACCTGAAATACACATAGAGATTGTTTCTGATGTCGTTTGTCCCTGGTGCTATATCGGCAAGCGCCGGCTTGAGCGCGCCATCGAAATGGTAAAGGATAAGATAGATGTTCACGTCAGCTACTCCCCCTTCGAACTTAACCCCGATATCCCGGCATCCGGTATACCCCAAAAGGAATATCTCATGGCTAAGTTCGGTGGAGAAGAACGCTACCTACAGATTACGCAACAAGTTACTACCACTGCCGCCGGCGAAGGACTGCATTTTGATTTTGAACATCAACTCGTATCACCCAATACCCGCCAGGCACATCGCGTGCTGTGGTTGGCTGCTCAAACCGGGCACCAGGCGCAACTCAAAGAGGCCTACCTCAGCGCTTATTTTGAAGAAGGGCAAGACTTGTCAAAGACCGATAACCTGATAAAGATTGCCACCCATGTCGGCATGGATGCAAGTCGTGTTGCTCAATTACTGAATTCGGATGAGGGCCTGGCTGAAGTAATCTCCCTGGAACAACGTAATCAACAACGCGGCATCCGGGGAGTTCCTTTTTATGTTGTCAACAATCAATATGGCATCTCTGGCGCTCAACCAACCGAATACTTCGTGGAAGCCCTGACCTCCATTTCGGCGAAAGCCTGACGCTATTTCTTTCGCAACTGTTCTTGCTTGATCACCGTTGTCATGATGGTGACAGCACCTTGATCAACACGGCTCCAAACGGGGATAATGAGTCCGTCAAATGCCGCTATCGCTGGCAACCCCAGGGGTATCGATGGGTCAGGAATGAAGGGTGCTTCGCTGATTCTTACTTCACGAAAAGTATTACCCGCATCCAGGGAATAACCCAGGTACACATCGGTTTGAAGATCCTTGTAGCTGCGGCGGTCGTAGTACACCACGAAAATATTACCGGTGACCTCATCAACCGCCATGGCGGGCATGTATTGGTGTGTGCGCGATTCGTCACCATTAATTCTAACCGGACGGGTCCACGTGTCTCCTCGGTTGGTAGAACGCAAAAACCAGATATCGGTATCCTCATTGCTCTCTGCCTGATCCGCATAAGTAACATACAAACTGCCATGGCTTCTGCCTTGTCCATTGTCGATACCAATCATTGGCTTGCCGCTGGTGGCACCATGACCCGGTATATTCAGTGACCAACCCGCCATTTGTTTGGCTATACCAATGTCATTGGATAGCCACATCTCACCACCATCATAGGAACGATCAAAGAAGATAACGCCCTGATTGGCCCAGGTCACAAAAATGCGACCATCGGCAGCGATGGCAGGCATGGCCCCCTCCGCTGTATTATCCTCACCACGGCAATCACCGGGGGTTTGGGTGATCTGAACCGGTTTGGTCCACTTGCTACCACCGTTGGTAGACATGCTGTAAAGAATATTTGAATGGCAATTGTCGTCGTTAAGCAAATATTGATCAAACTCAGACCAGGTAGCATATACAATAGGCCGCCGAGGATGCACGGCCACACCTACAGCCCGCTCATCTTTAGCTTCATTCTCTCCCAGCACAGCCCCCGCACTCCATGTCTTTCCTCCATCCGTTGATTTTTGAACCACAATATGATCAAGGCCATTTCCCTTCGGCGGTGCATCGGCAGTATGAAAAAAGAAGAGATGTCCCTTAAGGTCACTGATAGACGCGTTCTCCAGGCCGGTTCCCAACGGTGACTCCACTTGCTGATCCTCCCAGTGAAGACCACCATCCGCTGTACGAAACAAGTGATTGGGCGAAACCGTGATAATGGCATTTGTTGGCATTTTCGATTGAATTGCAATTGATACCCGCACCGGCTTTTTGTCGGCAGCTTGGGGGGTGGTCAGTTTTTGGTTGACAAACTGAGCCCGGGCTGGCAAGAAGAGCCCCATCCAAAATATCACCCAAACAAAACGCATGTACCTCATTATATCTAATTATAAAAGTTTTTGTTTTTTCAACTGCTCCAGCAATACCTGATATCCTGCAAGGTTCAAATGAACTCCATCAATGGTGTAGGCAATGTGCAAGTTATTCTGCTGATCCAGAAGTGGCGTGTAAACATCGACGAACGTATACTTGATTACCTCCTGGTACTTTTTTAATTGACCGTTTAGTTCACGGATGTCCTCATCCCGCGGATGCACTGCTGGAAAATTTTTTACAGTACCGTTGAAGGGCAACAGGCCCATCATAACTACTTGCGCACTTGGTACACGGGCATGGGCCTGCCCTGCAATTGTGAAAAGGTTTTCAAGGACACGGGCTACGGGTAAACCGCGTGCGAGGTCATTGGCCCCCACCTGGATAATGATCTTACCCGGCTTGAATCGGGCGGCTTCTTCCAGCCTATTCAGGACCCCAAAAGTATTGTCACCCGAGATACCGCGTTGAACGACCGTTGAGTCTTTCAACATCCGCTGCCAATTACCCCGCTCTATCACATCGTCTCCAAGAAACATAGTTTTTCCAACGGTAACCGGCGCTTTGCGAAATACCGACAGGCGGGAATTATAATGTTGCAATTGAACAGGGACAGTATCCGGTCGAGACTGGGCCTCACCCCTGACCGGGTCCGACAATCCAGCCACCAGCAGACAAAAAGTATAAATCAAAGCCTTCATCGGAGCACGCGTTTCAGCAAGCAAGGCTTGAAGGTATAAAGGGCCAGGGCCAAATTCAATTGTTTTTATACCCCTTAAGGAATAATTGGTCATCCTGGCTACTTTTAAGGATGAAACTTACCACCGGGCTTTTGTTGCTGATTCTTGGCACCGCCCACGCTCAAACAAGCACTTCGTTAACCCGCATTGCCTTTGGCTCCTGCAGCCGCGACGAACTGAAACAAATGTGGCCGGACGTAGTCGCCCAAAAACCTCAACTGTGGATTTGGGGAGGGGACAACATTTACGGCGACTCCCATGATGCCAATGTGCTGCGTAAAAAATACGATGCACAGAAGCGTGAGCCCGGCTATCAAATGCTGCTAAAGACCTGCCCGGTGATCGGCACCTGGGATGACCACGATTATGGTGTCAATGATGGTGGTAAATACTTCTCCAAAAAAGAGGAGAGCAAGGCAGAACTGCTTCGGTTCCTCGATGTCCCGGCCAGCGACCCCGTACGTTCCCATCCTGGGGTGTACACATCCTATACGTACGGTACCGGTAAACAGAAGATCAAGGTATTGCTCCTCGATACACGGGCCTTTCGCGACACCCTGGTCTCCTCCGCCACGAAAGGCAAACGATATGACCCGAACCCGACCGGTGATGTGTTAGGCGAAGCCCAATGGAAATGGCTGGAACAGGAACTCAAGTACTCCGATGCAGCCATCCATTTAATAGTATCCAGCATCCAGTTTCTGTCTGCTGAACATGGTTTTGAATGCTGGGGGAACTTCCCCATCGCACGCCAACGCATGATTGACTTGATCCGCGCAACCAAGCCAAACCTTACGCTTATTCTGTCCGGTGACCGCCACATCGCTGAGTTTTCTAAAATGAGCATACCTGACCTCCCCTATCCTTTATATGACTTTACTTCCAGTGGCCTTACACACACGGTCTCCAAAGAAGTCAGGGATTTTGCGGAGCCCAACCCCTACCGCGTAGGCAAGCGCGTGGCCGAAAAGAATTTTGGCCTGTTGATTATCGACTGGTCTGGAAAGAGGCCCAGGG
Source organism: Cyclobacteriaceae bacterium (assembly GCA_035430125.1). GTDB lineage: Bacteria > Bacteroidota > Bacteroidia > Cytophagales > Cyclobacteriaceae > ELB16-189. The sequence continues at coordinate 1,301 of DAOMGC010000128.1, read as the reverse complement.
TAACCATGGAGATCCGGGGAGAAAATAATGCCCGTTGGGAAGCACCCATCGTAGTCGAATAGTTGCTTGCGGGTCGGTCGCCATCGGCCTTTCAATAGCGTCCAAATCAAAATTAATTCGCACCTTTTCAAAAAATTGACATGACGGATAATACCAAATACACGTTGCAGGTAGGCATAGCTTTGGTGATTGCCAACATGATTGGCACCGGTGTATTCACCAGCCTGGGTTATCAGGTTGGGCCGCTGCCTTCTGGCTTTGTGATCCTCATGCTGTGGCTGCTTGGTGGCGTAGTAGCCTTATCAGGTGCACTGGTCTACGCCGAGATATCCACTACCCTTAAGCGGTCTGGAGGTGAGTATTTCTATCTCGGCGAAATTTTCCATCCCCTGCTCGGATTCCTCAGTGGCTGGATGAGCACCCTGGTTGGTTTTGCCGGGGCCATATCCGCCGTGGCACTGGCTATTGGATCCTACTCGGCAGTGCTTATTGGGTTGAATGAAAAGTGGGTAGCCATCGCAAGCATTCTGTTGATTTCGTTTGTGCACCTCTTTGGGGTGAAGACCAGCGGATGGACACAAACCCTCCTCACTGGAATTAAGCTTTCTCTTATTGCCTTCTTTTGTATCGCACCACTCTTTTTCGCCGGGGATTCCCTTTCCGGAATTTCATTTCTGCCACAACCGGGTGATTGGGACCTGATGCTTACGCCGGGCTTTGCCGTATCGCTCGTCTTTGTGGTTTATGCTTACACGGGATGGAATGCAGCTGCCTATATAGCTGGCAATCTGGAAAACCCGGCCAGGAACCTACCCCGTGCATTGCTTGTAGGAACGGGGATTGTGGTGGTGGTCTATCTTTCCCTTAATGCGATGTTTTTGTTTGTCGCAAACTTCAATGAACTCAATGGTCAAAATGATGTAGGCAACATCGTTGCGATTAAATTATTCGGGGTGCGCATTGGTCAGATTTTTTCAGCGTTGTTCAGTATAGCCTTGTTGTCTACCCTGAGCGCCATGACCATTGCGGGGCCGCGGGTGACGGAAGCCATGGGCGAGGATTACCCGGCGCTACAAAAACTCTCTACGCGTAACCGATACGGAATGCCTTATGTGGCGGTGCTCATCCAGGCTGGCTGGTCTGTGTTTCTCGTCATGGTCAGCTCATTCAAAGAGATCATCCAGTACATTTCAATTTCTCTGTCAATCTTCTCTTTGCTTACGGTCATAGGGATATTTTTTCTACGCAAAACACACACCGATCGCCCGTTCCGGATGCCCTTTTATCCGGTCACCCCATTG
>DAOMGC010000127.1:0-7178 GCA_035430125.1 Cyclobacteriaceae bacterium | reverse complement strand
GTGACAAGAATAAAGGGCATGAAAGGAAAGCGAGACCTGCAGATTTCAAGGGCTTCGCTTGAAATAAACTGAGGCAACTGGTGGTCGCTCAGAATGATATCGGGATTGTATTCAGTGATTTGTCTGGTAAAATCCTCCCGGTTATCGACCACTTCAGATTCGAACACCAGGCCAGAACGCTTCAAAATCATCTTAATGAGCAAGGCATCATCTGGCGTGTCTTCTAGCATCAATATTCGGAGGGCCTTGCTCATAATCAGGTGGCATCGTTTGATGCCCTATTGTCCATTAATTCTTTGAGACTTCCAGCGGGCGTTGGTTAATATTCAGCCAGTAGTTTCCCAATCCTTTAACAGCTTCGCTCAGGGTTTCAAAACTTACCGGTTTGACCACATAACTATTTGCACCCAGGTGATAGCAATTCAATATGTCCTTTTCCTCTTTGGATGACGTAAGCATGACGACGGGAATGGGTCGCATGGTTTCATCGGCCTTCAGTTGTCGAAGGATCTCCAGGCCATCTACCTTGGGCAGTTTCAAATCCAGCAAAACCAAGTATGGTTTTCTGCGATCAGCACGGGCACTGTATTTCCCGCGGCTAAAAAGAAAGTTGAGTGCCTCTTCGCCATCATCGAGGTGAAGTAAATGGCTGCTCAGGTTGTTTTTGCGGAGGGTTCGGATTACCAGTTGAGCTTCGTCATGATTATCTTCAATCAGTAGAATATCAATATCTGATTCCATCACCAACTCATTTGATTTTGACAAATTTCGGCCATTTGGCTCCCCCGTTTCTTTATTTTCTGTCATAACATTACATCAGTGCTGTTTGGGTAAATATTTCAATTGTATTTCTTTACGATTTACATAATTGAAGTTAACCATTTGATGGCTTTTCGAGGCCAAGTTGGAAGGAGAACATGGCACCGAGTTCAGGCCAGGAGTCAGCCCATATCATGCCTTCATGACGATTGACAATGCGTTGGGTAAGCGCAAGACCTACGCCGGTACCCGGAAAGTCTTCCTGTTTGTGAAGTCGCTGGAATACGCCAAATAATTTTTGCTTGTACCGGACGTCAAATCCTACCCCATTGTCCCGGACAAAATAAACAGGCTTCTCATGCTCTATCCTACTGCCAATTTCGATGAGCGCTTTGGGGTTTTTTGATGAATACTTGATGGCGTTTGAAATCAGATTTACCCAAACTTGTTTCAACAGGTTGGAGTCACCCCACGCGCCCGGGAGCTTTTCAATCTGAATTTCAGGAAGTTTCGTGCCGCCGAGTCGTAAGTCTTGCAGTACTTCCTCAACCAGTACATTCATATTTACCGCGGCCAAGTGCATTTCTGCCCGACCCAAACGTGAGAAGTTGAGCAAATCATCAATGAGTTGACCCATCTTCTTCGTATTCTTCATGATCACCTCCAGGTTGTTCTTCCCTTCGGCGTCCAGTTTGGCAGCATAATCCTCAACCAGCATCTGGCTAAAGCCATCGATGATCCGGAGCGGTGCACGCAAGTCATGGGATACGGAGTATGTAAATCCTTCCAACTCCTTGTTAACGGCTGCCAACTGGCGGGTTCGCTCTTCCACCCTGCGCTCCAACTCTGCATTCAAACCCTGAATTTCTTCCTCTGCCCGCTTTCTTTCGGTGACATCCCGATAATTGTTTATTAATGCTTTCACATCCGGATTATCCAGTTGTGAAGAAACCACCCCTTCGAGCCAAACATAGTGACCATCCTTATGCCGCACCCGGTAGGTATACCTGAATACTTCATTGGGTGATTGGCGCGCTTTGAACAAAATTTCTCGGGCAGCAGGCAAGTCTTGCGGGTGGATCAGGTCGAGCGTCTTTTGACCTTTGCGCTCTTCCAGGGTATAGCCTGTAATTTTTACGACACCTTCACTTTGATAGATAACCTCGCCTTGTTCGTTCGTAAGCGTAATACCATCGTGGTCATGTTCGATAAGGGCCCTCCAGCGATGTTCACTCGCAATCAATTTAGCCTGCGCTTCAACTTCCTTGGTGATGTCTATGGCAATTCCTCCCACGAGGCGCTGCCCCATGACACCGGTAAATGAAAAACGAATGGCGCGCCATGATCCAATGGGCATGGTAAAAGTATTCTCCATCATGCCATCCTTTTCAATCAGTTGGGCATCTGAAATGCGCATACCTTGTGCGATATCAGGGGGGAAAAGATCATACACGGTGGCTCCCTTCCACCCCAGGGCGTGATCACCAAATACCTTATTCCATGCTTTATTGACGTATGTAAACCGACCCTGATCATCAATCATCCAGGCTACGAATGGGGTTGAATCCATGAAAATATTAAACCGCTCCTCACCCGCCACAATCTGTTCCTCATTTAACTTTTGCTCGGTAATGTCGAGGTGCATGATAACAGCACCCGATGGAATCTGCTGAAGCGGTGCCACCATGATACGGAACCAGGCCTGGGACCTGTCATCTGAAAAATGGCTATACTCAAAATTAAACGTGCTATTTTTCCCTTCCAGAACAGACCTGATACCAGCGGTTACCGCTGCAACCGGATCTTCTGCATCATCCATTGTCCGTTGACCGATCTCAAGGTAATTGTCACCGATCCCCAGGGAGGCACCGATAAATCCTTTGCCCCTCGCCACATTTATCCACTCCTGATTTACTTCGATAATGACACCCTTACCATCAATCAGGGCAATGCTGGCTGGCAGGGTATTCAAAATAGTGGATAGCCTTTCGGCGGTAAGTCTTTGGTGTTCGTGCAAAAGAGAAATTTGTTCTTCGGCATCGTGCCGGCTGGTAACATCCCGAAGGTTAGCCACGATGGCATGAACATGGGTCTCCGCAAGGAGGTTGTTCAAGGTACCTTCCATCCACTGGTAATGGCCTTTGCGATGGAGGAAGCGCAATGAAAAAGGTATAGGCACCTGATGATGCTCTGCCAATACACGCTTGACGGCATTCAATTTTTCTTTGTCTTCGGGATGAATGAATGCATCAATATGCATCCCATTGCGCTCGCCTGACGGGAATCCGGTAAGATCGGCCACGCTCGGACTTTCGTAGGTAATCATACCCAGCGCATCCATCAGCATAATGCCATCCGAAGTATTCTCCAGCATCGCCTTGTAATAACTTTCAGAGGCTTCCACTTTTAAGGTGGTCATTTTCTTCTCGGTCACATCAGCCACCAGGGAGACAAAATAGTCTGGTTCCGGACTGTACACGGAAGCTTCAATCCATAGCTCACGCGATTTGATGTATGTTTCAAATTTTCCCGACTGACCCTTTAATGCAGCCTGGCTGAGGAAAGCCCGCACATCATGGTTACGCAATCCTGGCGAAACTTCTGAGGCCCTGCGTCCACTCATACCTGTGGCGCCGGCCATCCTTTCAAAGTTTTGATTGACGGAAATGAATTCCACGTCAACTGCTTTCTCTCCTTCAAAAATTACCCTTCCATAAGCAAACCCATCCAACAGGTTATCAAATAAGTTCCGGTACAGTTTCTCACTCTTCTGCAGGGCATGTTCTGCCAATTTTTGCTGCGTAATGTCCCGGGCAATTCCAGCGGTACCCACTAACTCACCATGTGTGTTATACATGGGCGACAAGGTGAGGGAGACAGGTACCAACTGACCATTCTTCCGCAGGCGCACGGTCTCAAAGTGGTTGATGTACTCACCTTGACGAAGGCGCATACCCAATTCTTTTGCCTCATTAAGCAGGAATTCTGGCACCGTCAAGGAAACCGGCTGACCTACGACCTCCCGCGAAGAAAAACCAAACAACTTCTCCGCGCCGTGATTCCAGGTAGAAAGCACCCCGTCGAGTGTACCACTATAGATGGCATCATCAGTCGAATTGATGATGGCAACATACTCACGCTGCTGTTCCTCCAGGAGTTTTCTGTCACTGATATCCCGGATGATCGATGCGAGAATCACTTCACCGGAAGTCAGCTTAATAATGTTTATGCTGACCTCGGTCGGAAAGGATACGCTACCGCGTCGCCGGAAACAAAGTTCTCCTGTAAAGTTAAGGCCGCCTTTGAGTGCTGCTTCCTTTTCCTCCCACCGCGGATCCTCCTCGTCAAACAATTCACGGTAGTTCAACCGATTCATCTCTTCCTCATCATACAGGAATATCCGACAAGCTGCCGGGTTAAACGACCGGACGGTACCATCCAGGCTGGTGATGATAATCGCATCAGCGTTGTTGTCTACTACCGCCCGGTACCGTTCTTCGCTTTCTTTGAGCTTTTGTTCAGCCTCTACCTTATTGGTTACATCCCGCAAGTTTGAAACTACAGCGCCAACATCCGGGTCGTTCAGGAGGTTGGTAATGGCGCCCTCCAACCAATGAATCTTCCCTTCAAAATCACGCATCTTGAGCCTTGTAATAAAGGGAACTCCAGGACGGTTGAATACCTTATCCCGCAAATCAACCAGGTCAGCAGAAAGGTCTGGTTCTGACAAGGACTTGCTGGGCTTGCCTAATAATTCAGCCATAGGTACGCCCAGCAACCTCGAAAGCGAAGGACTTCCGTAAAGGAGTCCCCCATCCTTTCCATTCAATGAAATAATGTCCTCGGCATGCTCAATCAACGCCCGAAATTTCCGCTCGCTCTTCTCCAATTGCTCTTCAGCAAGTTTACGTGCCGTTACATCACGCACATTGATGACAATGCCGTTCAACTCAGGTTCATCCAACAAACTGACAATAGTCCCTTCCAGCCACAGGTAATGCCCAGCCTTATGTCTCACACGAAAGACACATGGGATAGGCGTCCCCGGGTTTTTCTTTGCCATTTCTAATTGATCCATGGCATAAGGAAAATCATCCGGATGAAAATAGTCCGTTGGAGTAAACGATTCACTGTTTATTTCAGCCTCAGAATACCCCAGCATCCGATATCGAGCAGGCGATTGATAAATGGTTTGTCCATCATGGGTATGTATGGCTATGGCATCCTGGCTGTTTTCGAGTAACGCCCTGAAACGCCTTTCGTTGGCATAAAGCGATCGGGTACGCTGCTCCACTTCCCGTTCAAGGCTGGCATTTAGCTTTTCTAATTCCCGTTCCGCCCGCTTGAGGGGTGTGATATCATTATTCGTCTCGAGCACCGTGGATGGCTCGCCATGGGCATTCCGCGTAAGCACCCAGTGGCTGGCCACGTAAATCATTGTCCCATCCTTGCGGAAATGTTTGAGCTCCCCTATCCATTCTCCCCGATCAAGAAGTATTTGCTGGATTTCATTGACGGGTTGATAAAACTGTGTCTTCAGGATCGATGTTATTGGTTTGCCCATTACATCCGCCGCAGTCCATTGGTATAGTTTCTCCATGCCGGCAGGCCAAAAAATAATGTTGCCGCCAAATTCCCGGACCATTACGTGGGCATGTTCTACCAGGCCTGAATATTGACGAAGCGCCTGATCCATTTTTTGGGTCCTCCCAACTTCCCAAATGATCAACCAGGCAAAAGAGATCACCAGCAACAGCACCACCCCATACAATACCATGACCCCGAGGAGTCCCTGGCGCGCCGAAGCTAGAATGGATGAATCATGTTGAACCAGAATCCCCCACCGATACGTCTCCAGAGGCACATAGGTGCTAAGTAATTGTTTGCCTTCCATGGGTTCGAAACCAATGAACGTGCCCTTCTCTCCCTGTAATACTTTTTGCGTGGATGCGGATCCGGCATAGCTCATGACAGAATCGGGGTACTCGCTGTGAGAGTCAGCGACAATCCCACCTGACTGATCAATCACCAACAGCCTGCTATTACCCACATTGTTCCATGTGATTAACTTGTCCATACGAATCTGCAGCAGGATGATTCCAATGGGGTCACCAGATTCGCTGCTGATTGGAATTGCAAAGGGAACTACAAGGATTCGTGGCGCAGTGGCTCTCCGGTAGACATTGCCAAGAAACGGCTGCCACGCCTTAGACACACCCTTAAACCACAAATTTTTTGCATAGTTGACGCCTATTCTATTTGGATGGCGGGGAATATCCGCCCTGAGTGTACCGCTAATGTCCATCAACAATACACGATCGATGAAAGTGAAATCCTCCGGCAACCGTGCCAGCAATTCAAGGGCTTCATCCCATTGACCCGTGGCAACATGGCCCCTGAAATGCAAATTATCGGTAAAACCAAGACCTACATCACGGATGACATCAAGTCTGTAGGCTATGATATTAGCATACAGGGCTGCCAATTCCTCACTATTGTTGGTGACCCTCTCGTACGTACTTTGGCGTATCTGAAAAAAACTATAGACCGCAATGGCAAGAACCGGGATAACAAGGCTTGAGAATAAAACGATTTTCTTGGTTAAGGTCATGGGCAAATTGCAACGGACGTACCCATTGCCATACCAAGGTGGACCCTAAGCCCCTGTTTATAAGTGACTTTTGCCCTGGATTTGGTTGATTTTGATCATAGATTGACCCAGGAGTCAGCATTTAACTTTCACTCATCGAAAACCCAGGCACGAGGGGCCCGGGGATAGTTCAAAAATAGATAAATTGATTCCCGAAAGGGTGTGCTTATGAAAACCGGCAAGATCAAAGTGCTATTGGTTGACGATCACAAGCTGATCCGCGACGGCATTCAGGCCATGTTGAAAGATACTGATGACTGCGAAGTGATCGGTTCTGTAGGCTCCGGAGAGGAAGCGATTAATGAAGTTAATGAAAACCGTCCCGATGTTATTCTGATGGATATCATGATGACCGGCATGACGGGCATCGAAGCCACTCGCTGGATTAAAGAGAGTGATCCCACAATTAAGATTATTCTGGTGACCATGGAGATATCCAAAGAGTATGTCTCTGCCGGAATTAAGTCAGGGGTTGACGGCTATGCACCCAAGGACATTGATCAGGAAACCCTATTGGGGGCTATCCGCACCGTGAAAAATGGCGGGCGATTCTTCAACGATGCCATTATGAAACTGGTATTCGAAGACTTTTATTCCCATGAAAAACTGAAGAGTTCAGACAAGAAACTTCCTGACGATCTGACCAAACGCGAATATGAAGTGCTTGGCCTGGTAGCCACCGGAAAAACCAATCAGGAAGTAGCAGACGCCCTTTTCATCAGCATCAAAACAGTAGAGACCCACAAGACCCACATCATGGAAAAACTGG
>DAOMGC010000126.1:0-7392 GCA_035430125.1 Cyclobacteriaceae bacterium | reverse complement strand
AATTCTTCCGGGTTCAGTGAATTGCCATTGTACCACAACTCAAAATGAAGGTGTGGGCCATCGGTCATTTCTCCACTGTTGCCAACTATAGAGATGATTTCACCGGCGTTAACAAAACTACCTACTTTTTTTAATAATTCGGCATTGTGCTTGAAGACCGAGATCAGGTTACCTCGGTGTTGAATGGCAATCACATAACCCGCATCCTGTGTCCAGGAAGCCATAATCACGGTGCCATCCGCAATACACTTTACAGGCTCATTGGTCTTTGCCACGATATCAATACCGTAGTGACCCTTCTTCACATCATAGCGGTCGGAGATTACGCCCGTTAAAGGCGTAAAGAAAAAAGTCTCTCGCAGTTCGCGATACTTACTGCCTGTCAGGGTGACCAGTGACAACTCTGATTGTTCGAAGCTCTTGCGAAATTGAGAGTCAGAAGCAGCAAGCTTCATACTGCTTACAGGTTTGATGGGCTTGTCCTGCTGACGCAATGCCTCTTCCGGATTGTAAGCTCCACCCAGTGTGTCGCCATTAAAGATACGCTTCACATTGGCAATGAATTCCGCTTTGTTTTGCTCTTCCACCGCAAGCGAGTCAAATCGCCGTACGAGCAAATCTATTTTCTTGTTTGCCTCCCGGTGCGCATAGCGTGGGTCAAACCACTTGGCCAGCAAGGTCTGAGCCAAAAACAAGCTGCCAATAAAAAGCACCACAAACAGTATGATAGAAAATACCAGAATCTTGGCATAAGTAAATCCAAGGCTGGAGGTCTCTTCCAAACTCTCCTCACTCCGGATCACCATCTGGTATCTGGCGGAGAGGCGCTCTGATATGGTTTTTTTAGGCTTCAAGGGCAGTCCAAGCACCACAAAATTAGATATTCCGGGCGATTATAATATTGAAAATCTGTTTTTTACGTTTGTAATTCAAACTCTTTCATGAAGTTCGGCCGCCCCCCACTCCTGTCTCTCTTGCTGCTCCTGTCAGCGGGGCTCTGGTGGCGCTGCTCTTCTAACCAAAACACCATTGCCGGCGATGTTTTCCACAATACCACTGCCCATTTCAATGGCTATTTCTACGCCCGAGAGAAGACACGCGAGGTAGAAAAAGTCATACTGAAGAGCCTAGATGACGACCCAAATCAAATCCTCAGGCTATTTCCTAAACTGGATACAAACCTGGCCAAAACGTATCGCAAGGACACCGAAGAAATTATCAAAATGGCATCCATATCCATTCAGCGTCACCCCAACAGCCGATGGGTGGATGATAATTATGTCCTGGTGGGCCTCGCTCGCCTCTATGATTGTGATTTTCAGAATGCCATTCAAACTTTCAAGTATGCCAATACCAAGAGCCACGATGCGCCCCTGAGGCACCGCGCTCTGGTTCATCTGGTCCGCACCTTCACAGAACAAGGAGAATACGAAAAAGCAGAAGAAGCATTTCAGTTTCTGGAGAAAGAAAAGCTAAACAAGGTCAACGCGAAGAATCTTTATCTCGAAAAAGCCTACTATTATCAGGTACGTCAAGACTATGACAACATGGTTCGCAATCTGACGCGTGCCGACTCCCTCCTGGGTCGGAGCGATCGCAAGGGAAGAATCTATTTTATCATTGGTCAGGTTTATCAGAAACTTGGATTCAGCTCTGAAGCTTACAACTACTATCGCAAATGCCTGGCAACAAATCCGGAATATGAAATTGATTTCTATGCACGCCTGAATCTTGCTCAAGTGGCACGACTGGATAACTCACGCAATGTACGGACGGTTAGGAAGCAATTCGAAAAACTCCTTGCTGATACCAAGAATCAGGAGTTTAAAGACAAAATCTATTACGAGCTCGGAGAATTTGAACGCAAGCAAGGCAATGTGCCTGAAGCTATTGAAGAGTACAAACGGTCGGCACACGCTGGCAAGAACAAGCGCATTCAGGGTAGTGCATTCTTAAGAATCGGACAATTGTACTTTGATTCTCTTAAAAAGTTTTCGCCAGCAAAAGTCTACTATGATAGTGCCCTGACCACCCTGCCTAAGGAATTTGAAAACTACGAGGCGATAAAGAAGCGCCATGAAATTCTGGGGGAATTCGTCAAATACACCGAAGCCATAACATTGCAAGATAGTTTGCTTCGGATGTCAGTTATGGATACTGCATTGATCCATAGAAAGATTGATTCCTTATTTGCGTCTCGAGAAACCGTGGCTGACGGAAAAAAGAAGAAAAAGAAAAAGCGCACAAGTGAGGAAGGATTTACAGGTTCCAGTAGTAGCCTGTACCAGACAGAGTCTACCAGTACCACCGATTGGTACTTTGGCAATCCATCCGCGGTTGGCTCCGGACAATCTGAATTTCAGCGAATTTGGGGCAATATCCCCCTTGAGGACAATTGGAGAAGGTCCTCCAAATCCGGTGCCGGGCCATCTGGGGCCCAAATAGCATCTGGGGAAGTCACCTCAACCAAAGGTCCGGTGCAAGAGGAGAAAAAGGCCACCAAGGTCAATGCCGCGCTGAATACCTTCAAAGGGCTGTTGGCTCAGTTACCGAGAACCGATACGCTGAAAAAACAGTCACTCGCCACAATCGAAGAGGCCTATTTCAAACTTGGAGATCTCTACTATTTCCAGTTGATAGAAAAGGAAAATGCACAAGGCTCCTATGAGCAGCTGCTTGAACGGTTCCCCCGGTCACGATACAAACCGGAGGTATTGTATAAACTTTACCTCATTCACAAAGAAAGAGGAGATGACCAGGTAACCGTGTTGGCCCAACAACTCAAAGATGAGTTTCCCAACTCGACTTATACCAAGATTTTGCTAAACCCCGATTACCTGAAGGAAACGAGTGTAGCGCAAGAGAAACAAAAGTTGATTTATAAGGAAGCCTACCAGGCGATACAAACAAAAAATTTGCGTGGTGCTCAGGAAATGATCCAGCAGGCCAAACTACTTGGAACAACGGCCTTCTCACCGCAACTGGATTTACTTCAAATACTTATTACCGGTCGTACCGAAGATGTTACCCGTTATCAGTTTGAACTCGACGAATTTATCCACAAGTATCCTGACGCGAGTGTCCGTAAGTATGCAGAAACCCTGCTCGCCAGTTCCAGAACATTTGTAGAGAAAACAGAAAGATCAAAGGGGATTCGATTCTCTCCTTCTTTTGATGAGCCCCACTATTTTGTCATTGTTCACCGATATACTGATAAGGTAAGTGTGCCAATTACGGACGCGCTTGAAAAATTCAATCGGGATAGTTACAAGGGCCTGAAACTGGAAACGAGTAACCTTATATATAACGAAAACTACGCACTGACATTCGTTGGCAACTTCACCAACAAGACCGATGCCCTGGAGTACTTTAACCGGTTCAGAGGTGCCTTGGCGAATGGAAAGACCTTTTCCGTCCTAAATTTCCATAACTTTGTTATAACCAAGGATAATTTCAATATCTTCTACCGCAACAAGGCGCTTGATGAGTACCTCAGCTTCTTCGACAAACACTATCAAAAACAAAATCAATGAACTGCTTACGGTCCAGCGACCGTGGTTTAAAAAGGCTATTACCTGGTGCTGGATACTGTTCTTTAGCTTCCTCCTGGGTCTTCCCCTGTACGTCTATACAGTAAAAATAGACCTATTTGGCCTTTTCGGTGGAATGCCGAGCCTCGCAGATGTCGAGAATCCCTCGAATGATTTGTCATCGGAGCTTATCTCAGCCGATAGCGTTTCTTTGGGTCGCTATTTCCGTTTCAATCGGAGTCAGGTCGATTTTGAGGAATTGTCTGATGACCTGGTCAATACCCTGGTATTGTCTGAAGACCGGCGATTCTATGATCATTCCGGTCTGGACTTTATTGCATTCCTTCGTGTGGGCTGGGGCCTTATACGTCTGGATCCTGCGGGCGGCGGCAGTACAATCACCCAGCAACTAGCCAAAAACCTGTATACCCGTAATCCTGACCAATCGCTGGACGGTTCTATTGCCAAATTGGGTCGTATCCCCAGACGTGTTGTGCAAAAGACAAAGGAGTGGATCATATCCCTCGATCTGGAGCACAATTTCACCAAACAGGAAATTATTGCAATGTATCTGAATACGGCTGAGTTCAGTAACAATAGTTACGGAATTAAGGTCGCGAGCGAAACCTATTTTAATAAACCACCTGACAGTTTAAACCTGCAAGAGTCCGCCATGCTCGTGGGCATGCTCCAAAATCCGACTTTGTTCAATCCACTTCGGCATCCGGAGAATGCTTTTCTAAAAAGAAACGAAGTGCTCGCCAAAATCTATGCGGCCGGTTACAAAATTGATACCCGTGCAAAGTACGACTCCATTTGCCAGCTGGAACTCGGTCTTAATTTTCGGTTACAAAACCAAAACGAAGGGATGGCTACCTACTTCCGCACAGTGATCACCAACTACCTGATGAACTTCTGTGCTGAGCGCGGACTTGATCTATGGAATTCAGGCTTGAAAATCTATACCACCATCGACAGCCGACTGCAAAAATATGCTGAAGAAGCCGTTCTGGAACACATGAAGAAGCTTCAATCAGATTTCACGGATCAATGGAAAGGGCGTAATCCATGGGTTGACGAGGACTGGAAAGAAATTCCAGGCTTTCTTAAAATGAGAATCAAAGGCACAGATGCCTACAAAAATCTAGCTGCCAGATACGGAGAGAAGCATGATTCGGTAAGAATCATGCTTAATCTAAAAAAGCCAATGACCATCTTCACCTGGAACGGAGAACGGGATACACTCTTCAGCTCCATGGATTCACTGGCTTATTACAAGCGATTCCTGCAAACCGGATTGATGTCAATGGATCCCAATACAGGCCACATTAAAGCCTGGGTGGGTGGCTACAATTACAAATATTTCAAGTATGACCACGTTAAACAAGGGCGCCGGCAACCCGGCTCCACTTTCAAGCCATTTATCTACGGCCTTGCTATGGAGTCTGGCTACACACCCTGTTACGTATTGGAAGACATTTCGCCCAGCTTTAAAGTTTCAGGTGGCGTCTGGTATCCACCTAACTCAGACGGCAAACGAGGGAACGGGGAGAAGATGACCATTCGTCAGGCCATGGCACGCTCCGTAAATAGTATTACCGCACAAATGATGAAGGCGCTGGGGGAAGAAAATGTTGTTGAATTTGCACATCGCATTGGTGTCACCAGCGACCTTGATCCAGTGCCATCCCTGTGTCTTGGAGTGAGTGATGTTTCCCTGTTTGAAATGGTGGGTGCTTATAGCACGTTTGTGAACCAAGGGATTCACACAGAGCCATTCTACATCACCCGAATAGAAGATAAGAATGGCAACGTCATTGCCAATTTCGTTCCTAAAACAAGACAAGCCATCAGCGACCAAACGGCTTATAAAATGATCTACATGTTGCGTGGCGGTGTGGAAGATGAAGGCGGCACATCACACTATATGTCAGCAGAGCTCCGCAAAGACAATGAAATCGGTGCCAAAACCGGGACCACCAATCAGGCATCCGACGGTTGGTTTATGGGGGTAACACACGACCTGGTAACGGGTGTTTGGGTCGGAGGAGACGAGCGCTTCGTTCACTTTCCTTCCTGGGTATTCGGTCAAGGCGGTCGCACCGCACGCCCCATTTGGGATAAATACATGCTCAAGGCCTATGCCGATCCAAAGACTGGAATTGTAAAAGGAAAATTCAAAACACCTCATTCCGGCCTCGACATTTCCCTCGATTGCTCCAAGCTCGAAGCTCCTGATTCCGTCAAGCTCGACGAAAAACCTTGGGAGATCAGAAACTAAAGATGTCTGATGCCCTGAAAGAAACGATCTCTACACTTCCTGATTCGCCAGGAATCTATCGCTTCTATAATCGTGAAGATGTACTAATCTACGTCGGTAAAGCCAAGAGCCTCCGCAAACGCGTAAGCAGCTACTTCAACAAGCAATCACAATACAACCGCAAAACCGAAAAACTGGTCACTGAAATCAAACGAATAGAATTCACGCTGGCCAACACCGAATTCGATGCCCTGCTGCTGGAAAATAACTTCATCAAGCAAAATCAACCCAAATACAACATTCTCCTTAAGGACGACAAAACCTTTCCTTACCTGTGCATCCTCAATGAACGGTTTCCACGCATCGTATCCACCCGCAAATACATCGCCAGACAAGGAGAGTACTTTGGCCCATACAGCAGCGTAGTCTCCATGAAAAGCGTACTGGAATTAGTGCGAAAGCTTTATTCCATTCGAACCTGCAATCTGCTACTGAGTGAGGAAAACATAGCCAAAGGCAAATTTAAAGTTTGCCTGGAATACCATCTCGGAAACTGTAAAGGGCCCTGCGTTGGCGCACAGGAAGAACAGGCCTACCAAGATGAAATCAAGATGGCGCGGAGCATCCTCAAGGGAAATCTCACGGTGGTGGAAGAATATTTCACCGCACAAATGAATGACAGCGCACAAGCATTGAATTATGAACGCGCAGAATTCTACAAACACAAACTAATACTCCTAGAAAAGTTCCAGGCCAAGTCACTGGTAGTAAATCGCAAACTGACTGACATCGACGTAGTGACCATCACCAGCAGTGCCACAGACGCTTTCGTCAACTTCATGCAGGTTCGTGAAGGCGCCATTATCTTTTCCAAAAACATTGAGGTAAAAAAGAAATTGGAAGAAACAGATGATGAAATCCTGGGGCTCGTCACGCAGCAACTCCGAACTGAGACACAAAGCTCACACCCGATAGTTTATACAAACATCGCACTACCGGTTGAGGATCCATCCTTTGAAAATGTTGTTCCCCAAATCGGTGACAAAAAGAAACTCGTGGATCTGTCCCTCAAGAACGTGCTGTTTCTCAAGGGCAAGAAGGAAATTGGGAAAGAGGAGAAAAAATTCAAAAACGAATCACTCATCCGCGAACTTCAACAAGACCTGCAGCTACTCAAAATGCCACGGATTATCGAATGCTTTGATAACTCCAATCTCCAGGGGACCCATCCAGTCGCCTCCATGGTCCGCTTCGTAGACGGTAAACCTGACAAGAAAGGCTATCGCCATTTCAACATCAAAACGGTTGAAGGTCCAGACGATTTCGCCTCGATGAAAGAGATTGTAGGTCGACGCTACCGCAGGCTTTTGGATGAAAATGCGGAACTGCCCAACCTGATCATCGTTGATGGCGGTAAAGGCCAACTTAGCAGCGCAGTCGACGTCCTCAAGGAACTAAATCTTTATGGTCGCATACCTATCATCGGTATCGCAAAACGGTTAGAAGAGATCTACTACCCGCACGACCCTTTGCCATTGCACATTGGGAAGAAATCTCCCAGTCTGCTGCTCATCCAACAAATCCGTGATGAAGCACACCGAT
>DAOMGC010000125.1:0-7578 GCA_035430125.1 Cyclobacteriaceae bacterium | reverse complement strand
TTTTTCAACGGGGATACGGCATGGCCGATCTGGAGTGGGGACAAGCGATCTCACCGGTTACTGTGTTCGATATCGGATCCACCTCTAAACAGTTCACTGCCGCCTCCGTACTGCTGCTGCAACAACAGGGAAAACTCCGCATCGATGACGACGTTCGCAAGTACATTCCTGAACTTCCCTCCTATGGCGTTACCATCACCATCAGACATTTGCTGAACCACACTTCTGGCCTGAAAGATTATGCCGGCCTGCTTTCGCTCGCCGGCCACCAGGCAGAAGAAGTGACCACCAACCAGCAGGCGCTGGATATCATCTGCAAACAAAAGACGCTCAACTTCAACCCGGGTGAAAAGTGGGACTACTCCAACACCGGATTCTTTCTGGCCTCCGTGATCGTGGAGCGCGTGTCGGGCATGAGCCTGAAGGCATTTGCCCAACAACAGCTATTTGGTCCGTTGGGTATGAACAGTACTTTCTTTTTGGACAATCACACCACGATTGTGCCCCGGCGTGCCACCGGCTATTCACCTTCCGCCACCGGGTTCCAGATCGACATGTCCAACTGGGAACAAGTAGGAGATGGCGCTGTACAAACCTGCGTCCAGGATCTCCTGCGGTGGGATCGGAATTTCTATGAGCCTTCGGTAGGCGGACCTGATCTCATCAAACAACTCACCACCGCCGGCACATTAGCCAATGGCGAGAAGCTGGACTATGCATTGGGACTGTTCAGCACCAGCTATCTCGGTCGCACCATGATTCACCATGGCGGGGCGTGGGCCGGCTACCGTGCAGAAATGGCACGGATACCTTCCGAGAAGCTGACGGTCATATGTCTTAGTAACGTGGGCTCTGCAAATCCTTCCGTACTTGCCAAAGCCGTGATGCAAATCGTGCTGAATGAAAAACCAACAACCGGTACACCGGCTCCGGCCCCTCCTTCCGTCAAGACCGATGTTGCACCATTTGCCGGAGCCTATCGATCAGAAAGCAATGATGTGGTGAGAAAGCTCTTCACGGAAAATAACAAACTCTATTTACAGCGCGGCGCCGGGCGTATCGAACTGAGTTATTCATCAGACAATACGTTTGTTGTGCCGGGTGCAGCCACCTTCAAATTCACGCGGTCCGGCAATCAGGTGACTGTGTTTGACATTATACAGGATGGATTTCCCAATCAGCATTTTATCCGCTTTGATCCAGTCACCGTCACGCAAACCATGCTGAAGACCTATGAAGGCAGTTACCCGTGCGAGGAATTGGGTGTTACCGGAACTATCAGCCTGGCCAATGGCAAACTCCGGCTGAAGTTCGGAGCCGAAGACCAGGAACTGGAATCCGTAATCACGGACATCTTCTACAGTCCGCAAGGTATGTCCATCGAATTCATTCGAGACAAGAGCAAACGAATCACTGGCTTCTATTTCAGTGCCTCACGAACCAAGAAGATTCATTTCAAGAAATCCTGATTTATTCTTTCAGTATGAAACCAACCCGCGTTGTCATTGCCGTTTTACTCGCCACGACCTGGATCAGCATCAATGAATTTATCCGGAACACCTTTGTGTTGCATGATGCCTGGGTGAGCCACTACCAGGAAATGGGCCAGTCGTTTCCAGAGACTCCTGTAAATGGTGCGGTATGGGGACTTTGGTCGCTCGTTTTTGCTGTGATCGTGCTGGTGATATCCACCAAATTCGATATCATCAAGACAACGATAGTCAGCTGGGTCATCGGATTTGCCATGATGTGGATCGTGATCGGCAACCTCGGCGTATTACCGATGGCGATTTTACCGGTAGCTGTGCCCTGGAGTGTAGTGGAGGCATTTGGCGCCGCCTATATTTGTTCAAGACTCAATAATAAATAGTACCATGAAGAAAGTTACTTCCGTTGATGCCTACATCAAATCAGCTGAACCCGAAGCCAAACCATTCCTCAACGCCCTGCGCAGTCTGATCAGGAAAATTGTACCTGATGCAGAAGAAGTGATCAGCTATGGCATGCCTGCATTCAAGTACAACGGCATCCTGGTCTACTATGCATCGTTTAAGGATCATTACAGCCTGTTCCCAACAGCAAAACCCCTGGAAGTCTTTGCAGCAAAGCTTACCAAATACAAGACCAGCAAGGGCACGATTCAATTCCCCTATACCGAAAAGTTTCCCGAGAAATTGATCACAGAGATCGTAAAGTTCAAGGCTCAGGAAAACCTCGAAAAGCTTACTGCCAAACAACTGGCCCGGAAGTCTGGCAAGTGAATTGGTCGAAGGCCGGTCATCCAAATTGCAGGCCAGACGACGCCCATATTCCCTATCTTAGCCAAAATTGATTGCATGGATTTCTCAACATCAAAGCCCGGCACCGCCTCGGTGTGGGCTGGTGAAATTGAAGGCGGTACAGGTTCACCCATCACCACCCCCATTGTCAACAGCGTAGCCTTTGCCTATCACGACGTGGACGAATGGCATGCGGTAGCCACCGGGAAACAACCTGGTCATATCTATTCCCGCAATACCAACCCTACCGTGGCGGTGTTGGAGGAAAAGATTCGTGTTCTGGACAATGGCGAGGCGGCGGCGGCTTTTGCTACGGGCATGGCCGCTATCAGCAACACCTTGTTCACCTTCTTGTCACCGGGCAAGCGTGTGGTCTCCATAAAGGACACCTATGGCGGTACCAGTAAGATTTTCCTGGATTTCCTGCCTCGCTTCGGGGTTCATGTAGAACTCTGCGACACCACCGATCACGATCAACTGGAAAAGGAGATCGGCAAAGGATGCGATCTCGTTTATTTGGAGACACCAACCAATCCCACCTTAAAGGTGGTGGACATCAAACGACTGGCTGCTGCAGCCCGCAAAGCAGGTGCCATAACCGTGGTGGACAATACATTCGCCACGCCCATTAACCAACGACCTCTTACGCTGGGTGCCGACCTCGTGGTGTACAGTGCCACCAAATTCTTATGCGGGCACTCCGACGCTATGGGCGGACTGGTGGTCGGCAAAAAAAATCTTGTGCAGCAGGTATTTCAATTTCGTGAAATCAACGGGGCCTCCATTCATCCCGATAGTGCGTATATGATTGCGCGCGGCATGAAGACACTTGAGCTCAGGATACAGCGACAGAATGCTTCGGCACTGACCATTGCAAAGCATCTGCTGGCACATCCTAAAGTCAGTGGCGTGTTTTATCCCGGCCTCGAAAGTCACCCGGGTCATGCCATCGCAAAATCGCAAATGAGCGGTTTTGGCGGTGTACTCAGCTTTGCCCTCCACAGTGGTGACGCAGTCAAAAATTTCCTTTCTGCTCTGAAATTGGTGCATTTAGCTGCCAGTCTTGGATCCATCAGTACTTTGGCGGGTCCGCCCCGTACCACCAGCCATGTTGAATTGACGGCCGAGCAGCGCGCGAAACTGGGCATCCCGGAAGGGCTGATCCGTTACTCGGTAGGAATCGAAAATGCAGAGGACCTGATCAGTGATCTGGATCAGGCGCTGGCGAAGATTTAACCGTTCAATATTTGGTGCCAAACCTGACAGGTCTTTAAGACCTGTCAGGTCTTACAAAAATCATGCTACATTGCTCAAGAATCCTCCAGCCATGATGCCCAAAGTCATTGCCTTCGATGCCGACGATACCCTGTGGGATAATGAGATTTATTTCAGGGAAACCGAGCACAAGTTCTGTGCACTCATGGAGGACTATCTTCCCCAGCACACCGTAGAACGGGAGTTACTGCAAACTGAAATCAAAAACATCGCGCTGTATGGGTATGGCATCAAAGGGTTCATGCTGTCCATGATCGAAACAGCCATTCGCATCTCCGATGGCACCATTGGCGTGCGTTCCATTGAAACTATTATTGGCTACGGACAGGAATTGCTCAACAAGCCCGTAAACATCCTGCCCGGTGTGGAAGATGTATTGAAAAGCCTGCGGGGTCGCTATCGACTCGTGGTGGCCACCAAAGGCGACTTGCTGGACCAGGAACGAAAGCTGAAGAAATCAGGGCTCGACCCGTACTTTCACCATACTGAAATCATGTCAGAAAAAGGAGAGACTGACTACCAAAAACTTCTTCGCCACCTGGATATCCAACCTCAGGAGTTTGTGATGGTGGGCAATTCCCTCAAGTCGGACATCCTGCCGGTGCTCGCTCTCGGCGGACATGGATTTCATGTGCCCCATCATGTTACCTGGGTCCATGAACATGTCGACAAGCAAATTGAGCATCCCAACTTCAGAACCCTCAATACCATCACCGACATCCTTAATATCTTTTGACTTTGAATACAATGGCCCCTTTCAGCACCGCCAGGACCACCCTGAAGCTGCTTGCGCCGGGTGACTTTGAAGAGATATTAAGTCTTTTCCACGAACCAGACACGTTCCGGTTCATTCCACACCTGCAACAAAAAACAAAGGATGAGTACCGGGGGGTATTGGTCAATCGACTCAATCAGATAGCCGCAGGTACAGCGCTTCACTGGACCGCAAGAACCCCCGAAGGTGAATTGGTCGGAGTCCTCAACTACTCTCCCATCGCCGAAACTGATCGCATGCAATTGGGATTCCAGATCAGGTCAAAGTTTCATCGGCAGGGTTACGCCACTGAACTGGCCCGAGCGGTCGTACACCACCTACGAACACAACAACGGGCAGGACAAGTGTATGGGGTATGTAGCATTGAGCATATTGCCTCTGCAACCGTGCTGGAACGCATCGGATTCAAGCTTCATGAACAACGATCTGATATTTTTGTCTATGTGCTGGACTTGGGTGATAACCCATCCTCCTCAAACGAGGGAAAATCCGCCTGAAATATCCCTTCTTCTCCGGCTTTGGGAGCCAGCCAGCAATAGTGCACCATGCCATTGGTTACTGCCACATAGCGGGCACCCACCGTCATATTGTACATCCCCACCTGATTGAAAGCTTTTTGGCTGAGTTTGATGTCAGGCGACTTGCACTCGATGAGCATCCACGGCTTACCCGTGCGGTCGAACACGAGGATATCCGACCGCTTCTGCAATGTATTATATGCCAAACTGCCTTCAATTCGAAAGAGGGATCTGGGATAGTTATGATTGACGATCAGGTAGTTGACAAAATGCTGACGTACCCATTCTTCTGGTGTGAGGACAACAAATTTTTTGCGCACTCCATCAAAAATCCAGACCTTGCCGTCCAGTTTTTTAACTTTGAAATCAGCAGCCGGAAGATTAAGGGGCTTCATCCAACAAAAATAGACGAATTCCCCGACCAAGGCCCAGGCAAAAACCACCTACCCATGAAAACGAAAGAGCAGATTGTCGAAAACTGGTTACCCCGATACACCGGCCTTCCGCTGGATGCTTTTGGCGAGTATATTCTGCTCACCAATTTTGATAACTATGTGAAGAAGTTCGCCGAATGGCACAAGGTAGAAGTTCATGGTCAGGATAAGGCCATGCGTAGCGCTACCGCCGATGGCATCACCATCATCAATTTTGGCATGGGAAGCCCCAATGCGGCTACCATCATGGACTGCCTTTCGGCCGTGAAGCCCAAAGGATGTCTCTTCCTTGGCAAGTGCGGCGGCCTCAAAAAGAAGAACGACCTCGGTGACTTTATCCTTCCCATCGCCGGCATTCGTGGTGAAGGTACATCCAACGACTACTTCCCGCCCGAGGTACCTGCGCTCCCTGCATTTGCCCTGCAAAAAGCAATCTCCACCACCATCCGCGATTATAACCAGGACTATTGGTCCGGCACAGTCTACACGACAAACCGGCGGGTATGGGAATGGGACGAAGATTTTAAGCAATACCTGATCAAGATCCGCGCCATGGCCATTGATATGGAAACTGCCACCATCTTCTCTACGGCATTCTACAATGAAATTCCTGCAGGCGCCCTGTTGCTGGTGTCTGACCAGCCCATGGTCCCGGACGGTGTGAAGACAGAAGCCAGTGACAAAGTGGTTACGGCCAGCTACGTAGACCTTCACCTGAAGATTGGCATCGATTCACTTAAGCAATTGATCAACAATGGTGCTACAGTAAAGCACCTGCGCTACTAAGCCACCTGTTCTTTCGGGCGATTAGACACCGTAACCCGCGACAGCAACGCCAGTCCGATGATAAAGAAGATCATCAGGGCCAGGGTACTGTTGCGCATGCTGCCCGTGATGTGTTCTATAAGGCCGTAGGAGAAAGTACCCAGCACAATCGACACGGAAAAAGTAATGTCGAAGAAGCTGAAGTACGATGCGTGGTCGATTGAGTTTTCGGGTAGAAGTTTGGAGTAGGTGGCGCGCGAGAGCGACTGAATACCACCCATCACCATGCCCACCAGGGTTGCGAGGGCATAGAATTCATATTCATTGGTGGTCAGGTAAGCCATCACGCAGAAGAATATCCAGATCAGGATCATGGTGGTCAGCGAATACTTATTGCCCTTTCTTTTGGAAAGATTCGCAAAGAGATGTGCCCCGAACGATGCCACCAGTTGAATAATAAGTACCGTGATGATCAGCTTATTGGCATCGAGGTTCAGTTCTTTGGATCCAAATGTCGCTGCGAGGTACATCACCGTTTGCACGCCCATGTTGAAAAAGAAGTAAGCTCCGAGGTAGCGCTTGAGGTTGGGGTACTCCGCGAGGCTCAGCCATACTTTTTTCAACTCGCGATAGCCATTGAACAGCACGCGGCCGGTAGGGCGCTGGTTGAACGGATTGTCCGGCAGGCGTCGGAATGTAATCTGAGAAAAACCGATCCACCAGATGCCTACCAGCAGGAACGAAAATCGCACCGAAGTGCCTTCATCGGGAAAGCCCAGTTGTTTCCAGTAGGTCATGGTAGCCAGATTGGCCACGAGCAACAGAACGCTGCCATAGTAGCCCATTGAATAGCCGCGGGCGCTAACCCGGTCGACCTGGTCCTCGGTGGCGATCTCAGGCAGGTAAGCATCGTAGAACACCACACTACCCGCATAGCCGATACTGGCCAGCATGGAGCACAGGATTCCCCACTCCACATTCTCACCAGTGAAGAAGAACAAGCCTATGCACGACAGACCGCCGAGGTAGACAAACGCCTTCATAAAGGGCTTCTTGTTTCCCGTATAATCCGCAATACCAGACAAAAGTGGCAGAAACGGTGCGATGAGCAGGAACGACAGCGAGAGCGAGTATGAATACAGTACCGAGTTGACGATGGGGAAGCCAAAGAACGACACCACGTCACCGGAGGTCTCGGTAGTTGTTACCGCCTGGTAATAGATGGGAAAAATGGTGGAGGTAATGACCAGGGAGTAGACCGAGTTGGCCCAATCGTACATGCACCAGGCGCGGATGGTTTTGGGGTCGTTCAGGGGTTGGTTCACTGTAGAAAGATATTCATTTTTTGCCCGGGGTAGTGTATCGGTAAAAAGAAAAGCCCCTCTTTGGGGAGGGGCCTTCTTCATGAAAGTTACAATTCGATTAATTAAACGTCGCCTTTTTCTCCATGGTGTTGTAGAGAATTTTGCGGGCGTTGGCGAGGCGCAATTCAGTTTCCACATCAGCGATAATTCCGCGCTTGGCTTCGTTAT
>DAOMGC010000124.1:0-7837 GCA_035430125.1 Cyclobacteriaceae bacterium | reverse complement strand
CGTCCCGCGCGCGAAATTCAACCCACCTACACCAATGACCCGGTGCAGGATGGTGAACGCAATGTGGTGCTAAAGCGCGTCGGTGATGTGCAGGTTGCTATGGCAGCCTATCATATACCGGCCGGTTCACATAGCGATTATGCCGCCATCCAGGTGATGCTCCGCATTCTGGGAACTGCCCCATCAGGCAGGCTGTATAAAACGTTGGTCGACACCAAGAAGGCCAGCAGTGTAGCGGCTTATACCTACCAGTTCAAAGAGCCTTTCCTCGCATTCGCTGTAGCGGAAGTACTGAAAGACAAATCACTGGATGATGCCAAGGCTACCTTATTGAAAACCATGGATGACATGGCTGCCACACCGCCCACCAAAGAGGAAGTAGAACGCGCCAAGAATGAGATCATCAAGCAGATCGAACTTTCATTCAACTCATCCCAGAATGTGGCGTTGCAATTAACCACCTATTCCGGGATGGGCGATTGGCGGTTACTTTTCCTTACCCGCGACCGGGTTAAGGCCGTGAGCGTAGAGGACGTGGCCCGCGTGGCCAAATTGTACCTCAAGGCAGACAACAGAACCACGGGTATCTTCATCCCTACTGAGAAACCTGAGCGTGCAGAAATTCCAGCCACACCCAATGTGGATGAGCTCGTGAAAGACTATAAGGGCAATGCTGCTGTGGCTGAAGGTGAAGCTTTTGACCCTTCTCCGGCCAATATAGAATCACGGACTACGCGCAGCGACCTGCCCAATGGTATGAAACTTGCGTTGCTTTCCAAGAAGACGCGTGGCGAATCTGTTGAAGCCCGCCTTACCCTCCGCTTTGGCAATGATGCGTCATTGGCAAACAAAGGCACAGCCGGTGAATTTGCTGTGAGCATGCTCAACAAGGGTACATCCAAGCATACCCGTCAGCAAATCAAAGATGAATTTGACCGATTGAAAGCCAACGTACAGATTTTTGGCAGTGCCACCCAGGCGAGCATCAACATCACCACGACCAGGCCTAACCTCGTGGAAACCATCAAATTGGTAGCCGAGGTGCTTAAGGATCCCATCTTCCCTGCCGATGAATTGGAAAAACTGAAGAGCGAGCAGCTGGCAGGCATTGAATCAAACCGCAGCGAGCCCCAGGCAATCGCATTTACTAAAATCCAGCAACACATCAACCCTTATCCGAAGAGCGACCCGCGCTATGTCACTTCCTTTGACGAAGATGTGGCCGAGGTAAATGCGATTACCCTAGATGCGATCAAGAAATTTCACAAAGATTTCTATGGTGCCAGCAATGCTACCATGTCAGTCGTTGGTGACTTTGATCAGGCAGAAGTTGGCAAAGTGGTATCCGATCTATTCGGAAACTGGAAGAGTCCAGGTGCCTATAGTCGTTTAGTGGGCAAAGCCTTCCCCGTAACCACAATCAATGAGTCCTTTGAAACTCCGGACAAGGCCAATGCCTTCTTTATTGCGGCGTACACCTTTGAAATGCGTGACGACAACCCCGACTACCCGGCCATGGTGATGAGTAACTTTATGCTGGGAGGCGGCTTCCTCAATTCACGCCTCGCAGTACGTATCCGTCAAAAAGATGGTTTGAGCTATGGTGTAGGATCCAACTTCAACGCGAGTTCGTTTGATCCTGTGGGTACCTTCCAGGCTTTTGCCATCTACGCCCCGCAGAATGTGGAAAAACTCGAGAAGGCTTTCAATGAAGAAATAAACCGGGTGATTACCGAAGGATTTACGGCCGAAGAACTCGCTGCCGCCAAATCCGGCTGGACACAGTCCCGTACCGTAGGCCGTGCGCAGGACGGGCAATTGTCGAACACCCTGAACAACTACCTGTTTGTCAAGCGCGACCTGAAATGGGATGACGCTTTTGAAAAGCGGGTGATGGCATTGACGGCGGAAGAGATCAACGCTGCCGTAAAGAAGCACCTGACTCCGGCCCGCATCAACATCATCAAGGCTGGTGATTTTGCTAAAGCCAAGAAATAATCAAATAGTAGCTACGCATCAAAAAGCCCCTCCATATCCCGGAGGGGCTTTTCTTTGTTACAGGTTCAGGTTAGGAATTAGTATTTGATGGTGCGTACGTTTCCTGTTTTATCCGTTACTTCAAAAGTCGGAACACCGGTTACGGCTTTGAGGTTATATACCAGACCAAAGTTACCATCGATAGTAAGGTCCTGGTTGTGGATCAGGTTGTTGTTGCCATCAAAGATGCGCACATTGATTTGCTCAGCGCCGTCGTTGGCCACTGCCAGCAGGTATTTGCCATCTTCTTTGATTCTGGACACTTGTACGCTGCGTACAGAGCTCTCATTGTTGTAGGCAATCTTCTGAATTTGTTTGCCTGATGCATCTGCAATCTCGATGGCATACTCACCAGCTTCCATTCCGGTGAAGTTAACCGGGCGGATAAAACCATTTACTACTTCTGTAGTTTCGGAATACACCACAGCGCCACGGCTGTTGGTGATCGTCATGGTTACTTCGCCTGCTTTTACGCCTTCGTAAATCACCTTGAAGGTGCCGGAGTTCTTCTGGTTCACCACCACTACACGCGGGGTGCCAGGACCATTTGCAAAAGCTACTGAGCTTACCAGTACCATTGCAGCCAAAAATGATGTTGCTTTCATAAGAATAGTTGTTTTGTTTCTTTTTTGTTTAACTACTGATGCAAATGTACGGGCCCGGTTAGCCCGGGATTGTTCGCTGTAAGAAAACCGCATTTAAAATCTAAAAAAACGTTTGCGGGTTTTCGAACATGACATAAGTCATAATAACGTCCGTTTCACACCCAGATAGTGCATCAAATTTTTGATCATCACCTGGATCATTGGTCGTAAACGATTGCAAAGACTTTAAACAAAACAAACAAAAAAGTCGCGCCGGAATTACCCGACGCGACCCTAACCCGCTATTCCAAACCCCGCTTATCTGTTATTAACGGTGCAACACCCTTGAAGCGCCGCTGCTACCGCTGATTTCAAAGCTCACTGCCCCATCTATTTGTTGCAGATTAAAAAGTCGGCCGAAGTCTCCGGTTACCTTATCAGACGCCGTATATAAAGTTTGACCATCTTCTCCGTAAATGCGAATATTCACTTGATCTTCACCAGTGCCTGGCACGGTCAGCAAATAACGTCCGTCTTTCAGCGCAACCAGATGTGCCAACTTCTGCACTTCTCCCTGGCGGTAGCTGACTTTCTCGGACAGCCAGTTTGAGCCGTTGTCTAACCGAATGGTATAGTCACCTTCCGGCAGGCTTCCAAAATTATATGGCCTTGCAAAGCCATCGGAATTTTTGATGGTCTCGGTAAACACTACTTTGTTGTCGGCATTAATAATTTCCACTTTCACATTGGATGCCAATTCTGCTTTGTAGATCAGTTTGTAAGAAGATGCATTGCTCTTCACCACTGCCATCCCCGACTCGCTCTTCAGGCCACCTGCCCAGGCAAACGCACTCACCAGCACACCCGCCATTACCATGATCATTTTTTTCATAACCTAAAATGTTGTTTGATTTGGTTATGAGACGATCCACCCGATGCGAAAGTTGCAGATCAATTGTTAATTAATCTTAAAATACTGGTTATTCCCGCTATCGGTCACTCATGTTCCGGAAGCGAACAGGACAAAACGAACTTTAAAAAATAAAATGGAGCGGAAAAGAAACTAATTCAGATGGAATACGTCTTTTGCTTTTTCAGCCCTGTCGATCAGGTGCATCTGATACTTCAATCGTCCGGAAACAAATGATTCCCGCTTATCGGCTTCAGCGGCTACAAATTTCAGGCGATCCTCAAAATCAAGGTTAAGTTCGTTGGCAATGTGAAAAATCGAGCATGGCGATGGTACCTTGTTAATCTTTAACTGGACCATGTACGCTACAAATTCAGACTGGAGCCGATGGGTCACAGGTTGCTGCAGGTCTACATGCCAAAAGTCAACATCACCACCTGGATATAGCTTGTCCTTATACGTACGAAAAAGTGTCTCCATGCGAAACAGGTCCTGACATTTGACAATGATGTCAGACTCGCCACCCGGATAACGCTTGATTACACTTTCCAACTTCACCAGTGATCCCAATTTACCCTCGTTCATCTTGTGGTTGAAGTAGATTCCGAACGATATGTCACGTTCTTCTGCGTCCTTCAGCAGCTGACGATACCTGGGTTCAAAGATGTGCAGCGGCACCATCTCTCCCGGCAAGGGAAATATAGTGAGCGGGAACATCGGAATGCGTATCAGATCGGCCATAGATGTATAACACGAAAGTACCCTAAAAGTTTTCCATCCAAAACACCCCAAATACACCGAAAATGCGGTTCCGGCGCCACCGAAGTTTGCCAGTCACCTTAACCGCATAGCCTTAGACCACAAATTACGTTGTACTTTTGAGGCT
Source organism: Cyclobacteriaceae bacterium (assembly GCA_035430125.1). Taxonomy (GTDB): domain Bacteria; phylum Bacteroidota; class Bacteroidia; order Cytophagales; family Cyclobacteriaceae; genus ELB16-189. Next base: position 3,420 of record DAOMGC010000124.1, on the reverse strand, counting down.
CAAACAGCCGAAATAGCCCTATGAAGATCACCACCCGAATGCTCAATGACAAGATGTACGAGGCCATCAATGAACAAGGAAACAGCATAACGATTGATATGCGCAAAGCCGAAGAAAAACTACACTTGTCCCCGATGGAATTGGTGTTGTCGGCCGTAGCAGGTTGTGCTGCAGTTGATATTGTAGATATTCTCAAAAAACGCCGCAAGACCATCGTGTCTTTTGTTATTGATTCTGATGGCACCCGTCAGGAGACCGCTCCTAAATACTATACGGCGATTCATTGTGTATATCGTGTTGTATCACCCGATATTACAGCTGAAGAATTGGAGAAAGCAGCTGCCCTGACCATTGAAAAGTATTGCTCGGTGGTATCCTCCCTTAAAGCTTCTGTTACATTCTCCGTTGAAGTAACCAGGCCCGTTGCCTAGAGTCGGATTCCGCGTAGGAAAACGTGCTGGATCAGGTTGCTTCCAAAACTATAAGGCAGAAAGGCCAATGATGGTAAAGGTTTGGTTACATAGAAACTAGCCACCTTACCGGCCGTTATGCTGCCATACTTATCTAATAAATTGAGCGCATACGCAGTGTTGATGGTAGCTGCATTGATAGCCTCTTCCGGTGTTATTTTCATGCGGATACAGGCGAGTGACAACATCAAAGGCATATTGCCACTGGGTGCACTTCCGGGATTGAAATCAGACGCTATGGCAAGTGGCAAACCGGCCTGAATCATTTTACGCGCGGGCGGGAATGGCAAGTTGAGAAAAAAGGCAGCACCAGGAAGCGCGGTGGGCATTGTCTTCGTGCCGCGAAGAACTTCGATCTCTTCATCTCCCATTTGCTCCAAGTGATCCACACTGATGGCACCCGACGCAACGCCAGCCTGAACGCCTCCAGACCGATGCAATTGATTCGCATGTATTCGCGGTGTCATGCCATGTCGCTTGCCCGCTCCGACAATCATTTCCGTCTCCTTTTGGGAGAAAAATCCCTCCTCACAAAATACATCGATATAATCGGCTAGCCCTTCAGCAGCAATAGCCGGTATCATCTCCTGTAAAATGGCTTGGATATACTTTTCTTTAGTTGTGTCTCTCGGCACAGCATGTGCACCCAGGAAGGTGGTACGTACCGTCAACGGAGTCTCCCGTCCTATTCTTCTCGCTACCCTCAGCATCTTAATCTCGTCCTGCACGGTGAGTCCATAGCCACTCTTGATCTCGATGGCAGCGGTTCCGGTATGCATCACTTCCCGGATCCGAGGCATGGTACGCTGAAACAATTCATCCTCACCCATCTGCTGAAGTCGACGGGCGGAGTTGAGGATGCCACCCCCACGGGCAGCAATTTCCTCGTAGGTTGCGCCCTTGATCTTCATCTCAAATTCCTCTTCGCGCGAAGCGGCATAGACTATGTGGGTGTGACTGTCCACAAAACCCGGGAACAACCAACCACCCTGTGCGTCCCATTTTTCACGGGCTTCAATATCAGGCAACTTGTCACCCGTGCCATATGACAGAATATGACCATTCTTGACCGCCACCCAGGCATTATCAACCGTGGGCACCGAGGCCATTTGCGGTCCCGCCAGGAAATCCGGTGTCCTGTCGCGGACCTGAACCAGCTTACCAATGCCCGAGATGAGAAGGTCAGCCTTCATGAATTAGTGCAGGGAGAGAAGTTCGCCGTTGCTGAAATAGACAAATGGAAAGTCGCCATTGTCGCGCCTGTCGGACCATGTGTATCCGCTACTTAGCCAACCTGGCATCTGTTTATCCTGACGCAGACCATCCTGAAAGTACACGCCATATTTCTTCAGGGCACGACCAGCAAACATCATGAAATCGTATCCCAGTTTGGTATAGTTCATATACTGCGATGGAAACGAACCATGCGATCGGATATAGCTTCGCCGGAAGTTCAAATAGGCGGGATTTCGCAACGGTGTGAAGGTCGGTGCCATAAGCAGGATGTGGAGGCGCTCATACTTGGTAAGGTCTACGGATGTGTTGTCCAGCCATGACTCCGAACCGACAATAACCAGTGAATCACCGCGGGTCTCCACGCTGGAAATTACCTTGGTGTAGATGAGCGGATCATCTGACGCGACGAAAATACTGCCGACGCTATCGAGTGCCATTTTGAATTGCGTGGGGTTCTTGAATTCATCAAACTCGGTAGGGGTTGCCAGGATACTGATGATCCGGGAAGCTGTTTCTTTGGTAAACTTTTCCGTCCATACTACAGTCAATCCAAGGTCTTTGGCCCGGTTGACGAAGTTTGCAGCCATAATCGAATCCCGCGACTTATCTCCATACATCACCATGCATTTCTTATTCCGGATTTTCGCCTGCAATAATTCGGCAGACCGGCTTGCCATGGTCTCCACACTGGGCTGATATAGCATGGCATAAGGATTTTGGCCCACAAATTCAGAATTGGACGAAACCGGGTTGATCATGTTGATCTCATGCGTTTCAGAAAAAGGCTGTACCAATTTCATTTCTTCCGGAAACAGGGGGCCCACCAACAAATCCGTATTCTGTAGTTCTTCTGTCTCTAATAAACTTTTTACCACGTTCTTGCTCTTCTCGAGTTCATTGGGATTTCGTTCGGTATCGTATGCCAGCAAATTGATTTTTATACCCTCTTTGCTCAAGGAATCATTGGCCATCCGCATCCCTTCATAGAGATCAAGGACCAATTGATTTTGTTTTTTATTGGGTGAAGGTTCCAGGGTTGCGGCCAGAAACGGAAATAGCACCGAGACATGGTATTGATCCCGGTAGATGGGCTTGTTGAGTGCCGCATCTTCAAAAGGCTTTCTGGGCAAGTGAAACTGCTCCACGACAGTCTCAAAAAGTTCACGGTCCTGATTGGCTGTTGGCTGGCGGGTGATGGCCCACGCCAATGCAGTAGCTACATCGGCATCGCGTGGATACTCCTCCCACATCATGCGCAGCACCTCGGGGTCGGATATTCTTGCGAGGTAGTGCCTCTTCATGTTGGTGATTCGCTCGATTTCGATAAAATCCTCCTGAGGTACTTCCTTAAGCATATGCATCGCCTGGAAGTATTCATTCCGATCAAAGTAGATTTTGGTCAGCCAGAAACTCACTTCGCCCTGCTGATCCCAGGAAGGATACAATTTTCGGATCTGGAGTAGCATGTCCCGTGCAACGGTCTGATAGTTCTGACCCAAAGCCGACATGGCATAATAGAAGGCAGCGTATTCGGTGTAGGGATTATTCTTGTCGTAGGTCATCAAGGGCTTGAACATCTCCATGGCCAGGTTGTATTTACCTGTGGCATAGAATTCCTTTGCGCTCTTGTACTGGCGCTTTGGGTCCTGCGCCGCCGCAAAAAGACTGCATCCCCACAAGATGACAACAATGACAGATCGAATTTGCATGGTCC
>DAOMGC010000123.1:0-7864 GCA_035430125.1 Cyclobacteriaceae bacterium | reverse complement strand
TTCTAACGCAGGTCACCGAATAGTTCACCACAGCGATGGGTGTATGTGCATTTTTCGGAGAGTTTGGAAAATGAAAAACCCTCCACACATATTGTATAGAGGGTTTTGCTGACGCTTGATTGTCAAGCTGTCGGGGTGAGATGATTCGAACATCCGACCTCCACGTCCCTAACGTGATGCGCTAACCGGGCTGCGCTACACCCCGAAAATGAGGGTGCAATATTAATAAATTCTTTCGAACCACCCGGACTTCTCGTGGTCAACTCCCTACAAAAAACACTACTTTTTGGTAAGTTTTTAGCCCACCGGGTCACTTATCATCCATGCTCACCGCTGCGTTGGAAAATATGTCTGCAGAAAAACCCCTGGAATCGGTTTCATCTGAATTCATTGCCTCCATACTCGAAAACCAGGGTATCCTGCTCAAGATTTGCCGGATCTATCAAAAACATCCTGATGATCAGCAGGACCTTTATCAGGAAATGGTACTGAATGCCTGGCGGTCTTACCCCAACTTTCAGGGTCGCTCGAAATTTTCTACCTGGCTCTACCGGGTCGCGCTTAACACGGCACTATACCAATACCGCCGCAATAAACCGAGACGATATCAGGTGGATATCAACCATGCCTCGCACATCCCGAATTCACCCGACAACCACGAGCAACTCGACCTCCTTTTTCGTGCCATGGACCAACTCGATCCCCAGGACAAATCCCTGGTGGTGTTTTACCTCGACGAACTATCCTATGTGGAAATCGCGGCCATCACAGGTTGGACGGTGACTCATGTTGGCGTAAAACTGAATCGCATTAAAAAGAAAATGAAAACCATCCTTGAGTCGTATGGAGCTTGATGATTTTAAGTCTGCATGGGCTTCGGCCTCCCGGCAACCAAGTCCTCCTGATCCGGCGGAGTTGTTGTCCCTCATTTCCAAAACCAGCCGTGGCATTCGCAGGAGTGCCTGGCTGGACGCTTCCATAGGAATCGCTGTGGTTGTTTTCTTTATGGTGATGGTGTGGATCTATGGTGCTGCTGTGCAGGCATTTCAATACAAACTGGTAGCTATGGCTATCCTGTATGCCATTCCCATCTATGTGCGCATCTATCGTTCCATTAATCTGCTCAATCATTTTGACTTTGGACGCGATTTGAAGGTGGCGCTAACAGAGTTTCGTAATTACTACAAGGGTACCTTGAATTTCTACCGGTGGTCCACCTACGCTATGTTGTTGACAACGGTTATTATTTTTCTTGCTGATGAGTCTTTCCGGCAGTTATCGGGTTGGATACAGGCTGTGATCTTTGGGTACATCGGTCTCGCCGGTATTCTAACCGCACCACTGGTACGACGTATGTACGGCAAGGAACTACGGGTTATTGAAGAACAACTGACGGAATAGACAATTTATAGATCGCTGCGGGCATTGGGCCTTAATTTTGTTGCGCAAGCAGCCGAATAATCCAATCTTGCCGTCGTTTAGGATCAGATGCGCCGGCTGTTACCCTTCTTGTTGTTCTTATTCCTGGGGCCTGGTTCCCTCGCTCAAGTCAGCCCTGAAAAACTGATCGGCAACCAGCTGGACAAAAGTAAATGGTTAAAGGCTGGCCAGTCGATCCGCAAGGCATTGTCCAAGGACACCCTCAACCCTGAGGCGCGCTACCTGCTGGCACTTTACTATTATAATGCTGAACACCCCACCACCAACCTTGACTCTGCATACCGCTACGCCCACCACGCTTATGCCAACTATGCACAAGTTACGTCCCGCGAACGGGACCGGCTACGTCGTGTTCCCCTTGACAGTGGTCGGTTGGAACAACTGATTAACGGTATCGATAGCACGGTATTTGAGCAGGTGAAAAAAATCAACACCGAGGCCGCCTACCAGCGATTTATAGCAACCCATCCCGGTGCGCGTCAATACAAGGCTTCCGTTGAGTTGCGGGATGAGGTGTCCTTCCTAGAGGCACTAAAGGTGAATACCTGGTTCAGTTTTCAGAATTATCTCAACACCCATCCACAGTCGCACCGCCGCGCTGAAGCGCAGGCACGCTACGACCGACTCTTATTTGAAGACAAAACAAAGTTCCAGACCATAACGGCGTATCAACAATTTTGCGACATCTATCCCAACAGTCCCTACCGAGCTGTTGCTGAGCGTAACCTCTTTCAAATGGTGACAGCCCGGGGCACACAGGAATCATTTCAATGGTTTATGGCGCACTACCCGAATAGCCGCGAGGTGAATACGGCACGCAACATCCTATTCGCCTTGCAGTTGGAGGAAGGTCATGTCGACCCTGCATTGCTTACAGACTCGCTCCGTCAGGTGGAAATGCTCTGTCAGTCCTATTGGATACCTATTTATAAAAGTGGACTCTTTGGTTTCATGAATGACAAGGGGGAAGAGGTAATCGCCCCGGCCTTCGAAAGAATTGATGAATCGTATCGCTGTGGTGAGGTAAAGGATCGGCTGCTCTTGACGTCAAAAGGTGTATTGGCGCGCAATGGTGCCATGGTGTGGAAGGGTGCAGTATCAGCTATTCAACCACTCGGTGCCGGCTTTGTAAGGGTGTCGTATGACAGTGGAAGTCGTGTGATACACGAATCCGGGTTACGTATCGACGGGGTGGTATCGAATGCACAGCTATTGGGCGGGGTAATGTTGGGTCTTCAACATCGCGATAAGTGGGCGGTGTTTACCCTCGCCGGCCGGAAGTTATTGGGATATAACTACGATGACCTGGCGTCCATGGATAGCCTGGTTGTCCTTACGAGAGGTGCAAAGAAAGTAATCACCACCCTCGCGAGACTCGCCAGGCTGGCCGAGAAGCCCGAATTCAAAGAGGAATTTGTTTTCGATGATGTGCGTCGTTGGGGCAGTCAGCAGTATTGGGTGCGCAATGGTCCGATGGAGGGTGTACTCAACGACAGGTTGCAGTTTGTGATCCCACTCGACCGGCAGGTATTACGCAAGACGTCGTTTGGATTTCTGCGCGAGAAGGAGTCGAGGCTACTGATCTCGGGCATCAAGTCATTGGAAGGCAATTCCTACCTCGCTGTGCAGGAGCAGGGAGGTTGGATACGCTTGTTGACTGAGAATGGAAAATGGAGTTTATACGAGCGCGGTGCAGATCGTCTCATGGGTGGTGATAGCATCTGGTTTCAGGGTCAACTGGCATTTCTCCGCCAGACTGACTCCTTGCATGTATTAATGCCTACAGGTGCACGCCTTTCTTTTGGGGCGCGGTCTCCCTTCCAGATCAAAGAATTCAGGGATTCATCCGTTTATCTCATCCTTGAAGAGAAAAAGAAGAAAGTAGTCTTCGAAGCGATATCCGGACTAAAATTGTTCGGTCAGGAGATGGATCAGGTGGACCCGGTACGCAACGGACTATTTATCATCACCCGGGGAAACAAGCGCGGTCTCGTGGGCATCGATGGCAAGTTGTTGTTGCCCATTGAGTATGATGCAATCGTGCCGGCTGAAGACAAACCCTTGTTTTCCTTGTTGAAGGATAAAAAATTTGGTTGGTATGATTTTGCCAAAAAATCTTTGACCAAGCCCACCTACGAACGAAACATCAGGTCGTACAATTCTTCCTTCCGGTTGGCCTACAAAGACAAAGGCTATGCTTTTTTGGATGTGGCTGGCAAAGCCGTGGGCAACTTTGAGTGGGAGGATGTGGACTACTGGACAGATTCAGTTGCTTGGGGAAAGAAGAACAATCAATGGACTTTGTTTGAAATCCGGACAGGGAAGCAGCTGTTGCAGCGGGTGCGGGGATATACGCCAGTGAACAATTCGCCATCAGAGCGTTTTTATGTTGTGCAGCAGGATAACGTATTCGGCGTGATCAGCAGCAAGCGCGGTGTAATCATACCCATTCAGTACAGCGACATTATCAATTTAGGAAGCAGGGAGATGCCCATGTATTTCACCGAGCGACATATTGCTGAGGCAGGCATTTCTGTGGTCATTTATTATGATTATCAAGGCAAAATCGTGAGAAAACAAGCCATGGAAGCAGAGGAATTTGAGAAGGTGTATTGCGACAATTGACATTCAAAACCGCTAATGCCCGAACTCCTTGTTTTTTGGCCTTCTTATTGCTGAAACATTTATATTCGCCTTTTATCTCATCCCTATGAAACGCAGCCTGCTTTTGTTATTTCTTCTATCTGGATTTTCTGTGCTCTCCCAGGACAAACCAAAACTGGTGGTTGGAATTGTCGTTGACCAGATGCGTCAGGAATACCTTTACCGATTTGAAAAGAAATTTGGCCCGGGTGGTTTTAAGCGTCTCACGGGCGACGGCTTCATGCTGAAGAATGCACATTATAATTACGTACCCACGTATACCGGCCCGGGCCACGCTTCGGTGTATACCGGCACTACGCCGGCTGTTCATGGCATCATTGGCAATGATTGGTACGACAAAAATGCACACAAGTTTGTGAACTGTGTGGAGGATGAAAAGCAAAAACCTGTTGGCAGTGAGAAGGGCAATGGTGATGTGTCGCCTTGGCGTATGTTGTCCTCCACGGTGACTGATGAACTTAAGCTGGCTACCCAGATGCGGGCTAAAGTAATAGGTCTGTCCCTCAAAGACCGCGGTGCCGTGTTGCCAGCAGGGCACATGGCAGATGGTGCTTATTGGTTTGATGGCACCACTGGAAATTTTATCTCCAGCACATTTTATAAGCCGGGACTTCCGCAGTGGCTTGATAAATTCAATGCCCTTAAGCTTGCTGACCAGTATCTTAACAAAGAGTGGAACACGTTGTTGCCCATTGCACAGTACACCGAAAGCGGCCCGGATGATACCGCGTACGAGACCATCTTCAAAGGCAAAGACCGTCCGGTGTTTCCCTACAAGCTCAAAGAATTGCGCCTTACTTCGCCGGGATTTGATTTGTTGATCACCACCCCATTTGGATCCGACCTGCTCACCGACGCTGCAAAGGCAGCCATCGAAGGAGAAGAGTTGGGTAAAGATGAGGTTACTGATTTCCTTACCGTTTCGTATTCCAGCCCCGACTATGTAGGCCATTCCATGGGCGCCAATGCCATTGAGTTGGAAGACACCTACCTCCGCCTCGACAAAAATATCGAAGACCTGTTGAATGACCTCGACAAGAAAGTCGGAACTGGACAATACCTCGTATTCCTTACCGCTGACCACGCCGTAGCGGACAACGCAAAGTTCATGAAGGATAACAAGATGCCGGCTGGTATCTTCCGTCAGGCCAACATCGAAGCGGCATTGAATGATTTTCTGAACAAGAATCTGAATGGTATCGATTCTGTCATAGAGAAGATCAGCAACGACCAGATTTTCCTCAACCACAAAGCATTTGGCTCAGACCCCAAAGCTTCCAGTGTGGACATGCTCGTGGCCACGGAACTGATCAGCCAATATTTATTGCGGGTTGAAGGTGTTGCAGATGTTTTCACAGCCTCATCCCTGCGCGCTTCCAATTATTCAGACGAAGGCTTGCGCGGAAAAGTGGTGCGTGGTTATAACCGCCGCCGATCGGGTGACATCGCTTTTGTGTTGGAGCCCAATTGGATGAGCTGGACGGGTACGGTAGGGACTACCCACGGGTCCGGGTATTCATACGACACCCATGTGCCGGTGGTATTTTATGGTTGGGGTGTGAAGAAAGGAAGTTCTTCCTTATATCATGCGATCACGGATATCGCACCAACGATATCAACTTTATTGAAAATAAAATTTCCCAGTGGTTGTACGGGCCAGCCCGTCAGCGAGAGTTTGAAGGACTAGCCCAATACACCAAGTACATTGAGTGTGACGAGCCCGATAATAATCGGGCTCACATATTTTACGGCGAATACCCAGATCTGTGCCGGTGATACACCGAGAACCCTCGCGTTCTTGAACCCCGGAGCACCCTGAGCAATTTCATCCACCAGTAAATTGATATTGAAGGCCCAACCGGTGAACAACGAGGTGGCCAGCACCACGAGCATCATGAATAATTTTCCGAAGAGGTGATCCAGTATGTCGGAGAACCCTGTAACCGGTGTGCCAAATATATTGACCGTCATGTGTGTCAACGAATCCACGGCACCAGTAGACAGCGCCGAAGGAATCCCGATGAGGAAGGCGGCTATGGCTACCCACGTGGCAGCTTTCTTGCGGTTCCAGCCCCGGTTGTCGATGAAATAGGCGGATGGCGCTTCGAGCATGGAGATGGTGGAGGTGATGGCTGCAAAAAACAACAACAGGAAGAACAAAGCACCAGCAATATGTCCGAACGGCATTACTTTGAATATGTCTGCGAGTACGGTGAATACCAGCTTCGGCCCCTGACTGGGTGAACCGCCAAATGCGAAGACCGCTGGAAAGACCATAAATCCAGCCAGCAGCGCCACGGACGTGTCCATAGCGCCTACCCAAAGACTGGAAGAAACGATATTCTGATTTTTGGGCAGATAGGACCCATAGGTAATCATCATACCCCAACCGATACCCAACGAAAAAAATACCTGGGTGAGTGCATCGAGGATAACAGGCCCGGTAATCTTGGAGAAATCCGGGATCAAATAGTATTCAACACCCTTCATGGCACCGGGCAGTGTAACACTACGGATAATGATAATGATCAGGATAACAAACAGGGCAGGCATCATAATCTTGGTAGCTTTTTCAATACCACCCGAGACGCCGCCTAACACGATCCACGATGTAATGAATATTACAAATGCGCCCAAGGGAATGACATAAGCCGCGGTCGAGATGAATGCTTCGAAAGTAATGTCAATGGCAAAGAGTGAGTTATAGATATAGCCCACCGTCCATCCGGCGATAACTGAGTAATAGGACAGCACCACAAATGTGACAATGAGTGGGAGCACGCCTACCAGCGCCACCCACATTTTGTTAGCGCCAAAGCCCTTGATGGCGGCCACCGGACTCTTGCCTGCCAGCCGGCCGATGGCAATTTCGTTGACCAGCATGGGTGCTCCGACCAACACTACACAGAGTACATAGATGATGACAAATGCAGCCCCGCCATTCTCACCGGTGAGGTAGGGAAATCTCCATACGTTGCCTAAACCAACAGCGGAGCCTGCGGCGGCCATAATAAAGCCAAACTTCGATCCCCATTGACCACGATTCTGAGATGACATAGTGTTGCAGTTGTTTCGGGAAAGATTAGAAGAATCAACCGAAGTAGCAAACCACTCGTCAGAGTTGGGATTCAATCACGGCCAGTCCTTCAGAAAAGGAGTGGGGTCGGTAACCCAATTCGCGTTTTGCTTTTTCGATGATAAATCCTGTGCGTGGTGGACGTGCAGCTGGTTGTTTAAAGTTAGAGGCGTTGGCAGGCTGGATCAGGCTGGCATCCAATTTGAAAAATGCTGCGGTAGCCTGCGCGATATCCAGTGGGGTCATCATGGCTTCACCGGAGATATTATAAACACCCTGTGCCTTCTTCTTCGAAGCCAGCCAACACCCCATCGCCAGGTCTTCGGCCAGGGTAGGTGTGCGCCACTGATCATTGACCACATTAATTTTCTTTCCTTCCTCCAGACTCTTTTTTACCCACAACACAATGTTGGTTCGGCTCATGTCCGGTGTTACACCATATACCAACACAGTGCGCAGGATCGCCCAACCGCTTTTACACTTTTGTGCGGCAATTTCACCCGCCAGTTTACTCTCACCGTAGTAGCTAATTGGATTTGGTTTTTCCGATTCATCGAGTGGGCCTCGTGTACCATCAAAGATGAAATCGGTGGAGATGTGGATCAGATGAGCGTGAACAGCTTCGCAGGCAGCCACGACATGCTCAACGGCTGTCACGTTGCTCAGCCAGCACAGTTCTTTTTC
>DAOMGC010000122.1:0-7878 GCA_035430125.1 Cyclobacteriaceae bacterium | reverse complement strand
TTGTATGAAGGCACCAAAGCGATCTGGGCATCCAACACCTATGGCAACAAGAATGCCTCACTGGTGCTGCAAGACGATGGCAACCTTGTGATCTATTCAACCGATAAACGCGCGATATGGGCCACCAATACCGCCCAGGCGCCTGAACCGGTGGTATTGAATCAAATCTGCTGCGATGCAGAGATCGCCATGGGAAGCAGGATCACGTCACCCAACGGTCGATTCTTCGTGATCTTCCAAAATGACAGGAATGTCGTACTGTATAAAAAGACCAGCGCCGGGGATAAAGCCCTGTGGCATACCAACACCGCCAACCACACCACCCGCACGGTGATGCAAGCCGACGGAAACTTTGTGTTATACGAAGGCACCAAAGCCATCTGGGCATCCAATACCTCCAACAATCCCAATGCATCACTCGTCATGCAGGACGATGGCAATCTGGTGATCTACACATCCGACAAGCGCGCCATCTGGACGAGCAATACGGCAGAAGTCGCTGAGCCCGCACTGACCGATAGAATTTGCTGCGATAAAGAATTACCGTTGGGAGGCCGGATCACGTCACCCAATGGCCAGTATTTCCTGACTTTTCAAAACGACAGGAATGTGGTGATTAACAGAAAGTCTACTGAAGGTGACATGTCGCAATGGCAAACGAATACCATGGGACACGCAACGCGCGCCGTCATGCAGGCTGATGGAAACTTTGTGTTGTATGATGGCACCAAAGCCGTCTGGGCATCCAATACGTCCAACAATCCCAATGCATCACTTGTCATGCAGGACGATGGCAACCTCGTGATCTATTCAACCGACAAACGGGCCATATGGACTTCCAATACGGCACAACAGGAACAACAAGTTGAGCAAGTGTTGGCGCCTGTAACCACAACCACAACACCGACAATTGTTACAACGACAGTTACGACAGCACCCACGCCATGTGGCCTGACCTCCCCGCAATACAATGCAGCAGTCAGCGCCATCAACGGTCAGGCCTTCCGGGATGGCAAGATGTCGACGGCGAAACTGGCCGTGAAGAATAGGTGCCTTACCCTCGATCAGGTGCGCGGACTGGCGACGCTGTTTGCCTTTGAAGACCAGACACTCGAGTTTGTGCTCTACGCCTACGACTTCACCGACGCTAAGGATGAGTATTACACCCTGGCAGACTTGTTCAAATTCAATTCCAACAAGGAAGAACTCAATGACTTCTTGTCGAAGAAGTAATCCGGTATTCCGCTGAGAAGAAATTAGGGAAAACAGTAAATCCTTCTAAAGTGTCCTACACCTAATAGGTGTAGGACACCATAGGGATTGCCGTACGGATTACCTGATTCCTACATTCAATCATTCTTTGTGCCTCCCCAATTCAACTGCGATACATCGGGGCAGGTCGCGATGAAAAAATCGTTCTTTCATTTCATTCGGCACCGAAGGTGCCCGCGTCCTCCTTTTGTAGCCTGCATACAATCATTCTTTGCGTCTCAGCGTCTTAGCGCCTCCGCGGTGAAAAAATCGTTCTTTCATTTTCATTCCGCACCGAAGGTGCCCGCGTCCTCCTTGTGTAGCCTGCATTCAATCATTCTTTGCGTCTCAGCGCCTTCGCGTCTCCGCGGTGAAAAAATTTGCGACTTATACTACATCAACGTCAGAACCGTTGCGGCGACAATTAACATCATCAGGTGATATCCGGTGTTAATGGCAAATAACTTCCATGACTTTCTCTCCCACGTTACCACACCAATGTCCACTGGAAGATAAAAACCCAGCCAGGTGAAAATACTGGCGTTCATGATGAGTACTACTTTGCTCTGTTCAGCCATGCCGGGCACAAAACTCCAGGCGGCATTGTTATGTGCAAAAACAAATGCCATCAGGAAGTTGCCGACCACCATGATTACCATGCCCCGGATCAACTCCATGGGTTGAGGCTTTACGTTGACATCAAGTCCCACTTCCCTGGCCCAGGCTTTTCCGAATAATGGCGTGTACCAGATAAATCCCAATATAAAATTGGCGATAACGGCTACCAGAATGGCGGTGTAGTTGATTTGAATTGTTTCCATGCGTTTAGGGGTGGTTGATTAATGAAGATAAAGAATTCTAGACATTTAAACCAAAGAGACACACGGAGATGAGTCACAAAATTCTGTGGAGACGAGAACCTTCGGTGCAGGAGAAAAAGTAATAGGTCGGTGTTCTTCACCGACCTTGAAACTTGTTGGATTTCTGCACCACAAGAAAATGCATTAACCGCAGAGGCGCAAAGACGCGGAGGTGCAAAGAACAAATAATGCGGAACACAAAATACAAAGAAGACGCGGGCACCTTCGGTGCAGAATACAGATTCTGCGTAGAAGAGAGGCACCTTCGGTGAGGAGAAAAAGTAATAGGTCGTTGTGACCGACCGCCTAACTGTAATTGCTTGGAAAACTATAAACCACAAAGACACAGAGGACACAGAGAAGAGTCTTAAGACTCACCATTGACATCCCAGGCTCCTGTCTCAAATCATTTTTTGCTTCTCAGCGTCCTTGCGTCTTCGCGGTGAAAAAATTGTTCTTTATTCGCACCGAAGGTGCCCGCGTCTTCCTTTTGCAGCCTGCATTCAATCATTCTTTGCGTCTCAGCGCCTCCGCGGTGAAAAAATTCCTTTCGTTCATTTGCACCAAAGGTGCCGTAGCTGCTTTTGTTGAAACGTATGCTTCAGACAAGCCTTACAAAGACACTCTTACTTCACCTCCGCCCGTGCAAAATCCACGGAATACGCCTGGCACCAGATGTGCACAAAATGATAGTCGGTTACGGCTGGGTTACCCGGAATCACATACACCTGACGACCTGTAACTGCCCTTAACTTACCCAACCGGATATAATCGCCTGCATCCGCATCCTTGCTGATGTATACATATAAATCCGGGCCGGCATGAGACATAAACGGATCCAGCAAGACGTATTTTGTTCCGGATTGCTCATACAAACTTGCCCGACCGGATGTGGGACCATCCAGGCCAACAAACATTCCCCGCTTCAGGAGCTGTGCCTGCATGGTGTCCAACTGATTATCCACCAGACTGGCTGAAGGAAGAATGGGTGTTGTATTCTCAGGTCCGCAGGCCCAAACTAAAATCAGGGCTACGACTATGGTTAATTGCTTCATCATTTAGAATTTATAGCCTACACCCAGACAGAATAACAGTGACTTATTTCTGAACCGGTCATTTTCCTGTGGGAATTGCTGGACTTTAGTGGCCGTCGTGTATTCCGTAAAAAGAAACTGCGCCCCCAACTTCACACTCCATGGACCAGACAGAGCGTATCGCAAGTAAAACTCAGAATTAAGGCTACCCCGGTCGTTGTCACTGATCAGTAATACATTGAATGTGGTGGGTGTTGCCGTTGTCACCTTCCCCACCGGACCATTGATATAGTTTCCGGACCGGCTTCCGCCAAAGGATAACCCGATGGCATCAATGTTGAACCCGGCCGAGATCTTTTTTCCAAACTGATAGCCCAGATGAATACTCAGGTTCAATGAATTTATCTGGGGTGACTTCACCAGGAATGTATCCATGTTGGCCGTCACATTGTCTTTGAAAATGATAAATGGGCTCGTGCTTTCTGAGGTGAGTTCGGCGGGTGCGGTGACATAATACTGGTTGGCGGCCACGTAGGATGTGAAGCGGCCTCCCACGCCCACTTCAAACTTGCGACTGGTGCCCAATGGCCAGTTGTGCACGAAGGCAAGGGAGAAGGCACCCTGATATTTGGCCACTCCGGCGGTAGCGTCAATGTAATTAAATGGCTGCTGAGCAAAGCAGGTTAACCCAAACAATACAAGGGCAGTGGTAATGATACTTTTCATCCCGGAAAGCTACGTTCCGAGGCTGCAGATGGAGTGTCGTCAGAACGACAAATGAAAAGAATAAACCACGGAGGACACTGAGATTAATTCGGAAAGATCAAAATAGACCAGAGCCACCTTCGGTGAGGAGAAAAAGTTATAGGTCGGTGTTCACAAGAAAATGCATTAACCGCAGAGGCGCAAAGACGCGGAGGCGCAAAGAATAGATAATGCGGTATACAAAATACAAAGAAGACGCAGGCACCTTCGGTACAGAATACAGATTCTGTGTAGCCGAGAGGCACATTCGGTGAGGGAGAAAAAAGTTATAGGTCGGTGCACTTCACCGACCTTGAAACTTGTTGGATTTCAAATGCATTAACCGCAGAGGCGCAAAGACGCGGAGGCGCAAAGAATAGATAATGCGGAATACAAAATACAAAGAAGACGCGGGCACCTTCAGTGCAGAATACAGATTCTGTGTAGCCGAGAGGCATCTTACGTGCACAAGAAAAGCCGTAGGTCGGTGTTCTTCATCGACCTTGAAACTTTTTGGATTTCAGTACCACAAGAAATGCATTAACCGCAGAGGCGCAAAGACGCGGAGGCGCAAAGAATAGATAATGCGGTATACAAAATACAAAGAAGACGCGGGCACCTTCGGTGCAGAATACAGATTCTGTGTAGACGAGAGGCACCTTCCGTGAGGGAGAAAAGTTATGGGTCGGTGTTCTTCACCGACCCTGGAACTGCAATTGACTGTAAAAAACAATAAACCACAGCGGACACGGAGACGAGTTCCAAAAATTCAGAATTGACGAGAAAAAAACCACGAGGCACAGAGGACACATAGATGAGTTGTAAAAACTCTGATCAAAGGCACCTCCGGTGCAGGAGAAAGTAGTAGGCCGGTGATCCTCAGCCGACCGCAAGAATAGACCGTTTTAGAAGTAACATGATAGTAGTTATAAGGGTACCAGCTACCCCTTTAGGAGTATTTTGATTCAGATGTGGGATTTTTATTGGTTCTCGCGAATCGCATTTTACGAAGTTCCGGTATCTTGACACAAGTAAAGACTTAGAGTATCTCCCGTTAATTATAAGTCAACTATCCTGCGCTAGAACATTGCTCATAACAGGTAACCAAACACGAATTGATATGAAACTATTTACGGTCGCTACTTGTCTCGTGCTTTATGTGTTGTCATCATGTGCTTCATTTGAGTCTGTAACCGCAACCGGCAAATTGGCAGAATCATTGGATACCAAAGCCCACCTATTTGACACAAATCCCTGTGACTTTCTTGTCGAGTTCAAGCCCCAACTGATAGACTGTAATAAGAGCAGGGGGTACGATACCATTCGAAAGAAGGGAATCAAACTAATTGTGGCCTACGGAAAAGCACTTCAAAGCATTGCAAAGGAATCAGACCTAAAGCCGGCCGATCAAATTGAGCTGGTCATTAAAGGTGCAAACAACGCAGGTTGGACTTCCTTAACCGACAATCAACTTAAAGGAAGTAAAAATGTCGGAGCGGCAGTGATTGACTTGATTTCTAAAAGTATCAAGCAGAAGGGGTTGAGCAAAGTGGTACGGAGCACAGATCCGGACATTCAGACTATAGTTCAACAACTAAACGGAATTCTGACCGAAAGGGCAAATGCTTACAAGGAAATACAAAAGACAATCGACGAACTTTTTTATGATGACAACCCGCGCCTAAACCTGTCCAGAGAAGTAAAGGATCAGTCAGACAAGGTTATTGCATATGCCGAAAATAATTCCCTGGACAAATTGCTGGTGAAGCAGCTGAAGATTGGAATTAAGGATCAGCTGGAAGCAATAGATCAGGAGAAAAAGCTTATCGCAGCATTTGCCAAATCACACAAACTGCTGGCCGAGAATTTCACAAAGATCGGAACAAAGGAAGACGCCAGTTTGGTCAAAAAAATATTTGAAGATCTGGGTAATTTGTTTGATGGTGCAGAAAAATTAAAACCTGTTTCAACGCCTGAGAAATAAAGATTCTGAGGAATATCTAAATTAATCAACAACAAGTTTATGGCAGATGTAAATGATCAAATCAGAAAGGCCACAGAAATTTCAACACTATTTGATACCATGGCCACCACAATCTTTCAAAAAGTAAAGGAAGAACGGGCTGCAGGGAAAATTTCCTTTGAGACCTACAATCAAATAGCAGGAAACTACTATTTGCCATTAATGAACTATGCCACAAAAATCCACCTGGACACCGAAAATGCCCTTACGGAAGACATGGCTAAGGAATTAGACAAGATTTCGCGCGCCACTCAAGAGTTAAATGAAGTCTCTTCAAAAGTAAAAAGGATGGAGTCGGCATTTCAGGCCATCACTTCTATTCTTGCATCAGCAGCGGCGGTGGTGTCGTTCGTAGCAGCCCCGTCTCCCATGACAGCAGCTGCAGCAATCAGTTCAATGGCAGGTGCCAGGTCGTCTATTGAGGGTTTGGTCGCCGCTGAAAAGTAACAAATGCCTGTTGGTATGCAATCTCCTTCATATACCTGCCACAACGGTTACTTATATGTATGATCTATTTTGCTATTCATCCACTATGTACGTAATTGATATATTAGCTTGCAGCCTAATAGGCTTCTTCGTCGGCCTTTCCGAACTTGCAAACAGGTATCGTTCGTTCGGGCGATTACTCTATGACAAGAATAGTTGGCTGTACATGCTTATCAATGCCCTGGCTGCGGCATTGGTATTTTATCTCGTCGATCAATACAAGGTCGACCTGGGCTCACTAGGGGCCCACACGTCTGGAAAGGTAATTTTTTGCGGCTTAGGTGCCATGGCATTCCTCCGAAGTTCATTTTTCAGTTACAAAGACTCCAACGGAAAAGTTATTGAGGTAGGTCCTGCAGCCTTGCTATCAATATTTTTGAAGGTCACGGAAACGCGATTCGATCAGGAGATGTCAAACGCGAATATCAAAGCCGTGCAACCCATCATGGAAAATCTGAACTTTGTCAGCGCCTCCAAGGATCTGCCCATGCTGATTTTGGCCTCTATGAGGATTTTAAGCTCAGACGAACAAAAAAGCCTGTCCGATGAGGTCACCCGCCTGATGAATGACGAAAGCGCGTCCATGCCAATAAAAAATACTACCTTAGGGTTGATTTTGTTAAAGTATTGCGGACTGGAATTGTTAAAAAGTTCAGCCGAAACGATCAGGAATAACAGGGGAAATTGGGGGCATATCGAGGAATTAAAATGATGATTTAATCAGACAGGATCATGGAATCGAAATATGGAACTTTCATTGAGGGATATAACAAGGGTTACAACGATTACTTGTTGAAAGTCAATTCGAATTTTAAAACGAGAATCAAACTGGACAAGCAGCTCATACTAACAAACCCCGCTTCTGGCTCCACCGTAACCGCTAAGCTTCAGCAGATCGATGGAATATTTGATGAAAAGTTAGATGAGCTGACCAAATTAAAGTTAGCAGGCAAATTGCTTTTGGATGTAACCAGCGAATTACCGGTTGTTCCGGAGGTGAAGAAAAGTGCTAAAGTTATTCTAAACAGTTTTTTTGATGCGGCCAAGCAGGCGGATGACCAGGAGCTTATCCAGATTTCCAAAATGATTTCAGAACGGTGGAAACCGGAAACTTGATTCCGCTGCGCCACATCGGGGCAAGACTTGTCGGAAATTAGGTTCTCCGGAACCTGTATTCGCACCGAAGGTGCCCGCGCCTTCCTATTTTATTTATGCATTTATTCATTCTCCGCGACGAAAAAGTCGCGAACCACGGAGGCACCCCAATTCCGCTGCGCTACATTGGGGCAGGCTGGTCTTAGAGTAGGTTGTCCGGTATGACAGTCAATGGTTAGTGCGCTCTTTCATTTCTCCACTCGTACCGAAGGTGCCCGCGTCTTTTCATTCCATTCTGCATTTCCCTTTTCCTCCGCGCCTTTGCGCCTCCGCGGTGAAAAAATTCCCTTTCGCTTCTACTATTCCCCCAACTTCACCCCAAACT
>DAOMGC010000121.1:0-8077 GCA_035430125.1 Cyclobacteriaceae bacterium | reverse complement strand
GACATTGCCGGTGCGCTGAATACATTGCCGGGCACGACCAAGAATGGTGAAAGTGGCCGGTTGTTCGTGCGGGGAGGGGACAGTAATGAAACGCGCACTTTTATCGACGGTATGACGGTATTCAATGCCTACGGTCCTTCGGCACCCAACACACCCGGGCGTGGACGTTTCATGCCATTCATGTTTAAGGGTACCAGTTTCAGTACAGGTGGTTATAGCGCGGAATATGGTCAGGCACTATCATCGGCACTTGTGTTGAATTCAAAAGATAAAGCAGAACTCAATCAAACTGATATCGGATTGCTCAGTGTGGGTGGCGATGTGGCACATACCCAGGTGTGGGATCTTTCTTCGGTGTCTGCCAAGATTCAGTACACCAACCTGAAACCTTACTTTGGCTTGATTGATCAGCGTGTGGATTGGGTGAGTATGCCAACTTCGTTAGAAGGCAGTTCTGCCTTTCGCACAGAGGTAGGTAAAGATGGACTTCTCAAGGTGTATGGGAATTTCAACCGCTCCAATTTTTCCCTCAGGAACCATGATGTGGCTGATCCTGACTTAAGCCAAACCATCGATCTGTCCAATACCTATGCTTATGGCAATGCAGCGTACCGGCAATCCTTGGGAAAGGATTGGGTGCTTAGAGGAGGTGTGGCTTACAACTATAACCTGAATGACTATCATATCGACCAAATGCCACTTCAGGAAAGGGAACAGGGCGTTCATCTAAAGGCTGTGGCTGAGCATTCTGTTTCTGATAAGGTGGAGGTGCGATTTGGCTCTGAAGTGATTCAAAGAAACTATACAGCCAACAAGCAAGACGAAAAAACGGCTGCTGTGCTGACACAAGAATTTAATGAGACCATCAGTGGTTCTTTTGCGGAAGTGGAGGCGTACGCCAGCAAGCACCTCGTCGCGAAGTCCGGGGTGCGTGCAGAGTTAAATAGTTTGACAGGCGGCTGGCGGATTGATCCGCGGCTTTCCTTGGCCTATCGTCCGCGTAAGAATGGCCAATTTTCTTTGGCTTATGGTACCTTCCACCAATCGGTGCAAAATCAGTACTTGCGTGTTAATAATGGCCTCAACGCCGAAAGGGCAGAGCATTTCATCTTCAACTATCAATTGATGTCCAACAACCGGACTTTCCGGATTGAGACGTATTATAAAAAATATGATCAATTGGTACGTTTCATCAATGGTGATGCCAATCAGCTCAATAATACCGGGTTTGGATATGCGAAGGGGATCGAATTATTCTGGCGAGACAACCAGACGCTCAGGAATGTTGACTATTGGATTTCCTATTCTTACCTGGATACCGAACGGGATTACTTGAACTTTACGCGGTCGGCGATGCCGTCTTTCGCATCCAATCATAATTTTTCATTTGTGTACAAACATTTTGTAACTGCAATTCGGTCACAAATTGGATTTACCTATTCGTATAGCACCGGTCGGCCTTATTACAATCCGAACAATCCCGTTTTCAATGGAGACCGAACACCTTACTATGAAGACCTGAGTCTGAATATTTCTTACTTACCGAAAAACTGGCTTATCATTTATACGTCGTGCACGAACCTGACAGGTCGCAATAATATTTTTGGATATAGCTACAGCACCGTCCCGGATGCGCAGGGTGTATATACCCGTTCGCCAATCCGTCAGCCGGCACCCCATTTTATCTTTCTCGGTGTCTTTATCACCATCTCAAAGAACAAGGGGGTGAATCAATTGCCTAATCTTTAAAACCAACTATATGAAAAAGTATGTTGTTTTGATCTTATTGTATTTCTGCATGTCCGGTGTTTTTGCCGGTGATTCCAGATATGAGTCTGTCATGAAGCAGCAAATCATGGCCATCTATCAGGGTAAGGACATAGCAGCCATTCAAACAGCTGTGAATAGCCTTGAACGTATTGCCACAGCTGAAAAGGATAAGTGGGAGCCTCTGTACTATATCGGATTTGGCTATGTAATGATCGCAAACCGGGAAGGCAATGGGACCGCCAAGGACCAATACCTCGATCGTGCAGATGAGGCCGCTCTGAAGGCCCTTGCGTTGTCGCCCAACAATTCGGAGATCGTAGCCTTGCAAGGCTTTGTTACCATGATTCGGCTGACGGTCGATCCCGCAACCCGTGGGCCCCGAATGTCAGGCCAGGCCATGCAGTTATTTGGTCAGGCTGTTGCACTCAATCCCAATAATCCCCGTGCCCTGGGCCTCATGGCACAGATGCAGGCGGGTACCGCTAAATTCTTTAACGCCCCCATGGACGAGGCCTGTGCAACGGCGCGTAAGGCATTAGAGAAATTCACGACGACTGAAGATTCTTCCCTGGCCCCACAATGGGGGAAAGATATGGTGGAAGAAATGGTCAAGACCTGTCATTAGAAAGGTATTCATTGTTGAACCTTATCTTTACCCACTGCCATGAAGACCTATACCGCCAAAGAGTACCTCACCGTGATTGTCAGCTCAATGGTAGGTTCGTTGGTGTGCACCTGGTTCACTTGTGTTGATTGCCGTGTAAGTCCCGTCCACTATCTCATCGTAGCTGCTTTTTCGATGGCACTATGGATTTTGCTATGGATTGGGAATGATTGGCTTGTGCACTATTTGAATGATCGTATATCCTGGGTGACTTCTCCTGTAAAGAGATTGGTGGTGGGGTTGCTGGTCACTATTCTCTACACAAGCTCAGTGGTGTTGTTGGTCATCGCCGTTTGGGAATTGGCCACCGGTGAGACGCTTGGCGACAGCGAGTACATTGTTTATTTCTCATTGGTTATCACTTTTCTGATTTCGTTGTTTCTTCATGGCCGGGAGTTCTTGCTGCGGTGGCGTACCGCAGCGATTGAGGCTGAACGGTTTCAGAAAGAAAGTGCAAAGGCACAATATGAGAGCCTGAGAAATCAGGTCAACCCACATTTCCTTTTCAATAGCCTCAATGCGTTGACGAACCTGGTATATGAAGATCAGGACAAAGCAGCCCGCTTTATCAAGCAGTTGTCTGAAGTTTATCGTTACGTGCTGGAGACCCGGAATCAGGAGGTGGTGACCCTGCAGGAAGAGTTGGCGTTTCTGGAATCTTACTTATATCTGCAACGTATCAGATTCGGACAAAAACTGCAGGTAGAAATTAACCTGTCTGGAGTCCGTACGCATGTGGCTCCCCTCGCCATCCAAATGTTGATTGAGAACGCCATCAAGCACACCGTAATTTCCGAACAGGAGCCATTGCACATCCGGGTTTTCTGTGAGGACAGTTGGATAGTGGTTTCGAATAACCTGAATCCCAAAAGCGTGATACCGGGAGAGTCGGCTGGAGTAGGGCTGGACAACATCCGGAGACGCTATGCCTATTTGGGACAATATCGGGTGTTGGTGGAAAAAAAGGAAAGCGAGTTTGTTGTTCGTTTGCCATTTATAAACTGGAATGAAGATCGTAATCATTGAAGATGAGCCTCAGGCCGTCGAGCGCATGGAGGCTTTGCTGCGACAATGCGCCCCGGAGGCTAAGGTCATGGCGCGGCTGGATACCATCAAGGCATCCGTTGCGTGGATCAAGGCGAATGATCCTGTTGACCTCATCTTAATGGATATCCAATTGGCTGACGGCCTCAGTTTTGAGATATTCAATCAAACGGAGGTTCGATCGCCGATCATCTTCACAACAGCCTATAATGAATATGCATTGAAGGCCTTTAAGGTAAATAGTATCGATTATTTGCTTAAACCTGTCTCTCCCGAGGATCTCCGTGCAGCTTTGACCAAGTACAATCACCTGGTTGGTGCCGTGTCCTCGCAGAAGATGATGGAAAGTATAGGCTATGCCATGCAAATGTTGACGAAGAAATATAAGGAGCGATTTGTACTTAAGGTAGGGGAACACCTGAAGACCGTTGAAGTAAAAGATATTCTCTATTTCTATAGTCAGGAGAAATTCACATTCGCCCAAACTGTGGATCAGCGCAAGCACATCCTCGACTTCACCCTCGATCAACTGGAAGGGCTCGTTGATCCATCAGGGTATTTCCGAATCAACAGGAAGTACCTTGTCGGGTTGGCCGCCGTACAGGATATGATCAGCTATACCAACAGCCGCCTTCGCCTTACGTTGCGCCACAGCGATGACCCTGAAGTTATCGTAGCCCGTGAGCGGGTGCAGGAGTTCCGCGACTGGTTGGATCGGTAGAAGGGTTTATATTTGGTGCAGTCATCCTATGATTCAGCCATGAATTGCATCAACTGCGAAAATGAAGTTACCGGGAATTTCTGTTCCCACTGCGCCCAGTCCACCAAGACCCATAGAATAAATTTCAAGGAGGCCTGGCATGACTTCTGGTCCAGGGTATATGGGTTTGATGGGATGATGCCCCGTACCTTGCGCGACCTTACCCTCAGGCCAGGCCTGGTGGGACGTGAATACCTCCGTGGCGTGCGCGTAAAGTATTATGGACCGGTAGGTTATTTCTTTCTTATGATCACCGTGTATTTATTGGTGGTGGGATTGTTGGGTGTTGACTTTAAGTTGCTCGTGGGAAAGAGCAGAAGCCTGGTGCCTGCGACCACAGAAGAATCAAAACTATTCAAGGTAACGATGGAGTTTGTTGCCGACAACATTAAGCTGATTGCTTTTGCCATCGTTCCTTTCCAAGCGATGGCGTCCCGGTATTTCTTTTTCCGAGGAAGGGGACTCAATTATCTGGAGCACTGGGTTATGCCTTTTTACCTAATGGGGCATGGTTACTGGCTCAGTATCCTGGCAGTGATCATCTACGCGATCAGTGGCTCACTTTCTTTTAATCTCTGGCTGATTATTATTCTGATCCCTTACTACGGTTTTGGATACGCCAGTTTCTTTCCTGACGGAAGCAAGATAAAAACATTCCTGAAGGGTATCGCTATTTACCTTGCCGGGCAGTTACTGATGACTGCAGTGGTTACAGTGTTGGTCCTCATTGTTATCCTGCTGTTTGCGTGGTTAAGTCCTGAGACGCTGGAATTTATCAAGCCTTCCCTGAACCGGTAACTGTTTTTACCCTTCTGAAATAGAAGTACAGGGGAACCCCCAACGCAGTAAGCAGCAACCCGAACAATGAGTTGATAATAGGGGTATGCCCGTTGAGATAATTGCTTACATCATTGTAAACGGTGGTGATCAGAAAAAAGACGGTAAAAAGAACAAACAAGGCCGGCACCACTGGATAGCCCCAGACTTTATAAGGTCTCGGTGCCAGGGGCATGCTGAATCGGAGGATGAATATTCCTGCCGCGCTTAGTCCATAAAAAAGCCAACTCACAAACACCAACATATCAGTGAGCATATCAAACGAACCACTGAGGACAAGCATACTTGTCCAGATGGCGTGCAAGGCCAGCGCATTGCCCGGCGTTTCAAATTTGGGATGAATCTTCCCAACCCATGAAAAGAAATTGCCCTGTCGTGCCATAGCAAAACTCACCCGCGCTGTGGCTAACACATTGCCGTTGGTGGTGCCAAAAGTTGATACAATCACAAGCAGGGCTATGATACCACCACCAGCAAAGCCAAACGCTCTCGAGGTTGCTTCAGAAGCTACAAATGGAGAGTGTGCCATTTCATCAATCGGCATCATATACACATACGACAACGTAATCAGACCGTAGATCAGGATCGTGAGGCTTAGTCCGATGAGCAGACTGCGGGGTATGTTGCGTTGTGGGTCTTTGATTTCACCGGCGATAAAGGTGATATTGTTCCAACCATCATAACCCCAGAATGCACCCGAGGTAGCTGCTATGATCGCCAGCATCAGCGGCCAACCAGCGAAGGAAATGGTAGCGGATGGGGTGAAGATATTCCCAGCATTCCCCTTTCCTGAAGTGAGCAGACCAAGGATCAATAAGCCCATGGCCGCAACCTTCAATGCGGTAAAGACCACTTGTATCCTCCCGCCGGATTCTGAACTTCGGATATTCACCCAGGAGAGCAACAAGATGACGAGAATGGTCATGCCCTTTACGCCAATGTTCTCCAGTGGATAGATCGTGCCGATGCCAGGCATAAATAAGCTCATGCCATGCTCCACCGTTGCCGGAAAGCGCGGCAACACATAAAAGTACTCCGTATAGGTTCCGAGGATGTAGGCAATGGAAGCAACACCCGCAGTGTTGAATACAGCGAATGCCGCCCATCCATACAAGAAAGCGATGAACTCGCCATACATCTTTTGGAAGAACACGTATTGTCCGCCTGTTTCAGGCATCATGGCAGCTACTTCAGCATTAGTGAGTGCCCCACATAACGTGATTAGTCCGCCAAATATCCACACGGCCACCAGCAGGAGGGGAGAACCCAATTGCGAAGCCATGAGGGCTGGCTTCATGAAAATGGCGGAGCCAATGATTCCACCCACCACCAACGATACCGACGACCAAAGCCCAAACGTTCGTTTCAGTTCCATGCAGGGATCGTATCAATGAGTGGTTGGGGTATCAAGGGTATGCTTAATTTTTTAAATTTAGGAAATCATCCCGATTGTCAGTTGGAAGACACAACCACGTTAAAGAAACCCCGTTTTTGCACCCTATGAATATAAAAACAATTTTCTATGGCCTGTGCCGTGTCGTTGCAGCCGTGATCATGGTACAAACCCTCTACTTCAAGTTTACCGCTGCACCAGAGTCGGTGTACATCTTTACAGTGGCGGGCATGGAGCCCTGGGGCAGGATTGGTATTGGCGTTCTTGAGTTGGTGGCCTCAGTGTTTATCCTCATACCCGCTACGGCCTGGCTGGGCGCGGGTCTTGCATTAGGTTTAATGGCAGGTGCCATTGGTATGCACCTCACCAAGTTGGGTATCGAAGTGCAGGGCGATCACGGCCAACTCTTTGCTTATGCCCTGACAGTCGCCATTTGCTCGGTGCTTGTGCTCTGGTACAACACGGATAAGATCATCGCCTTTGTGAAAGGCTTTGTGAAGAAGTAACTTATGGCTTGAGCAGCAGCGCGACCAGTTTCTCTGATTCTGTTTCTACCACCGTGCCTTTGAGCATGCTGCGCAGTGCTTCAATCTGGTAGTTGGCGATGGATTGGTTCTTCTTGATTTTGTCCTGCAGGTCATTCAGAATATCGATGGCATCAGAACGTGAAGCAATGTCACTATTGGTGAGGTTGTCCTTTAGGTGCTGAAGTGCTGTTATCCGGTTGTCTGTATCGGGTACTACGGCCGTGTGATCGGAACTCTTTGCGCCAGATGGTTCAAGGCAGGCATTAAATTCCTTCACGATCGTCATGATATCTTTCTTGGTCAGTTTTTCAGCGGCCAGGTCTTCTTTCACCTTAGGGCAATCACTTAGGAACTCCTGCATATTCTTCTTGAAGGTAAGATTAGGTACTTCCATGGTCCTTCCATCGCGACGCACCAGGAATTGCACATCATAGACCATGCTGTTTTGAGCCCTGCCCAGGTACAGGCTTAAGAATCCAGGCTGTAGGATCTTCATCATGCGATAGCCGTATTCAGTTCGGACCGGACCATACCAGGTATCACCTACCCGGACTCCTTGAACCTGTACTGCCGTAAATTGCTTTTTGGTTTTTCCTTCCGTGAGCTGGACCCGATCAATTACATCATATGCCATGATCTTGGCCTTGCCGGTAAGGCTATCGCCCTTGGCAGTGACCACGATATCCTGCGTCTGAGCAAAGCCTGTAATGCCAGCCAGTGTAAGGATACTAATGATTAAGCGTGGGAGAACCGAGTTCATGATACTTGCTGTTTGTTTCAATTTGCAAGTTTACAGCAATTTCAGGCTTCTTAGTAGGAAAATTTTCTGGTTTGGATGTACTTTGACCTTATAGAAATGCCATGATCGACTATAATCCTAAAGCCTGGGCTTCCCTTATCTCTCATTCCTACAGCCGCCATGTGATGCGTACCCTGAGGCCTGTATTGTTATTCATGGGTGGATATTCATTGGTATTTTGCTACCTCATCCTGGATGTTTTCCGTTTGCACGAAAAGGATTTCCACAGTACCATCAGCATGCATCAGCTGTTGGGCATCGTGCTGGGTTTGTTCCTGGTGTT
>DAOMGC010000120.1:0-8134 GCA_035430125.1 Cyclobacteriaceae bacterium | reverse complement strand
CCCTGAGAGCCCGTGGAGTCAGTAAGCGGTATGCGGAGCATACTGCCCTGGACCGTGTGGAGCTGGTCGTACCCGAGCAATCCATTTATGGATTGCTCGGACCAAACGGAGCCGGCAAAACCACCCTCATCCGTATCATCAACCAGATCATCAACGCCGACGAAGGTGAGATTACCATCTTCGGTCAAAAACTGAACCCCGCCCATATCGGGGTGATCGGCTACCTGCCTGAAGAGCGCGGCCTTTACAAAAAGCTGAAGGTCGGCGAACAGCTCCTGTACCTCGCCCAACTCAAAGGCCTTAGCCGCGCCGATGCTATGCAGCGCATCAAAGTATGGCTTCGGAAATTTGAAATCACCGACTGGTGGGGAAAGAAAGTTGAAGATCTTTCGAAAGGCATGGCTCAGAAAGTGCAGTTCATAAGCACCGTCATGCATGAACCCAAACTTATAATTCTGGATGAGCCCTTCTCCGGGTTCGATCCGGTAAACGCCCAACTCATTACCGACGAGATCCTGGGTCTCAAAAAAAACGGCTCAACGATTATTTTCTCCACACACCGCATGGAGACAGTGGAAGACCTTTGTGATCACATTGCCTTGATTAACAAATCCAAGAAGATACTGGAAGGGTCGAAAAAACAGGTGAAGGACCAGTTCAAAACCAACACCTTTGAGATACAGCACCGGGGCAGTTTTACATTGCCGGGCAATGCCTTTAGCATTCAGTCACAGGAACCCTTGGAAGACGGCTTGATCCGTACCCTGGTGAAGATGAATCACGGCACCACTACCGACCTGATCCGTGAAATTATTCAGGTTACGGAGGTGCACAGTTTCCATGAAAAAGTACCCAGCATGAGTGAAATATTCATCAGTCTAGTGAAAGGAGGTTCCCATGAATAAGATTTGGTTAATCATTCAGCGCGAGTTCTTAAACCGCGTTCAGAAGAAGTCATTCCTGGTAGCGACTATCCTCATACCGCTAATATTTCCTGCAATCATCGGCCTCCTGGTATTCATTGCCAAGGAGTCTGACAAGAATTCCAAGAAACAGGTCATTCATTATGTGGATGATAGTAAGGCATTCGTGCCGGATTCCGGGCGGTTTCAGTTCAAACCTTTTGAAGGATCCCTGGAGGATGCTAAAAAGGTTTACGACAAAAGTGAGGATTTTGGCTTGCTCTATATTCCCACGTACACCCTCAGCAAACCCGAAGGCATTACCCTCTACAGCAAAAAGAGCCCCAGCCTGGAAGATGTGAGTAACATCGAACGCCTGTTTGAAAACCAAATCAAGGACGTGAAGATGCGTAAGCTCAACATTGACCAGAAACTACTCGACAGCCTTAAGACCAATGTTAGCATCAAGACCGTAAAACTAAGCGAAGGTGGTCAGGAAAAGTCGAGCAATGTGGGCATCCTGTTTGGTATTGGTATGGCAGGCGGAATTCTGATGTACATGTTCATCTTCATCTATGGAGCACAAATCATGCAGGGCATCATTGAAGAAAAGACCAGCAAAGTGGTGGAAGTGATCGTATCCTCGGTGAAACCGTTCCAACTGATGATGGGCAAGATCCTGGGCCTGGCGTCAGTCGGCTTGCTGCAGTTCCTCATCTGGATTATCCTGATGTCTACCTTGACTTTTGGTGTGCTGGGCTTCTTTGGAATAGACCCGCCCCAGCAGCAGGCTCTCCAGCAAATGGGTCCAGAGATTGCAGCTCAGAAGGCCGCCGTAGATTCTACGGTGATCAGCACCATCAATGAGGCACTGAACCTCAACTGGGGTTTTATCCTATTCAACTTTCTGTTCTATTTCCTGGGCGGCTACCTGATCTATGGAGCACTCTTTGCAGCTGTCGGCTCTGCCGTTGACAGCCCCGCCGAAGCCCAGCAATTCATGTTCCCGATTACCATACCGATGCTGATTTCCTACATGAGTTTGTTCATGTTCATTTTGAAAGATCCCCATGGCACGGTCAGCGTCTGGTTATCCATCATACCGTTTACTTCACCTATTGCTATGATGGGAAGAATCGGATCTGATGTGCCCACCTGGCAATTGATTTTGTCCATGGTGTTACTCATTGCCGGCTTTGTCGTAACCACGTGGATGGCCGGCCGTATTTACCGGGTTGGTATACTCATGAGCGGCACCAAGGTAAACTACCGTGTGTTGGCCAAATGGTTTATGCAAAAAGAGTAGTGCATTTCAATTAAGGTACTAGACCTTCAGTTACCGGAGCTGGTTCACACCGCTCCGGTAATTTTTTTTGTACCTTCATCGGCTCATGAATAAGCCGATTCGCTTGCCCAGTATGGACTTCTATGAGGACAATACCAACCTCAAGTGGATAGTTCTTGCCGTCTCGGTTATCATCAGTCTTGGCACTATCTATTATACCAATATTCTTGTTGCTCAGCTTAAGGAACGCGAACACAATCAGGTGAACCTATTTGCCCGCGCCCTCGAGTATACATCGAATGACACGGATAATAATATCCTTTTCATCACGGAAGAAATCATCTTCAAAAACAACTCCATACCAACCATTCTGGTGAACGACAACAATGAAATCATTAATTCAAATAATGTTGATGTTGAAGAGAATTGGTCACCAGCAAGAAAACAGGAAGCCCTGCAGCGCGAATTGCGGGAAATGAAAAAGACTTATCCACCCATCCCCATCCTCCTCAAGGATCCTAACACCTCGGAGGTCTTTGGCAAGCAGTACGTGTACTACAAAAATTCATTTCTACTGACCCAGCTCACCGCTTATCCTTACATCCAACTTTCGGTCATCGCCATCTTTGCTTTCATCTCCTACCTCGCCTTCAGCTATTCAAAGACCGCAGAACAGAACCGGGTGTGGGTGGGATTGGCTAAAGAGACTGCCCATCAATTGGGCACACCACTTTCATCACTCATGGCCTGGGTGGAGGTATTCCGGGATGATCCCCAGTTCAAAGGCCGCGGCATCGTGGAAGAACTAGATAAGGACATCCGGAAATTACGTGTGGTGACTGAGCGATTTTCCAGCATTGGCTCTACCCCGGTTCTCAAGGAGGAAAATCTCTATCTGTTGGTGAATAACGTGGTCAGTTACCTGCAGCCGCGTGTATCTTCCAAAATCAATATCGACGTATACGCATTGTCGGAGACTATTACTGCCATGGTGCACGCCCCCTTGTTTGAGTGGGTAATTGAAAACCTCTGCAAAAATGCTGTTGATGCCATGGGCAGCAGTGGAACCATTGCCATCAAAATTCTCCGTGGAAATGAACGGAAAGTATTTATTGACATATCCGATAACGGCAAAGGCATTCCCAAGTCCATACTCTCCAGTGTCTTTAAGCCGGGCTTCACCACCAAGAAGCGCGGTTGGGGACTTGGCCTGGCCCTGGCGAAACGCATTATTGAACTCTATCACAACGGCCGGATTTTCGTAAAGTCCTCTGAAGAAAATCAGGGTACAACCTTCCGGATTGAATTAACCGTTTCTTAGCCCCCAGCTATTGATTTACAGATAGTTAGGTAGCCGAAAAATTCCCGTATTTTATGACAGGGCTCCTTGTTGATGCCACCCCTGAAAGTTACTTTTGTGGCCAATATTAGAAACCTACATAACCCTTTCTGATCACCATGGCAAACTTTGGCAGAATTACACAGGTCATCGGCCCCGTTGTAGACGTAGCATTCGACGAGCCCGGCACCAAACTTCCCAATATTCTGGACGCATTGGTTGTAACCAAGTCCGACGGTACCCGCATCGTGCTGGAGTGCCAGCAACACCTCGGCGAAGACCGAGTTCGTTCGGTGGCCATGGACGGTACAGAAGGTCTGGTACGCGGCATGAAAGTGACTGATTCTGGTTCACCCATTCAGATGCCGATCGGAGATGACATCAAAGGCCGGTTGTTCAATGTAATCGGTGAGGCCATCGATGGCATCAAGCAACCCAAAGGCGACAAAGGCTTGCCTATTCACCGCAATGCCCCGCATTACGAAGACCTGACCACCTCCACAGAGGTTTTGTATACGGGTATCAAAGTAATCGACCTGATTGAGCCTTATGCCAAAGGAGGTAAAATCGGTTTGTTTGGTGGTGCGGGTGTAGGCAAGACGGTGTTGATCCAGGAATTGATCAACAACATTGCAAAAGCTTATTCCGGTTTGTCTGTGTTTGCCGGAGTTGGCGAGCGTACCCGTGAGGGAAATGACCTGCTGCGCGAAATGATCGAAGCGGGTATTGTAGACTACGGTGACGAATTCAGAAAATCGATCCACGCGGGTGGCTGGGATTTGTCAAAGGTAGACCACGCCAAACTGAAAGAGTCCAAAGCAACATTCGTGTTTGGACAGATGAACGAGCCCCCCGGCGCCCGTGCACGGGTAGCCTTGTCTGGTCTTACCCTTGCTGAATACTTCCGCGATGGTGATGGCACCGGAAAAGGCCGCGATATCCTCTTCTTTATCGATAACATCTTCCGTTTCACCCAGGCCGGATCTGAAGTATCTGCGCTCCTCGGCCGTATGCCTTCTGCCGTAGGTTATCAGCCCACACTGGCCTCAGAAATGGGTGCCATGCAGGAACGCATCACTTCTACCAAAAACGGTTCTATTACTTCGGTGCAGGCGGTTTACGTTCCTGCTGACGACTTGACTGACCCGGCTCCGGCGACAACATTCTCTCACCTCGACGCCACCACGGTGTTGAGCCGTAAGATTGCTGAATTGGGTATCTACCCTGCCGTTGACCCGCTGGATTCAACTTCCCGAATCCTGCGTGCAGACATCGTGGGCGAAGAACATTACAACTGCGCTCAACGTGTAAAAATGATTCTCCAGCGCTACAAGGAATTGCAAGACATCATCGCCATCCTCGGTATGGACGAACTTAGCGACGAGGACAAGCAAGTAGTAAACCGCGCTCGTCGTGTGCAGCGTTTCCTTTCCCAGCCCTTCCACGTAGCTGAAGCTTTCACCGGCCTCAAGGGCGCCCTTGTGGATATCAAGGATACCATCAAAGGCTTTAATATGATCATGGATGGCGAACTCGACCATCTGCCCGAATCTGCCTTTAACCTGGTAGGTAGCATTGAACAGGCTATCGAAAAAGGTGAAAAACTGATGGCCGAAGCTAAAGGATAATCAACCATGCATCTCGAAATCATAACACCGGACGAAAAGGTTTTTGAAGGAGAAGTCGCTGTGGTCACCTGCCCCGGTACTGACGGTTCTTTTCAGTTGTTAAATAACCACGCACCGCTCGTGAGCCTGTTGGCCGAAGGTGTTGTGGAGTATAAAACGAGTCAGCAGCGTGAACACGTCACCATTACCGGTGGCGTTGTGGAGGTTTTGCAAAACAAGGTGATCGTTCTGGCGGACGGCGTAAAGAAGTAATCCACATTAGACTAAATTAAGAAAGGCGCCCAAAGCGCCTTTTTTTATTTCCGGACCGGAAGGAAATCTTTCCGCCCCTTCCAAATATCCCTATGTGCAGACAGAGCCGGTGCAGTGAAATATGTCCCGGGTTGCAAGGAACTGCCTAAGGTCCATCCATTGACTGTCGGCCATGCCTCCACCGTGACTACCGGTACGGCTCGTCTCTCAAACACAATGCGCAGTTGCGGCTCTCCGGCCGGCGGGCCTTCGGCAAACGTGGACACATTTTTATATTCCAGAAGATTCAGGTAGTTGGCTACCACCG
This sequence comes from Cyclobacteriaceae bacterium, assembly GCA_035430125.1. Classification (GTDB taxonomy): domain Bacteria; phylum Bacteroidota; class Bacteroidia; order Cytophagales; family Cyclobacteriaceae; genus ELB16-189. The sequence goes on along the minus strand of DAOMGC010000120.1, from coordinate 2,421 downwards.
CCGAGTCAGCCAATATATTTCCCAGGTGCCATCCGTTGCGTCTCTCGAGCACAAAACTGCTATCAGCCGGATACCGGAAAATTATTCGGTCGATGGAGTCGCGTTTCAACCGGATAAAGGTTTTGTCGCGCCAGTCGTTAAACAGCCGGTTAAACTGTCCTTCCAGGAATCCGGGTACCGCATAGACCTGGCTTTCACCTTGCCGGCGCACATAGGTGTGTGCGCCCCCGGAGAACATGCCGCCTTGTCCGGATGAAAATGCTGACCGGCCAATCCAGAGATCAGCTTGCAAATCGTCGCCTGCTTTAATCTGAACGTGGGTCCCCGTGCTGTCACCAACGCGAAATTCATTCCACCGGTTAGCCCTGCGGGCCACCATCTGGCTGGGGCGAAGGTTGATGAGCGTGCCCAGGGCTACCGAAGCAGCACCAGACTCAAGCCTTCCTTTGGTTCCTTCTGAAGATGTCAATTGCCATTGATGTCCTGATTTCATCAGTTTTATTTCAGACTTGATCTGACGGGCGGGCCGGATCAGAATTTGCGTTGTCTCCGCTGAATCCAGCTCTACCAATTGACCAGGCAGATTACTCTCCCGAAGGGGGGAACGGTAAAAGCGCACACCTAAAAAGATAATAATCAAACCGCCCAATACGGCGATCAATTTCCAGTTGTTAGCGTTCTTCATAGTTCTCACTCATTCGTTTCAGACGCGTCATACGATTCTCCTGCATGCGAACCAACCCGTAACCTATTACAAGCAGAATCGGCAGCAGGAAGTTGATATACTTCAGCATGGTTCTGGTGGATTCTTCCAATTCACGCAAGGGTCGCGAGGAGGCACCTTTGGTCCTTAATTCAATGAGGCCGGTATCATCCGACAGCCAGTCAATCGAGTTCACTACCAGGTGTACATTGTCGGGTTGAACCCTCCGTGCCTGTTGTCCCGTTCCGTTGACAGCCAGATCGCCATCACCGATGATTACCATTTTGCCTGATGTATTACCTGCCAGTCTGCCTTCCAACGCACCAGCTACGGGCAAGCCAGGCTGTGCAAAATCACTGGGCATCCACTTCTTATTGATATCAAACTGCAACGGTGCCGCCATGGAGCCCGATTGCTCGGAGGCAAACGCAAGGCCGGTAAATCTTTTGCTGCTGTCACCGGCATAGGTTACCGGACTGGCAAACTCCAGGAAGATGGTTTCCAATCCCTTACTGGCCGGATGATCGGCAAATCGGGCGATGGCCGGAAGAAAGGGAAATGAAAGTTGTGATTGCATGGTGAAGAATCCTTGTTGCTGCGAAACCGTAATGGCGCCACATTTGGCATCAACAATAAACGCATCAGCCACTTGCACCCCTTTTTGCGCAAGCCAGTTTTCCAAACCAGTAGTGACGACGGCGCCGTAGGCCTGCTGCAAATTGCCCTGTACCCGGTTGATGGCAACCAACAGCCTGCCACCGCGCGAAAGAAAATTATCCAATCGCTGCATGTGGGTACCCGGAACCGTGTCTGTTGGCCGTATGAGGGCAACCGTCTTAATGTCATTCGGGATTTCGGTTGAGTCAATCCTGATTTCCCGGCTGCTGTAAAGCACATCCAGCTGCTCGCGCATCTGCCCCATCTCACTCAGGCCAGGTTCACCGTGTCCCTGGATAAATCCAATCACCGGTTTTTCAGCGATGGAAATCTTCTTAATGGCCGTAGATAGCGCGTACTCCATGGAAATTCCGGGTTGAATCAACGGGATAACATCCTTTCGCTCGGCGAGATTAACAGTGGCACCCAAAAAGGCCTTCTGCTGTTTTACCTGATCCTTTTCACGCACATTAATCATTACCTGTTGAATACCCTGCTGCAACGCCTCTTGCTCTTTCTCCTCACTTTCATTGGGGTTCACAAATTCATACACCAGCATGCCATTGGAACGGTTGCTGTACTCCATCAACATGTCCTGAAAGTCCTGTCGCGATTTGCCAATGTTGGCTGGCAAGTCCTGCGAAAAATAGGCTTTCACGGTAACGGCTTCATTCAATTCATCAAGGATATCCAGCGTTGCCTGACTCAGGGTGTATTGCTGGTCATCTGTAAAGTCAAGTCGCAGATGAACTTCATTGGACAAGAAGTTAATCACCAGAACAATGCCGATGACCAGCAGGGTGGTGATCAGTAATTTCTGTTTCATAGGAATAATATCAATTCAGGTTACGCTTGGTTAATGACAATTCGGACAAGAATAGTCCGGTAAAAATGATGGAGCAGAAATAAATGATATCCCGGCTATCCACGACTCCCCGTGAGATGCTGTCGAAATGATTACTCAGGCTCAGGGTATGAAACACCACAGACACCGGCCCCGTGAAGCTGGAAGCCAGCACCTCAAATATGATGTGGAAGAATATCCCGATAAACAAAGCCAT
>DAOMGC010000119.1:0-8247 GCA_035430125.1 Cyclobacteriaceae bacterium | reverse complement strand
TCGCTCTTCTCATTGCTGCTTTGATCTGTTCTTTGCATGCTCATGCCCAGGGTCCAGGCGGGGTTAGCGCTAATCTTAGATTATGGCTTAAGGGAAATACTGGTGTAACCGGGTCGCCGGTGTCCTCGTGGGCTGATCAAAGCGGAAGTGGCTTTTCAGCTGCCCAGGCAACTGTTGCATTTCGACCTGCTGTCATCGCTAACCGATTGAATTTTAATCCGGCTGTTCAGTTTGATGGTATCAACGACCAGCTCGTCATTACCAATGGTATTTTAGCAAATGCTACCTACACGAATATCAACATATTTGCCATCGTTCGTACCAATAGCATTTCTGCCAGTTCTGTTTTTCTGGAAACGCTCCCTGCAGGCAACCGGTTGAATGCACACATTCCCTGGACCGACAACAGCCTCTATTGGGATGCCGGATCAACAAATGCCAATCAACGCATCAGTACTCCCTGGGTAAGTTCAGTGAATCAAAGTTATCTATGGAGCCTAACGGCGAGTACCACGGCTACCGCTTCTGGCGCACGGCAGGATGTTTACAGGAATGGGTTGATTCTTGCCAACGACAATACCATGACGTCCTTTACCGGAGGTAGTAATAATTTCTCTGTTGGAAACGGCTTTGGTTTCTTTAACGGAGAATTATCTGAATTGGTGGTCTACACGGGAGCACTCACGGCCGCGCAGCTAAACCGGATTCATTCCTATCTCGCACTAAAATACGGTATTACTATTGATCAATCTACAGCCCAGAACTACATCGCTTCCGACAATTCCGTGATTTGGAACGCCACCACGATGGCCTCGTATGCCAATGATATTGCCGGCATTGGCCGCGATGACAATGCACTACTTGATCAGCGTAAGTCCTCAACCAGCAATACGCCATCTGATGTTATCACCATGGCCAACGGAAATTTTGGTGCGCCAACAGCTTTTGGCGCTGATCTCCGCTTTCTTGTTTGGGGACATAATGGCCAGCCATTGAGTGCAGACCCTGCTGCTTCCTCCTTTGTTCACAATGGCGTAACCATTCAGGCAGCGATAAAGCGCATATGGGGCACGTTCAAGTCAGGTGGACCAACGGGCAATGTTATCGTGGAAGTAAATATGGCTCAAGTGGGTGGCGGGACTGGTGCTAATACCGACATGCGTTTGCTGATTGACAATGATGCTGTATTTGGCAATGGATCAGCCGGAGAGCAGGTGATATCTCCCACCGTAGGCTTTCCTGCCAGTGGTGGGTTGGTTGATTTTACGGTTCCGTATGCAAGCCTGGCAGCAGGCCAGGGTTTCATGACCCTTGGCTCAGTTAACAGTGCGACAGCACCATTGGTTATTCCAGCTCCCGGCGGAGTTGTGGCAACGACCAAGTTGTGGTTAAAAGCCAATCAGGGCGCTACGGGTTCTCCCGTGTCAGCATGGAATGACCAAAGTGGAAATGGTTTTAGTGCAACTCAGGGTACCGTAGCCAACCGTCCGGCCTTTGCTTCTGGTGCAATAAATTTTAATCCTTCTTTGCAGTTCAATGGAACCAGCCATCAGTTGGTGGTAACGGGAGGCATCATGGGTTTATCTACGTATACTGACTTTAATGCAGTGATTGTATCACGAACCAATGCTATTCAGAACAGTTCGATTTTTTATGAAAATATGGCGTCTGGAGGAAGAATCAATGCCCACATCCCCTGGTCGGATGCCGCATTATATTGGGATGCTGGTTCAGCCGTGTCACCAAACCGGTTAAGCACACCATGGACTGGTTCGCTTAACGTCCATAATATATGGACCCTGACATCCAGTACCACTGCGACCGCCACTGGTCAGCGACAAGATATCTATAAAAACGGATTGGTCCTCGCTAACGACAATACCATGAATCCCTTTATTGGTAATGGGAGTGACTTTTATATCGGATCCCTTAATGGGGCTAACTTTCATAGCGGAGAAATTGCAGAGATCATATTCTTTGCGAGCAACCTGAATTCATTGAGTCTGCAGAAAATCCACAGTTATCTAGCCACCAAATATGGTATTACACTGGATCAGACGACACCATTGGATTATGTGGCTTCGAACTGGAATGGTTCGTCCGGGACAAAAATATGGGACGCGACAACTGGTGGAACCTTCAAGAATGATATCGCTGCTATCGGACGCGATGATAGCTCCCCCTTAAATCAAAAGCAGTCTGCGAGTATAAATTCTAACAATGTTCTCACCATTGGTAATGTTACCATTGCAGCTGACAATGCTTCCAATGCCAATTCATTTGCTACGGATCGGACATTTTTCTCCTGGGCACACAATGGCAACACTTTGAATGCAAGCGGCGTAGCCGATATTGGAACCTCTGTCAATGCGGAAGTCATCCGTGCGCGCCTGGCACGGGTGTGGAAGGCGCAGGAGACAGGAACCACCGGTTCACTCAAACTGCGGTTTGATTTGTCACAGGTGCCAGGTGCCGGCGGCGTAATCGGTAATAATGATTTGTCGAACATACGTCTACTGGTCGACGCCAACGGTGTTTTTGCTTCTGGCGCGACGTCAGTTGCCCCCACAACATTTAACAATACAACGCACGTCGCCGACTTTGACTTTGACTTTACCGGCGCGACCGGGTATTTCTTTACCATTGGTAGCGTAAACCTCACCAGTACCCCGTTGCCTATTGAACTTGTGTCATTTAAAGCAACCGCGAAAGGAAAGGTAGTAGATGCTGAATGGGTAACGGCCTCAGAAAAAAATAATAATTACTTTGTGCTGGAGTCTTCGTCTGATGCAGAACAATGGACAGAGGTCGCATTTGTTAAGGGCAAGGGCACGGTCACCACAACTTCTTATTATACAGCCGTAGATACCAATCCGCTCGCCGGGAAATCCTACTACCGGCTCAAACAAGTGGATTTTGATGGAAAGTACTCCTATTCACGAATTGTGCCGGTAGAGTTATTAGATCTTGGCGTAGTGTTGTACCCGAACCCGGTAAAAGGGGATGTTGTTCACTTGAATTTGATTGGTGTGGAAACAGCCGACGGAGTACGTGTTCATTCGATACAAGGTACCGAGATGTACCGCAGTGCTGTGACAGGTAGTGGTAAATACAACAGGGTCCTGGATATTCCCATCGTGGGATGGGCACCTGGGATTTATGTGGTCACCGTGTACACTGCCGATGACATCCATAATATCCGGCTGGTGGTCAGATAACCATCAATACAGCACCCTGAACTTGATGGTGTGGTCAATGGCCCTTAGTTCCTTAATCACCTCTTTGTTGTATTCCTTATTGATGTCGGTGATCACATAACCAATATGTTCATTGGTTTTCAGGTACTGACCAGCAATGTTGATACCGTTGTCTGCGAGTACTTTGTTGATCTTGGCAAGAATGCCAGGCACGTTATCGTGCATGTGGATCAGGCGGTGGGCATTTTCCAGGGAAGGCAGGGTCAGATTCGGTAGGTTGACACTGTTGCTGGTGCTGCCGGTATTGATGTATTCCATTAGTTTGCCGGGGACAAATCGGCCAATGTTCTCCTGGGCTTCTGCCGTGCTGCCGCCAATGTGAGGTGACAACAATGTATTGCGAAGTCCGCGCAAAGGCGAAATAAACTCTTCCTGGTTGCTGATGGGCTCGTAGGGGAAAACGTCAACCGCACAGCCACCCACATGCTCGCTTAGTATGCTCTCACGTAGTGCGTCAACGTCTACCACATGTCCCCGACTCAGGTTCAAAAAGATGACCCCTTTCTTCATGCGTGCAAACTGATCATGGCCAATCAGGTTGGTGTTGCTTTCACGACCGTCTACATGGAGGGTAATGACATCGGCCAGGCTGAGTAATTCTTGCAGGCTCCGGCATTTGGTGGCATTTCCCATTGCCAGCTTTTCTTCGCGATCGTAATAGAATACCTGCATTCCCAGGTTTTCGGCCAACACCGAAAGTTGTGCACCAATATTGCCATAACCGATGATCCCCAGTTTCTTGCCCCGGATCTCAAAACTTCCTTTTGCTGATTTGTCCCATTCGCCCCGGTGCATCCGATTGGACTTGTCGGGTAGGTTGCGCATCAGCATGATCATTTCTGCGATAGCAAGTTCCACCACCGAACGGGTATTGCTAAAGGGTGCATTGAAGACTGCAACACCCCGGCGGGTTGCTTCTTTGAGATCGATCTGGTTGGTGCCAATGCAGAAGGCTCCAATGGCCATCAGGCGTTGTGCGTGTTCCAGCACCTTGGCGGTAACCATGGTCTTTGACCGGATGCCCAGGACACTCACATCTTTGATCTTTTCGCAAAGTTCGTCTTCGGTAAGTCCGGCCGGATAACTTTCCACGGTAAATCCTTCAGCCCGCATTAACTCAATCGCAACGGGGTGAACGTTTTCCAGTAGCAATACATGAATGCGGTTTTTCGGATAGGAGATAGCGGTATTTAACTTGTTGAGGTAGAGAAATTCGTCGAGGCTGGGCGTTACGTGGTCAGCATGGTTAAGCACACTTTCCCGCTCCACGTTTTCGGTAAAGGCATAGAACTTATTGGCAAGTCCGGCGTGTTTAATTTCATAATCGGTATAGCCATCACCGATAACATATACGTCTCCGGGCAAGTTCAGCCGACGAAGTTGTTCTGATTTACCATTGTTGTCGGAGAGGGGGTTCTCTTTATCGAAGCCGGTGACTTTTCCCGCGGCATCAAACGTAAATGAGTTGGCGAGGATGTTCTCTGGCTTTACACCGAACTCACAGACAACGGGTTCGATGAATTCGCGGAAGCCGTTGGAGATGATGTAAATGTTGTCGGCATAGGTGCTGAAGAAATCCTTGTTGCGTTTGAAAGATTCAGACACCAGGGTCTTCAATTGAGAAATGAGGGCGGGCAGGTGTTTGCGTTCGGCCTGAAGCACCTGCAGACGTTGCTCAAGGCTTTCTCGAAAAGAGATTGCGCCTTCCATGCCTTGCCGGGTGATGTCTTCAACTTTTTTCTTGAGTTGGACCTTGTCCGGGTGACCATTCAGGGAGATGTCGGCGAGTACATCAAAGGCTTCCACCTTAGTAAAAGTGCTATCGAAATCGATTACGAAGTACTTATTCAGTTTCATGAAGAAAATTGAACCGCTAAGGTAAAAAAAGGAGGGGAAAGCCCGGACCAAATGATCAGCCGGTGAGCAGATCATGGTGAAGGCTACAAGTGTTTTTTTGAATATTGGGTACAGTTACGCAGTGCGACGCCGACTCAATAACCCAAATGTCCAGGGTAAACTACGCTCGTAATCTAAAAGGTGAGTTTTAAGGCTTACCAAACGGCACCCGCTTGAGTGCAACATGACCATTACTGATCACAATCAATGCGTCCTGTAACGACCTAATATCTTCCAATGGATTCCCGGGCACAATCACCAGGTCGGCTTCCATCCCCGGAATGAGCTTTCCTGTTTTAGCACCAAGGCCCAACAATTCAGCACTGGTCACGGTGGCGCTTTGAATGGCTTCAAAGGGTGTCATTCCCATGCGCACAAAATGTTCGCACTCCAGCGAGATCCGGCTGGTACTTTGGTTGGTATAATTGTTATCCGCGCCAGTGGCAATGCGGATGCCCAGGGCATGGGCCTTGCGAAATACTTTCTCGGCCTGGGGCATCATAAAACGACCCCGCAGTTCTAGCACCGCACCGGCATAATCACCGCCGGGTTTGGTGAGGTCCTCCAGTGTGATATAGGTGGGCACCAAATACGTTCCTTTTTGTTTCATTTGTTGAAGTGTTTCATCACTGAGGAAGGTGCCATGTTCTATGCTCTTGGCACCGGCCAAAACAGCGGCGCGCGCACCTTCATCACCGTGGGCATGAACCATCACGGGTACATTGCGGGCTGCAGCGGCTTCGACGATCACAGTCAACTGATGTTGGGTATAGGATTGTTCTCGCGGATCTGTATCCGGTAATCCGGCGCGCTCGGTGCCACGGCTCTTGATCACGGCGGCGCCACGGTCAATATTGACGTTGACGAGTTGCCTTAGTTCATCATCGGTACCCACACCTCCGATCAGATTGCCAAGTCGGGGATCAGCCAGAACGGTCTCTCCAAGATTTGGAGTAACGTAAACGCCGGCCGGCACCACATCAGGCCCGGCTATGCGGTGGCTGATGGCAAGGTCACGAAGACTTACATCCTGATACGCAGACACACCGGCCGTTCTGAAGGTCGTGACGCCAGACAACAATGCACGTCGCGCTGACTCGAGGTTGTCAATATGGGTATGACAATCAATCATGCCGGGTATCGCATAGTTGTTCAGGCAATCGATTACTTCATACTCTTTTGCAATCGGTTCACCGACCTTGCCGATGCGCTCAATCTTTCCTGCTTTGATAAATACCAGTGATGAAGGGTAGATCTTGTTATCGACACCATTGAACACATTGACGTTGGTTAACACATAACTCTTTTGCGGGAGTTGTGCGAGAGCCAACTGACTGCAAATAATCAGGACAAAAATGAAAAGCTGTTTCATGGAATGCGGGATAATGAATTAGTTATTCTGGAGCAATACTACGGCTGCATCAATTTGTGCGGCATAAGCCTGAATGCTCTTGGCGGCTATCTCAATTTGTTCCTGGGCCTCGTTCCAACTCCGTTGCTCAATAGCCTCGCGAATGCCGGGCAACGTTTTCACGCCATAACCTGAATAGTATCCCGGGGCGTAAATGGTGTGTCTGAACCAGGGCCGGCGTGGAAGCCCTTGTGTCGATAATAACTTTTGCTCAGCCTGATACATCAGTTGATTGACCGCATCAGCTTGCTTTGGATTCGGATGTGCTGCAAGCTGGTCAGCGATCAAGGCCGCACTTTTTTCCAAATGGGCTATTGCGTTTTGCAAGTTGGTGAAACTAACAAAGGGTACAGGCTCTTTGGTGGTAGGCAACACGGTCTTTTCTGTCGGGTCGGCGGCTTGTGCGTATCGTTGGTCACGGATCAACTGATTTTCAACCTCCGTGGCTTCGCGCATATTGTCGATGAGCGCCATGACTTCAGTCTGGTATCCACTCACTGTACGGTGAAAGGCTTTGAAGTCAAATGGCAGCACCGCGGCGTTTGCCAATCGGAGGGTAGTGCGTCCTGCTGCTTTGGCAAGGGCTACGCCATATTCCAGTTTTGGATCCACAAACCGCTTATAGTGGTCATAAGAATCATAAATCGAATGGTATACGCCATCGCCACCTTCACCGCCAAACCCTATGTTCAGGGATGGAATTCCCAAATGGTCAATGAATGATGTGTAATCAGATCCTGAACCTAATGCGCCCAGGGTCATACTATTCTTGCCGAGAATTTCTTTCCGCGCCTTCGCTCCGGGTGTATTGATGGCCAAGAAAGACTTCTGGCGCTCCAGGGCCGTGGCACCAGTTTCGGGGTCGACTACATCTTTAGCGACATCGGTAATCAAGGATTCGAAGGTATGTGAGCCCTGAACAAACAGGAACCCGCGGCCATTGCCATCGGAGTTAATGTAGGCCACCGTTTTTTGTTGCAGTTCGGTAGCATGATGTTCAGCCCATTCGGTGGATCCCATGAGTCCGGGCTCCTCGCCATCCCACGCACAGTATACAATGGTGCGCTTGGGTTTCCATCCGCCTTTCACAAGTTCACCGATGGCCCGTGCCTCTTCCATTTCTGCTACAAGTCCACTGGTGGGATCACCGGCACCATTCACCCACGCATCATGGTGATTACCGCGGATGACCCATTCGTCAGGTCGTTCGCTGCCAGGCATACGTGCAATGACATTGAGGCAGTCTACGGTCTTCCAATCAAATGCCAATTTCAGGTGAACCTTTGCAGGTCCCGGGCCAATGTGGTAGGTAATGGGCAATGATCCGTGCCAGTTGTCTGGCGAAACAGGGCCTGCGAGTGCGGCAAGCAGGGGTTGTGCGTCTCCATAGGAGATTGGGATCACCGGTATCTTAATGAGATTTGATACTTCACTGCGATCAAGCCTTTTTGCGCCAGGTACCGAGCCGATGTTCGGCGTGAGGGGATCACCAGGATAAACGGGCATATCCATGACGGAACCGCGTTGTGCACCGTCGGAAGGACGGTAGGGACCTTTTGGGTAAACATCACCCTGGTTATAACCGTCTTCTTTAGGATCGGAATATATCAAGCAACCAATGGCGCCATGCTCCTGAGCAACTTTGGGTTTGATGCCGCGCCAGGAGCCGCCATACTTGGCGAT
>DAOMGC010000118.1:6644-8505 GCA_035430125.1 Cyclobacteriaceae bacterium | reverse complement strand
GGCAAAATTAAATCCAAAGGGTATTCGTCGGATTAGAAAAATGTGCTAAAATTGGAGGCCTAAACAGTAAGCTTTAACCCATCTAACCTATGAAATTGAAATTGAACGCTATCCTCCTCGCCCTCCTCGCTGTAGTTGGCCTCTGGTCCTGCGGCTCAAAAGGAGATCAGAGCAAGAGCGCTGATGAATTTGCCGACGCCGAAAAGTCTCTGAAAGAGGAGATTAAGGATATTGCTTATACCATCCCTCCCCCAGCTGAAATCCCTTACATGCTTCAGGCCACAGGCGCTGATTTCAACCAAAGCCTGGTAAACGATCGCAAAAAAGCAGATTCTTATGGATCCCAAAGCGATAAAGCTGCCCTCAACCTGGGCGTGTACACAGCCGACATCGGGTACCTGAGCTCCTATGATAAGACACAGGAGTCTATTGACTACCTCAATGCCTGCAAGAACCTCGCCGACAAACTTGGTGTTACCGGTTCTTTCGACCGCGGCACCCTGGAGAAATTTGAAGCCAACATCGCCAACAAGGACTCCCTGGCTGCCCTCCTTAATGATGCCATGCAGAAGACTGACCGCTACCTAAAGGATGGTAATAGGAGCAAATTAGGTGCCCTCCTCGTTGCCGGAAGTTTCGTTGAGAGTATGTACATCTCCACCGGACTCATCAAATCATATCCCAAAGACATCCTCCCAGATGACAAGCGTAACCTCATCCTTACACCCCTCATGAGTGTCGTTATCAAACAGCGCAAGTCAGTAGGTGAAGTGGCCAAAATGCTTGCCTCCGTAGACCAGACTGGTCCAATCCCTCAGATTGTGGCCGACCTCAATGCGCTGGAAGCCAGCTATGCAGCCCTGAACCTCGAGGACAAAATCAAGACCAACAAAGCCAACCTGGCCCTGTCGGACAAGAATCTGGCTGAAATCACCAAGGTAGTTGAAAAACTCCGCGGGGATATCGTGAACTAATTCAGCATCAATTCAATGAAAGGGAATGGCAAAACCATTCCCTTTTTTATTTCGGGTTGTCCATCTGAACCTTATCTTTAAAATCCTAAACCCAGTACCATGAGCGAACCCGTCCTGAAAGCCATCCTTCGCCTTTTCGCGATTGTTGCCAAAGAAGACTCCGTAACGGTTCAGGAACGCGATTATGTCCTTGCTTTTCTCCATGACCACCTGGGTCGTAAAGCTGTGATGGAAAAGATTGGCTATTTCGATGAGTTTGCCAAGACGCTCTCCGACGATCAGGAAAAAAACGTCCGCGAGCTCTGCCAGGAAATTAACCGTGAGGTAACTGCCAAACAAAAGGCCGTTATCCTCCTCGAACTCATGAGCGTGGTCCTCGCCGACGGTGTGATCTCCGAAAAAGAACGTCAATATGCCAAGATGATAGGCGACTACATGAATATGAGTAGCGCCGATATTGACCTCATTACCCACTACATCCTTGGCGATCATCGGAACACTTTCAATTCTCCGAATATCCTCATCATCGATTCCAATCCGGAAAAACCTGCCGTATGTAAGCACATTTGTCGCGAGAAACTGCACGGTACCATCGCCATTCTGCACCTGGCTTCCAGCGATCTGTTTTTCTTCAAGTACTCCGGTACCGGTGACGTCTACCTGAACGGGATACCCCAAAAGTCATCTAACATCAATCCGCTCGCCAATGGCAGTAGCATCCGTTGGGAAGGCGTAGATCCGGTGTACTTCGGAGAAACCCTCGCACAATTCAAGAAGCTCAGCGCGGATGTCCGAACGACCTTTGAAGCGCGTGATATCTCCTATCAGTTCAAGAATGGCAAACTCGGGCTTCGCCACATCAACATCAACGAAGAATCCGGAAACCT
>DAOMGC010000118.1:0-6544 GCA_035430125.1 Cyclobacteriaceae bacterium | reverse complement strand
ACCAAGGTGATCGATGAGTACGGAAACTTTACCAACGAACGCAAAATTGTACCGGAGCAATGGAATGTGATCTTTAAGGAAAAGCTCCGAATCCCAGCTATCATTACTTCCAATGAACCGCCACGATCTACCCTCCGGCTGCCTGGCTGGGTGAAGCAAATGCGGCTATTCGGGATGCGTGACTTCCTCAGCAAACTGAGTAACAAACAGTACCTGGCCATCAACCTGCTGGAGGCGCCATTGCTCGCCTTCATCCTGGCCTTTATTACCCGGTACTATAGCACGGATGATCTCTACCACGACGGATATGTGTTCATCAAAAATGTAAACATTCCTGCCTACCTCTTCATGAGTGTGATCGTGGCGTTGTTTATGGGACTTACTGTGAGCGCAGAAGAAATCATCCGGGATCAAAAGATTTTAAAGCGGGAAGCGTTCCTCCACCTGAGCCGCAGCAGCTACCTGATCTCAAAAATTGGAATCCTCTTCTTTATTTCTGCCATCCAAACCCTGCTGTTCGTTTCTGTGGGTCACAGCATGCTGGAAATTCACGGTATGTTTTTTATTCATTGGGGCATCCTGTTTACGGTGTCTTGCTTTGCCAACATGCTGGGGTTGAACATTTCAGCAGCATTCAATTCGGCGGTTACTATCTATATCCTCATCCCCATTCTCCTGATTCCACAGTTGATCCTCAGCGGCGTGGTGGTGAAATTTGATAAGCTAAATCCATTGATCAGCAACAGTGAGACGGTGCCGCTGGTGGGCGACATGATGGCCTCGCGCTGGGCGTTTGAAGCGGCGATGGTATCCCAATTCAAAGACAATACCTATCAGCGGGAGTTCTATAACCAGGACAAGGTCATTGCGGAAGCCGACTACAAAAAACTTTACTTCATCCCTACCCTGGAATCCAAACTAGACTACCTTAACCACAACTACCTGAATGCAACGGTCCCTCCGGGAGAAATTTCGTCCCGGTTGCAATTGGTGAAGTCTGAAATCGAAAAAGAATTGTACACGGTGGGCGCCAAACATTTTCTCGAGGTAGCGTTGCTGGTGCCTAAAGATTTCGATTCATCCGTGTACCGAAAAACCAGAAGGTTCCTGGCGGTACTAAAACAGTACTATACTAACCGCGCCAAAAATGCGGAATCAGAAAAAGAAAAGCGACGTGCAGAGCTGGCATCCCAACTGGGTGGAGAGAAGCAACTGGAGGCCTTCCGGGAAGCCTACGAAAATGATGCCGTTGGTGTCATGGTCAAGAATCAGGATGAGCCCAGCCGGATTATCGAGTCTAATGGTCAACTCATACAGAAGATCTACCCCATTTATAAGGACCCGGACCCGGATCATTTCATCGACTTCAATGCTCAGTTCTATTTGCCCACCAAGCATTTTATGAACGCCACCATAGAAACGTTCTACTTTAATCTTTGTGTGATCTGGGCCATGTCATTGCTGTTGTATATGACCCTTTACTACAATCTGTTGCGTAAACTCATTCAAGGTCTGGAGAACTTGTCTCTGGGTCGATAGCCATGTTTTTTGTCCTGTCGAAAATTCTGAGTTTTCTGATCAGGCCACTGACCGTAGTGACAGGTTTGCTGGTCGCCTCCTGGATTGTCCGCAAACCGGTGTGGAAAAAGCGATTGTTTATCGGTGGTATCTGCCTGCTCCTGTTCTTTTCGAATGAGTTCATTGCCAACGAGGTCATGATGGCCTGGGAGGTTCCGGTCACCAGGTTTGCTGACCTTCCCCGCAAGTACTCATACGGAGTTTTGCTTTGTGGCGCCGCCAAGACAGAGGCCGGCCCTCCGGACCGGGTGTACATTGGGTCAGCTGCCGATCGCATCAACCACACGGTCCAATTGTACCGGCTTGGACATATCCGGAAGATTCTCATTTCCGGCGGCAGCGGTCGCGTATTTGATGTGGGTGAACGGGAGGCCGATCAACTTTCATCATTGATTCAAATCATGGGTGTGCCCCCCGAAGATATCATCGTAGAGAACGAATCCAGGAACACGCATGAATCGGCAGAACAGGTAAAGCGAATTCTTGACAAGGTCACCACGCCCGATCAATGCCTGATGATTACGTCTGCCTATCACATGCGTCGGTCCATGGGTTGCTTCAGCAAAGCCGGTTGGCCCATGGATCCGTTCTCTGTCGACTTCCAAACCCACAAGCGACAATACACGCCCGATGTCTTCCTGGTCCCCAAACAGGAGGCCCTGGGTGCCTGGGCTATTCTGCTTAAAGAGTGGTCAGGGTACGTGGTTTATTGGACGATGGGGTATATCTAGTCTACTCCTTTCTCAGCACTTGCAGCGGCGGTGTATTGATAACCTCGCGTGAGTTGTACCATCCTATAAAGATGGTGAGCAACACCACCGCTCCGGCGACAATGCCGAGGTCGGTCCAATTCACACCTAACTGTACTTCGAAGAAGAACCGGCACAATGCCCATCCGCCTCCCACTGACAATAGCATTCCCGTAAGAGCTGCAAACAGGCCGAGGTAGGCATATTCAATGAGGGTGATCCAGGTTATCTGACGTGTCCGGGCACCAATGGTTCGCAATAGAACATTTTCCCGTATGCGGGCAAACTTGCTGTTCACGACAGCGCCAGCCAATACGATTAATCCGGTGATGATACTAAACATGGCCAGAAAACGTATCACGACACTGATCTTCCCGAACAATTCCTCTACGGTACTCAGGATCAATCGGAGGTCAACCAATGAAACATTAGGATAGGCAGTAACCAACTCTTTTTGGAACAAGTGGGACTCAGCCTGCTGATCGACCTTGGTGGTAACCACCCAAATCTGCGGTGCCTGCTCCAATATCCCTTTCGGGAAAACGAAGATAAAGTTTGGCGGATCTTTGGGCCATTCCACTTTCCTTATCCCCGATATCTTCACGGCCAGGGGCACGCCCTGAATGTCAAACACCAGTGAATCACCTACATCTACTTTGAGCTCATCCTGCATGCCCTCAGAAATAGTGACGGTAACAGAATCCTTTTGACCCGGACTGAATTTCTGCAAAGTACCCTTGGTGAGCTCCTCCGAACTGTGCAAACTATCGCGGTATGTTACGCGATACTCACGGGTTAAAGCCCATGACCGTATGCGGGCCGTGGTGTCGTTGGCGATGACTTCGGTACTTCTTCCTTTCAGGGTCTTTATCCGGCAGGTAATGATCGGCACCACCTGCTTCACGGGAAGTTTATGGTGATCCAGCAGGTTAAGCACGCCTTCTTTCTGGGCCGGTTGAATGTCAAATAAAATAGTATTGGACTGGTTGCTGTTGCCCGTAAATTCAACCTGTCCCAACAAGCTATGCTGAATGATGTTCAGGGTGGCAATGATGAATCCACCCAATCCAATCGTAATCATCAACACCTGAGTCTGGTTATTGGGCCGATACAAATTGGACAGCGCATGGCGAAATACGAACCGGGCATTGCGGGGAAAGAAGCGCCGCACTAATTTAAGGAGTCCCCAAGCCACAACAGCCAGCAAGCCCAAAGCCAGGGCAAGTCCGCCCGTAAATGCCAATCCTGTGACCAGGCTGGTTGTCTGATAGGAAGCGGCAATAATGGGAAACAAAACTATTCCAAGGATAGCCGCCCAACGCATACGCGAGAACCTCTTTGTCGGTGAAAAGTCTGCGCGCAGCACAGTCAGTGGCGGCACGAAGCGAATGGCCACGAGCGGCAAAACGGCAAATAGAATAGATACGACAGCACCTAACAATAATCCTTCGCCCACCGCAGCCCAGGAGATGGTAAAAGGAATTTCGACGGGGATAAAATCTTTGAAGACTACCGGAATCAGCTTTTGAATTCCGGCACCCAGGGCGGCGCCCAGCACACTCCCGAGAATGCCCAGAAAGAATATCTGGATAAAATAAATATTAAAAGCCTGCCAGCCTGATGACCCGATGCAACGCAATACGGCTACTTCATCGCGCTTCTCGCGGGCATAGATATGCACAGAGCTCGCTACGCCAATGCATCCCAGGATCAAAGCAACGAAGGCCAGCAACGAGAAGAACTGATAGACCGATTTGAAACTTCTGCCTAGCCCCTCTTTCCTGCCTTCTACTGTTTCCCAGGAGTAGCCGGATTTTTTCGCGATAGGTTTGATACCTTCCACCAACTTATCCGTCTGTACTTGTGAAGTGGTCTTTACAAACATCCGGTAACTGACCCGGCTGCCGAACTGCACCAGACCCGTGGAGTCCAGTTCGCGGAGTGCGATGTACACCGAGGGTGCCAGGGTCGATGTGATGGCACCGCCACCAGGAATCTTCGACACCACACCAGCAACCTTGAACATCGTGGTGCCAATTTTGATCGAATCTTCCGAGCTGACTTCGTATTGTCTGGCCAAAGACTCATCGAGCATCACGAAGCGACCCGACTTCATGATAGAATATGCATTTTCAGGTTGGGCCTCCAACTTGCCATAAAACGGGAAGTCACCAGCCAAGGCAGTGAGCTTTACCAACCTCGACTGTTGGGTATTCATGAACATCACCATAGAGCCCATCTCGGCCTCATAGGCGGTGGTTACCTTAGCGGTATCTATAAAGGAAGTAATATCCTTTTCGAACTTGCGGTTGCTGTTGATAACCACATCTGCGCCGAGCAGCTCTTTGGCATTTTGATTCAATGCTTCCTGCAGTGAATAATTCAACGAACCGATTGACACCACGGCGGCAATACCGGTAATCAAAGAGGCGATGAGCAGGAACAACCGGCGACCATTGTGACGTGCATCCCGAAGGGCCATGGTCCATACCCACCGGTCACGCCATAGCGGCCGGACCGCCCGTTTCAATTTGATAATATATTCGATCATGCGGTGACCTTTCTTTCGTCAGCAATGCGGCCACCTTTCATCTGGAGGATGTGATCGGTCATGCGGGCCAATTCCAGGTTGTGGGTTACGAGCACCAGTGTTGTTTTCTCTTCCCCGTTGATGCCAAATAGCAGGTTGATGATCTGATTGGCGTTCTCTTCGTCGAGGTTTCCGGTTGGCTCGTCTGCAAACAAAATCCTTGGCGAGGTGATGAATGCTCTTGCGATAGCCACGCGTTGCTGTTCGCCGCCCGAAAGTTGGGTGGGGTAATGATGCAGTCGGTCACCCAGTCCTACCCGACCCAATAACTCCTTCGCCCTTGGCTGGACATTCCGCTCACCGCGGAGTTCAAGAGGCACCATCACGTTTTCAAGTGCCGTGAGGGTGGGCAGCAACTGGAAATTCTGGAATACAAATCCGGTGTATTGGTTGCGCAGGTATGCCCTGTCGTCTTCATCCATGGCATTCAGTTTGAAACCCATAAGGGATACGGTTCCTGCGGTGGGGACATCGAGTCCGGCACAGAGGCCTAACAGCGTAGTCTTGCCGCTACCCGATGGGCCGATAATCGATATCCTCGAGCCCTGTGCTACGGTGAAGGAGACATTGTCCAGCACCACCAGCTTCTTGTCGCCTGACGGGTAGGCTTTGGTGAGGTTCTCCGCCGCTAGAAGTATTTCTGCCATAGAATTGTGAACGTATCCTGAAATAAATCGTTAATTACCGAAAATTGTTTAAGACGAAAGCAACTTTAGCTATGGTCGGTAAGATAGCACTCTTTATTGTGGCACTGCTGCTGGTGCAGGCCGCCCCACCCCCTAAAGTCATTCTATTCTTTGGGGATAGCTTGTCTGCCGGCTACGGCCTCGACCCGGAAGATGCGTTCCCCGCCCAGGTGGAGAAGTCTCTGGTGAAGCAGGGTGTAAATGCCCGGGTTGTAAACGCCGGGCTCAGTGGCGAGACAACAGCCGGTGGACTGAGCCGAATCGATTGGATCCTGCGACAACCCATTGACATATTTGTTCTGGAACTCGGTGGCAATGACGGCCTGCGCGGCTTGCCGGTGGCTCAGACCAAAAAGAACCTGCAATCCATCATCGACCGGGTGAACGCCAAATACCCAAAATGCCAGATTGTACTCACGGGTATGCTCGTGCCACCCAACATGGGTCCGGAATATGCTAAGGGCTTCCAGGCCGTCTTCAAAGAAATAGCCGCTGCAAACAAAGTTGTTTTTGTTCCCTTTCTATTGGAAGGTGTTGGCGGCATTGAAAAGCTTAATCAAGCGGATGGTATTCATCCCAATGCGGAAGGGCATCGCATCGTCGCTGCGAATCTCACGAAAGTGATTAAGCCTTTGCTGTGAATAATTGGTCGGTGAAGACACCAACTAGTATGTGCCGGTTTTCTTAACCGGCACCGTGGAGACCATTTAACCCACGTCGGTCGGTGAAGAACACCGACCGGAACACCGATTAGAAACTATCCAAGGACACCGACCAAGACTAGTATGTGCCGGTTTTCGTAACCGGCACTGTGGGATCGTTTAATCCACGCCGGTCGGTGAAGATCACCAACCGGGACTAGCAGGAACACCGATTGGAAACTATCCAAGAACACTGACGAAGACTAGTATGTGCCGGTTTTCTTAACCGGCACCGTGGGA
>DAOMGC010000117.1:0-8586 GCA_035430125.1 Cyclobacteriaceae bacterium | reverse complement strand
AAGAGAAAGAAGGAGGAAAGTCCTTACGAAATCAGGTAGTCACATTTTTTCATGTAACCCCAGGCGCGTCCTACGACTTCCGCCAACTTGCCCGGCGCGTAGGTGCCAAAAACAAAGCGGGTAATCAGCAACTGTTCAGCATCCTCGAAGAACTTCTGGAGGCCGGTAAGATTCGGCAACTGCCGGATGGAAGTTATCAGTCCACCCGTAAAGTTCAGTCCATTGAAGGTGTAGTGGATCATGTGAATCCGAAATTTGCGTACATCAATACTGGTAGTGAACAGGACATTTATGTTCGCGACCGCGACCTGGGTACAGCCCTGCATGGTGATACGGTACGGGTTGAACTCATAGGTGGCCGGTCCGGTCAAAAACCCGAAGGCCGGGTGACTGAAATCGTTAAGAGAAACCGAACCCGCTTTGTAGGCAGGTTGGAGATGGCCCCCAATCGTTTCGCATTTGTGGTACCCGATTTCAGAAAAATCTATCAGGACTTTTTCGTCTACCAGGAAAATGTTGGCGAAGCCAGGAACAACGATAAAGTATTGATCGAAGTAACGAAGTGGGGCGACGGCGATCGCAGCCCGGAAGGAAAGATTGTTGAAATTCTGGGAAAGACCGGCGAGAACGAAGCCGAGATTCACTCCATCATGGCTGAGTTTGATTTGCCCTTCCGTTTTCCGGAACCCGTTTTGCATGCATCGGAAAAAATCAGTGACACTATCGGTGATGGAGAGATTAAGAAGCGCAGGGATTTTCGAGATATCCTGACATTTACCATTGATCCGGAAGACGCCAAGGATTTTGATGATGCGTTGTCGTTCCGCGAACTGGAAAATGGCCACTATGAAGTGGGTGTACACATCGCAGATGTAACGCATTATGTGACCCCAGGCACCCTCCTCGATGATGATGCCTTCGACCGAGCTACATCAGTATACCTCGTTGACCGGACGGTTCCCATGCTGCCCGAGCGATTGTCGAATGGATTATGCTCACTGCGGCCTAACGAGACCAAATTGACATTTGCTGCTGTATTTGATATGGATGCCCGGGGCAAAATCCACAAAGAGTGGTTTGGCCGGACGGTCATTCACTCCGACCATCGCTTCAGTTATGAGCAGGCCCAGGACGTGCTTGATGCCAAGGAGGGCAAATTTGCTCGCGAATTGACCATTTTGAACGATCTGGCCAAGAAATTGAGGAAAGAACGCTTTGATAAAGGGGCTGTCAATTTTGAGACTACTGAAGTGAAGTTCAAACTGGATGAAAAAGGCAAACCACTGGCGGTAGTACCCAAGATCCGGAAAGATGCCCATAAGCTTATCGAAGAATTTATGTTGCTCGCCAACAAAGCGGTGGCCACATTTGTTTACAAACAAAAGAAAGGCGCAGACAAAAACACGTTTGTGTATCGCACCCACGACTTCCCGGACCCCGAGCGTGTTTCAGACTTCGCCGTGTTTGCCAAGCAGTTTGGACATACGTTGCATACCGAGGAGCAGGCAGTGTCTCGTTCCCTGAACAAATTGATGGACGAAATCGAAGGGAAGCCGGAGCAAAATGTTTTGCAGTCTTTGGCCGTGCGGGCCATGGCCAAAGCAAAATACACCACGGAACCCAAAGGCCATTTTGGCCTGGCGTTTGAACACTACACCCACTTCACGTCACCAATTCGCCGCTATCCGGACATGATGGTGCATCGTTTGCTGCAACATTATCTCGATGAAGGGAAGTCGGTGAATAAAACCGAATATGAAGCTAAGTGTGTTCATTCATCAGAGCGAGAAAAGCGTGCCGCTGATGCCGAGCGCGCCTCCATCAAGTATAAGCAGGTTGAGTTCATGAGCCTGGCGGAAGACAAATTATACAAGGGCATTATTACCGGTGTTACCGACTTTGGCATTTTTGTGGAAATCATCGAAACCAAATGCGAGGGCATGGTGCGGTTGGCCGACATGAAAGACGACTTCTATGAATTCGACGAGAAGAATTATCGTGTGATTGGCAGTCGCCGAAAAAAGATCTATCGACTGGGTGATGAGGTGGAGGTACGGGTAAAGAAGACAGACGTTGATCGCCGTACCATGGACCTAGCCTTTGAAAATGATGGTACCTTTATCCCCGCAGAGCGGGAGGCCCGACGAAGACGATAGAGCATGACAACAGAACTTTCCTGGATAGAAAGGGAGATTAAACGCCAGCGGTTTGGTGAACAACCACGTTCCCTCTACGAACCGATTCGATACATCATGGCCCTTGGTGGCAAACGGGTTCGCCCGATGCTTACCCTGCTGGCCTATCAGTTGTACCGAACAGATGCTGAGCGAATTGTACCCTATGCTGTCGCGGTAGAGGCCTTTCACAACTTCACCCTACTCCATGATGATATTATGGACAAAGCCCCGCTGCGCCGTGGCAAAGCAACGGTCCATGAAAAATGGAATGTCAACACCGCGATCCTTTCAGGCGATGTGATGCTTGTAAAGGTATATGACATGCTATTGGGTTTGCCCGCCGACCAGCTAAAGACTGTGCTGCCCCTATTCAATGCCTGCGCCGCTGGTGTCTGTGAAGGTCAGCAGTGGGACATGGAATTTGAAGCGAAAGCGAAAGTCACACAGGCTCAATACATTGAAATGATTAGACTAAAAACGGCGGTTTTGTTGGGATTTAGTCTGGAATTTGGGGCAGTAATAGCGGGCGCGTCGGAAAAGGACTGCGCGCTGCTACAACAGGCAGGTACCCACTTGGGAATCGGCTTTCAACTGAAGGATGACTTGCTGGATGTTTACGGCGACCAGAAGACATTTGGCAAACAGGTAGGTGGCGACATTCTCTCCAACAAGAAGACGTTCCTTTTGATTCATGCCTTGGCGACCGCAAAGGGTAAGGACAAAGCAGAACTACGGCGTTGGTTAACGGCCAAGAAGTATGATCCCCGAAAAAAGGTTAATGCGATTACTGCATTGTACAATAAACTGGGTGTGCGGGAAGCAACAGAGAAGAAGATCAAAAGTTACTTTGATTTGGGATTTGCAGATCTGCAGCAATTATCAGCTGGAGCAAAGACATCTGAATTGATTCAGTTTGCCGAACAATTGGCAGACCGCCAGCGATAACCTATTTTCTTTTGTAGAAATAGAGCGGAGCCCGTTCACCCCGACCATTTTCACTCAATGTATAAAATCCGGAACCATCATGGGCCCAGGTAATGGCTTCTCCCTGTAGTTCTGGTGTGTAGGCAAGTTTTGTTGGCTTTTGTTGGAGCAATTGCGCCAGTGGTTCATCATTATCCCGTCTCCAATAGTAGATGTGCTCGTAGTTCTTAAGCAGAATCTCTTTGCCATCCGTTGAAATGGAACCGGCCGTAATGCGGGTAACCGGAAGAGTAGCAACAGGATGGGCAATGATGTGATTACCGGAATAAGGATAACTTATTTCAAAAAGTATGACTGATTGCTCCCGCTTGGAAACAAGATAGAGGTTGAGGGTGAGTGGATCGAACAGCAGGGCTTCCGTGTCGCGATTCTCTCCTTCGAGCTTAACCTGAAGCGTGTCGAAACGGGTGATGAGGCTACTGTCTGTGAGCGAAGGTTCCGGTACACGGTAGATGTATTTATATTCATACCGCGCAAGGTTATCACCTATGTCGCCAATGTAGAGGTAACTACGAAGGCTATCCTTCACCAATACGATGTCTTCCCAATCGCGGTTATCAATCCCTGAAAGCTTGAATTTCTTCACCGTCCCGGCACCGCTTTCATTCAAGAGAAATAGTTCAGCCGAATTTCCGCTGTCGTTGATGGCCCACATATGGCCTGGGATAGTCATGCTTTCAGCAATGCCGGATACTTCTTCTAGGTCATGGTTTTTGTTTATGCCCGTTTGGACACCCGCCAGAAAGTGTGGTCCTACGGGCTGTGAAATGCAACCGCTCAACCCAATGCAAATACACCCCAGCCCAAGTAATTGATTCATCGTGCAAGATACTACCTGCGTTGGGGAATCATTTGCACTTTCCCCTTCCTGCCTCTTGCGCCCGGTCTCCCGCTCTGCTGTCCCTCAACTGGCATATCCACTATAGCTGCATTTCCTCCGTTACCGCCCTGATTTATAATGATGAAGTGTTCTTTGATAAGTGTGCTATATTCAGACGGAAAGCTAAGGGTAAGGTTGCCGCCTCGTCCACCTGCACCACCTGCACCAGGCTCACCAAACGAATTATCGCGGGTGGAATTGGGTTGGGGTATTACGCCTGTGCTGTACCGGGTGGTAGTTCCTACTGCAGGGTTTGTTGCAGTAGGCGTTCGGGCAATCGTTCCTCCCGCACCACCTTCACCGCCTTCACCTCCGGTGAGATTGATGATAAAGTCGCCATCCATGTGAAGATATCGAAGATTGAAGATCAGGCTGATTCCGGCAAACCCCGATGTTCCAGGCCTGCCATCGGAGTAAGCCCTGCTGTTGGAATTGATTCCGACAAGTCCTTGTCCACCCGGCTTGCCAATCCCCATGATGGCACAACCTTTTCCTAACGACACATAATCACAACGAATCAGGGTAAGATCGAAATGGTCATCCAGCAATAGTTGCGAGCTATCGCCGAGAATAAGTGAGTCCAGCAGGAAAGTTTTGCCGGTGAGTTGAAAGATCTCGCCGGGATTCACGCGCAAGGTCTGCTGGGCACATACGGAAGAAGTGCACAGCAGCATAGTACACAACAACTTCATAGGCATGGAATCAACTGGGTGCCTTGTTAAATGTAGCTATTTATCAGCAAAGAGCTTGGGAGCCGTATCACGGAAAAATAGTTGATGGCATTCCTTTTGACACCGATGTGGCTTCATGGTCACTTCTGGCTACCTTTGGCGGGTGAAAAATCAATACGAAGAGGACGAAGAGCAAGACGATGAATTGTTTGAACACCATCGCATAGTCGTGGATGGTGGCCAGCAACTGATTCGGATTGATAAATTCCTGATGGATCGGCTTCCCAACGTCACCCGTACAAAAGTACAACAGGGCATTCACGATGGGTTTGTTAAAGTCAATGAGGTAGTTACCAAACCGAGTTACCAGATACGACCCGATGATGTTATTACGGTTTCATTTCCGGAGCCTCCACGGGATACGGACGTTAAGCCCGAGAACATTCCACTTAACATTGTATATGAAGATAGTGACCTTCTGGTGGTGAATAAACCAGCTGGCATGGTTGTCCATCCTGCCTTTCAGAACTGGAGCGGCACCCTCGTTAATGCGTTGACCTATCACTTCCAGCACTTGCCCGAAATGCCAGGCAACGATGGTCGACCAGGATTGGTGCATCGAATTGATAAAGACACCTCGGGACTCCTGGTGATTGCCAAGACAGAAAAGGCCATGACGTCGCTCGCTAAACAGTTTTTTGACCATAGTATTGAAAGAACATACTGGGCGTTGGTTTGGGGAGAACTTGCACATGAATCCGGCACCATCAACGTGGCTGTTGGACGAAGCCTGAAGGATCGTCGCGTTACCACCACTTTCCCGGACGGTGACTTTGGTCGCACGGCCATTACCCATTATCGCGTACTGAAGAACTTGCGCTACGTTACACTGATTGAATGTAAACTGGAAACGGGACGAACCCACCAGATCAGGGCTCACATGAAGCACCTGGGTCACCCTTTGTTCAATGATGCTACCTATGGCGGTGATCAGGTATTGAAAGGCACCACCTTCACCAAGTACAAACAGTTTGTCGACAACTGCTTCAAGGTGCTTCCCCGGCAGGCACTACACGCCAAAACACTGGGGTTCATCCACCCTTCAACCGGCAAACACGTTCAGTTCGATTCTGAATTGCCCGAAGATTTCGCTGGTGTTATTGAAAAGTGGGAACACTATGTGAAGTATAATTGAGTCGGTCAGATAGACTCAGCAAAAAAGACCCGTTTCACCCGTTCACTGGTATTGGTAAGAATCTCATAGGGAATGGTATTGCCCCATTGTGCTACCTGATGAATGGGAAGTCCGGGACCAAAAATAATGGCCTCGTCACCTTCCCGAACGGGCAAGCCGGTGACATCTACCATCGTCATGTCCATGCACACATTGCCAACTACCGTGGCAAGCTGGCCCTGTATAAGGACTTTGCCCCGGCCCTGACTAAAAGCCCTGCTGAATCCGTCGGCATATCCGATAGCGATGGTGGCGAGTGTCATATCCTTTTCTGCTTTGCCCTTGCGACCATAGCCAATGGTGTGACCGGCAGGGATCCGCTTGATTTGAGAAACAATGGTCTTTAAAGTGGCGACAGGTTGAAGATGAGTACCACCTTCTTCAGTGGGATCAACACCGTATAGACCGATGCCCAGACGCACCATGTCAAATTGATAGTCCGGGAAACGAAGAATACCCGATGAATTGAGCAGGTGCATAACCGGACGATAGCCGAGGGCGGTTTCTACGCGTTGAATTTCTGCGTCAAATGCTGCAGCCTGATTGCGTGTGAAGCTATCATGTGTCTTTTCGTCGGCACCGGAGAGATGCGAAAAAATTGTGGCCACTTCCACATGTGGATGGGTCTTCAGTTGTGCAAGGGCTTCATCCAGATCGATGGATTCAAAACCAAGCCGGTGCATGCCAGTGTCTATTTTCAAATGAATGCGGCAGGGCCGGGTTCCCAAAAAGTCAAGTAAGGCCCGAAGGATACGAAGGGAATATATTTCTGGTTCCAGATGATATTCCAGCAATACGTCAAAACTCTCTTCGGTGGGATTCATCACCATGATGGGCAGTGTGATATTGTTCTTGCGCAGTTCAACGCCCTCATCAGCATAAGCAACTCCCAAATAGTCTACGCGGTGGTACTGCAGCAGATTGGCCACTTCCTCACTCCCGCTACCGTATGCAAATGCTTTTACCATGGCCATCAGTTTCACTCCGGGCTTGAGCAGCGATTTAAAGTAGTTCAGGTTGGCAATCATCGCATTGAGATCAACCTCCATCACGGTGCCGTGTACTTTGCGTTGCAGGCGCGCCACAATTCGTTCGAAATGGAAGGGCCTTGCACCTTTTACCAGCACCACAGCATCTGAAAATGTATCAGGCTGTAAGTCGCCTAGCAGTTCATCTGTGGTTTCATAGAACTTTCCTTCGGGTAGTGCGTGCTGATGTGCCCGAAGGAATGGACCAACGCCCATAAATCGGGAAACGCCAGCTGCCTGGATGCGTTCACGGAGTGCTGCAGCCAGCGCGTGGGGCTCCAATCCGGTCTGCAGCAGATCAGATAGGATCAGGATTTTATTACGCTTTTGCTGGTTGCGCAGAAAGTCAAGACTGATGGAAAGGCCGCCGAGGTCGTTGTTATATGTGTCATCTATGAGGGCGCAGCGATTGATCCCCTGTTTAAGTTCGAGCCGCATGGCCACCGGCTTGATACCTCGAAGTCGCTCCTGAATTTCGTGTGGCGAATATTCCAGCAAGAGTAACATAGCAACGACATGCAATGCGTCTTCTTGCAATGCAGGGTCAGCCACTGGCAGGAATAGAGAAAATGAATTTTGCTTATAAGTTAATTCAACTTGCTGTTCTTGATGACGGGTGATGCGCACTTGGCTGTCAGCTGAGGATCCCCAGGAAAAACCCGGAAGATGCTGTTGATCGATGATATTGGCTACCCATGCATGATCGCGGCAATAAACCACGCGGCTACATCCTGCAAACAGAAGCGCTTTTTCCCGCGCCTTTTCGTCGCGTGACGCAAATCCTTCATCGTGTGCACTGCCCAAGTTGGTAAAGATTCCGAGTGTAGGCCGAATGATGGCTTCTAGTTTTGCCATCTCACCTGGTTCTGAAATACCAGCTTCGAATATGGCAAAGTTATGGTACGCCTGCAGCTGCCAAACAGCGAGCGGAACGCCCAGTTGAGAATTATAGCTACCCGGGTTTTTCACAAGGTGATGATCGCGATCCAATGCCTGCGACAACCATTCTTTAACGATAGTCTTTCCATTACTGCCTGTGATACCCACGACAGGAATATTGAATGACTGCCGGTGATGTTTCACCAGCGTATGCAACGCTTCCATTGCACTGACAGCCCGAAATACATTCGCTTCAGGATAGTGTGTGAGATCAACATCCTCTTCAATGATGAATTGACGTAGACCTTTCTGGTAAAGTTCCGGGAGGTAATGATGTCCGTTATTGCGATGACCTGCGATAGCGATAAATACGGATGTATCGCTGATCACTACCTTACGGCTATCAGTTACCAGGGTTTGTATGGGCAGGTCAAGCCGGAATTGTGATAAGTTACCCGGGCACCAGCCGGCAAGATCTTGAAGTGTCATCAGAAGAGTCGTGCGCCGTTCGGAACTTTCTTATCAACAGTTGTGAGCACCACAAGTCCGTTTTCATCCGGGAATCCGGTGACCAGGACTTCCGACTGAAACGTGGCAATCTGGCGGGGTGGGAAGTTGACCACACAAACTACTTGCCTGCCCGGGAGCGATTCCAACTGGTAATGATGGGTGATTTGTACACTGGATTTCTTAACCCCGATTTCGGGCCCCAGGTCAATCCAGAGCTTAAAAG
>DAOMGC010000116.1:0-8790 GCA_035430125.1 Cyclobacteriaceae bacterium | reverse complement strand
GAGGATTTTCTGATCAACAACGCCAAAGCGGTGATCGTGATCTCCCACGATAAGACCTTCGTGGATAATCTCACAAACCGGACCATCGAGGTGACGATGGGTCGCATTTATGACTACCGCACCAACTACACCCACTACCTGCAGTTGCGCAAAGAGCGCCGCGAGCAACAACAGAAACAATTTGACGACCAGGCCAAGCAAATAGCTGAAATTCAGGAATTCATAGAACGCTTCAAAGGCACCTACTCCAAAACCTTACAGGTGCAATCGCGGGTGAAAATGTTGGAGAAGATTGAGATCATCGAAGTGGATGAAGTTGACACCTCTGCCCTTAACTTGAAGTTCCCTCCTGCCCCGAGATCGGGAAACTATCCCGTGATCATTGATGGGTTCAGCAAAAGCTACGGCGACAATGTCGTGCTGAACGATGTTTCCTTGACCATCTCGCGGGGTGAACGAATTGCTTTTGTCGGACGAAACGGTGAAGGTAAGTCAACGCTGGTTAAGGCTATCATGGGTGAAATTCCTTTTGACGGCAAGATTCAAATGGGCCATGGTTCTCTCATCGGATACTTTGCCCAAAATCAGGCCTCGCTACTGGATGAGGAACTTACGGTATTTCAAACCATCGACTACGTGGCGGTAGGCGACATCCGGACTAAAATCAAAGACATCCTGGGCGCATTTCTTTTCGGCGGCGAAGCCATAGAGAAAAAGGTCAAGAACCTGTCGGGTGGTGAGCGCACCCGTCTCGCGATGATTAAGCTGTTATTGCAACCGGTGAACTTCCTGATCCTCGACGAACCGACCAACCACCTGGATATTAAGACCAAGGAAATTCTGAAAGATGCCCTTAAGGCTTTCGATGGCACCATGATCCTGGTTTCTCACGACCGCGACTTCCTGGATGGATTGGCTACCAAGGTATTTGAGTTTGGCAACAAGCGGGTGAAAGAACACTTCGAGGATATTGCAGGCTTCCTGCGCAACAAGAAATTGGAGAACCTCCGGGAAGTCGAGCGGAAATAGAATCCCCTATCCGTTGAACGGTGTCATCTCTCCCCAGAGTCGTTCAAATTGATGAAGAAACACCTTCACGGCACCTGGCTCCTCCGTGAGCAGGATGTTCTCGTGATTGTACTTTGCCGCACTCACTGTCCAGTTATAACTTCCGGTGATGAGCGTCTTATCATCAGTAACCATGAACTTATGATGCATGTGGTTGGACGTGTTGTCCATTCGGACACTGATTTTCTCCCGGGCCAATCGCTCAATGTCTGATCCCAGGTCCAGCGATTTGTCATTATCGGTGAGCACACGAACATCCACGCCTTTTCGGTGGGCTTGTACGATGGCATCGGTAATGCGGTCGTCGCTGATGGTGAATACACAGATTCGGACTTTGGTGGTGGCGTGGTCCAATTGATGCACGATCGTAGTTCTGCACGATTCCCCCGGGCTAAAATAGGCAGCCACACGCGCGGTCTCCTGCCGGATCGTTAATGCCTGCGTGGCTTGCCGGATCCATTCCAAAATGAAGGTGTAGTTTTCGGGGGTGGCCTTCTCTTTGGCCATCGCGAACAGCTGGCTGTTCAGATAGTCCAGGTTGTCGCGTGTAAGGGCATGATCTTCAGCCAGGAGATGGAGCTCCTTTTTCTCTGATTTACTAAGCAGGTCATCTTGCAGGCTTTCGCGAAAGCGACTGAGGATCAGGTCTACAGGCTTGGGAGTAGTTGCCATGGCATTGATTTATTAATTTTACCTGACGCACGAACCGATGTCATGAAGGTAAGCATGAAAAACATTTTATTGTTACTGGTGAGCTGGTGTTTATCGGGCCTGGCCATTGGTCAGGTAGCTGCACCCCAACTGATTGTACGCGGCGATGACATGGGTTTTTCTCATGCCGGAAACGTTGCCATCCAAACCTGTTATGAATCGGGCATTGAAACAACCATTGAGGTCTTGGTTCCGTCGCCCTGGTTTCCTGAAGCGGTTGCGATGTTACGAAATATGCCAGATGTGGATGTAGGCATTCACCTGACGCTCACCAGTGAATGGGACAACATCAAATGGAGACCGTTGAGTAATTGCCCCAGCCTAGTGACAGTCGATGGATACTTTTACCCCTTTATGACCCCCAACCGGAATTACCCGGGTCAGTCGCTGCTTGAGCATGTCATCAAGATTGAAGACGTAGAACGGGAATTTCGCGCGCAGATTGAATTGGCCATCCGTCATATTCCGCAAATCAGTCACGTATCAGCCCATATGGGTTGCTATAACGCCCGAAAAGACCTCACTGAACTGGTGGCACGTTTGGCGAAAGAGTACAACATTGATATTAATCCAGAGACTTACGGCGTAATTCAGTTTGGCTACGGTGCGTCTGTGGAAAAATGGGAAGAAAGAAAAGCGGCTTTTATAGCCGGCTTGCGTGGACTAAAATCGGGCCAACGGTATTTGTTCGTCGATCATCCGGGCATGGATTCTCCTGAACTCCGCGCCATCCATCACATCGGTTATGAAAATGTGGCTGATGACCGACAGGATGTAACTGAGCTTTGGACTGATCCCGAAGTACGCGATGTGATCGTGCAATTGGGAATCAAACTCATTGACTACCGCGACCTGAAAGCAAAGTAATCAATAGGAAATGGTTACTACGGCATTTAACGTAGAACCGAGTTCAGTCCACTTTCCAAAGCTTGTCTTGCGTTCGAAGGTCCGGTACTTTTGGGTCTGCAACGTTTTTCCAGTCTCTACCATCAGACCAGTGAACGGCGGCAGTTGAGAAAACCCCGGCCAATCGCGCATATCACCGATGTATTTATAAGTGGTCTTCCCATCCACAATACGCTTCTCGACTTTCTGGTTCCCCGCTTCGTACTGCTGTTTTCTCCACCGTTCCCAATCGCGTAATCCGGCCAGCATGTTGGCACGGTCCGCACGGGATTCGATCCACTCAAATCCCACAAAGAATCGCTTTGCATCAATCCGGATATCCCTGTTAACCAGGTTGAAGCGGAGCCAGCCAAATCGCTTATGTTCAATAAGCATCACCTCCTGGCGCAGCAACTCAACTCCCGGGGCATCCCGGAGTGAATCATAGGCAAAGAAATGAAGCCTGAACTTCAGGGTATCCTTCGAATTGTACATCAAACGCACCTGAAGTTTGTCCACGAAATTGGTTGTGGAGGGAGATTCCAACAATACGGCTACCGCGCCACCTCCCTGAATGGTATCCAAAGGAATGACCCCATCCTTTCCTCCCATCCAACCCAATCGGAGGTGTTTGTATCGACGGGATTTCACCGTCACGTCTTTTAGCAGAATCCGCATCGGCGTTAATGGGACTGAAATTTCTGTCGAAGCCTGAAATGCCGTCACCTGCATGCGCGTCCGCTTATATCCAATGGAGGAAAACAATATGGAATCCTGGGAATGACCTGCAGGCACTGTCAATTCAAAACTTCCATCTTCGTCCGATAAGGTACCGACGTTCAATTCAAACAGACCGATATTCACAAAGGGAACCGCCTCCCCAGTTTCTGCATCGAGTACCCGACCGCGGACTAACACCTGGGCGTTGGTGGCAAAGCCAGCCAAAAGGAATGAGACAAGGAGGTATTTTCTCATGACAAGGCAAAGATGCAGAATTGCTTCCGATGGTTGCACCAAATAAAAACGGTGACCGGCCTGGGCTGATCACCGTTTTGGTTACATGATTTTCAAGTATCTACATCCGTTCACCGAGGTTCACACCCTTCATTTCCTCCTGTTTCACAAACGGCTGGTTGTATAGCCTTTTGCCAGTGGCCTTGAAGATGGCGTTCGCTACGGCACCACCGGTGGGTGGCAATGCTGGTTCACCTAAACCTGTTGGTTCAATACCATTATTGACAAAGTGAACATCAACCTCCGGCACTTCCTTCATGCGGATTAGGCGATAATTATTGAAGTTCTTTTGTTCCGTGGCTCCGTCTTTGAATGTCAGGTTGCCAAAGAATGCGTGCCCGATGCCATCCACAACACCTCCCCGCACTTGTTGCATGGCTCCAAGTGTGTTCACTACGATTCCACAGTCTGCAGCAGCGTGAATCTTCTGGAGGACTGGCCTTCCATTGACCATCTTGACTTCAGCCACCTGGGCCACATAGCTTCGGTGAGAGAAATAGACTGCAAACCCTTGCGAGACATCCTTCTTGGTACCCCATGCTGCTTTCGAGGCAGCCAGTTCGATGACGGCCTTCATGCGGTCAATGTCATACTTGATGGCACCGGTAGGCGTCTTTTTAGCTTTATCGAGAAGGTCAAGCCTGAACTTCACCGGATCTTGTCCACCCGCCAATGCTACTTCATCCAGAAATGCCTGTTCAGCGAAAGCCAGAAAATTAGTGATTGGTGCACGCCAGGCTCCGGTGGTGATCGGTGATTTATATTCCAATGAATCAATCAGCAGATTATCTACTGCACCCGATGGGAAGTTGTCTTCCCGGGTACTGTTGGCGACATTGATCCCAACACCCCGGAGTTTATATCCAATCAGTTTTCCTTCATTATTCAATGCAGCGGAGAAGCGGTAGCGTACAGCAGGACGATAACTTCCGCCCGTCATATCATCTTCACGAGTCCAAAGCACCTTAACCGGTTGCTTGATCAGGCTGGAGAGTTCAGCAGCTTCTACGACATAATCTGTCTTCAGGCGTCGGCCGAAGCCACCGCCAAGTCGTGTAATTTCTACCGTTACTTTTTCAGGCGCTACTCCGAGCAACTTGGCCGTCTCCTGACGGGCTGCTTCAGGTGTCTGGGTTGGACCAATCAACTCAACGCGGTCAACCGTAACATGCGCAAAGAAGTTCATGGGCTCCAGCGGACTATGTGGCAGGAACGGGCATTGGTAGTCGCGCGTGATCACTTTCGCTGCTCCCTTAAAGGCTGCTTCAACATCACCATCTTTCCGCCGGACTTCAGCGGTAGTGCTATCTAGCATCTCTTTGAACTTGCGATCATGATCCGATGAGCTTTCGATCAGTCCATCAGCTTCATATTCCACTTTCAGCAGTTTTCTGGCCTTGATGATCTGCCAGGTGGACTTGCCAACAATCGCTACATTATTCTTGAAAGTGACAACATCAATAATACCGGGCATGGCTTTCACAGCCGCAGCGTCTACGGACTTGATCTTCATACCAAACGCGGCTGGGCGCTGGATCATGGCATGAACCATTCCTTCTCTGTAAAAGTCGATACCATAAAGCGGCTTGCCCGTGTACATTGCGTTGCTGTCAACGTTCTTTACGCCGGTGCCAATGATCTTGAAAGTTTTGGGATCCTTCAGCTTCACTTCCGTGGGTACGGGTATAGTTGATGCTTCGGTGGCGAGTTCCCCGTACGTAAGCGTGCGGCCATCAGGATGGAATACTTTACCTGTATCCGTTTTCAGTGATGCTGACGCTATGCCCCAGCGTTTAGCAGCTGCTTCCATCAGCATCTGCCGGGCGGTGGCACCTGCTTTGCGCAAGCGTTCCCAGGAATGGGGAATTGCTCCACTTCCCCCTGTTAGCTGCCGCTCGTACTTTTTGGAGTCGAGTGCTGCCTGGAGTACCACTACTTTGGTCCAGTCTGCATCCAGCTCTTCCGCCACAATCATGGGGAATGAGGTCTTGATGTTCTGTCCCAGCTCAGGGTTAGGCGACATTAAGGTGACAGTTCCATCGGTGGCGATGGATAAGTAGTTGTTAAAGTCAATGGATCCGGCGAGTGGCTCATCCAGGAGGCCATCTTCCGTTGCAGCCCTGGAGGACATCGAGAATCCCAACATGAGTCCGCCGCTGGCCGTGGCAACCAGCTTGATAAAATCGCGTCGGTTCGTAGTAATGGTCATGGCGATGAATTAAAGTTTGGAGGCTGCTACAACTACGGCTTCGTGAATACGGTGATAACTTCCGCAACGACAGATATTGCCATTCATGGCCGTGTCGATCTGGTCATCGGTAGGCTTCGGGTTCTTGGCCAGCAACGCTGCGGCGGTCATGATCTGACCGGCCTGGCAATAACCACACTGGGCTACATCCACTTCATTCCACGCTTGTTGCACCGGATGGTCTCCATGGGCGGACAAACCTTCGATGGTAGTGATTTTATTGTTTCCCACCGCTGATACCGGGAATGAACAAGACTTGACAGCGGCACCATTTACGTGAATGGTGCAGGCTCCGCATTGGGCTATTCCGCAACCGAATTTGGTGCCGACCAGTCCCAAATTATCGCGCAACACCCAAAGCAAAGGGGTGTCTGCATCGACATCGGCCTCATAGCTGCGGCCGTTGATCTGTAAGGAGTATTTTGCCATAACAAGAGGGTATTTTTATAGAAAGTCAATATAGGTAAAAATGCCGGTGAAGGCCATGGTCTTGTGACCGGCGGCTGCCCGGATGGATTGTTGAGTCGATCCCAAATTATTTCTCGCGGATTACTTCATCTTTCCGGTAGGTCCGTCGAAGAATCTGCTTCCCATTTTCATCGTATAGCCGCCAGATACCGTCGCGCTGCTCATCCTTGAAGCTACCCTTCATTTTAATCTTGCCTCCGGGGTAATATTCTATGTAGTCGCCGTTCTTGAACCCATTACGGACCTCGACGATCAACTGAACGGAACCATCATCAAAATAGCCCGTGAACGATTTCGCATTCACATCCTTGATAAAGATCGGCGGCAATGCCATTGGATCGACTTTTGGGGTAATAGCAGCCTGAAACTCGGCAGAATCCAGCCGCAACTCATCCATAACGGAGTCAGGTGCGTCGGTGTTGGTGATTCTTTCCTCGACCGGCTTTTCCAACGGCACATCAGCCGGATCAACAAAGGCCTCTGCAAATTTTGCACGAAAATGTCCATCCTCGGGTATCAACTGAAATCCGATTTTTTCAAAGCACACAATGTACTCCTTGTTGGTGACCATAGAGGCCCTTGTCTTTTGGTCGGCGAGCGATTTTAAGGCATTGAACAAAATGGGAGTATTCGCATAAAAAAATACAGCGTTTTCGGCTTCAAACCGGTTGCGAAACGCCAGGAAATCTTCCTGACGACTTAACGTATTATGATCCAGGTAGTCATCAATCATACTCTCGAGGGTACCGGGATGGTTGCTGAAGATTACATAATTATCAATGATGGTGTAATAGGGTTTATCGTATCGCGCAAAGAATTTGCCCAACAGTAATTTGAACAGACCTTTCATATGGAG
The DNA here is from genome assembly GCA_035430125.1 of Cyclobacteriaceae bacterium. Classification (GTDB taxonomy): domain Bacteria; phylum Bacteroidota; class Bacteroidia; order Cytophagales; family Cyclobacteriaceae; genus ELB16-189. The sequence continues at coordinate 1,540 of DAOMGC010000116.1, read as the reverse complement.
GTATCGGATCGGGTAAGAACGATGCTCTACCGATTTGAATTTTACGGGTGTTCTCTTACGGACCATCTTCTCTACATAGGCCAGTTCTTTTTTAGCCTGTTCGATGTTCGATGACTTGATGGCCAGGGCCACTTCTGCTTCTATCCCATTGCCTCCGGATTGTAGCTGGATCAACGCAATCTCCTCGCCGACCCAGGACACGAAATTCTTTTCCAGACTGATCGACAGGTAGTCTTCCACCTGCTTCAGGTTTTCCTGGTAGGATTTATAAGCCGTTACATCGCGTTGCAAATTGGTCTGCAGGTTTTCGTAGAAGGTAGCAAAGGACGTGAAGCCCAGGGCGAGTGCAAAGCCGGTACGTTTAGGTGCAATACCTTCAAAGCCAGTGGCAGCCTTTCCCGACACAGACAAGGTACGGAGGTATGACTCTTCGTTTTCGTTAATGTACATGAAGCCTTCTGCCGACAATGATTCATCCGCAAAATGAAAATCAAGGCTGGCATTGCGGACCAGCTTACTCAGGGGATCGACATAGTCGTTGGTGGCAGTGGCATAGCAAGCCATGAATGCGGGAAGTCGACTCGCATTGATATACAGCTGAATCAAGCCGTTGTCGTCCAATTGGATCTCGGTCAGTGAGGATGGTTTGCCGGTCGGGCTGATTTTTTCCTTACGAACATCCAGCGCTTTCTTCAGCAGTGACTTGGAGAATGATGCAATGAGGTTCTTTCCGGGGATGCTGAGGTAAGTAACGCTGTGATTGATGGTATTGGTGAGGGTATATAGTTCGTCTCCGTTATACTTCTCTTTCTTCAGGACATAGCCTGAGATTGAAATGTCACTGATGTATTTGTGTATAAACTTGAGTTTCACGCCGGCCACTTCACCGAGGTCTGCGAGAAATAGAAAATCATACGTCTTTTCACCCGTCATGTGGGCTGAAACCAGCAGGCGATGTGCGCCGACGAGGCTCAGCAATATCTCATTCTGATGCACCATGCTATCGAGGTGATCCGTGGAAGCAGTCAGCTTGGCGAAATAAGCATTGGTCCGCAGGTGGGTCCACATTTTAGATCCGGAAATATCCTTCCATCCTTTGATCGGATCGGGCGTGGTAATAACATAGATGGCGTCCTCGGGTACGAGGCCCAGGGCATTTTCGGCAGTCGCCCTTGTTGTATACCATTGATAGGCGAACCATCCTGCTCCTCCCAGGAACCCCAGAATCAGTGTCCATTTGATAAACTTTCCCATAGTGCAAATGACTTCGAAAGTAAGAACAATTCTACGTCATTCCATTCATCCCCGGTGAGGTCCGGCGTCAACAGAAGGGGTCATAAACTTTGCTGAGAAATGTATATTGCACCATGGGCAAAGAACAGCAGACGTACGATGCTATCGTCATCGGATCGGGAATCAGTGGCGGTTGGGCAGCCAAGGAGTTGTGTGAACATGGGTTGAAAACCCTCGTGCTCGAGCGCGGGAGGAATGTTGAACACCTCAAGGACTACCCTACCATGACCAAAGAGCCCTGGGAATT
>DAOMGC010000115.1:0-8873 GCA_035430125.1 Cyclobacteriaceae bacterium | reverse complement strand
AAAAGACTGCATCCCCACAAGATGACAACAATGACAGATCGAATTTGCATGGTCCTCAATCGATTCACGTTATTCCCACTCTATGGTTGCTGGTGGCTTGGAACTGATGTCATAGACCACCCGATTAACACCCTTTACCTTATTGATAATTTCAGATGACACCTCACTCAAAAACTCATAAGGAAGGTGCGCCCAGTCTGCGGTCATGCCATCTACACTGACTACAGCCCGCAACGCCACTACGCGCTCATAGGTGCGTTCATCGCCCATCACCCCTACCGATTGCACCGGCAGCAGCATGGCACCTGCCTGCCAAACTTTGTCGTATAGGTCGTGACTCCGCAAGCCCCGTATGAATATATGATCAACCTCCTGCAAGATCCGTACCTTTTCTTCTGTAATGTCCCCCAGGATGCGAATTCCCAGGCCAGGACCCGGAAATGGGTGTCTTCCAAGGATGGTAGGATCTATATGCAGTGATTTGCCCACCAACCGAACTTCGTCCTTAAATAACGTATTCAACGGCTCCACCACCTTCAACTTCATCTTGTCGGGTAAGCCTCCCACATTGTGGTGAGACTTGATAGTAACCGAAGGACCTTTTACAGACACTGATTCTATCACATCCGGATAGATCGTACCCTGTCCAAGCCACTTGACGTCTGAAATACGATGAGCTTCCTCATCAAATACTTCAATGAACGTACGACCAATTGCCTTGCGCTTTGCTTCCGGGTCGGTGAGTCCTTTTAGGGCAGCGTAAAACTTTGCTTTGGCATCAACTCCTTTAATATTCAGTCCCATACCCTGATACGAACTAAGGACCTGATCAAATTCATCCTTGCGCAGCAGTCCATTGTCGACAAAAATGCAATACAGGTTTTTACCGATGGCCTGGTGTACCAATATCGCTGCGACAGAGGAATCAACGCCTCCGGACAAAGCCATGACTACTTTGTCCTGACCGAGCTTATTCTTCAGGTCATTAACTGTGGTCTCAACAAATTGGTCGGCGGTCCAATCCTGGGAACAACCACAAATATGCACCACAAAATTACGGAGCAGATTTTTGCCTTCAAGGGTGTGCGTTACTTCCGGGTGGAACTGAATGCAGTATAAAGGCTCATTCTTTTTCCGGAAGGCGGCCACCTTTACCGAATGGGTGCTGGCAATAATTTCAAATCCGGGACCCAGGGATTGAATGGTATCAGCATGTGACATCCACACCTGTGAATCCGGAGATATCTCCTTCATCAGTTCGCTGTGGTGGTCAACTTCCGAGAGTCTGGCGCGGCCATATTCCCTGATCTGCGAAGGAGTCACCGAGCCTCCTGTCTTTTGTGCGATAAGTTGGGCTCCATAGCATATGCCGAGAAGCGGGATACCCTTAAAGCGCGCAAGATCCACATCCGGTGAACCGGCATCACGCACCGAACAGGGGCTTCCGGAAAGGATAACCCCCTTTATACCAGGGGTAAGCTGAGGAATCTTGTTGAAGGGATGAATCTCGCAGTACACATTAAGTTCGCGGATGCGCCGGGCAATGAGCTGGGTGTATTGCGAACCGAAATCAAGGATAAGAATTTGCTCTGCCATGTGTAAAAATAGAGGTCAGGGGCGGGTTTAAAAAGCCCTCGAGCAAATTAACGCATTTTTCCGGCCGGTTATTCCTTGTCGAAAAGGCGGGTGACGACAACTCCTATCCGAAAGCCCAGGGTGGTAAAACCGGAGTAACCGAAATAGTCACTGCGTGCCGTGGAATAGTCATAATGAACTGCTGCAATGACTCCCCAGGATTGCTCCTGGCCCAGTTTATAAAGCACCCCTGCCTGAGGGCGGAACACAACACCCCAACCGCTGTCTTTCGGGGTGAAGACATTGTAAAACAGGCTGTATGAATTGTAGTTGGCACCGATGCCCAGTCCGGCAAAAGGATTTAGTCGCTTCTCCGGGGAAAAGTAATACTCGCCGGCGAGGGTTGTATTGTAGGTGACTACATATTTGAAGAATTCAGCAGTGAGATCGCCCGAGCTGGTATGGTAGGTTTGCCTGGGATCGTGTTCACTCAATGTTGAACTGTTGAAATCCACCCCAACATAAAAATGATCGTTGATTCGTTCACGGTATCCCACCTGAAACCCTTTGATGGAAAAGGTGTTTATGAAGGTTGTGTTATTCATGGGCTTCATGATATCACTTCCAAAAAAGAAGTAGCGATCAAAAGAATTTTGAGCGTAAGCAACTCCAGCACACATCACGGCGACGATCAGTATGGCTAATCGTTTCATGGCGTTTTGATATAACGTGATTGAACAAATGCCTGGTTGATGCCTTCAACAGACTTGGCGATTGGATCCAACATAGCATCTACGTCTGCCATAAATGCGGTCCAGACAAATTGGACGCGTTGCTGAGCATCTTTGTTTTTGAGATCTAGGATCTCAACAATCAGATAAGTAGGATTGTCATAACTGGGAATGATGTAGGGATAAGGTGAATACCCCCCGTAGCCTGAAAACTGGTAGTTGTAATTACCCGGACGTTTGAAATAATAATTAGGTGAAGGAAATGTCTGATCTACCAGGTATCCCCGCGACAGCACAATATTGACAGCCAGGTCCGGATGTTGACCAGCCGTCACTTGTTTGTATCCTGCCTTATCCATGTTGGTTTTCACGGCTCTTGACACGGCATATGAATATTCATCCACGATCATGGAGTCGCGGGTGAAGGCACGATACGTGCCAATGGTATCAATGGCCAGCGAGTAAGATAAATATGAGGAGAAATTAGCTGAAGGACTGGCAACGGTTCTAACCACAAGGTCCTTTACCCGGGCCTCAAAATCCGGTTTGGGCTGACATCCCAACAGGAAAATTGCAATGACACAAAGCGCGATGCGCATGGCGATACAATAACGAATCTTTGATCACAAAATTACTAACGGTTGTGGCAAAAAATTACCGTTCCCAATCGAAACAATACTCCTTGAGGTAGTCCGCAGCCTCATCCATTCCTAGGTAGAAAGCCCGGTTAAGGCATTGACATCCGGCATCAGTTTTATCTTGCTCCACCAGGGCGGCTCCTTTGTAGTAGAGGGCCTCCTTATTGGAAGGGTCTAATTTAAGGGCAAGGTTCAGGTACTGAATGCCAAGGTCGAGATTACCACTTTCCAGTGCCGCCGAACCTGCGTACAGATAAGGAGGCAAATAAGTTGCATCAAGCTCTATGGCACGGTTAAGGGCCATCAGTGCACTGTCGGTTTGGTGCAGGTTATAATACACCAGGCCCAGGTAAGTTTCTGTTTCGGCATCATCTTCCAGTTCAATGGCTGATCGCAGATCAGTTCTGGCTTCGGCAAAGTGATCCTTTTGCAGGTACACCAGTCCCCTCCACCGGAGCACCTCCGGTCGGGGCGCACGGGTATTGATTATTTGCGTCAGGTATTCCAGTTGTTTATCAGAATTATTTAGCTCGCGGTAAACGAGTGCCCTAAGCAAATATGCCTGGACGCCATCGGGTACTTTCTGGTTGAAAACATCCAGGTCTTTGAGCGCCAGGTTATATTCTCCAATGCTGTAGTAACATACCGCGCGGCGGTAGATGAGCACAAATGATTCTTTTTCCTGAAGTCCCGATAAACGGATGGCTTTGTTCAGGGCCTTAATCGCCGAAGGGAATTCCTCATGCCGATAGAGGGTGTCTGCTTTGGTTGCCCAGGCTTTCCAGCGAGGTACTTTTTGGGCCGCAGAAAATGAAACAACCAGCGTCAAGGCAAATACCATGACACTGGTTGTCCAGGCGCGAAACAACGGGCTATTGCCAACCCGAATCATAATCAATTATTGGCAGCTGCTTTGTTCCGGTCGCGCTTTCTGTCATTCTCATTCAGGAAAATTTTCCTGATTCGGATAGACTTGGGCGTTACCTCGACATACTCATCGCTCTGAATGTATTCCAATGCCTCTTCCAGGGAAAATCGCACCGGCGGGGCAATGCGCATTTTCTCATCTGAACCGGAGGCACGCATGTTGGTCAGTTTTTTGGTTTTGGTAACGTTGATGACGAGATCACCACCGCGGCTGTGTTCACCAATTACCTGACCTTCGTATACGGGGTCGCTGGGGTCAATGAAGAACTTTCCGCGGTCCTGCAGGTTATGCAAGCTGTAGGGAATGGCTTCACCTTGTTCCATACTGATTAACGAACCGTTGATTCGACCCGGTATCTCACCCCGATAAGGCGCATATTCCTTAAACCGGTGCGTCACGACAGCCTCACCAGCCGTTACGTTCAACAAGTAGTTGCGCAATCCGATGATTCCGCGCGAAGGAATCATGAATTTCAGAATCATGCGGTCGGCCTTCGGCTCCATGTTGGTCATCTCACCTTTGCGGAGCGACACCGTCTCAATTGCTTTACCTGAATCCGTCTCCGGCAAGTCGATGGTCAACTCTTCCATTGGTTCGCACTTTACGCCATCAATCTCCTTGAAAATTACCTGAGGCTGACCGATTTGCAATTCATAGCCTTCACGGCGCATCGTTTCGATGAGCACCGAAAGGTGAAGTACACCACGACCAAAAACCAGGGTGCTATCAGCCGAACCAGTATCTGCCGTCCGAAGGGCCAGATTCTTCTCTAATTCGAGATTCAAACGATCCTTGATGTGTCGTGACGTTACAAACTTTCCTTCTTTGCCATAAAACGGAGAGTTATTGATAGTAAATAACATGCTCATGGTAGGCTCATCAATGGCAATGGACTCCATGGCCTCCTGATTGAGCGGATCCGAAATGGTGTCACCAATTTCAAATCCTTCCAGCCCTACGAGCGCGCATATCTCTCCTGCCTTAACTTCTTCTACTTTCTGTTTCTCGAAACCTTCGAAAACATAGAGTTCTTTTACCTTGCTCTTAATAATAGGGCCACCATCGCGCTTCATCAGCACAACCTGCTGATTGGTCTTGATCGTACCCCGGTGCATGCGACCTATGGCTACCCGACCGATGTATGAAGAGTATTCAAGGCTGGTAATAAGCATCTGGGTTGATCCTTCCTCTGTCTTTGGAGCCGGGATGTATTTTACAATGCCTTCCAGGAGGGGGACGATATCTGTAGTGGGTTGTTTCCAATCAGTGCTCATCCAGCCGTTCTTGGCCGAACCATAGAAAGTCGGGAAATCCAACTGTTCTTCGGTGGCTTCCAGGGAATACATGAGGTCGAACACCTGTTCATGCACCTCATCAGGGGTACAGTTCTTCTTGTCTACTTTGTTTACTACCACGATGGGTTTCAGGCCCATCTGCAGTGCCTTTTGCAACACAAAACGGGTCTGCGGCATAGGACCTTCAAAGGCATCGACCAACAACAGACAGCCATCAGCCATGTTCAACACGCGCTCAACTTCACCACCAAAGTCGCTGTGGCCTGGAGTGTCAATAATGTTGATTTTATAGTCCTGATAACGAACTGCAACGTTCTTGGCCAAAATGGTAATTCCCCTTTCTCTTTCGAGGGGGTTGCTATCCATAATAAGTTCACCGGGGTTTTCGTGGGCCTTAAAAAGGTGACCTGCGTGCAACAGTTTATCCACCAGGGTGGTCTTTCCGTGGTCAACGTGGGCGATAATCGCGATGTTTCTGATCTTCGATACTTCCATAAAATGCTTAAAATCCGCTTAAATCGTGAAATAAGGCGCAAAGATAACTGAATTTCCCCGGGTGGCGATGGTTGAACGAAAATATAACCCGAATGGAACCGGGAGTTAAAGTGATTGTTTATATCATCGAACGGGATTAAATAGCCCTTCACTCATTTCATTTTCAACTGTACTTCTCTATGAGTCAAGCTAGAATTGCCATCGTTACCGGTGGGAGCCGCGGCCTCGGCAAAGAAATGGCCCTTTCACTCGGAAGAAAAAGCATTGATGTCATCCTCACGTATCACACGCGCAAGGATGACGCAGATCAGGTAGTGTCCCAACTCAAAGCCATGGGGCGCCAGGCGGCAGCACTGCCACTCGATGTGGGGAATATTGCATCATTCAGTACATTTTTGTCTGCTGTTCAGGATACGCTTCACAAGAACTGGAGCACCGACAAGTTTGACTTTTTCATTCACAATGGAGGCATCGGAGCCACCCTTCCGATTCCGACCGTCACAGAAGAAGCATTCGATCGTTTGCTAAATATTCATTTCAAAGGAGTATATTTTCTCACCCAACAAGCCGTGAATCACATGAACGACGGCGGGTGTTTTGTATTTATCTCCTCGGGAACCACCCGGTTCTGTGTACACGGTTATTCAGTATACTCATCGATGAAGGGTGCGATGGAAGTGTTCAGCAAGTACGTGGCGAAAGAATTCGGCGCGCGTGGCATTCGCTCCAACGTAGTGGCCCCCGGCGCTACAGAAACTGACTTTAACAACGCTGCCGTACGAAGCAATCCACAATTTAAGGGTTACCTCGCCAGCGCTACTGCATTGGGTCGCGTGGGTCAGGCCGATGATATCGGGGATGTAGTTGCCTTTCTTTGCACTGATGATGCAAAATGGGTGAACGGTCAACGTATTGAAGTAACCGGCGGCATTAATCTCTGACAACCGTGATAAGGTATTGCTATATATGCTTATTGGTTGTGCTGCCCACAACAACATCTGCTCAATCCTTGCCGGCTGGCGGCAAACGAGTCACTATTTTCAACCGAAGCATTTATTATGAAGAGTATGGCAAAGGTCACACCCTCCTCCTCCTTCATGGTGGTGCCGGCTCACACGATGATTTCAAGGCTGTGATCCCTGAATTGGCGAAACGCTATCATGTCATTGCTCCCGATAGCCCGGGTCATGGACGTTCTGAACTGGCTGACAGTCTTAGCTATCCCCTGCTGGCCGGTTATTTTTCAGCATTCATTGACAAACTAAAACTGAACGATGTCTATGTGATCGGTTTTAGCGATGGTGGTAACGCGGCGTTGCTGCTTGCGGCCAATCGTCCGGATAAAGTGAGCAGGGTCATGGTGTCGGGTGCGAATGCCACCACGGCCGGGTTAGGAAACGAAAGCAATTCTTCGTCAGCCGGATTTACACCAGAAAATGTAGAGCAGCATTCCGCCGACTGGCTGAAGTGGTACAAAAGTTTGTCACCCCAACCGGATCAATGGAAGAAGTTCGTGGACGATTCGAGAAAGATGTGGTTACGGCCATTGGCTATTCCCGAATCAAGTCTGAAACAAATCAAGTGTCCTGTATTGTTGGTCAAGGGAGAGAAAGATATCATCACTCCGGAGCATGGCGCGTACCTGAACCGCATGGTAAAAGGCAGTCGGCTTGAGGTCATTTCAGGAAGCAGTCACTACACCTTTGCCCAGAAGCCGGAGCGCATGATTGAACTGGCATTAGGGTTCTTTGGCAGGTAGGGTGAAAAGAAGCATCAGCCGGCTTTTCTTCCCTCCTAACACGTGATCTTTCAAGGGCATGGGCTTTTCTCATACGCTGCGACACCTGAATTGCTTAACTTCATTACCGTGAAGAAGTTGTTTCCAATACTCGCCTGCATGTTGGCACTCGCCTGTGAAGACGCTCATATTCCATTAACAAACGCACTACTCGATAATTGGGAAGTAATTGACATTGCTGGATCATCACTTGAGTATAAAAATGAGTCACTTACCCATTTTGGGTTTAAGCCGGGAGGCGCTTATGCCAACACTTTTATAAACTTCTGTAGTTTCCAATATTCCCTGCGACCGGATGGAACCAAAAAGGGTACCATCTCAATGGGCTTACCGAGTTGCGACAAAATCTGTTGCCTATCGCCAATTATTAACTTACTAGCCTCTGCAAAATCCTATGAGATATCAGAAGATACGCTTCGCTTGGTTGGTGACGCAACCATCACCCTACTCAGACGACCAATCGTTGTTTGCAACACGGGATGTCTGAGAGCAGACTTGAGCACGGACGGTAATATTTTTGTTCATGTGCAAAATCCAGATCAATCACCTGCACAATTGGACGAAATAAGGCTGATTCGCTTAAGTGACCATCAAACCATCACGCGCTCAGAGGTAAGCAGTATCAACTTTGCACATCCATATGCAGGTGCCTTTATGTTAGTGGATCACCGCTATAAAGAAATATTTACCAATCATCCTGTTGACATCGTTTGGCAAGGTTATCTAGGCGGAAAACTCGTCGTCGAAAAAACATTTCGAGTAACCAGCAATTGCTGTTACCTGACGCTACTGTCCGGCGATCTGAGTATTACCCTCTAATGGCTAATTGGGTTTTTTAGGATCCTCTATCGCTGCATTCAGCATCGACTTATCACCCGTCATCTCCCAATAAATCAGCGATACCGGAATAATGCCAACGCGGTTGAACTTATCCATGAACTCCTTCCACACGAATTGTCCCTCGCGTTGGCGGGCATACTCAGCAATCAACTGATCAATCTGTATCTTGCCCAGTACATAGCTGCCCTCATAACCGGGTTGCTGCAGGTACATCTGTTCTTCATGCTGAATAGTTCCTCCATCGGCCGGAAGTAGTCCCCAGGGTACCCATTTGGATGCATACTTCGTTGCACCATCAAAGTCCAGTTCAAGTCCGTGCTGATATAAGCCACCCAATGCCCGTGCAGAGCGTTGCGCCAGCATAATATAGATTAACTCTTTCGCCCGTGGACGGTTCTCCAGCATCCCTGCATTCATGATCAATTCTTCCATCGCCGTAGCAAATCCCTCTGCGCGGTTGTCAAAAATGTTGCTCAACAACGGCGTGGCACGTATCGGACTCGTGTTCGGCTCTTCGCGGTTGCGGGCCAGTTCAATCCAGTGATACATGTGCGCCCGCATGGCCATGGGATC
>DAOMGC010000114.1:0-8965 GCA_035430125.1 Cyclobacteriaceae bacterium | reverse complement strand
CTTTTGCTGACCATACTCAGTTTCCCGTGCCACCGGATCAAATCCATCATGCGTATCCATCTGAGGTCCTTAACCAATTTGCTTTAGACCGGTCCTGTTTTGCAGTGGTGCTGTCACATGATCCCAAGATTGATGACAATGCATTGCAGATGCTGTTGCGGAAGAACCTCGCCTATTTGGGCGCACTTGGAAGCAAGGCAACGCATGAGAAGCGCAAATCGAGACTAAGGCAGGCGGGATTCAGTGATGCGGATATTGAGAGAATTGAGTCACCGATTGGTGTGAACATTGGAGCTGTGGGGGCACGGGAGATTGCACTGAGTATTTTGGGCTCCTTGATCCGGTCCAGGAACAGTAAGTAGTTGATCATCCACCGCTCACGGGCGGGATCACCACAACTTCATCGCCCTCGTGCAATGAATAATTGTCTTCCTGATAGTCTTCACCCACGGCAAAAGACAGTGAGCGCAGGCTCGAAAGTTCGGGAAACTGATTGACGAGTACCTGCTTGAGTTGGGCTATGGTTGACCCTGATTCGAGTTCAAGGGACAGGGTACGTGATTTCATAATTTCCCTGGCGATGCCGAAAGCAACTATGCTGATTTTCATTTTGGTGTATGGGCTTCGTAAAAGGCATCAAGTGCTAACCACGGCAATGCGGCGCAATCAAACCGTTCTGGAAACTTCGTGATTCCTGAGAATGCATGTAATTCGTCGGGGACAGCAACCGCTTCACCCTGCAAATACCGGATAAAGACCTTGCCGATGGCGCGGGCTTCTGATATACTTTTTCCTTCAATCAAGTGGAGCATTATTGAAGTAGATGCCTTGGAGATGGCACATCCAATTCCCTGGAAAGTGAGCTTTTGGAGCGGATTTTTCTCTTTGGAAATGTAGATGGTGAACTTATCACCGCAAACAGGATTGTAGGCTTGAACGGGCTCGGATGGAAAAGAGGGAATGATAAAGCGATGCGGTTGATCGTTGTGTTTTCGGATCAGTTCGTCGTAAAGTGCGTGAAGGTTATCATTCATGACCAAAAGCGAATAATCCGGTTGAGTGACTCCAGTAGCTTGTCAATATCTTTTTCTGAATTATAGATCGAGAATGAAACCCTTACTGAGCCCGATATTCCCAGGGCGTCAGCGAGTGGTTGAGCGCAATGGTGACCGGCCCTGACACAAATATGGTCCTGAGCAAGGCCTGTGGCCAGGTCATGAGGATGTATGCGATTGTGTGTAAACGCAAGCATGGAGGAAGCGGGGCTCCCGCCGATGATTTCAATGCCATTCAATTCTTTGAGCCTGTCATAACACCGAAGGGTAAGGTGATGCACATACACGACAGCATCGGATGTATTGAGGGAATGAATATATCCAAGTGCGGCATTCAATCCTGCGACAGCAGCGGCATCGGGAGTGCCGGCCTCGAGACTGTAGGGGTATTCGCGCAGCAGCGTCTGATCAGCTTGCACATGTCGGATGGCTCCGCCGCCGAATATAAGGGGAGCGACCTCGTGCTGCGGCGCTGCATATAGTATACCCAGTCCTTGTGGACCAAACATCTTGTGTGCGGAACAAACGATAAAGTCAGCGTCTTTGAGAATTCGGGTGTCGCAAAAGGCAGCACTTTGGGCAGCATCAACCAGTACGGGTATTTGTCGTTGATGAGCCAGTTCAATGACGGAGTCAATCGGGTTGATGGTGCCCAGGACGTTGGTGATATGGGTGACAGCAATGAACCGAGTACGTCCGGTTATGGCATGTTTCAAGGTCGATAGTGAAAAGACACCTTGCGCATCAACTGGTATCACGATTAATGAGGCTTTGCGGGTCAGGCAGGCTTGTTGCCACGGAATAAAATTGGCGTGATGTTCCTGTGTGGTAACTATTACTTCGTCACCGGGTGAGAGGCGGGATAGGAGAAACCCTGAAGCGACGATATTAATTGACTCGGTCGCACTTTTGGTGAATGCGATTCTATTACCAGCAACACCAAAGTGCTGCGCTACCTGCTGCCGGGTGGTTTCAAATTGCCGGGTGCCTGCAGTGGCAAGCGGATATAGTCCACGACCGGTAGAGGTATATTTTGTTTCGTAAAAGTCAGTTATTGCCCGGATGACCTGTTTTGGCTTGTGGGTCGTGGCAGCACTGTCCAGATAGACGAGATCGGGATGGTGATTGAAGATTGGAAAATCAGGTGTAGCGGCTTTGAACACGGTTTTCGCAGCGGGTCGATTGTAAATATAAGCCAGACCACTCATTGATTTAGGGTTTTTCCGGAAGGTGAATAGGGTTATTTTTGTTGATTAGCCATATGACAAATCACCTCTTTGATAATCATGGACGTCCAATCTCGTACCTTCGGCTGGCGGTGACCGATCGTTGTAACCTCCGTTGTTTTTATTGCATGCCGGCCGAGGGGATATCTTATCTGCCGAAGCAGGAATTGCTCACCTACGAGGAGTTGGAGCGGTTGGTGTCTATCCTTGCGGGCCTGGGGATTTCAAAGGTTCGGCTTACCGGAGGTGAACCTTTCGTTCGGACCGACCTCATGAAATTGATTCGCTCCATCGTGAAAATCAAAGGCATAGAGCAGTTGCACCTGACGACCAATGGCATTTTGACGGCACAATATATTCCGGAACTCAAATCCCTTGGTATTTCTTCGGTCAATCTCAGCCTGGACACACTCGATCGGCGACGCTTTCATGAGATCACCCGTCGGGATGAGTTTGAACGCACCTACATGACCATGGGCATGTTGTTCGCATCCGGTATTCCTGTGAAGATTAATGCCGTGGTAATGGAAGGCAAAAACATTGAGGACATCATTCCCCTGATCTTGCTCACCCAGGACCAGGATGTTTCAGTTCGGTTTATCGAGGAAATGCCATTTAACGGTGAGGGTAGCCATTATCCGAAGTTGATGTGGACCCATCACCGCATACTGGATTATATACGAAAAGCATTTCCTGATTTGCAAAAGTTAGATGATGAGCCTTATGCCACATCTCAGCGTTATCAGGTGCCCGGGTACCGGGGGACCATAGGGATCATAGCCGCGTTCAGCCGGACTTTTTGCGGTACCTGCAACCGGATCCGCGTGACAGCACAAGGCACCCTCAAGACGTGTTTATATGATGATGGTGTTCTTAATCTGAAGGCGCTGATGAGGAATGGATCCTCTGATAGTCAGATAGCGGAAGCACTTAAGGTGGCCTTTGCTCATCGTCCCAAGGATGGTTTCGAAGCAGAAAGCCATCGAAGTCATCGACAGGTATCGGAATCAATGTCAACTATTGGAGGATAATATGAAGAAACTATTGTTGAGTTTGCTATTGTGTTATGCCATACATGCTAATGGCCAGCACGACGTAAAGCCGACTTCCTCGTTCGTCGTGTCGGGTGAAATTAAAACGCCACTGAGTGTTGCCATTGCAGATCTTAAGAATTTTCGCGAGTCAGTGATTGGTGATGTAGTGATTACCAACCATGCCGGAGAAAAGAAGAGTGTTGCCAAGGGATTGAAAGGCGTATTGCTTAAAGATATCCTGGCCAAAGTGGATTTTGTCCATGAGACACCCCGTGAATTAAGTACATTCTATCTCGTATGTAAGGCCAGCGATGGGTATACCGTGGTGTATTCCTGGAATGAACTTTTTAATACCGCGGTGGGCGATGGTGTATTTATTATTACCGAAAGAGACGGTCAGCCGGCAAGCGTACTTAATGATTCCGTGATGATGCTTTCTACGGCTGATCAAAAAACGGGTAGGAGGCACGTGAAGGCCCTGGCGTCTATTGAAATCAGACGCATTCGCTGATGTCAGTTGCCTGGCTGGTCATTGCGGCTTTTTTCATCATAGCCCTGGTGTATTCCTCGGTTGGGTTTGGCGGCGGGTCCAGCTACCTCGCTGTTTTGGCTTTGCCCGTGGTAGGGTTAGCGTTTCCGGTCATCCGATCGACTGCATTGTTTTGTAATCTGATTGTGGTCACGGGTGGGTTAATCGTGTTTTATCGCGAAGGAAAGTTGTCGTTGCGGGATGCATGGCCTTATTTGTTGGGTAGTGTACCCATGGCGTACATCGGAGGAAAGTGGCCGATTCAGGAGCAAACGTTCTTCATCCTGTTGGGGTTCACCCTGGTGGTGGTCCCTTTTCTGCTTTGGTTTCAACCTGAAGTTAATCAGGCAGATTCCGGACGTCAGGCATCACCAGTGGTAAAGGGTTTGATCGGTGGTGCAGTTGGATTACTCTCCGGACTTGTAGGGATTGGCGGAGGAATATTTCTTTCACCTATTCTCCATTTTTTGCGTTGGTCAGAGGCACGTCGCATATCGGCACTTGCCAGCCTTTTCATTTTTGTGAACTCGATTGGCGGCCTGGCCGGACAATTCCGCAGGGGTATTCCGGATTTTGATCCCGGGTTTCTGGTACCCTTGTTGTTGGCTGTATTCCTGGGAGGCCAGATTGGCTCCCGATTGGGTGTGAAGACGTTTAATCCGATCTACATCAAGCGCATTACAGCAGTATTGATTTTGATCGCAGGCTTGAACATACTAAAGGATCACTTGTGAAAAATATAAACCGCAATGCAATGAATCGCTATCTGACTATTCTCCTGGTTGTACTTGCAATACCTGTCCTGGCGCAAACCCGCATAAATCCGGTTATCAAGTCGGCAGGTACCGTTTGGGATGTGCCCTTTGCTGTTGAGCGGCCGGACCCGGCTATGGTGTACAATATCGTGATCGAGGCCGAGCGGGAAGGGGATCGGCCAGATACGATCAATTGGGCTTTGAACAATGTGGCGCGGCTGGTGAACCTGCATGCCAGTGCCGGCGTTCCGCGCAAGAACACACACATTGTTGTGGCGATTCACGGAGGGGCTGCTTATTCCGTCATGAACAATGAATCGTACCGGGAAAAATTCAAGAAGGATAATCCTAATCTAAAAGTATTGCAGGAATTGAAGGAAGCCGGTGTCAGTTTATTTATTTGCAGTCAGTCCCTGATGGCCCGGAAAATTGACCGCAACCGATTGGTGCCCGAGGTGGTTCCTGCGGTCTCCATGCTGACGGTGCTTACGACCTATCAGTTGAAGGGGTATGCGATGCTTAAGTTTTGATTAGTATGTGCTGGTGTACTACACTGGCACAGTGCATGGGTTAAATATTGGACACACTCGCGTCAGGAGACGCGCGCGATAGCGATGTGCTGGTGTACTACACTGGCACAGTGCATGAGTTAAATATTGGACACACTCGCGTCAGGAGACGCGCGCGATAGCGTAGGTGTATTCGCACCGCAGGTGCCTCTGCGTAATCTTGTTTTGTTTCTGTTTTAATCTGCGTTCATCCGCGTTAGTATTTTATCAGCGTTCATCAGCGGGAACTGCATTTCACCCTCCTGTATACTGATTGGTTACACTCGCGTCAGGAGACGCGCGCGATAGTGAGACGTGCACGACATACGCGCGCTATAGCCTAAGTGCATTAGCACCGCAGGTGCATCTGCGTAATCCTATTTTTGATTGCGTTTTATTCCCTGTTCATCTGCGCTAGAATTTCATCTGCGTTCATCTGCGGGAAAATGCATTCCTTACCCTCATGATTACAGTCTTTGTTACACTCGCGTCAGGAGACGTGCACGACATACGCGCGCTATAGCCTAAGTGCATTAGCACCGCAGGTGCATCTGCGCAATCCTGTTTTTGTTCTGGTTTTTTCTGCGTTTATCCGCGTAAATATTTCATCTGCGTTCATCTGCGGGAACTGCATTCTCCCTTCCTAATCCCTAATCCCTAATCCCTAATCCCCAATTCTACTTCCCATCAAACCACGCTTTGAATTCGCCCACCTTTTCCCGGCTCACGATAATCTCTTTGTCCCAGGCAGGCTGGGTGGAAATCTTCAACCGGCTGTTGGAATACATCAGCACGTCGGTGATGCAATTAATATTTATGATATACGTGCGGTTCGCCCGGAAGAAGACGGCTGGTTCGAGTACTTCTTCGAGCATTTCCAGGGTAAAATCAATGATGAACTTTCGGTTAGCCTGGGTCACCAGGTACACGTCGCGTCCATCGGCATAAAACAACAGGATTTGATCCGTGGTGATGCTGCGAATGTGCTCCCCCACCTTCACCATAAACCGATTCTTAAAGGTCCTGGCAGCGGGTGGGGCCGCCAACGCCTTTACTTGCTCAAGCCGATCGCCACTGAGGGCAAATTGTTCGCGCAGCGATTCAAATTTCTCAAGGCTTGCCGTCAGGTCGGGCAAGGTGACGGGTTTCAACAAGTATCCAATGCCATTAGCCTTGAAAGCCTCCAAGGCATATTCATTGTAAGCAGTAATGAAGATCACCGGTTTGCGGACGATCGTTTTACTAAAGATCTCAAAACTCAATCCATCCGTAAGCTGAATGTCCATGAAAATCAGGTCAACGGCATCCTGTTTTTCATCAATCCATTGCGCAGCGGTAGCCACTGAGTCGCAGGTATCTGTCACCATGATGGCCGGATTGATCTTATTGAGGTAACGCCGCAACTTGTCGACAGCGGGGGCTTCGTCTTCAACAATCAGTACGGTGAGTGGGCGGTTCATGCAGCGTGGTGCGTGTCGACGGTGATTCGCGGAAATTTAATATAATTTTCACGGCCGGCTTTCACCTGAATGAAGGGACGGTCGCTGTACACAGCGTAAGATCGTTGAATGCGCTGGAATGCCTCGCGGCTGGCCTCGTGCAGTTGCAGTCGGTCATTAACGCCATGACGCAACACAAAGTAGCCGTCTTCATCGGATTCCAGTTCCAGGATCAGAGGAGATTCGCGTGAAATGAGGGTATTCCGCACCACACAATCCAGTGCCGTGATCAATGCACCTGGCATGATCAGCAGATGATGCACCTCGGAGATATGACTTATCCATTGTACGTGTTGACTGTGTTTTTGATTGATCAGCCGGAGCCAATGGTGAACGGCTTTTAGTTCTTCGTCCAGGGAAATGAACTCCCGCTGGCGGTGTTCCAATTGATACCGGTATAAGGCTGCCAGGCTGTCGATCAATTCCTCAGCTGTCTCGGTGTTACGATGCATACACAGCACCAATTCTTCCAGGCTATCATAGAGCAAATCCGGATTGATTTCCTGGCGGAAGGTGGTGAACTCGGACTCAAGATTTTCCCTCAGTTTGTGCTCCTGCTCGAGTTGAACCGTGTTTTCTCCCAACAAATATTGGTTGCCCAACACCAACGCATTGTACAGCAAGGCAGAAAACGCCGTAATGACACCGAACACCACCAATTCCCTTGTGCTGATGTCAAAGCCGATGACGTATTTGTAGAACATGGATATTGAAATGATAACAATCACTATGCTCACGGAAACGGTGGCCAGGGTGGTGATCAAAATGGTTCGTCGGTCTGGCAAAGATTGATTCCGGAGCAGCACCACGGTGAACCGCATGGCTTCAAAGGATAATACACTGAGGCCGATACACACATACACTTCTTCGTTGCTGAATAGCTCAGCCAATTGTCCTACGTTGTTATTGATCAGCAGAATGACGAGATACACCAACACACCATGTATGGGAGGTGCTACAAGCCGGAATAGCGGATGATGGATAAACAGGCGCTTCATTCGGCGGAAAGTAGTTGGTTGACCTTCAGCACAGGCAATTGTACGGTAAAGCGTTCTTCGTCTCTGACCAACACGGGTTGTGTGGAAAAGAACTTATACCGGGTGTGAATATTATCAAGCCCCACGCGGAATCCGGAAGTGGAGGTTCCACCTGTTTTGGTGTTGGACACGGTGATCCGGGTGTTGTCGGTTGCGGCAATGTATACGAGCAGAGGTGTTTCTTTGGAGATCCGGTTGTGTTTCACGGCATTCTCCACCAACAACTGTAAAGTCATGGGTGGAATAAACGTGGTGAGCAGGTTGGATGGAATATTGATTTCGAGTTGAAGCAGGTACTCATAGCGCACTTGGAGAAGAAAGTAATAGGCCTTTGTAAATTCGAGCTCTTCCTGAAGCGTAACCAACTGTTGTCGTTCATAGGTGAGGACATACCGGAACGTGTCTGCCATACGACGAATAAATTCTTCGGCCTCACGGGTGTCTTTGTACAGCAAAGCAGAAACCGTGTTCAGGCAGTTGAACAGGTAATGCGGACTGATCTGGCTTTTCAGTGATTGGAATTGCAGTTCCAGTTGCCATCGTTCAGTGCGCAATTGTTCTGCCTGGGTTACGGCATAGTAGCGATAGGAGTAGAGCAGCCCGTAGAGGATCTCATAAATAAAAAGCAGCATTGTGATCAGGATCAACAACTTAAGTAGTTCCTCATTGCTGAAAGTGTGCAGGAATATTTTCACCAGCATGAGCGCGCCGCCTGTCAGGATCAGGTGAGACAATAATCCGGTGACCAGTCGGGCGACAAAGTGATCTTTCCAATGGATGCCTTTGTCGAGCCATCGATCCGCTTGCAGCAGCATCGCACCAACCCCGCAGGTAGTCAGGGCGGCCATCGCCATCTTATCCGCTTTTGCCAGGAGATCGGGCAACCGTCCGTGCTGGCTGTAGTACATAAAGTAAAACAAGGATATGCCAATCACGCTGCCGGCCAGCGTGAGCAGGCTGGCAACGCGAAATGACTTGGACTGAGGAAACCAGGTTAACATCCGGGATGAAACTACGGAATTTTGACGGCCTGGTGTCAGTCGATGGCACGTATCGCACGACCATAGTACGTTTCTGATTCGATTTTCTTGGCTGCCAGACGATACTGATCCTTCAAGCTGGCATCATTGATTTGTTTCACCTTGGGTGCCGCTTGCGTCAATACCTCCGTGATGTAGTGGTCGGATTCAATCCGTGAAGTCGCTGTAAGGATCTCCTGCATGCCGGCTTTGGTGATGCCCGGTTGTTTCAGTGCTTCGGTGAGGAAATTCGACAGATAGAA
>DAOMGC010000113.1:0-9297 GCA_035430125.1 Cyclobacteriaceae bacterium | reverse complement strand
ACCTGGGTGTGATCGCCGTGATGTTTACGGTGTTGGGTGTTTGGGTAGGGCTCCGCCTCACGCGCAAGAAGGTAGTGTATGCAGCGGCCGAAGTTGCCATCGATGAGCAGGCTATTGCCCGGCTGGGCATCAGCAAGCGGGAGCAGGAGGTCCTCACGTGGATGGCACAGGGGTTGTCCAATCAGGAAATCGCTGACAAAATGTTCGTCTCCATCAGCACGGTCAAGACCCACCTGTCCAACCTCTTTCAGAAACTCAATGCTAGCCGCCGTACCCAGGCTATTCAGCGGGCCAAAGAACTCGGGGTGCTACGGTAGGCTCCCACAAAAGGCTGATTTCAGGTATTATTTTCAATTTCATACTTTCGGATGAGGGTGAAAACCGCTGCAGACACTTGTTTGGCGGAAAAAACATCAACACATGAAAAAAACAATTCTTGTCTTCGGACTCATCTCGGGTGCCATCACCTCGGTACTGATGCTCTTGACCATGCCCCTGTACTCCAGCGGCACACTCAACATGGACAACGGTGTTTGGGTCGGTTTCACAGGCATGGTCATCGCCCTCTCGTTGATCTTCTTTGCGATCAAGTCTTACCGCGACAATAATTCGCGCGGGGTCATCACCTTCTGGCAAGGATTGCAAATCGGTCTGGCTATCTCACTGATATCCGCCATCATGTATGCCTTTACCTGGGAAATATGCCTTACTCAACTCGCGCCGGACTTTAACCAGAAAATGATGGCACATTATTTTGAAAAGAAGAAGGCAGCGGGTGCTTCGGAAGCTGAATTGCAAGCGCTCACGAAGATGGCCGAGGATTACAAGAATCCAACTTACCGCTTTATGGTGTCTATGTCAGAGATTTTTCCGGTGGGTATCGTTGTTACCCTGATCAGCGCCACCCTGCTTCGCAAAAAGGAGTTCTTGCCCGACCAGGCGTGATCTATGAAGATGCAACTGAACGGAGCTTGGCAGTTTGAAACGGCCTTGCTCGGCGGTAAGGATATTACCGCAACTATGCAGTCAATGCACCTTGTAATTGACAGGAATGAATTCCGCATAAAACAAGGCGAGGTGACGGTTGACTACGGTACATTGACGTTTTCCGAAGGTACTAACCATTTGGATTTATTTGGAATTGAGGGCCCCGGCAAGGGCAACCTGCTGCATGCCATTTACAAGATCGTTCGGGATGAAATGATCATTTGCTATAACCTGGATAAGTCCGGCTCTTATCCATCTGATTTTGAATCCCCGGAAGGCTCAACAAATTTCTTAGTACACTATAAATCAAAAAGGACATGAAACGCGTAACTGGAATCGGTGGCATCTTCTTCAAGAGCAAAGATCCTAAGGGTACCAAGGCATGGTATGCCAAGCATCTGGGCTTACCGGTTGATGAGTATGGCTGCACTTTTAAATGGAAGGAACTTGACAAGCCCGACTCAGCGCCCGCAGCCCAAACAGTATGGAGTCCGTTTAAGGACGACTCCAACTATTTCGCCCCCAGCGAAAAGGCTTACATGTTCAACTACCGGGTGGAGAATCTGGTGGAATTGCTCAAGGTACTTAAAGAGGAAGGCGTTGAAATTGTCGGTGAGATGCAGGAGGAATCCTATGGCAAGTTCGGATGGATACTCGATCCAGAGGGTAATAAGATAGAATTGTGGGAGCCCAAGGACTAAGTCTTCCAACTTCTAACATCCAACTTCCATTAGGTATCTTTGTGCATGCCAAAGATTCTCAACGCCACCCAGCTCAAAGAGGCAGATGCTTACACCGTCCTGCACACGCCGATCGCGTCGATCGACCTCATGGAGCGCGCATGCCAGGGCTTCGTGCAATGGTTCGTAGAAAGGTATGATGCTTCCAAAAAAGTCGGAATCATTTGCGGCACAGGCAACAACGGCGGTGATGGTCTGGGCATCGCACGTCTGCTGAGTGACTGGGGATACCCGGTGGCCGTGTGGATTGTGCGTGGCGGTACACCCGAGTCAGAAGACTTCCGGATCAACCGAAAACGTCTCCGCGAGCAGGTAAAGGTTATTGATCTGCTCACCGCCACACCTATTGTCTTTGCTGACCGTGATGTGTTGGTGGATGCCATTTTTGGATTCGGTCTTTCACGGCCCGCAACAGGTATCTATGGGGAGGTGATCACCGCCATCAACGATGCGGACAGACCAGTCGTGGCTGTTGATGTGCCTTCTGGATTGTTTATCGATCAGCCAGCACAGCAACCTGTCGTCAGGGCAAAGTATACAGTTACGTTTCAGCTGCCGAAGCTGGCCTTTCTGCTTCCGGAAAACCATGCCTATGTCGGCCAATGGACCGTAATTGATATTGGCATCAGCAAGAAGTTTTTGCACGAAGTTCAGGTCAACCGGTTCTTCTCGGGCAAACGCAATACATACCGGCTCCTGAAGTCGCGCAACACGTTCGATCACAAAGGTGCCTTCGGTCATGCGTTGATTATCGCTGGCAGTGAAGGCAAAATGGGAGCATGCATACTGGCGTCTCGCGCGGCGCTTCGTTCGGGGGTGGGTTTGCTCACCGCCCACGTGCCCAAGGGCGGTAATGCCATCATGCAACAGTCAGTACCCGAAGCCATGACCAGTATTGATCCGGAGGAAAAATGCATCAGCATCTTACCAGAAATAAACATCGATGTTATTGGAATAGGTCCTGGGCTCGGGCAATCAAAGGCAACCTTACAAGCGTTGCGCAGTGCACTGCAGGCCGGTAAGCCAATGGTAATCGATGCGGATGCGCTCAACCTTATAGGCCAACGCAATGAATTGCTGCACCTCATTCCCGCCGGAAGTATTCTCACACCACACGTCAAAGAGTTTGAGCGCATTGTCGGTACCTGGAAGTATGACTATGACCGACTCAACCTCCAACTGAAACTTGCACGACAGATTAACGGAGTTGTATTGGTAAAAGGAGCGTACACTGCCATTGCTACTTCTGCAGGCGATATTTTTTTTAACAACACCGGCAACCCTGGAATGGCCACTGCCGGCAGTGGTGATGTGCTTACCGGAATTCTCACCGGCTTGCTAGCGCAAGGGTATGAAGCCCCGGTGGCAGCAGTGCTGGGTACCTATATGCACGGACTCAGTGGTGATCTGGCCGCCAGGGAAAAGGGAGAGCACAGCCTTATTGCATCGGATCTAATCGACTACCTGCCTCATGCGTTTCGGGAAGCCGCAAGGGGTAAATAGGGGTATTTTTTGTGGTTTGACCAACCGTTTGGGACTTTTCCCCGTATTGTGTCCAGAGGCAAAAATATTTGCGGATTATTAAACCTTTGGCTTACCATTTGCATCTAAACACCAATTAAGAGCGTACAGTAGACTATGAGGCCCCTGAAAGCCATTTTTTTCACCTTTTTCGTTGTTTTGGCATCCCAGATCGCCTGGGGCCAAAGCCATGACGGGGTTGTGCCAGACCGTGCTGAGGCAGTTAAGTTGGTCAAGGCATTCCCCAATCCGGCCATCGATTTCTTTAGCCTCAAATTTGAACAGCCGGTCGCCAAAGAGGTGCGGGTGACCGTGCACAACATCATTGGCAATGTGATTGAAGTGGAAACCGAAGTGTTGGACGAATACGAAATTCGGTTGCGGGTGAAGGAACTTCCCGTAGGCGTGTATCTCCTCGCCATCAAAGACACCGACAACTTTCAGAACTCCATCAAGTTCCTCAAGCGGTAATCCCCAATTCCCAATTTGTTTATCTATTTTTCAGGAACTTAATCCTGAAACGTGCCGGCTATTCTCGCAGTTGACATCGGTACCACCAGCGCCAAGGCGCTTGTGGTCACCTCATCGGGCCAGGTGTTGGTCAGCGAGCGCGTAACCTATCCCACGCATCGTCCCAGGTCCGGTTATGCCGAACAGGATCCAGACCAACTCCTAACGTCCATCTCTTTATTAATGAAGGATGTTATCCGAAAAGCAAACGGAAAGATAGATGCCGTCTCCTTCAGCAGTGCGATGCACAGCATGATGGCCATTAACAAGGAAGGTCATGGATTAACGCCCTTGATGATCTGGGCTGATCTACGCGCCAAAGGTGAGTCCGCCCGGATTAGGAAAGAACATCCGGAACTGCATGCCCGCACGGGTACACCAATTCATCCCATGTCTCCCTTCACCAAGTTGGTGTGGATAAAAAATCATCAACCAGAAATTTTTGATCGTGCCCATAAATTCATGGGTATCAAAGAATACCTCTGGCAGCATTGGTTTGGGTCCTGCGTTGTAGATTACTCCATAGCCTCGGCTACAGGACTTATGGATTCGGAAAAGCTGATGTGGTCGACGGCAACGCTCGACATCGCTGGCATAACCGAAGACAGGCTGCCAAAACCGGTTGACATTCATGCTGCATTTAGTTCGTTAAAGATCAATCAGGAATTTGGGCTTCCACCCCATACACCGTGGATCATCGGCAGCAGTGATGGTTGTCTCGCCACCCTGGCCAGCGATGTTCATAGTGACAGTGTGTTGTCAATGACAATAGGTACCAGCGGCGCGGCCCGGCGGATGAGCACAAAACCGGGTATTGACGCTGCGGGAAAGACATTCTGCTATTGTCTGGACAAAGATCGGTGGGTACGGGGAGGCGCCACCAATAATGGCACAGTACTTATTGACTGGTATACGCAAAGGTTCCTGCCCGCACATGTGGACCTGAAGACTTTTTGCGCACGTGCTGCGCAAGTAAGCCCTGGAGCGGAGGGGCTGCTGATGCTTCCCTACCTTCAAGGTGAGCGTGCACCCGTGTATGATGCTGATGCTTCGGGCGTATTTCTGGGTATACGGCACCAACACGGTCATGAACACTTTATGCGTGCCATTCTCGAAGGGATTGGCTTTGCGCTTCTGGATATCGCTGAGGCGCTCATTGAAGGAAACACAAAGTTAGAAGTTCGGGCCAGCGGTGGATTATCCCGGTCACCAGCGGCCATGCAGATACTTGCGGACCAGCTTGGTATGACAATCCGTGTTCAGCACCAGGAAGATGCATCTGCCATCGGTGCGGCAATCATTGCCTGTGAAGCACAGAACATACCATTTCAATACGCAGACGGCCCGGCCCTCGTCTATCAACCCGACATGAACCACCACCCGCTATACCGAAGATTTTTTTCGATTTATAAGGGTGTGTATTCTCATCTCGCCGCCGACTTGCATCAATTGAACACTATTCAATTTTGATATGATGCTCCTCACCATCGTGGCGTGTATTATTCTCCTGCTGGTGTTGATCCTGCTGAAGCTCAACCCGCTACTGGCCTTGCTGATCGTGTCGGTGGTGGCGGGGTTGTCGTTGGGGCTGGCACCGGATCAGGTTATAAAGTCAATACAGGGGGGAGTGGGCGATACGTTGGGAAGCCTGGCCCTCGTGTTGGCGCTCGGTGCGATGTTTGGAAAGATCATAGAAGTTAGTGGCGCAGCAAGACAGATTAGTGATGTGATGATTCGGGCATTCGGGAGCAAACGACTTCCCTGGGCCATGATGATCACCGGACTGACTGTCGGCATACCGTTATTCTATAATGCTGGTTTTGTTATCCTGGTGCCGCTCGTGTTCGCAGTCGCGCAGAGTTCTCGGGTTCCCTTGTTGTGGATTGCCATTCCGATGGCGGCATCCCTTTCGGTAACCCATGGATTTCTTCCGCCACATCCGGGCCCCACCGCCATCGCGGCTTTGTTCAAGGCAGATATCGGTAAGACATTGATCTATGGATTTGTGTTGACAGTACCCATTGTTGTGATAGCTGGCCCCTTGTTCGCATCGTTGTTAAAGAAGCTAGCCGTTGCGCCCTTGGTCGTGAATGAAGCAAACATCGAGAAATCGAAACCTACAGCAGCCATGAGCTTTAGTCTTGCGCTTTTTCCGGTGGCATTAATGGCTGCGACGACAGCCTTGCGGATGTTCTTTAAGATTGACCATGCCATCCTGCGCATGCTGTCAGAGCCTGCCATGGCCTTGCTTTTGGCATTGTTGCTGGCTTGTTATTTTTTGGGCTGGCGTAGGGGTATGAATACCAAAGCGCTGATGGGGCACTTACAGGATGGAGTATTATCAATTGCCCTGATCATGCTGGTGATCGCCGCCGGAGGTGGATTCAAGCAGGTGCTCGTAGACAGCGGAGTCGCCAGGGAGGTGGCTGATGTTGCCGCAACCATTGAAGTCTCGCCCCTGGTTTTGGGATGGTTAATTGCGGCCCTGGTCCGTGTATCTGTAGGTTCTGCCACCGTGGCCGGGCTGACGGCAGCCGGTATTGTATCGGGATTGGTACAATCGTCGGGTGTGAGTCCGGAGCTCATGGTGCTGAGTGTTGGTGCCGGGAGCCTCATGTTCTCGCATGTCAATGATACCGGTTTCTGGATGTTCAAAGAGTATTTTAACCTGTCTTTACGACAAACATTCCTGTCCTGGACCGCGATGGAAACGATTGTATCCGTTTTGGGCCTGACGGGCGTATTAATTTTAGAAAGATTCGTATCGGTTTAATTACCGAAAACCTATTTTTGACCTTCCCCAATTCCGGGGCTAAACCTGACGGCATGCAAATCGGATTGATTGGTTTGGGAAAGATGGGCTACAACCTGGCCCTGAACATGAAGCAGAAGGGCCATACGGTGGTGGCCTTTGATGCCAGCAAGCCAGCCATGGAGCGTATCCAAAAAGAAGGAATTAAAACGGTATCTTCCTCCGCGGAACTCGCCGCTTCCCTCACAGGCCGCCGCGTGATCTGGATTATGGTACCGGCAGGCCAGGTGGTGGATGTGGTGATCAATAATCTCAAGAACTACCTTTCCGCTGATGATATCCTTATTGATGGTGGCAATTCCTACTTCAAAGATTCGATACAACGCGCGAAAGATCTCGAGAAGACTGGCGTATTTCTGCTGGACTGTGGCACAAGCGGTGGAGTAAAAGGCGCCTTGCAAGGTGTTTGTACCATGATCGGCGGATGGAAAGATGCGTTCACCTATTGTGAACCGCTGTTCAAGTCAATTTCTGTGGATGGAGGTTATCTATACTGTGGAAAGAGCGGCAGCGGGCATTTTATCAAAATGATTCACAATGGTATAGAATATGGCATGATGCAGTCCATCGCCGAAGGTTTCGAACTTATGCACAAGCACAATGCCCAATTGGACCTCGGCGCTATCGCGAATGTATGGAACCATGGTTCGGTGGTGCGTAGTTGGCTTCTGGAACTTACCCAGCACGCGCTGGAAAAAGAGAAAAACCTCGAATCCATCAAGGGTGTTATGCATTCTTCCGGCGAGGGCAAATGGACCGTGGAAACCGCGCTCGAAATGGGCGTGCCAGCGCCAGTAATTACGATGTCGCTGCTGATGCGCTATCGCTCACAACAGGAAGACACGTTCTCGGGTCGTGTGGTGGCTGCCCTTCGCAATGAATTCGGTGGTCATGATGTAGAAAAAAAGGGGTAGTTAGCCCCTTATTCATTTTCAAATTAATCACTTGCTGTCAGAAGGTAATGTTCATAACCTTCTCTTCGCCATTGCGGATTACTTTTACCGTAGTGGCCTGACCTTTCTCGAATTTCCCCAATGTTTCCATGTAGGCCTGGATGTCCTTTATTTTGTAATCGCCAATCTGAATGATGAGATCACCGGTCAGGATACCCGCTTTGGCTGCTGGCTTACCATCACTCACGCCATCAACTTTTAATCCGGCTTCACTGGAACTGTAGCTTGGCATAACACCCATCGTCACTTTAAAGGAGCGGGAACCTCCCAGCGATTTATTCTTTGTCGTGAGGAACGCCAGCCTGGGTTGTGTCTCTGTCTGCCGGATCACTTCTGCGATAAGCTTCAGTACGGCAACTTCGCCTTCATAATTGATCTTGTCCCAATCATCGGAAGGCTTGTGGTAGTCGCTGTGTGAGCCGGTGAAGAAATGCAAGACCGGAATATTCTTAAGATAGAAGGAAGTATGGTCGGAAGGTCCCATTCCTGATGAGTCGGTCTTGATTGGCACCTCGGTAGTGCTGAGTTTTTTCAACAGGGGTTCCCACAAGGCGCTGGTACCTGAGCCGCTCACCGACAATCCGTTTTTGGGATCAAGCCGTCCAATCATATCCATATTCACCATAAAATTGACAGTGCCAAAGTCGATGGTGGGGTGATCGGCGTAGTGTTTGGATCCGAGCAATCCCAATTCTTCGCCGGAGAAACAAATGAAGAGGAAGTTTGCCTTCTCTTTGATTTTGTTGCTTTGGTAATAACGGGCCAGTTCAATCACGCCCGATGTGCCCGAGCCGTTGTCATCGGCACCGTTGTGGATCTTGCCCTGTGGATTGGCGTCCAGGGAGCCGCTTTCCATGCCTAAACCCAGGTGGTCGTAGTGTCCGCCGATGATGATCGTTACCGGTGCCTTGTTGTCGAGGTATCCTACCACGTTATATGATGTTCCTTCACTTCCCGTGCCATGGACGCCCGACTTAAACGAGAATTTTTGAGTGAAACCATTGCCATCACCCTTCGGCTGCAGGCCGATCTTTCGGAATTGATCCTGGATATAAGCGATGGCAAGTTTCTCACCGGCAGTTCCGGTGCCACGCCCTTCCAGCGAATCGCTGGCGAGCGTACGAATATGTTGACGTATGCGGCCCGCATCGAAACCCTGCCCCGTGCATTGCAGGGACAAAAGGCTAAACACGGTGATGAACAGAAGTGGGGTAGTTTTCATAGGCGTATGGTGTATGCAAGGTAACGCCTTACCAATATTCGATGGTCGCAAGTGTCTGTTTTTTTGCTCTTGGGGCAGGAATGCGCTATTTTTGATTAAACCACACCACACCATGACTCCTCCCAAGCTTGTCCTGCTGACCGACTTCTCCGAGCTCTCTAAAGTGGCTATTCGCTTTGCGCTTAAATTGGCCGGACCGCTGGATGCCGACTTCACCATTCTGAATATCATCCGTATTGAAGGTGTGCCGAAAGCCAACCTCAAACTGAAGCAAATTGAAAAATCGGTCACCAAAATCGCGGAAGAAGAAGGTGCCGAATTAGTGAAGCAGATGCGTCAGGAGATCAAAGGAAACTATAAACTACAGTTCAAAGCCATCCGTTCACACACGGTTGCCGAAATGGTAAAGCGTTATGTGGAGAAGAACCCGACCAACATGGTAGTCATGGGATCACGGGGTGCTTCAGCCCTCAAAAAAGTGCGCATGGGGGGTACCACGGTTTCTGTCATCGACGAAAGCAAGGTACCTGTTTTGGCTATCCCTGATTTTGC
>DAOMGC010000112.1:4246-9384 GCA_035430125.1 Cyclobacteriaceae bacterium | reverse complement strand
GTGGTAGAAAGATTGGTGATTATGTCCGGCGACAGCATATCGCCGGAGGACGTCCGGAAGTACCTGTAAGAAGTCGAACGCCCGTAAACGAGCGAAGGACTAGATACGGTTCTCGCTTTTCTTAACCTCCTTTTTGCTGTAGGTCGGGCAGGTGTAAGAGCTGCAAGAGGATGCGATAACTGCAACCAATGCGACCAGAGCTAGAATTCTTTTCATACAGGGGATGGTTTATAAGGTAACAAAATTAGGAATACCCCTCGCTTTTGCAAATCAGACACTGATTTTTGTCAGTTTGGCGATTTAAATGGTCATCCGACGAGGAGATTGCACCCCCGCAGATCACTGTTATCCAACCTGCCAAGTACCTCAAAATCACCGTTCTCACGCACCCTGCCTAAGTCCTGGCTTTCAATAAACGCGCAAGAATGGTGGTTGGCCAGGTCAATTATTCGAATAACCCCCGTTCCGTGGTATTCCGGGCTAAACGGGTCATCGATTTCCCGGAGTAGTACCTGCATGGTGGGGGGACACCGGAACACGCCGGAGCCGGATGAATAGGCCTGCGACAACAACTCTGTCATTCCATATTCTGAATGAATCACCGGCACATTAAAGCTGCGGGTGAGTATACTGTGAAGTTCTTCCCGGGTGATCTCAGGCCTCCGCCCTTTCATACCGCCAGTCTCCATCACCACACAATGACTCAGGTCCAATTCAAATTGTTCGGCAAAGTCCAATAGTGCGAAGGTGACACCCAGCAGCAACACCTTCCTGCCATCGCGAAGGGAATCCAATGTGGCAGCCAGGGCGTCAAGGTCATTGAGGTAGAAACCGGAACGATCGGAACCGCTGGCGAGGATAAAGTCATTGGCCATGGCCACCAATGATGATCCCGTGCGCTCAAGGTACGATGGCAGCAAACACAGCACATGAAACTCCGACAGGGGTCCGTAGAACACCTCAAAAGTACGGCGGGCATTGTGCAGGTAGCCGGACACAGATGACACCGCATGCCGGCTTACCTCACTACCGGTTGTGCCACTGGAGGTATAAATCACCTCAGGTGTCCAACGGCCGGTCATTACGAGGTGGTGCTTGAAAAGGGATATGGGCAAAAAAGGGATGTGATGGATGTTGTTAACTTGCCGGGGCTCTACCCCGAGGTAAGTGAGGTATTGATGGTATACGGCACATTCCTGCGCCTGCGCACGAAAGAGGTCCAGGGCAATGGACTCAAAATCACCCGAATAAGGCGGATTTAAATCACCGTCAATACTTTCAAATGTCTGCAAGCGTTTACAATTTTACAGATTGACAAAGGTACATAGAATGACACGGTCGGGAAATTGGTGGGGTTTGGTCGGGATAGGCCTGTTGCTAATCGCTTCCTGTGCCGACCCGCCACAATATTCCCTCATTCCTTCCATTGAATTTGATAATGTCATTTTCAAAGATGTTGCCGACCCTGCCGTCGATTCGCTGATCGTCACCGTGAAGTTCAAGGACGGCGATGGCGACCTGGGCATTGACGCCACCGAAACCGGAGATCCATTCAACGACAAGTTCTACTACATCTTCCCGAACGGCACCTTTATTACCTACAAAACCAAGCGGACAGATTCACATTATGACACCCTGCCAGCTTTCGTAAAACCTTACAACTGCATCAACTGGGAGGTGCGCACTGTCAATTCCAAGATTGACACATTCTATTATCGGGCCAACCCGCACGCACACAACATAAAAGTCCAGTTTTTTACCAAGAACTTCGACGGCTCATTCACTGAATTCAAGTGGACGGAACAATTCGGATACCCCTTCTGCGCCACTTCCTTTGATGGTCGCTTTCCGATCTTATCAAAGAACCTCTCGCAAAAAATTCCACTCGAAGGAACCATCCGCTATGGCATGGTGTCGTCCGGTTTTCTGGCGCTGTTCAGCATCAAGACCCTGAAACTCAAAATCACTATTGAAGATCGTGCATTGAATCAAAGCAATACCGTAGAGTCGCCAGAATTCACGCTGCAGTCGATTAAGCGGGGAGGATAAGCCGCTGGTATTTTGCCGCGGAGGCGCGGAGGCGCAAAGAATACAAACAGAAGTTGGACAATTGTGCCATATCAAGCAGCAGCTTTGGTCTGAGGGAAATGCATTTCTGCACCGAAGGAGCTTAAGTATCTTACCTGGAACTGTTCTCAGCGCCTCTGCGTCTCTGCGGCAATAAAACTAATACAACGCCGGGAACCTCCCCGGCTCAACCTCCTGCATCAACGCATATACCTTATCCACTACATCCTCAGGATTGGGTTTGGAGAAATAGTCTCCATCGCTGCCATACGCGGGTCGGTGTTCCGCGGCGGTAATGGTCAGTGGCTTTGAGTCAAGATACTGATACGCCCCCTGTACCTCCAGCACCTGCTGCATCATGAAGGATGTGGCGCCGCCGGGCACATCTTCGTCGGCAAATATCACGCGGTTGGTTTTCTTCACTGAGTCTGCAATCACGTGGTGAATATCAAATGGAAGCAAGGTCTGCACATCGATCACCTCACAGGAGATACCTAATTTTTCCAGGTCATGCGCTGCTTCCATCACCACCCTGCACATCGAGCCGTACGTGACAATAGTAACATCATGGCCTGTACGAAGGATATCGGGCTTGCCCAGTGGTACGGTGAATGTATCGATGTTGTCAGGAAGTTTTTCTTTGAGGCGGTATCCGTTCAGGCACTCAATCAGCAGCGCTGGGTCGTCGGACTGCAACATGGTATTATAGAAGCCGGCTGCCTGTGTCATGTCACGAGGCACCAGCACATAAATGCCGCGGATGCTTCCCAGAATCATGCCAATCGGTGAACCTGCATGCCATACCCCCTCCAGCCGGTGTCCACGGGTGCGGATGATCAATGGTGCTTTCTGTCCGCCTCGCGTACGGTATTGCAAACAAGCCAGGTCATCGGACATGATTTGAATAGCATACAACAGGTAGTCTAGGTATTGAATCTCTGCAATGGGACGAAGTCCGCGCAAGGCGAGCCCGATGCCCTGGCCGAGGATTGTACATTCACGGATACCGGTGTCGGTTACGCGCAGTTCGGTGAATTTCTCCTGCAGTCCGGAAAATCCCTGGTTAACATCGCCGATGCGACCCAAATCTTCACCAAAGGCCAGCACGCGCGGGTCGCGGGAAAGTGCAGCTTTAAAACATGCCTGGAGCACTTCACGACCATCAACCAACGGAGCTTGTTCACCATAAACGGGTTTCACTTCTTCCACCCTCAAGGCACTCCACTCCGACTGACTATACAAATGCGAACTGAAGCGGCCGAGATTTTCTTCTGACGTGCGTTTTACCCAGCCCACGATCTTGTCACGCACGGGAGAATCCTGACCGCGAAGCAAACGCAAGGTTTTCTTGGCAGCCTTCACTGACTCAAGGCGTGTCGGGTTAATGGTCTTTACCAATTCCTGGCGGATGGCGGAGATCTCCGGATCAAGTACCATCGCTTCTTCGAGGTATCCGGTGAGTTCTTGCTGATCGCGCTGAATATCTTTCATGAAAGCCTTCCACGCAGCATCCTTCTCGGACTTCGCGAACGCCTTGGCTTCCTTTTCAATTTCATTGAGTTCTTCGGGGGTACTGATCTCGTTCTCCAGGATCCAGTGACGCATCTTCCTGATACAGTCATGCTCAGTTTCCCACTTAAGTCTTTCTTTGGATTTGTATCGTTCGTGCGACCCGGAGGTAGAGTGGCCCTGAGGTTGCGTCATCTCTTCGACATGAACCAACACCGGCACATGCTCTTCGCGACAAACTTTCTCAGCCTTCTCAAAGATGTTGCACAGGGACTCATAATCCCAGCCATTCACCTTGAAGATGTCATAGCCTTTCTCATCGCCTACGCGCTGGAAGCCAGATAAGATCTTGGAGATGCTGCCCTTTGTAGTCTGGTATTCTTTGGGTACGGAGATGCCGTAGCCGTCGTCCCATACTGCGGTGAGCATGGGCACCTGCAACACGCCGGCGGCATTGATGGCTTCGAAGAACATACCCTCTGAAGTGGATGCATTGCCGATGGTGCCAAAGGCGATCTCGTTGCCTTTGTTTGAGAGGTCGCGCAGGCTGGCTAATTCAGGATTGTTGCGAAAGAGTTTGGATGCATAGGCCAAACCCACCAGACGAGGCATCTGCGCCGCGGTCGGCGACACATCCGCACTACTGTTCTTCATTTTAGAGAGCTGCCGCAAGTTGCCCGTTTCATCGAGCATCCGTGTGGCATAGTGACCATTCATCAATCGACCTGCGGAGGCCGGATCAGCTTCCACATCCGTGTGGGCGTACAACTGTGCAAAGTATTGACGCAGGGTAAGCTCGCCGATGGCCAGCATAAAGGTCTGATCGCGGTAATAGCCGGAACGAAAATCGCCGTTGCGGAATACCTTGGCCATCGCAATCTGGGCGACCTCTTTGCCATCACCGAAGATGCCAAATTTGGCTTTGCCCATGAACACTTCCTTGCGGCCAATAATGCTTGCTTCGCGGCTTGCGCATGCCAACCGGTAGTCCGTTAAGATCGTCGTGATCTTCTTCTCAGAGAAGCGCGTCTTGATGGATTTTGTTTGCGGCACCGGGGTCGTTTAAATCAAAATTAGGGAAATAGACTCGTGAGGTCAAAGCTAAACTTTCATACCCAATAAAATAGGGTGGTCAGGTTCAGGAGCGAAAGAATTTGACCCAATCCCCTCCTTCCACCAAAGTTTCGGGGCCGGCTTCTCGATATAAATAGATGCCAATATCCTGCCCTTCCCACATTACCTCATCATAATAGTAGCCCACGCTCAATTCCAATTCATGTATGGCTTTCTCGACAGCCCGATCGATTACGCGGAATATTTCGGCGGTAATGACGTCTCTCGGATTACCCGTGCGCACCGCATAGGGCCATGACTCCAATGCATATAGTCGGAAGCCAGGAAGTTGAGCTTCCTGCAAAAATTCGAGTCCGTGTGCCAGGGGCAGGTAATTGCTCATGCCGCGTCGCAAAGAGCCATAGAATGCATAGCGGGCGTGTCGGTTCATTGCGGAAAAGTTAGAAAATTAGGCATTTCAATCGTAACCGAAATCTTATATTTGCGGG
>DAOMGC010000112.1:0-4146 GCA_035430125.1 Cyclobacteriaceae bacterium | reverse complement strand
GGAAAAGTTAGAAAATTAGGCATTTCAATCGTAACCGAAATCTTATATTTGCGGGCCCAGTCGAAACTGGTATTTACTTTAACCACGTTCTATATGATCATCGGCGTACCCAAAGAAATCAAGAATAATGAAAACCGTGTAGCGCTAACTCCAGCGGGAACGCAGGAACTCACCCGCCGCGGGCACACGGTCCATATCCAAACCAAGGCTGGCGAAGGCAGCGGATTCAGCGATGAAGAATATGTGCGCGCCGGTGGTAAGATTCTCGCTACCGCAGCTGAGGTGTTCCAGGTGGCGGAGATGATCATGAAAGTAAAGGAACCGATCGAACAGGAATACAGCCTCATCCGCAAAGATCAATTGGTATTTACCTATTTCCACTTTGCGTCCTATGAACCATTGGCCCATGCCATGATCAAGACAGGTGCGGTGTGTCTCGCTTACGAAACCGTTGAGCGCGTTGACGGAAGTCTCCCTTTGCTCGTACCCATGAGTGAAGTGGCAGGCCGTATGGCCATTCAGGAAGGTGCCAAGTATCTGGAGAAGCCGCTGAAAGGTCGCGGGATATTACTCGGTGGCGTGCCAGGTGTAATGCCAGCCAAGGTATTGATCCTTGGTGGTGGCGTGGTAGGTACCAACGCAGCCAAAATTGCTGCCGGTATGGGTGCTGATGTGATCATTGCCGATCTCAATATCAATCGCCTGCGCTACCTCGATGACGTAATGCCGAAGAACGTACATACTATCGTCTCCAGCGATTATGTTTTGCGCGACCTGGTGAAGACCCATGACCTGATTGTAGGCGCTGTACTGGTTCCAGGTGCCAAAGCACCAAAACTCATTACCCGCGACATGCTCGCCACCATGCGTCCTGGCACCGTGCTGGTTGACGTAGCCGTGGATCAGGGTGGTTGTATTGAAACGTGTAAGCCCACCACCCACGAGAATCCGACCTACATTATTGATGATGTGGTACACTATTGTGTAGCCAACATGCCCGGTGCTGTTCCTTATACCTCTACCTTAGCCCTTACCAACGCTACCTTGCCATTTGCTATTAAACTGGCGTCACAAGGCTGGAAGAAAGCCTGCCAGGAGAGCATGGAGCTGCGCAAAGGTTTGAATGTAGTGCAGGGCAAAGTAGTTTACAAAGCTGTGGCCGACGCTTTCAACCTCGGATATACCGATGTGAAAGAAGTGATCGGATAGTTGATCCCAATAAATAAGAAAAAGATCAGCCCGAAAGGGCTGTTTCTTTTTAGACAGGATTTAAGAATTTGAAGATTTGATGATTTGATAATTTGAAGATTGACCATGACCAACAGACAACTCATCGAACGCTGGGTGGAATTGTTCAACCAGAAGGACGCTGCCGGAATGGCATCATTGTATCATGAAGACGCTGTAAATCATCAGGTGGTACAAGAACCCGTGGTGGGGAAGCGGGCTATTCACCATATGTTTGCACAGGACTTTGCCCGGGCCGAAATGGTATGCATCAACGAAAACATCTTCACCGATGCAGACTGGGCGATACTCGAATGGCGCGATCCGCTCGGACTGCGGGGATGTGGATTCTTTCAGATAGAAGCCGGGAGGATCAGGTTTCAGCGAGGCTACTGGGATCGACTATCCTTCCTTCGGCAACACGGGATGCCCTTACCTACGACATAGTTTTTATCCTTACCGATTCATCATCCCCATGATTGCCATCTTCAGGAAATTAAGACAAGATTCGCTCACCAAAGCTTCCCGTTATGTACTCTATGCGATAGGTGAGATCATTCTCGTGGTGATCGGCATTCTCATTGCCCTACAGATTAACAATAACAACGACCGGATCAAGGAAAAAGAGAAGGAACGACTCTACCTGACCAACCTTCGAAAAGACCTGGTGCTCAACATCCGCGAGATTGATAAATACATTACCGATCGTACGATATGTATTGAGTCGGCAAAAACTATACTCGAGCATTTTGAAGGAAAACCCATTACCGATGTAGCTGCCTTCAACAACCTGTGTATGCCAATCTATAACTGGCAAAGATTCTACCAGGTAGATAATACATTTCAGGAGTTGATCTCCTCCGGAAACCTGACGCTGATTTCAAGCGACACCATCAAGACACTCCTTTTTAACATGGAATCACAGTACAAGGTCAACAAAGCCGAAGAAGACCACTTCCGTTTTGATACCGAGGTATTGATCTACCAACCCTTGTATGAACTGATGGACCTTAAGTTGATGGTCGAGAGCATCGGGATGCAGGTGGGCCGACAGCCTTTGATCCTGCGGCCATTACCACCCAGTCTGTTCAATGCCTATCTCAGGAACATCAAATTGAAAAATGGATTTACGTCAGCAGTGTTTGAATTCACGGTCCTCAATGAACATCTCATCCGCATGAAACAGATGTCCGAGCAACTCATTCAAACCATTGACCAGGAAATAAAAAAATCACAATCATGACTGACCCCTGGCTGGAACGATGGAACGAACGCTACAGCAAGGAAGACTTTGCTTTTGGCGAAGAGCCCAATGACTACCTCCGTGCACAATTACCCGGGATAGCGCCGGGCGCCATCCTGTTTCCGGCCGAAGGAGAAGGCCGCAATGCGGTCTATGCCGCCAGCCTGGGCTGGAAGACGTTTGCGTTTGACATTAGTCCGGTGGGTAGAAAGAAAGCTATGATTCTCGCAGACAAGCACCATGTAAATATCGATTACCAGGTGGGCGCGCTGGACACACTCACATTTTCTCCAAATCAGTTCGATGCCATTGCATTGATCTACGCGCACTTCCCGGCCGAAGTCAAGTCAGCCATCCACAAGTCCCTGGTAAGGCTATTACGCCCGGGTGGCACCGTTATTTTCGAAGCGTTCAGCAAGAAACATCTCGAATACAACTCTAAAGACGAAAAGATCGGCGGACCCAAAGACCTGGCGTCACTGTTTTCCATCGAAGAAATTGAGCACGACTTCTCTGGATTCAATTTCTCCGAACTCATTGAGACTGAAATCGAACTTCACGAAGGGAAATACCACAACGGAAAAGGTTCCGTAATCCGGTTTGTGGGGAAGAAACGATAAACGCGAACCAACTACGCTGCCATGCGTTTACGGTTATCACCAACCGTGTAACAGGAATAACAATTTCAATTACCATGATGATACTAATCGCCGGCCCCTATCGGGGTGGCACCAACGACGATCCCGCGCTGATGCGCAAGAATCTGGACCACCTTGAATCTGTAGCCTTGCCGTTGTTCCGGATGGGGCATGTTCCCATGATCGGCGAATGGGTAGCATTACCGCTCACGCAACTGGCCGGCTCAAAGAAACCCGGTGATGACGCCTGGAATGAGATCCAGTATCCCGTTGCACACCGCCTGCTGGAGAAATGTGATGCCGTGTTGCGGCTCGAAGGCGCCTCCGCCGGTGCCGACCAGGATGTACGACTGGCGAAAGAACGAGGCCTTCCAGTCTATTATCGATTGGAAGATGTTCCGTTGATAGCCTGATATATCGAAGTATTGGCAGCAATCAATTTACCTTAAGGGACCTTTGAATTCTCTGTAACTTCATCCCCAGGAAAGCAACTCATATTCCCTTCTCCACATGACACTTACAGACTGGACCGGCGCCATTGGCGTCACCCTATTGCTGGTGGCTTACTTGCTTAACCTCCGCAACATCATCACGCGGGAAAGCC
The DNA here is from genome assembly GCA_035430125.1 of Cyclobacteriaceae bacterium. Classification (GTDB taxonomy): domain Bacteria; phylum Bacteroidota; class Bacteroidia; order Cytophagales; family Cyclobacteriaceae; genus ELB16-189. The sequence continues at coordinate 434 of DAOMGC010000112.1, read as the reverse complement.
TGACTTATCTGATGCTGAATGTAGTAGGCGCTGGGCTTGCCTGCGCGGCTTCCATCCTGCTGGCCTACTGGCCATTCATTATCCTCGAGGGGTGCTGGACTGCTGTTTCCCTTGTCGCACTCGTTTCGCGTTTTCGCTCGGTAGCATCCTGAATTAGTATTGTCGTCAAACGGTTCGGAGGTTTTGAATGACTTTATTAATTTAGGTTCTGATCTGCCATCCATGAAATACATCCTTCCCCTCTTGCTGTTCAGTCTGTCGACGGCAGCACAGCCCATTACTGAACAACAGCGCAACCGCATTGACTCGGTTTTCGCGAGATACGATAAAACCAATTCGCCCGGTTGCTCTGTGGGAATCATCCGCGACGGACAATTGGTTTTTCAACGGGGATACGGCATGGCCGATCTGGAGTGGGGACAAGCGATCTCACC
>DAOMGC010000111.1:0-9387 GCA_035430125.1 Cyclobacteriaceae bacterium | reverse complement strand
CTACGTCCCGGGAAGAGTTCTTTAAACTCTGGAAGAAGATCGAGCTGTCCGGCTCAGGCGAGCCAGGCTTCTACTTCACCAACGATGAAGACTGGGGCACCAATCCTTGTTGTGAAATCGCCCTGCGACCCTTCCAGTTCTGTAACCTCTGCGAGGTAAACGTATCCGACGTTCTGGATCAAAATGAACTGAATGAACGGGCACGGGCTGCTTCTTTCCTGGGAACTTTACAGGCAGGATTTACCAATTTCCACTATCTCCGTGATGTGTGGCGCGAGACTACCGAGGAAGATGCTCTGATTGGCGTTGGTATGACAGGCATCGCTAGCGGCCGGGTAGCCAAACTGGATCTGAAAGAGACTGCAGACGCCGTCAAGCTGATGAACCTGGAAACATCTTCCAAAATAGGTATTCAGTTTGCGGCCCGCACCACAACCATAAAACCGTCAGGCACCACAAGCATCGTATTGGGTACCTCTTCGGGTATCCATGCCTGGCACAACGACTACTATATACGCCGTGTTCGCATCGGCAAGAACGAGGCGCTGTATGACTACCTGAGCATCAATCACCCCGAACTGTTAGAAGACGACTTATTGAACAACAAGCAGGGGATTATCACCATCCCCCAACAGGCACCTGAAGGAAGTACGCTCCGCACCGAAGAGGTGATGGAGTTACTGGAACGCATCAAGCGCTTCAACACCGATTGGGTGCGCAATGGCTTCCGTCGCGGATGCAATGCCAACAACGTGTCGGCCACGGTGTCCATTCTTGAAAACGACTGGCAACGTGTGGGCGAATGGATGTGGGAAAACAAAGCATCTTACAATGGTCTCAGCGTTTTGCCCTTTGACTCTGGAAACTATAAGCAGGCACCCTTTGAAGACATTACCCGTGAGCAATTTCTGCAAATGGAAAACAGCCTCAAGCAAATCGACCTCACCGGAGTGTACGAAAACGAAGACGAAACAGATCACAAAGCCGAAGCGGCGTGCGCGGGTGGCGCATGTCAGCTGGTTTAAGCCGTACCCTTATGAATACCGAAATAATGACCCCTTCTCCACATTCCTTTCATATCCCGGTTATGGGATTAGCATTTACCGTAGATTCCCCGGTCAAGGTGGCTCGTTTCGGTATCTCCTCTGTCATGTCAATCATTGAGGATAGACTGCTGGAGATGATGCGCAACCACTATTACAGTGTGCTTGGTGAACCTTATCGCCCCATCAAATCCGATGAGCCGGAATACCGTGCCCGTCGCATTACCGACTACCTCAACCTGGTAAACCGGATTGTAGAAAGGCAAGTAGCTTCCATGAAAGCAAGTGACTTTACTCCCGGCAGCGATCTGGTGAAATACTTTGAGTTATTGCCCGATGACAGCGAAGTACGCCAACAGTACGATCGCATGTTACAGACCGACAATGAACTGGAGAAACATTTTCTGCAGCGGTTACTCAAGAAGCAGCTGACGCCAGGTTGTCTGGATGTGAACATTATGACCAAGGTCGACAAAAACAACTCTGACGCCAGCGGCAATCCGATTGAAGACGGCTCTGACGCCGTAGCTGCCCTGCGGGGATATGCCAACAGCGATTTGAAGAATTCATCCGTCATTTTTTCAGCCGGCATGAATCCTCGTGTCTTCAACTACCTTGAGAAAACCACTGCATTTGAAGCCCGCGCCTGGGGTCTCTTCGACAAAAAAGTAGTGATTAAGGTGAGCGATTACCGCTCTGCACTGATCCAGGGTAAGTTGCTGGCGAAGAAAGGAATCTGGGTGAGCGAGTTCAGGATCGAGTCTGGACTGAATTGCGGGGGGCACGCGTTTGCTACCGATGGCTACCTGTTGGGACCCATCCTCGAAGAATTCAAAACCAAACGTGTTGAATTAAGCGAAACCCTGCATGGATTGTATCAGGCAGCGCTCGAGACCAAAGGCAAAAAAACCTTCAAGAATCCTCACCCGATGCGCATTACCGTGCAAGGTGGCATTGGCACCAACGAGGAGGATGCGTTCCTGCGACAGTATTATCAGGCCGACAGTACAGGTTGGGGCACGCCCTTTTTGCTTTGTCCGGAAGCTACTACTGTAGATCAGGAAACCCTTGGACTATTGGCCGCCGCTGATCAATCACAACTGGTACTGAGTAAGAATTCACCGTTGGGCATACGCTTTCATTACCTCAAGGGCACATCATCGGCTAAGGAGAAACTAAACCGTATCATGGCTGGCAAGCCTGGCAGCCCTTGTACCGAAAAACACCTAGCTACGAATACCGAATTTACCAGCGAACCCATTTGTACCGCATCGCACAAATACCAGCGGTTGAAAATTGAGCAGTTGAAATCCATGAATCTTCCTGGCAATGAATATGAACGTCAGGTTGAAGAAGTGCTGGCAAAAGAATGTCTTTGCGTTGGGCTCAGCAATGCGGCCAGCATCAACTATGGAAAGATCATGGTAGACAACCTGCACAGTGTTACTATCTGTCCAGGTCCCAACATTGCCTATTTCAACAAAGTGGTGACACTGAAAGAAATGACGGATCACATCTATGGCCGCATCAATCTGCTCGAAGGCGTTCACCGTCCGCACATGTTTATCAACGAACTCACCTTGTACATCAATTACCTTCGCGAGCAAGTTGAATTGGCAGGTCACGATGAGAAGAAGGTTAACGCCAACGCCAAGTTTGCCGCTAACCTGTTGGAGGGGGTTGCTTATTATCGTTCCATCAGCGATCAGATTGAACACACGAGCGTGTTCCTCCATGAACTACAGGAGGGTGAAGCGGCCATCGATCGGCTGGTGGGGGTAAGTGCCGGCTGAAGTTCTTATGTGATTACTTGATCACCGAAAACCTGGCCTGGAAAAAGCGCAGGTACTTAGGCTCGTGAATCATCTTGAGTCCTTTTATTTTCCTGCGATCTTCGTACACGCGCGCTACGGACTCTGACACGACATCCATGTGTGCCTGGGTATAAACCCTTCTGGGAATAGTGAGTCTAACCAGTTCAAGTTTGGGAAAATAATTCTTGCCCGTCTTAGGGTCCCTTCCAGCAGAGACGGCACCACGCTCCATGGTGCGAACACCACTGTCGATATATAATTCGGCTGCGAGGGCCTGTGCCGGAAACACTTCACGCGACAGGTGAGGCAGGAACCGGTTGGCATCAATAAAAATTCCGTGGCCCCCAACCGGCTCCACGATGGGGATACCCTGTTGCAATAGTTTTTCACCCAGGTACAATACCTGTCCAACCCTCGCTTTCATGTGTTCATCAGAAACGGATTCCCTGATGCCGATGGCCATGGCCTCCATGTCACGACCGGCAAGGCCTCCATAAGTGTGCAGGCCCTCATAGACCACCACCAGGTTACTGGCTTCTTCATAGTATTCGTCATCGTTGAAAGCCAGGAAACCACCAATGTTTACGAGGGCATCTTTCTTGGCACTCATCGTGGCTCCATCCGTCTGATCACAAATCTCCCGCACGATTGCCTTGATGGATTTCCGGGCATATCCGGGTTCGCGTTGCTGAATGAAGAAAGCATTCTCAGCAATGCGAGTCATATCAAGAATAATCTTAATACCATGGCGTTTGGTATATGCTCTCAGTTCTTTGAGGTTGGCCAGGCTGATCGGCTGACCGCCGGCCATGTTCACGGTTACTGCAATACAGACGTATGGAATTTTCCTGGCGCCGTGCTTTTTCACCAAAGCGTCCAGTTTCTTCAGATCAACATTGCCTTTGAAAGGATGAGGGTGACCGGCATCATGCGCTTCATCAATGATGATATCGTGAAAGACACCACCGGCGAGTTCCTGATGCAGGCGTGTGGTGGTAAAGTACATATTGCCGGGTATGATATCACCCGGCTTGATCATTACTTTGGAGAGGATGTTCTCCGCACCGCGACCCTGGTGCGTAGGAACGACATGGCGATAGCCATAGATCTGACGGATGGTTTGTTCAAGGTGATAGAAATTTGCGCTTCCTGCATAAGCTTCATCGCCCATCATCATTCCCGACCATTGTCGGTCACTCATGGCATTTGTTCCGCTGTCGGTAAGTAAGTCGATATATACTTCTTCTGATTTAAGTAGAAAGGTATTGTACCCTGCTTTGGCGATAGCCCTTCTTCGTTCGGCGGGTGTGGTTGTCTTTAACAATTCAACCATTTTGATTTTGAAGGGCTCAGCCCAGGACCGTTTCGCATTCTTTTCCATAATCAGTGACTTTTAATGCCAAATCAATTAGGAATTTACTTCGCGAACTTACTCCCCAAACCTTCTCAGGTCGCTGACTTTTGTCATGCATTATGTTGGCGATTATCGCTACTTTCGATTCATGAGACGTTGGATCAACATTATCCGAAAGCCTACGTGAGTTCGATCGGACTCCCATTATTTCTCATTTCCAAAACATTTCTCTCTAACCGTAAATTCATTTCGTATGAAGACGATCATTGAACCATTCCGGATAAAATCCGTCGAACCTATACTTTTTACAACCCCTGAGCAGCGTGATGTCTTGTTGCGCAAAGCTTATTTCAATCAGTTTCTCCTGCATGCCGATGATGTATTGATTGACCTCCTTACAGATAGCGGAACCAGTGCGATGAGCAGCGCTCAGTGGGCCGGTATCATGCTCGGGGATGAATCTTATGCCGGCAGCAACAGTTTTTTCCGGTTTGAAAAAACTATTCAGGATCTCACCGGACTTCCCCTGGTAATACCCACGCACCAGGGTCGGGCTTCTGAAAAAATACTTTTTTCAGTTCTCGGTGGCAAAGGCAAGTATTTTGTGAGTAACACATTGTTTGACACCACACGGGCGAACATTGAATTCACGGGAGCTGAGGGTGTGGACTTTCTTTGTCCAGAGGGAAAAATCCCATCACACATCGCCCCATTCAAGGGAAACATGGATGTGGATGCTTTTGAAAAATTTATCCTCGAAAAGGGCGCACAAAATATTCCCCTGTGCATCATTACCGTGACCAACAACTCCGGTGGCGGGCAACCAGTGAGTATGGCCAATATCCGTGCCGTCAGGAAATTATGCGATCAACATCACATTCCCCTGTTCATTGATGCCTGCCGCTTCGCCGAGAATAGCTACTTCATCAAGCTCAGGGAAAAGGAATTTGCAAAAGCTTCCGTGGCGGATATTGCCAAAGAGCTATTTTCCTATGCGGACGGTTGCACCATGAGCGCCAAAAAAGATGCTTTTGCCAATATCGGAGGGTTCATCGCATTGCGCGAAGAGGCGCTAGCCCTGAAGTGCCGAAACCTGCTCATTATCACCGAAGGCTTCCCCACCTATGGCGGTCTTGCAGGTCGTGACCTCGAAGCGATTGCCATCGGGCTAAAAGAAGTACTCGACGAGCATTATTTACAATACCGCATTCGCTCACAGGAGTACCTGGTTGAAAAACTATCTGCCGGTGGAGTACCCGTCATGCTGCCGGCCGGTGGCCACGCGGTGTACCTGGATGCCAAAGCATTCCTCCCCCACATCCCGGTCGATCAGTACCCGGGTCAGGCATTGACTGCCGCACTCTATCGCGAAGGTGGAATACGCTCAGCCGAAATCGGCTCACTGATGTTTGGCAAATATGATGCGAATGGAAAACTTATCCCGGCGATGTTGGAACTGGTGCGACTGGCCATCCCCCGTCGGGTTTACACACAAAGTCATATTGACTATGTCGCCGAAGTGATCCTGCAGGTATTTGCCAAAAGGCAATCGGTCAAGGGTATGCGCATCACCTATGAAGCACCTACCCTCAGACACTTTACCGCACAACTAGAGGAAATATCGTAATTGCAGATATTTACGGCCTTTGGTGAGCAACCTTTCCGGGAACTGAAAGGAATACGATAGTTAAGAAATACAGCAGTATACCAATACCTGATACGATTCCACTCCAATAGCGACCGGATGGATTTTCGAAGCCATCCATCATAACACGGAATAGCAAGGACCCCTGGGTTATAAAAAGCCAAGCATACAGAATAGGGTGATATGGCCTCACCTGGATGCCCAAAACCCCTGGCAGTATGATGGGGCCATGTGCAAAGATCATGGCAAAGGTGTATCCCAGAAAAAACACATGGACTGCCATGTCATAGGCCAATGCTGTTTGGGGTGATAGCAATAGTAATGCACCTTCAATCATCAACCATACGTTGGCGATTACCAGCGCCACTGCCGAAAAGCGCACGAGGCCTTCCTTCTTTAAGCCAATACCTATTACGTCGTGTCTCAACATCCAAAGGGATACACCGATGGCAGCGCTACCTGAAAGTATGTTACCTGCTCCGTGAAATGAGAATACCAAGCCGAGCACAAAAAGAGAGAGTAACGCGACCAGGATCGCTTTATGCAGGTTCGTTACCGGTAAGAATTTGGATAATTCCAGTCGCTCGGCGGTGATGGTGAGTAACAGAAATGCCATCCACCAGGGAAATGCCATCGGATAAAATTGTCGCCGGAGAAGCAGCACATCACCGATGAGCAAACAACCCGCTCCCGCCATCATTAACACCGCCGCCAGGTCTTTGGGATGCAGGTATGCATAGTACGCGAGTACCATCAATAATCCCGCAGCGCCTGCAATCATGCAGTAAAGTCCATAAGGGGAGTCCAAAGTAACTATCAAACTACCTGCGCTGATGACCGGAATCACCAACATCCAGTTTTTTCTGAGCGGTATTACCTTCTCGAGAGCTATCAACGTGGTAAGAAATCCACCTACCAAAATAGCACCATGGTGTACGGCGATTGTACTGCCCGGAAGATGCCAACCAGCGCGCAACAAACCTGCCCACATCCCGATCAACAGGTTGACAACCGCCAATAACACAAACGGAATCCTATAAGGCATGGTGATGATCAGATATCCTTCCGACCAAATCGGCGCAGTGACAGCCACAGCGGCGCGATCGCCCACAACAACAAAAACGTAAAGGCATAGAGCATGCCCATGTTGCTCCCTAGAAAATTCTTATAGAAAGCGCCCGTGTATCCCATCAGTGCTGACAAGTCCAGTTTGAGCAGAATAATAATGCGGGCCAGGTCAACCGGGTTTAGAGAGACCAGCGACAAGGTTACTTTCTCCAGGGGATAATCGCTGAAACTATAGATTACATACAGGATCAGACCATCGTAAATGAGCGAAAAGTAGAACCAGAAGAGCAGAGAGAAACCAATAGCCTTTGCCTTGTCGCGGGTGGATACAGCTGCGCCGAATGCCAACGCGACAAACACCACAGTCAACAATAAGCCGGCTCCGAGCAGGTATAGGGTGACTTCGGATGGATTGAGGACCAAAGCAGGTACACCAACGCCCAATAAGAACGCGACGCAAAGTGCACCAGACACGGCCAGGAACTCTGCCAAAAATATCGTCTTCCGATTGAGCGGTTGTGCCAGCAGCAACTCCATAAATTCATAAGAATTGAAGAAGTGTATGGTGGTGAATACAATACTGATCAGGGGTACGGCAAGCAACACAATATTCAATACACTCAACATGGCTTTACCGGGGTCACTGTCCAGGCTGAAGAGACTCAGGGTAACAATGACCAAAAACAAGGTGTACACCAGTACGAACCGGTTGCGCAGAATATCATACATCACATATTTGGCAATGCGCATCATACGATTTCAGTTTTTTTTTGATCCGCTGACATAATGGCCGCCATGGCTTTGCCCAATTTGTTTTCGCCCGTAACCTCTTTAAGTGCAAATAGGCTATTGTCATAGCGCACAGTTCCATCTTCGAGGTAGGTAACATGCGAACATAATTCATCGAGGTCGCTCATGATGTGCGAGGTAATCAGCAACAGCCGGTTGCTATTTTTATCCGCGCGTATTTTTGCCTTGAGCGCTTCTGACGCAAGAGGATCCAACCCAGCGGTAGGTTCATCCAGAATCAGAATTCTGGGGTTGAAAAGAAAAGCCAGCGCCGCACTTACCTTTTGACGCGTGCCCCCAGACAATGTGTGCAGCCGTTTGTCCTTCATCGCATCCAGCCTGAATTCACGGATCAGGTCATCATCCTGAACCAATTCACCCTGGCGTACGTCGCGGATCATGTCAAACAACTGACCAATCCTCATCTGGTCCGGATACCTACCAATCTGCGGCATGTAACCAATCAGGCGCCGATAGCCCCAGTCCCGGTCAATGGATTGACCGTTGACAAGAATCCGGCCAGCGTCGGGCATAACCATACCGAGTATACATTTGATCAGGGTGGTTTTCCCCGATCCATTGGGGCCGATGAGGGCATAGCAGCGACCGGTACCGAATTCAAGCGACACCTCTTTCAACACTGAAAGACGACCAAAACGCTTATTCAATTGCTGAACAGAGATCATAGCTGCTTCATGCTTGGCTTTACATCAATCATATTCACGGGCGTCACGGACGGTATCACTTTTTCAGTTTTGTCAAGAAGCTGAACCAAAAAGCTGCGCCACAACATCACCGAAGATGGCATCTTTTCCACGACCATCGAATAAAGGCTTACGGGGTGAAACGGAACATCCCCTATTCCATCGGTATTAATGTCATAACCTTCATACCGGTCCCAGTAGTTGTGGTCGAGTGTATTAAGCACCAATGAGCCATTGGTAGCGATATCAAAAGTATTGCCAAGAAAATTGTTGGACACAAATGAGTTCCCGTCACAGTTGGCTTGAATTTTCACCGCCCAACCATTGGTATGCCAGGTATTGCCAGAGAAAGCACAACGACTGCTCCCTTCCATATAAACACCGGTTGTGTTGCCCGAGAAGGTATTGCGTTCCACAAAACTATCCCGAATGTCTTTCAACAAAAGACCATAGGATGAAGATCCACGGTTATCCAGAAAGTGGTTATTGATCATGGTGACGCCCTGGGTGTACATCACCGCGACGCCAGCGCCGTTGTCACGGAACGTATTATCAATATACTTGTCATGATGAGAAAACATAAAGTGAAGTCCATAACGCATATTATTATAGCTCATATTCCCTTCAATCAGAGAATTCGTTACAAACTCAAAGTAAATGCCATCGCGATGGCCATGAACGGTATTTCCCTGGATATGAATAGAGTCGCACTTCCACGCATGAATACCATTGCCGATTTCGGGGGCCGACGGATCAGATGAAAGCACATTGCCCTTCACCAGGGCATTCCTGCAGTTGGCGAGGTAAACGCCGAAAAAGGTATGGTCAAACTGGTTGTCGATTACCTTGATGTTGCGCGACTGGATGGCTTTGATGCCCGCGACATCTTCAATACTTCCATGACCAGAATGAATGATCCGGAGTCCCTGAATGGTAACATTGGGTGCACCGATCGTGAAAATCTCAAACT
>DAOMGC010000110.1:0-9400 GCA_035430125.1 Cyclobacteriaceae bacterium | reverse complement strand
TTCAGAATTCAGAAGAGGCGTCAGTCTTTGTAGCCAGGGAGATTGCTACCCTGATACGGCAACGACAAAAGGAGAATAAGCATTGCGTACTTGGCTTGGCCACGGGCTCTACACCCACCCGGGTGTACGCTGAATTGGTGAAAATGCACCGTCAGGGCCTCAGCTTCCAGAACGTCATCACCTTTAACCTGGATGAGTACTATCCCATGCAGAAGAATTCCTTGCAGAGCTATGTGCGATTCATGCATGAGCACCTCTTTGACCATATCGACATTCCCAGAAAGAACATTCACATACCTGACGGGACATTGCCCAAGGACCGGGTAGCCGCTTTCTGTAAGTCATACGAAAAGAAGATTGACGACCTCGGTGGCATTGACATACAAGTATTGGGAATTGGGCGTACCGGACACATCGGCTTTAACGAACCGGGTTCTTCCGAGCGCACCCTCACCAGGATGATCACCCTGGATCAGGTGACCAGAATTGACGCTGCGAGTGATTTCTTCGGCGAGGAAAACGTGCCACGTAAAGCGATTACCATGGGGGTTGGCACAATTCTGAAGACGAAGCGTACTATCATGATGGCCTGGGGTGAAGGCAAAGCCCCCATCATCCAGAAGGCCGTGGAAGGACCGATCACTGATCAGGTGCCGTCCACCTTTCTGCAGAAACACCCAAATGCACTGGTAGTGTTGGATGAAGCCGCTTCTTCTAACCTTACGCGGGTCAAGACGCCATGGCTTCTGGATAGTTGTGCCTGGGATGAACGCCTTACCCGAAAGGCCGTTGTATGGCTTTGTCAGACTGTCAAGAAGCCTATTCTGAAACTGACGAACTATGATTACATGGAACATGGTATGGGCGACCTCGTGACTGAACATGGGTCGGCCTATCAGGTAAACATCAAGGTCTTTAATCAGCTGCAGCACACCATTACAGGTTGGCCAGGCGGAAAACCCAAGGCGGATGACTCCAATCGCCCCGAGCGCGCCAAACCTTTTCCTAAACGGGTATTGATTTTCAGCCCCCACCCGGATGACGACGTGATTTCAATGGGAGGGACTTTTATTCGCCTGGTAGACCAGGGTCATGATGTTCATGTGGCGTATCAGACTTCTGGTAATATTGCGGTGTTCGACGACGACGCTGTGCGATTTGCAGACTTTGTGCGCGATTTCAATTCGGCATTTGGGCTGAACAAAGCCGATGGTCAGAAATTCTACAAGAAGATTCTAACTTCCATACGCGACAAGAAACCTGGTGAAGTAGACATCCCTGAGGTAATGACGATTAAAGGCTTGATTCGTCGTGGTGAAGCCAAGGCCGGATGTCGCTATACTGGCATTCCAGATTCAAAAGCTCATTTCCTGGACATGCCGTTTTATGAAACCGGCACGGTTAAGAAGAAACCTATTGGTGAAGAAGATATTCAGATTATTGTCGACCTGATCGAAAAGATCAAGCCGCACCAGATTTATGCGGCTGGAGATTTATCTGACCCCCATGGTACACACCGGGTTTGTCTCGCGGCTATATTTGAGGCTCTGCGCAGGCTGAAGCGTAAACCTTACATGAAAGACTGCTTTGTTTGGCTGTATCGTGGCGCCTGGCAGGAGTGGGACATCGATGAGATCGAAATGGCAGTCCCCCTCAGTCCGGATGAACTGATGCGCAAGCGGAGAGCCGTTTTCAAGCATCAGTCTCAAAAGGACAGTGCGGTATTCCCGGGTAATGATAAGCGGGAATTCTGGGTGCGTGCCGAGGACCGGAACCATGCCACTGCAGCGGCCTACAATGCCCTTGGGCTGGCAGAGTACGAAGCCATGGAGGCGTTTGTAAAATATGATTTTAGAAAAGCGAAATAGCCACTACAAAGAATCCTGAGTTCATGTCAAACCTCCATCTTGTATCCTGGAACGTCAACGGTATTCGCGCCATTGTTAAGAAGGAATTTGCGGCAAGCGTAAAAGCGATTGCCCCTGATGTACTTTGTCTGCAGGAGACCAAGGCCGCGGAAGATGAGTCTGCTGAGACTTTGTCTGTGTTGAAGGGATATCACACCTACGTGAATTCGTCCAAAGCGAGGAAGGGTTATTCCGGCACCGCAATTCTTACGCGACAGGAGCCGGTGCGGGTGACCTATGACATCGGTTTGGAAGAATTTGATCAGGAGGGGCGTGTGATCACAGCAGAGTTCACCAATTACTTTCTGGTAACGGTGTACACACCCAACGCAGGAGACGCCCTGGCGCGACTGGATTATCGTGAACGATGGGATGCAGCCTTCACAGACTATATCTCCTGGTTGCGAAAGCGCAAACCGGTAATTACCTGCGGGGATTTCAATGTAGCCCATCAGGCCATTGATCTGGCCAGACCCAAAGAGAATTATAATAAATCAGCCGGTTATACCCAGCGCGAGATCGATGGTTTCAGCCGATTACTTGAATCAGGATTGGTCGATACGTTCAGGCACCTGTATCCAACCGAGGCTAAGTACACGTATTGGAGTTTTGTCACCAGTGGTCGCGAAAAGAATGTTGGCTGGCGGATTGATCACTTCTTGGTGGATCACCGCATTATGCCTGCAGTTAAAGATGCATTCGTTTATGACCAATACCACGGATCAGATCATTGTCCGGTGGGAGTGAAGATGGAGTTGTAGAAGGTTCGGTTTGGCTCACTACAATTTAGTAGTGTCTAGCCAATAGAAATCATTAATGCTTGCATTTATATTAAAACCAAGCCCAAAATAGCCAGCATTTCCAATCGCAAACCTGCATCGGAACGTTCGGTTATTGTCGTAGTTGTTAAATGATTTTATTTGATCCGTAATGGGATTAAATACATAATTACCAATGACTACAAAATTTGAAAAAACAAGTGGTATTTCTGCTGGCATTTCAGGAGGCGATTGATGCTGCGGATTGGTAGCCCATGAATTGCTAGTTGGATCGTAGATATGAAGTCGCTGTGTGCGTGTAGCACTCACAAAATCTACATCGAAATTGAATGTATAGCCTAATCCATTAAATCCGAAAGAAGGCGGATATTCTGTGAAGAGAAGACTGGCGGGTAGATCTGCTTTTGCTTTCCACGTGTCAGAACTTGAGTCGTATGCCCAGAAATCTTTGTGTGAAACATAATTCAAATCTTTGCCGCCCCCCACATACCCGGTTCCGTTAATTGCGAAGATCGTAAGGTAATGTCTTCCTGTCCCGGGATATGCGGCTTTAGCGGTCCATTTGTTAAGTGAAGGATCAAATTCCCACCAGTCTGTAGCCTCCGTGAAGCTGGGGCCTTGTCCTTGCCCCATTCCCACATAGGCTTTGGTGCCTGTGGAGAAGAATACATAACCACTGGTAGCGATTCCCGGATAGTCCGCCATCCGGGTCCAATGATTGGTAGTAGGATCATATTCCCAGACATCACGATATGAAGTGCCGTTATATGTACCACCGCCAAAGTAGCCCTTGCCGTTTACGGTGAATTGAAATGATTCAAGCCGGTTATCAGCACCCGGACCGCCAATACTGGTCCAAAGGCCGTGATAATCAATATTGGCGGAAATGTTGGTCGATTTACCAAGGGTTGTGACAGTCATTGGCAGAGTGCCTTTTAGACTCAAGTTTGAAATGACTTCACTTGAATTAAATGTTAGTTGCGTCTTGCTTGCAGACAGCACGGGTGGATACCTGCCTTGTATTGAGATGAGATTGAGGTCTGGTACAGGCGTAAAATTGTCCCCATTAATAGTAATAATTTGGTTTGCACTGTTAATGGGGTCAGGATTTAATGAGGTAATGACTGGCGTCTTAGGTTCAATGGTTAGATTAACATCGCTATATGTATAGCAACTAGCTAAAGTAACGGGGATAAAGCCTTGTGTGCTTTTGAGCCCGTCCCAGGAATAGGCGAGCGCGGTAGGTACAACTGCCTTAATCTGAGTCTTGGAAATTTGAGAAACCGCCGCCAACGCATTACCTATGAAAGGGCCTGTGAACTTGGTGGTAGGAACAATATTCTTAACCGATAAGGTAATTTCGTCACCTGCATTGACCTGTGCAGGGGAGATGGAAATAATTTCTGGCTTCTTAATATTAATGTCCGACACGGTAAGGACTTTAGTGTCTGCATTATAAAATTCAAATACCATTGGTGAAGAAGGGCAGTAGTCCTGGCTAAATGTGAAGGTAACCTCCTGTAAGGTTTGATGGAGGATAATCAGCTGAGGTGATGGCAACGAGTTGAGGTTTACGTACCGCAACTGAAATCCACAATTGGTTAATGGGTATTTTAGCTTAAAAGTGATTGTGTCATTTGAAAGAATACTGGTCGGGTAACCGGTCTGCAGGCTTGGATTTTCAATGTTAACCGGGAACGATTTTTCGCCATAGAGTTTACCAGCGTATAGGCGTATACTCAAAGGAGAAGCTGGGATGGATAATGCCATTTTGAGGTTTTGCCCTGACTGCTTAAAGCCGGAAGCCGTTCCATTTAGTTCTACTTTGGTGACAGTATACCCGTTTGTGTTTATGGTTGCCGAGATGGAATCGCAATATTTCAACACGGGATTTGCCAGTGTAAGGACTTCCGGCAGCGTAAGCTCAAAAGTACTTGTAGCACGGGTTGAATTGCCCAATATCTCCAGGCGCGGTCGCGTAGTCTTTTCAATGAGGTCCGGAGGTACGACTACCCTAGCTTCATTTTCGGAGAGTTTCGAAATCGAAGCGGTGACAGATGTCTGGTTGGTGGTGGACTCAAAGACGAGCTTGGCCTCCTTGATGTTCTGTCCGAAATATTTACCCGTGAATACGACGGTGTCTCCGGTTTTTGCTTTTTTGGGACTAAAATCATCGATAACTGGTGCCGCACTACCGAGACTTATAAAACTAACTGACTTGCCATAAACTACGACATCCTTAGTTCGAAGAAATGGTCTTACGTAATAGCGTGTGGAAACTAGAAGATTGGAATTGACTGTAGCTGAAAAAACCGATCCGGATGGCTTTGGGAGTTTAATGAACAGATTTGAAGATAGATCCAATTTCTCACTGGCGCCCCAAACAAATCCGCAATCAACAATATCATCCGGCACTGCATTGGTGAAACTGGCGCTGAAATGTGCTCCCTGTTTAGAGATATCAGTTACGTCATCTGTAGTAAGTAGTGGATAGGATCTCTTTATCTCATCCTGTTTACAGGAAAAAAGAAGAATTATAAGCAGGTATGAAAGTCGACGCATATAGTTTATTCGATTCAAAGTACTTGTTAGAAAAGAATTCCCAGATTGGCAGAAATACTATTCGCCGTTGCGCTGACTTGGGTTGTCTGTAAATCTTTCATTGTAACGGAGCCTGTTTGGTATTGAATGTTCATAGCAAACCGATACTTTGCATTTGTGCGAATTACCCCACCGAAACCCAGGTAGGTGCCAGCGCCAGACAATATTTGTGTCGCGGGAATGGACTCGTTTTGATAAATCCCTTGTGGGGTCCTCTGATCAAATATCTGATGCGACTGAAAGTTGCTGGCTCTCGAAATGACAGCTCCGCCTTGTACATTTATCGCCATCCGCTTGCGATTATAGAGTGTCAATTGAAGCCCAATGGGAATTTGCAGCTCTGAATACGACGCCTTGAACTGGTAGGCTGCGGTAGACCCGGTGGTGGAATAGGCCATTGAATAGGAAAGCGGACGGTAGGTGGCACCGATGGTCAACGCAATATGGGGGCTTAATGCGTTGTACCTCGCCTGTACCTGAACCCCGAATCGATACGGGGTGCTATTCCTGGCGCTTTGCCCAATCACTTCATTGATGGCTGATGATGGATTGAATGATAGATTGGAATTGTCAAATCCACCGAATACAAAAGCATTGAATAGTAATTCGGTCCCATTGAATTTAGCTGGGTTAATCCTCCTGACACACTTCTCATAGGACCGTGCGAGGTACATAATTGCGTCCTCGGTAAATGGAGAGGTTTTCACCCGTTCTACAACATAAGGGCAATTGGCAAGCTCTTTGGCGATAGTGATTTTATAGTCATCCTCAAAGAGTTCTGAAATTCGCCCTCCCAAACTTAACAAGAGGCGATTCCCTGATTTGTAAATCGTGACCTGACCCGTATGAATGATTTCAGCAAATATATCCACCCTATCGTAAGGCGGCTTGGTGGCGATGGCATAGAATTGAGTACCAGGAAGGAAACCGTAACTAATCAAATCCGATGGCTGCAACTCCTGTACAAGATCATCTGGATTTGGCTTAAAGTTGCACACCAGAGAAGGTACATTACTTGGCATAACTTGAATGTAACCGTATTCCATCCTTCCATCGAGGTGCTTAATAAATCCGGCCCTAAATGCATTTTGCGCATAGGCCGATGAGGACAGAAAGATCAAGACGACCAGAAGTTGTTTCATAAAATGATCTACGCCTTTAGATGTATCATGCTTGTTGCAGGTAACTGCCACTTGAGCAATATATCAAGTTGAGATTAATGCCCCAATCTGTTTTAAATCGAAAGGGTTTTCTGAATAACAGATAGAACAGGGGCTGAAGGACCTAAGGGTTGCGTCGTGCCCTTGACGGCTACTGTGTATGCGTAGCAGGAAATAGAAAGGAAGGAGAAAAATTATACCCGCTCTATCTGGGCACCAATCCTTCTCAGACGCCCCTCAATATCCTGATACCCACGATCAATCTGTTCAACATTTGAAATCTCACTTTCACCCTGTGCCGACAAAGCTGCGATGAGCAGGGCAACACCTGCGCGTATGTCCGGAGAAGACATCTTGATGCCGCGCAATGGATACTTTCTGTCCAGGCCCGTTACGGTGGCCCTATGCGGGTCGCATAGAATAATCTGAGCCCCCATGTCAATCAACTTGTCAACAAAGAATAGACGGCTCTCAAACATCTTCTGGTGAATGAGCACGGTTCCTTTGGCCTGGGTGGCCACCACCAGCGCCACACTAATCAGGTCTGGAGTAAAGCCTGGCCAGGGTGCATCGGCAATAGTCAAGATGGATCCGTCAATAAAACTCTCGATTTCAATATGCTCCTGTGCCGGAATATGAATGTCATCGCCACGAAAGTCCATCTTAATGCCCAGCTTGCGGAAGGTATCGGGGATCATGCCTAGCATGTCGAGCCGGCAATTCTTGATGGTAATCTCCGACTGGGTCATCGCCGCCAACCCAATGAAGCTCCCGATCTCAATCATGTCGGGCAGCAGTGTATGCTCGGTGCCTTTGAGCGACTTTACACCTTCAATGGTCAGCAGGTTGGAGCCAATGCCGCTGATCTTTGCGCCCATGCGGTTGAGCATGTGACAGAGTTGCTGGAGATAAGGCTCACAAGCAGCATAATAAATGGTGGTTGTACCTTTGGCCAAGGAAGCGGCCATCAGAATATTGGCCGTGCCGGTCACTGAAGCTTCATCGAGGAGCATGTAGCATCCCTTTAGTTCAGAGGCATCAATGTGGAACAGGTTACCCGCTGAATCAAAATTGAACTTGGCGCCCAGGTTTTGGAAGCCAAGGAAATGTGTGTCTAAGCGGCGTCGACCAATCTTGTCACCGCCAGGCTTGGGGATACTGGCTTTGCCAAAGCGCGCAAGAATGGGACCTAACAGCATGACCGATCCACGCAATGCCGCAGCTTTCTTACGGTAAGATTCAGTCTCCAGGTGCTGAATGTTGATAGAAGATGAGGTAAAGCGATAACTTCCTTTGCCAAGCTTTTCAACCGTGCAACCGAGATCACCCAACAACTCAATGAGTTTATTGACGTCTACAATATCCGGTATGTTGTGAATGACTACAGGCTCCGAAGTAAGGAGGGCCGCACATAATATCTGAAGGGCTTCGTTCTTGGCCCCTTGGGGAGTAATCTCACCCTTCAGGCGTTTTCCGCCCTGAATACGAAATGAACTCATTATTGATCTCTTCTGCGATGCGGGTTGAAGCGCTTCTTGAACGGACGACCACCGCCACCCTGACGTCGCTGTCCTTGATGGCCCTGGTGTCCACCTCCGGGTTGATATGGGGCTTTCTTTTCGCGATAGAGTTTCTCAAACAAATTATCCTCGCGAATCTTGTCAATGCTCATGCTGAGTTTGCCGCCTGACATCAACTGAATGTCCTTCAGAATGACCACATCATCCAGTACTTCTTTATTCCAGCTGCTGTAGAATGTCTTCATCAGCTTGCCGAGGTAGATAACTGCGTCTTCACGCTCTTTGGGATCTTCTTTCTTCAATGCTTCTTTCACCAGTCGCTCAATATTCTTGCCATAGTGCTTGAAGCGTACCTCCGATTGGGGATAAGGTACCTGCTTGGGGCGTTTTGATAAGATGTCCTTCTCGGGGGGATTAAAAGGGTTATTTACATCCAGGTTGAAATCGGCGATGATGAACAAATCATCCCAGAGACGTTGTGGGTTTTCTGCCGATTCTCGAACCGTTGGGTTAAGCTGCTTGATAAGTTCAATCAGGGTATAGGCCAGTTCAGTGCGCTTGGCTTTGTCTTGTACGGTGCGGATGTACGCTACGATCTCCTGGACGTTGCGACCATATTCTTTCAAGATGATCAAAGGTCGCTGTGAGTTGTACTCGGGAAGTTTCAAAATGCTTTGGGTTTTTGAGGCGTGTAAAATCGCCTAGTTCTCATGAATCTTAAGCTTGGCAAAGCTAAGTAATAAGGTCTTTTCTCCAAAATCGGCAAAATGGATGCGGGCCTTCCGATCAGCCCCTGATTCGTCCAGTTTAACCACCTGTCCGAAACCGAATTTGGGGTGCTCCACTTTCATGCCTTCTTTGAGTAGGGAGGTGTCGCTGGGGGTAAAGTCGGCAGGAGCCCTGTAGGATGTCGGTCTGGCCACCGGCTGTGACGAAATGGTCTTCTTCATTCCGGAAACGAAGTTCCGGGCATAACCTCCCGGTGCAGGCATGGAGTCGATGCCGGCATACTTGATGCTTACCTTGATGAAATTGGGATTTACATCATCCAAAAAACGACTGGGCTCACAGTTCTTGAGCCGTCCAAAGCGATACCGGGTGAGGGCATAGGTGAAAAATAACCGCTTCTTCGCCCGGGTAATGGCCACATAAAACAGGCGGCGCTCCTCTTCCAGATCAGCCCGGCTGCTGAGCATCATCTGTGAAGGGAAAAGATCTTCTTCAAGGCCGACAATATAAACGTAACCAAACTCCAGGCCCTTGGCCATGTGAATGGTCATGAGTGTTACCTTCTCGGGATCCTTGTCCTTGTCTTCATCCTGTCCGGTGATCAGTGACACTTCCTGAAGAAATGCTCCGAGGTTTTTGTCCTCGCGTTCCGGGTCATCGGTAAACTCCTTAATGGCGTTCAGTAATTCCTGAACGTTCTCATA
>DAOMGC010000109.1:0-9569 GCA_035430125.1 Cyclobacteriaceae bacterium | reverse complement strand
CTGCCGAAAAGCATGACAGTTTCTTCGATGCCCTGGCTGGCATTGACAAGTTTAAGGGCAGTGAGCTGGTGCAGCAGGAACCTGATGCTTCATCCTTCCCCAGCGGCGGTATCCGCAGCACCTTTGAAGCCCGAGGCTATACGGCCTGGGACCCAACCTCTCCCATGTTTCTCTATGGCAAGACTTTGTGTATCCCCACCGTGTTTGTGTCATACACGGGCGAAACACTGGACATGAAGTCACCGTTGTTGAAGGCGCTGAAGGCAGTGAATATTTCGGCCACCCGCGTGTGCCAGTTGTTTGATAAGGATATTCAGGGTGTAGTGGCCTCGCTCGGTTCAGAGCAGGAGTATTTTGTAGTGGACGAAGCCATGTACATGGCGCGCCCTGATCTCGTTATGGCAGGCCGTACTGTATTTGGCCATGCGCCTGCCCGAGGTCAGCAGATGGAAGATCACTACTTTGGTTCAATTCCGGGCCGGGTGTATGACTTCATGAAGGATTTTGAATTCGAAAGTTGGAAATTGGGTATTCCTGTTCGTACCCGTCACAATGAGGTAGCCCCCTGTCAGTTTGAAGTGGCTCCGCTGTTTGAAGAGGTAAACGTAGCCAATGACCACAACCAGCTGATGATGGACGTAATGGGTCGTGTGGCCGAAAAGCATAACCTGAAAGTACTGTTTCATGAGAAGCCGTTTGCTGGCCTCAATGGCAGTGGAAAGCACAATAACTGGTCGCTGATTACAGACACCGGCATTAACCTGTATGCCCCGTCTAGCAGTGCCCGGGACAACCTACTGTTCCTTACCTTCTTTGTCACCACGGTTAAGGCCGTACACGAATACGCTGACTTGTTGCGCGCCAGCATTGCAACAGCCGCTAACGATTTCCGCCTGGGCGCCAATGAAGCTCCTCCCGCCATCATGTCTGTATTTATAGGCAGCCAGATGTCAGCTGTGTTGGATGAATTGGAAAAGAAAGGCAATGTGAAGATTGAGAAGGGTGACAACATGTACATGAAACTCGGTATCGACCAGATTCCGGAGATCATCCTGGATGCCACAGACCGCAACCGCACTTCACCATTCGCTTTCACCGGCAACAAGTTTGAGTTCCGTGCTGTGGGTGCCAGCGACAATTGTGCTGTGCCCATGACGGTGTTGAACCTGATTGTGGCAGAACAATTGGATCGTTTCAATGAGGCCGTCAACAAGGAGATCGAAAAGGGTGCCGAAAAGCGCCTGGCCATCGTGACGGTACTTCGCAAGTACATCAAGGAATCACGCAACATCCGGTTTGAAGGAGATGGGTATTCGGACGAATGGGTGAAAGAGGCGGCCAAGCGTGGACTGAAGAACATCAAGAATATGCCCCGGGCCATTGAGGCATACTTGTCCAAGGATTCCATTCAATTGTTTGAAAAGCACGGTGTGCTGAGCCACAAGGAACTGGAAGCCCGTAATGAGATCCGCCTGGAGGCTTATATCAAGAAAGTGCAGATCGAAGCCCGTGTGATTGGTGACCTCGCCATGAACCACATTATCCCTACCGCCATTCAGTATCAAAACAAACTGATTCAGAATGCAAACGGTTTGAAGGGATTGGGCGTTGATAATAAGGCAGTGGTGCAGACCATCAAGGAAATCTCCGGTCATATTGATACCATCAAGAACGGCGTTCGTTCAATGGTGGAAGAGCGGAAACGCATCAACAAGATCGCAGATACGCACAAGCGTGCATATGCCTATTGTGATGATGTAAAGGAGAAGTATTTCGATACCATCCGGGATGCCGTAGATAAACTGGAATTGCTGGTGGACGATGAGGATTGGCCATTGGCAAAATACCGTGAAATGTTATTCCTCCGATAATTACCTGTAACCTAAACCGAAAAGGTGGCTTCGAAAGGGGTCACCTTTTTTATTTAGCTTAGCAAAAAAAATATAACTACATGAAGAAGTCGCTGTTCCTGTTTTTACTTGTTATCGTCACCAATTCGATGGCTCAGAAGAAGCCTGTAGCAGAAATTACTAAACTGGTCACCAGGTCTCAGGTGGAAGCGCCGCTCACATTCTTATCTGCCGACGAGATGCGCGGACGTGACACAGGATCCCGTGAGCTGGATATTGCGGCCAACTACATTGCCTCTGTGTTCCAGCAATTGGGCCTTAAAGAAGTAACTCCGGGTTATTCGCAACAGGTTTCCCTGGTAAAAGCCAGGCCGGTGGAGTCGGCAGCACTCCGCTTCGGAAATGAATCCGTAACCTTCAAGGATCAGTTTATTGTTGTGGATGGTGCGCGATCAACGTGGACAGGAGAATGTGTTTATGTTGGTTACGGTTCAGTGGAAGAAATGCCCGCGGATATCAAAGGCAAAATGGTGCTGTCGCTGGCTGGCAACAAGGAAGCTGGCAATGCTCAGGCGATCTTTAGCGCATCTTCAGATAAATTTAAGCGCGTAAAGGCAGCGGGTGGTGCCGGTCTGATTGAGTTTTTTGTTACAACTCCCTTTCCCTGGCCATCGTTGGTGAGTTTCTTCACCGGAAATCCCCGTACCACCGTCAAGAAAGACGGAGCAGAAATACCCCGGATCTGGATGAAAGACGTTGAGCTCGCAGGGTTCAAGGAGATTAAAGAAAAGAAGACAGGAACGGTCAGTGTTACTGTTGAACGCCCAGAGGCAACATCAATCCCTTCCCGCAACATCGTAGGTGTGGTTGAAGGAACAGACCCGGTATTGAAGAAAGAGTATGTGGTTGTTTCTGCACACTATGACCACGTGGGTGTAGGTGCCAAGAAGGCGAATGATTCCATTTACAATGGTGCCCGCGATAATGCGTTGGGCACGGTGGCGATGATGACGGCAGCAAAGTACTTTGCACAGTTTCCAGCCAAACGTTCAATTATTTTCATGGCCCTAACCGGTGAGGAAAAAGGACTGCTAGGGAGTGCCTGGTACGCAGAGCATCCACTCATTCCGCTGAATCAGACCGTTTTCAATATGGATTGTGATGGTGCTGGCTACAATGACAAGTCAGTGGTAACGATCATTGGGCTTGAGCGTACTTCAGCGGAAGCTGAACTAGCCAAAGCCTGTGAAGCCTTTGGACTGAAGGCTACTAAAGACCCCGTGCCGGAGCAGAACCTGTATGAGCGTTCAGATAACTATAACTTTGCCGTGAAGGGCGTCCCGGCCATTGATTTTGCGCCGGGGATAAAGACTTTTGACGCGGAACTAATGAAATACTATCACCAGCCTGCCGACGAAGTTGGCTCTCTGGACTTCGAATATCTCGTGCTCTTTTACCGGGCCTTCATCTATGCCAATCATCTGATTGCCAATGGTACGCAGGCGCCGTTCTGGAAACCCGGTGACAAGTTTGAGCCGACCGGTAAGGCATTATATAAGAAATAAATCTACAGGAACGACCGCAGGGAAGCCTCTTCGAGGTCAAGTTCGTATTCTATTTTTCTCAGGACCTCGTCGGAAAATTGATTTTTTCGACGCATGGTCTTGATTTGCTGCCGCTCAAAGTTGATCAGCTGAAGTTGTAGTTTGTTGAATTCGCGAAACACGTCTTCTGAATGCCTGGTAAGGTCCGCCGTGAGCATGCGCCGGTTGACGTGATCGGTACGTTTCTCGTACTTGGTTTTCAGGTGATGCAAAGCGTCACGCGTGGCATCTTCCTGGGCGTAGTTGGATTCGATGTATTCTATGGCCTGGTAGCTGAGGTGGAGGCGCAGGTTCTTTTCTTCTCCGCCCAGGTTATCGATATCGGGCAGTTTTGCGAATCGGATCACCAAAGGCAATGTCATTCCCTGAACCACCAAGGTCATTAAGATCACACAAAATGTGATGAAGAGGATTGTATTGCGAAATGGAAAGGCTGCACCGTTGCTGAGCGTGAGCGGGAGCGCAAGTGCTGAAGCGAGTGACACCACACCGCGCATACCGCTCCAGCCACTAATCACCACTGCTTTCCAGCTCGGAAGTGTTTCACGCTTGCGCACCTGAGGAAATAGATGAGGAAGGTAGGCGCCCGGGAAAATCCAGATCATACGGATGACCATGACCAACAGGCTGATCAGGAGTCCGAAGTAGATTTCCTGCTCGAGGGTAAAACCATCGAGATCATTGAGGATGAGGGGGAGTTGCAAGCCAATCAAAACAAAAACAACTCCATTGAGGATGAAGACGAGCGTTTCCCAGACGTTGATGGCTTGAATACGCGTTTGGTAGTTAAAGATTTCATCAGCGCGCCAGGAGAGGAAGAGCCCGGCGCTTACAACCGATAATACCCCAGAGAAATGAAAGTATTCCGCGGCGAGGTAGCAGAAGTAAGGTGAAATCAGGGTGATGGCGGTATCCACACTGGGCGTTGTCGGAAGAAAACGGTGGATAACATACAATATGTTGGCAATGACGAGCCCGATTACGACGCCCATGATAGACACCAAAGCAAACTGACCGGTGGCATGGCCGAATGAGAAGGCACCCGTAAGTACAGCGGCGATCGCAAAGCGGTAAATGATCAAGCTCGATGCATCATTGATGAGACTTTCGCCTTCGAGGATAACCGAAAGGCGTTTGGGCACGGTCAATCCCTTCATGACGGAGGTGGCGGCGACGGCATCTGGTGGAGAAATAATTCCACCAAGCAAAAATCCAAGTGCCAGGGTAAAGCCCGGGATCAGGTGTACAGAGAAGTAGGCGACTACCGTGGAGGTAAAAATCACCAGGCCGAAGGCGAGCAGGAAGATCGATCGTTTCCATTTCCAGAAGTCGTTCCATGAAGTCGACCACGCGGCAGCATAAAGCAGGGGGGGAAGGAAAATGAAGAATACGATGTCCGGGTTCATCTCCATTGCAGGCATGCCGGGTACCGCACCGATGATCAGCCCGGCGATCACGAGCAGGATCGGATACGAGATCTTGATTTTTTCAGAAACGATGTAGAGCAGGAATACGCCGAAGAGGAGAAGGACAAATACGATGAGTTGTTCAGTCATGCACTAAAGATAGGTTGTCCGATTATAAACCGGAAGGGCAGGAAAAAGTTCCGGGTGGAGAAAACCTTACTTACGGGAATCCTTCAGGAATTCTACGATGGCCTGTCGGATCAACTGGGGATGGGACCAGGGAACAAAGTGATTCATGTCTTCCACCATCATGAGTTTTACGGGAGCGTTCGTGATCATCCGCTGAGCAAAAGTGGCGTTGGCCCAGGGCACGAGCACATCTTTCTTACCCTGAATCACTGTCGTACGTGCGGTGATGCGTGGCCAGAGGGGAAGCATCTTTTCCAGCTCAGGTTTGAGGTGATAAATTTCGTCGTTGGAGGCGCGAAGAGAGCGGGGTAGTACCCACTTCAGAAATGGGGTCGCCAGCGGCGCACGGAACCATTCGTTGGGTTCAAGACCTGGATCAATGCTGGGGGCCACGAGTATGAGTCCATCAACCAGTTCCGGAAAATCCATCGCCATGCGTGCGACGAGTGGCCCACCCAAAGAATGTCCAACCAGAATAATAGGACGTTGCTGTTTGTGCTTCTCCAGCAATGGGCGAAGGCACGCTGCTTGCCTACTCAAAGACGGCTCGGCCATGCCAAAGTTTGAATACCCAAACCCAGGCCTGTCGATGGTAGCCAACTGAGCCACCTTGAGCAGTGAAGTGTCGGCCAAAAAATCGATGAAGGCACTGAGGGATCCTGGCGAACCATGGACAAAAAGGACGAGCGGCAATGTCGAATCACCCGCGATTACGTAATGGATGTTGCGACTTTCAATTCGGTATTGATGTAATGTTCCCGGGTAGGGCTTGTTGCTGAAGTAGGTATCAATTTCCGATTTACTCATCCGGAATTGCATACAACTGTCCAGCAGGGCCAGGCAAACGACCAGCACCATCACTGCTACCAGCCCGGATCGCAACCAATTCATGCGCCCCATGTCCATCAGCGATTGAGGATTTTCCTCAATTGAACCGGATTATTTAATACTGCGATGGCTTTACGTATCTCCTCGTCGTATTTCAGGGATACCTCAACCGGCCCGCGTTCAAGGTAGTAGCGGGAAGCTATCTGCTCTTCCAGCAATCGCTTCACCTGGTCCTTGTACAGCATCAGTTCATTTTTTCTGCTGTTGGACAGTCGTTGTTCCAGCTGTTGGATACTCGGCTTAAGTTGCTCGTAGAGTTGTTCTTTCTTGGCCGCTTTAGTAAGGAGTACCAGCCGTCGTTCCATGTCGGTCTGATAGGCGAGCTCTTTGTTTTTCATCCATGAAACAAATTCGTTGTATTCGGGGTCTGTCAGGCTAAACGTCCTCGCATCAGCTATTTTAGGATGATTGTAGGCATACTCCGTTCCGTAATCAAAGAGATATCCTTGTGTGATGAGCGTTTGGATTACGGGTGCAACCGGAGCCATGGTAAGCGGTACATCCGGTTCGATACCACCGCCATCGAACACCGTTCTGCCGTGGCTTGTCTTGAAGGCACGCTTCACACTATCGGGTACAGAAGCCACACTTCCATCGGACCGCCGGTGGCTGTAATCGAGTACTTGTATACACCTGCCGGTAGGGGTGTAATACTTGGCAACGGTAATCTTTACCAGCGCCTTGTGGGGCAAAAGACTCTCCGTCTGCACAAGCCCCTTACCATACGATCGTTCACCAATGATCACCGCACGGTCGTAATCCTGTAAGGTGCCGGCAACAATCTCGGAGGCTGAAGCGCTGCCCCGGTTGATCAGCACAGCCACAGGCAATTCAGTATCTATGGGGTTGAGTTCCGTGCGATAGATCCGGTTATTTTCCGGAATCTTCCCGCGTGTTGTCACCACCAGGGAATCTTTGGGTAGGAATAAATTGCAAATCCCTACGGCCTCATTGAGGAGACCGCCGGGGTTGCCCCGCAAGTCAAGAATAATTGATGTGGCACCTGATTTTTTCAGATTGACCACTGCGGTAGCCACTTCTTTAGCAGCATCGCCAGTAAATTCAGTAAGTTGAACATAACCTGTTTTGTCAGTCATCATGCCGTAGTAAGGCACATTGCTGATTTTTATTTTTTCGCGTTTGAAGGTCAGGGTAATTGGCTTGGGGCTGCCGAACCGGCTAACCGTGACACTTACTTCAGTGCCCACCTGCCCACGCATCAATTGGTTGGCCTGATCAGTGGTTCGCTTCGACAGGTCAATGCCGTCAATCTGTAATACTTCATCGCCGATCTTCAGTCCCTTTTGACTTGCGGTGAATTTGTCATAGACCATCGTAACGACCATGCGTTTGCCAAAATTCTGGGTCACCGCGCCAATGCCACCATATTCACCGGTGTTCATCCGGCGATAGTCTTCTACTTCATTGTCTGCGATGTAGTTCGTGTACGGATCCAATGAATTGAGCATCGCATCGATACCGGTGCGCGACAAATCATTGGGGTTGAGGTCATCCACGTAAACCCGGTTCACTTCACGAAACAGGGCGGAGTAAGTCTCCAGGCTGCGCACGAATTCAAAATATCGATCCGCAGGAGGGGAGAAGGCCGCCAGCAGAAGCGCTACCGAGATGAGGGCAATAGTTAGTTTTCTGGTGAGCGGTCGGGACATGCTACTATAACGCAATGAATCTTACTAAAGTTTGTTGGGTGGCCGTGCAGGCCTAGAATTTGTCCGGAATCTGAATAATCCGGACTACAATTTCGTGTGGATCACCATCCTTGTCAACCAGGCTGAACTTCACCATGGGATTGTCGCGGTTGATATTACTTTCCACATTCACCACTTTATTGTCGAGCAGGTGCTTCTGGATGTCACGTTGAAGAATGGTCAATGCATTGGCGAAGTCAACTTCCAGCGGACTTGGGTTGTAGGATGACGTTTTCATGGCGTGAGTCTTTGTTTTGGTTACCACCGGATCATGGCCGACGCCCAGGTGAAGCCACTGCCAAATGCAGCGAGACATACAAGGTCATTCTCTTTCAATTTTCCTTCAGACCAGGCTTCACTGAGGGCAATGGGTATGGAGGCCGCCGTGGTATTTCCGTACCGTTGGATATTATTATATACCTGGTCATCGCGCAGTTGAAGTTTCTGTTGAACAAACTGACTGATACGCAGGTTGGCCTGGTGAGGCACCAGCAAGTTAATATCTTCTTTTTTGAGTTTATTGGCTGTGAGGGCTTCGTTGATAACCTCCATAAAGCGGACCACCGCATGTTTGAATACCTGGCTACCATTCATGACTACTTTGAAGTCGGTAGTATCCAAAATCTGTTCAGGCTGTCGTTGTTCACGGGGGCGGCTGCTTCCTGGGTCTTTCACGTAAAGTTCTTCTGCAAATCGTCCGTCCGAATGAAGGTGGGTAGAAAGTACACCGGGCTTGTCGGAAGCCTGCACGATGGCTGCACCGGCGCCGTCACCGAAGATGACAGCGGTGTTGCGACCCCGATCAGTTACATCCAATGCGGTGGATTGAATTTCGGCGCCCACCACGAGGATGGTTTTATACATCCCGGATCGGATGAATGCATCTGCAGTACTTAGCGCGTAGATGAATCCGGAGCAGGCATTGCGTATGTCGATGGCTCCTATGCCTTCAAGTCCAAGTTCGCGTTGCAACAGCACACCGGATCCCGGGAAGAAGTAATCCGGTGTGATCGTGGCGAAGACAATGAATTCAATGTCTTTGGGTGTCAGCTTGGCTCGCTCCAGCGCCATACGCGTTGCTTTGGCCGCCATGTTGGCTACAGTATCCTTAGCTGGATCCATCCAACGGCGTTCATTGATACCCGTACGCTCGATGATCCACGCGTCGCTGGTATCCATAACAGTGGATAGGTATTGGTTGGTAATAACAGTCTCCGGTACATGATGACCGAGTGCGGTAATCCTGGAATAAGGCATACGAGGCCGTTAAAGAGAGCGGCCTGCGAATTTAGCAATTTTCCGAATGCCTGTTAGGCAGAATTCAGACTACCACGTTGACAATTTTGCCCGGCACGACTATCACCTTTTTGGGTGGCTTTCCCTCGGTCCACTTGGTCACCACTTCGGACGCCAGTACCTGCTTTTCGATCTCCTCTTTGGATAGATCGAGGGCAAAATTGATCTGTGCCCTTACTTTTCCGTTGATTGAAATAGGATAGTTGAAGGCATTTTCTTTCAGGTACTGCTCGTCGTATGCGGGGAATGTAGCTTTCAGAACTGTTTCTGAATGACCCAGTTTTTCCCAGAGTTCTTCGGCGATGTGGGGTGCGAACGGTGATAGCGCAATTACCAATGGCTCCAGGATGGCGCGCTTGTTACACTTTAGCGATGTGAGTTCGTTGGCACAAATCATGAACTCGCTCACGGATGTATTGAATGAAAAATTTTCTACATCCTGCTCAATTTTGCGCAGGGTCTTGTGCAAGGTCTTCAGTTCTTCCCGGGAAGGGGCATCCGTGCTAACCTTAAAATTGCCCTGGCTGTCATGGAAGAGATTCCAGAAGCGGCGTAGGAACTTATATACACCATCAATGCCGTTGGTATTCCAGGGCTTGGATTGTTCCAAAGGGCCAAGGAACATCT
>DAOMGC010000108.1:0-9657 GCA_035430125.1 Cyclobacteriaceae bacterium | reverse complement strand
GAGGAGTGAATATTAAGAAATCCATATTGATCCGTGTACGGCTGGCGTTTCTCGCTGTCGTGGTTTTTGCTGTTTGTGTCGCAGCCAAGATTGGCCACATCCAGGTGATTGAAGGGGAAAAGTGGATTCGTATGGGCAATGAGATCTCTTTCGACTACAAAAAGATGAAAGCCACCCGGGGCAATATCTACTCCGATAATGGAAGTCTGCTGGCGACCTCGCTTCCATTTTATAAGGTAGCCATGGACCCTACGCTGGTAAAGAAGGAAATATTTGATGCGGGCATCGACTCGTTGTCTATGCTGTTGTCACGGCACTACAAGGACCGTTCGGCAACCGACTACAAACGCATGATTCGCGATGCACGGGCTACGGACAAGCGATACATCACCCTCAACCGCAAACAGATTAACTACCAGACCAAAAAAGAAATGGCATCCTGGCCAATCTTCAGGGAAGGCCGTTTGCGCGGCGGTGTTTTATTCGAGAAAATGGATGTGCGCTATCGTCCATTCTCTAACCTGAGCCGGCGTACGATTGGTTTTGTCAATGAAAATGGGAAAGGCGTTGGCCTGGAGTTCAGCTTTGAAAAAGCACTTGGCGGACAAGACGGCGAAGCACTGTTCCAGAAAATTGCGGGTGATACTTGGAAGCCGGTATTCGATGCCAACAATGTAAAGGCCATTGACGGACTGGACATCCAGACGACGATTGACATTAACCTGCAGGATGTAGCCGAAACTTCGTTGTATCGCGCCATGCAAAGCCATAACGCCGACCAGGGTACCGTAGTGGTGATGGAGGTAAGCACGGGCCACATCAAAGCCATCTCCAACCTCAGCAGCGATGGCAATGGCGGCTACCTGGAGGAATTCAACCATGCGGTAGGAGGATCCTTCGAACCGGGCTCAACATTCAAACTGGCGACTATGCTCGCCTTGTTGGAGGATACCAACATAGAATTATCCGACACCATTAACACCGGTCGCGGTGAGTACACGTTCTACAACAAGAAGGTACGCGACCACGAAGAAGGCGGATACGGACGAATCACCATCCAGGACGCCTTTGAAAAGTCATCCAATATTGCCATGGCCAAATTGTTGGACAAGCACTTCGGTACCAAGCCCGGTAAGTTTTTGGAACATGTTGATGAACTACACCTTTCTCAGCCACTCGGCCTTCAGATAAACGGAGAGTCATTCCCCAAGATCTCACGCCCTAAAGACAAGAACTGGAGCGGCATCACGTTGCCCTGGATGGCTTATGGTTATGGTTTTGAGATTTCACCCCTGCATACCCTGGCTTTGTACAATGCCGTTGCCAACAATGGTAAAATGATTAAGCCGATGTTCGTGACCTCGATTCGCCAGGCTGATGAGGTTATTCAGGAATTTGAGACAGAGACGTTGAACGCCAAAATTTGTTCCAATGAAACACTGAATCAGTTAAAGATTCTGCTGGAAGGTGTTGTGGACCGAGGTACAGCCAAGAACCTTCGCAACGCGTATTATCGCATTGCCGGTAAGACAGGTACCGCCGTGATTTTGAAGGATGGACGCTATGAAAAGAAATACATCACATCATTCGTTGGTTATTTCCCCGCCCATGCGCCAAAGTACTCTGCCATTGTGCTGATCAAGAACCCGAAAGGCATTTATCAATATGGCAACAGTGTGGCAGGTCCGGTATTTAAGGAGATCGCCGACAATATCTATTCGCGTGACCTGCAATTGCATGTGGCCATGGAGAAAAAGCCCACCCTGGAACTTGGTGTGTTCCCCACTATCCGGGCAGGATATCAGCCAGACCTGGTATTGCTCTGTAATGAGTTGGGTATTTCGAATCATTCCCAGACTGATGAAGAGTGGATCCGTGCAGCGAAAAACGGGAATTCCATTACGTGGAGGCGCAATGCCATCATCAGGGACCTCGTTCCAGATGTGCAGGGCATGACCCTTCGTGACGCAATTTATTTATTGGAGAAGGCCGGGTTGCGGGTTGAACATCAGGGCAAAGGCCGGGTGTCTGACCAATCGCTCAATCCGGGAACTCGCATTTCAAAAGGCACCAGAATCCGTATTCACCTGAATTCATGATGGAACTGCGCGACATATTGTACGGCGTACGCATCACATCGACTTGTGGCGACATGGATCGCGCCGTGAAAGGCGTAGCTTTTGATTCCCGCCTGGTGAAATCTGAATTCTTATTTGTTGCACTGAAGGGTACCAAGTCGGATGGTCATGGATTTATTGAGGGCGCAATACGCGATGGCGCAACAACCATCGTATGCGAAGTGTTGCCTGAACAGGTTGACAGCCGGATTACCTATATCACGGTGAAGAGCACCACCAAGTCGCTGGGTATCATTTGTGGTAACTTCTACGGCAACCCTTCCCGTAAACTTAAGTTGGTTGGCGTGACGGGTACCAATGGTAAAACCACAGTTGCCACGTTATTGTACAAACTCTTCGGGACACTGGGTCATAAATGCGGGTTATTATCTACCGTTGAAAATCGAATTCTGGATCAGGTCATTCCCTCCACACACACCACACCCGACCCGATTCAGATCAACTTGTTACTGATTAGGATGCTTGAAGCAGGCTGTACCCATTGTTTTATGGAGGTAAGTTCTCATGCAGCTGATCAGGGACGTATAGAGGGACTTCATTTTGTTGGTGCATTGTTTACGAACATCACCCATGATCACCTCGACTATCACCGGACGTTCGAAAGCTACATCCGCGCCAAGAAAATTTTCTTTGACAACCTCAGTTCCGACGCATTTGCCCTGGTGAATGTCGATGACAAGAGGGGGATGGTCATGCTACAGAATACCAAAGCGTCGAAAAAATTATACAGCCTTCAGAAGGTCGCTGATTTCAAAGCCAAAATTCTAACCAACTCTATCCAGGGGCTGGAACTTGAAATTGACAACCGACCGGTGTGGTTCAAGCTGATCGGTGATTTTAATGCCTACAATTTGTTGGCGGTATACGGTGCAGCTGTACTGCTGGGTGAAAATAGTGAAGATGTTCTCTTGAAGCTTTCAGCCATGACCGGCGCGGTGGGTCGCTTCGAACTCGTACTGCCCGGCTCAAAGTTCACGGCCATTGTGGACTATGCCCATACACCCGATGCACTGAAAAATGTGCTGGAGACCATTTCGAATTTCCGCTCCGGACAAGAGAAGGTGATTTCTATCGTAGGCTGCGGCGGCAATCGTGATAAGTCAAAGCGCCCCTTGATGGCAGCGATTGCATGCAAATATTCAGACAAGGTCATTTTTACCTCCGACAATCCCAGGGATGAAGATCCGCTGGAGATCATACGTGAAATGCAAAAGGGCGTGGGCCCCACTGATGCCAGAAAGACATTGGTGATGCTGGATCGTGAGGAAGCCATTAAGACAGCTTGTATGATGGCCAAAGAAAGGGATATCATACTCGTGGCGGGCAAAGGACATGAAACCTATCAGGAAGTAAAAGGTGTAAAACGCCCCTTTGATGACCGGGAGGTAGTTACCAGAATGCTTAAAATGTTTGCGAACTAATGCTGTACTATTTGTTTACATACCTGGATAAGAAATTCGACCTGATTGGCGCTGGTGTGTTTCAGTACATTTCCTTCCGGGCAGGCATGGCGGCCGTGTTGTCGTTATTGATTACCATCATGTTCGGAAAGCGTCTGATCGACTTTCTGCGCCGTAAGCAAGTGGGTGAAGATATCCGTGACCTTGGCCTGGAAGGTCAGCTGCAAAAGAAAGGCACACCCACCATGGGTGGAATTATCATCATAGCAGCTATCCTGGTTCCTACCTTGTTGTTGGCCAAACTCGATAACGTATATATTATTTTGTTGATTATCGCCACGGTGGGCCTAGGCCTGATTGGCTTCCTCGACGATTATATCAAGGTCTTTCGTAAGAACAAAGAAGGTCTGGCTGGACGTTTCAAGATTGTGGGTCAGGTGGTGGTTGGCCTGATCGTGGGGCTCACTTTATACTTCAACGATCACGTAGTAATCCGTGAACAACCATCGGTCGCTGCAACTGAAATTCAAGCCAATGACCTGAATGGCATTGCCGAAACGGGTGTTAAGTCAACCAAGACGACAGTACCCTTTCTGAAGAACAACGAATTTGACTATGCCAGCCTGATTTCCTGGTTGGATGCCGACTACACCTGGGTTATCTACACCCTGATTGTTGTGTTGATTGTCACCGCAGTATCCAACGGGGCCAACATGACCGACGGTATTGATGGCCTGGCTGCCGGTACGTCAGCGATCATCGGATTGACACTGGCCATTTTTGCATATCTCTCCGGTCGCGTTGACTTTAGTAATTACCTCAACATCATGTATATCCCCAACCTGGGTGAGTTGGTGATTTTCTGTACGGCATTTGTGGGCGCCTGCTTAGGATTCCTTTGGTACAATTCATACCCAGCCCAGGTGTTCATGGGCGACACCGGTAGCTTGTCGATGGGAGGAATCATTGCCGTGGTGGCCCTGGCCGTGCGCAAGGAGCTGATGATTCCGGTGTTATGCGGTATCTTCTTTGTGGAATCATTGTCGGTAATTCTGCAGGTTTCCTATTTCAGGTATACCCGCAAGAAGTATGGTGAAGGTCGACGCATCTTCCTGATGTCGCCGCTACATCATCACTTTCAGAAAAAGAACATTCACGAATCAAAAATTGTAACGCGGTTTTGGATTGTCGGAATTCTATTGGCCATTGTGAGCCTGGCTACCCTGAAACTCCGATGAATCGAAACGAATAAAAACTATTGAATACAACATCCATGAGCGAACGCATTGTCATATTGGGAGGAGGAGAAAGCGGAACCGGTGCAGCCATGTTGGCGAAAGTCAAAGGCTTCGACGTTTTTGTGTCCGACTCCGGCATGCTGAAACCCCACTACAAGAAGGACCTGGAGAAGCATGGTATTGCGTTTGAAGAGGGGCAGCATAGCGAAGAAAAAATCCTGACTGCCAATCTGGTCATCAAGAGTCCTGGCATTCCGGATAAGGCCGACATCGTTAAGAAAATCAAGTCAAAGAAGATTCAGGTCATTGATGAAATTGAATTTGCCTTCCGGTATGTCAAAGGAAAAGTAATCGCCATTACCGGAACGAACGGAAAGACTACCACCACATTGCTGACCCACCACCTGCTCGCTTCGGCCGACAAGAATGTCGCCCTTGCAGGAAATGTGGGAGAGAGCCTGGCTCGTAAGGTCGCTACCGGTGATCACGACTGGTATGTGGTGGAGATTAGCAGCTTTCAACTGGATGGTACGCAAACCTTTCATCCACACATAGGCATCCTGCTTAATATCACGCCGGATCACCTTGATCGCTACGAGAACAAAATGGCCAACTATGTCAACAGCAAATTCAAGCTGGTGAAAAACATGGGCTCGAAGGACTATTTCATCTACTACGCTGACGATAAGATTGCAGGCCCTGAAGCCAAACAACGTTCAACCGAGGCTTATCGGGTTGAGGTCTCCATCGATCCGGAAGCTATTGCATCAGCTCACTTCGATGGCAAGAAGATGGCCTTCCAGTTTGGAAAAAAGAAATTCAAGATTGCCCAGTCCGACACTACCCTCAAAGGTGTGCATAACCTGGTGAATACCATGGCGGCGGTTTCTGCTGCTTACCTGGCCAAAGTGCCCGACACTAAAATCAGGGAGGGGCTGAAAACATTTAAGAATGCACCACACCGGCTCGAAACAGTAGGCGTAATCAATGGAGTTGAGTTTGTTAATGACTCCAAGGCGACCAACGTCGATTCGGTGATATATGCCCTGGGAAGCTTTGATAAGCCATTGATCTGGATTGCCGGTGGTGTTGACAAGGGCAATGACTATGGACTCATTCGCGCCGAAGTGGAAAAGAAGGTGAAAACCCTTATCTGTCTCGGTACCGACAATGATAAACTGAAGAAGTATTTCAACAAGGTGGTTCCGCAAATACTGGAAACACAACGGATATCGGAAGTAGTTTCGTTCGCACTCGCCGTGGCCAACAAGGGCGACGTGGTGTTGCTCTCACCGGCCTGCGCCAGTTTTGACTTGTTCAAGAACTACGAAGACCGGGGTAATCAGTTTCGGGAAGAAGTAATCAGGGTTAAGGCGGCTATGGAAGCAGCTCATAATTCTAAGAAGTAATGAAAAAGTTTAAAGAGTGGTCTGATAAAAATCTGCAGGGTGACCCGGTTATCTGGGCCGTTGTGTTTGCACTGTCGATTGTCAGTATCCTGGTGGTCTATAGCTCCATCGGCACGTTGGCGTATAAGCGTACGGTCAGTCCGGAGATGATCCTGATCAAGCATACGTTCATGGTATTTCTCGGTCTTGCTGCCATGTGGCTCGCCCATAAGGTTGACTATCGGTACTATTCCAGAATTTCCCGGCTGGCTTTGTGGGTAAGCGTGCCACTTTTGATCTATACGTTTACCAATGGTACCACCATCAACGATGCCGCCCGCTGGATCTCTATCCCCATCATTGGTTCTTTCCAGCCTTCCGACTTTGCCAGCCTTGCCCTGATCATCAACCTGGCCAGCATGTTATCCAAGAAGCAGCAAAACATCGACGATATCCGCGAATCGCTTATACCTATCCTGATCTGGTCCGGTGTGATTTGTGGATTGATTGCGTTAACCAACTTGTCAACGGCAGTCCTCCTCTTCGCAACCTGTATGCTGATTATGTTCATAGGCCGCGTCCCTGTGAAATACCTGGCGATGCTCGTCCTGGTTGGGCTCCTCGCCGGTGCTGTAGCACTTAAGTTTGGTGTGCGGGGTGAAACCGCCAAAAACCGGATCCTGAGCTTTGTGAATGGTTCTGAGCTCCCCTTCCAAGCCAAGCATGCGCGAATCGCTGTTGCGACAGGTGGAATTTTCGGCAAAGGACCAGGCAACAGCGATCAGCGCAATATCCTGCCACACCCTTACTCTGATTTTGTCTATGCAATCGTGATCGAAGAGTATGGTATTGTTGGAGGTGTTGTGGTGCTCATTCTTTATATCATCCTTCTGCACCGGGGCATGAAAGCCGCCTATAATTCGGAGCGTGCCTTTGGTGGATTGCTCTCCGCCGGTTTGAGTTTTGATTTGGTCTGTCAGGCCATGGTGAATATGGGCGTCGTGGTGGGACTGGGTCCGATCACCGGTCAGCCATTGCCCCTCGTGTCTATGGGGGGGACTGCCATGGTATTCGCCGGACTTTCAGTAGGTATCATTTTGAGCGTGAGCCGCGGTGAACTCGAAGAGAACTGGGGACAGCAATCAGAAAATGAAGACAAGGAAAAGGGAACCAAAAACGTAGAGGCGAAAGCAGCCTGATATGATGAAGCAGCCGTATCGGATTATTATTAGTGGTGGTGGCACCGGTGGACACGTCTACCCGGCGATCGCTATTGCTAATGCTTTCCGTGACCGGCACCCGGATGCAGAAATCCTTTTTGTGGGCGCTTTGGGAAAAATGGAGATGATCCGTGTGCCCGAGGCCGGATATAAGATCGTGGGACTCTGGATCAGTGGCATACAACGAAGCCTTACCCTCGCTAACCTGAAGTTTCCGTTTAAACTAATTGCCAGCTACTGGAAGGCGCGAAGTCTTGTTCGTTCATTTCGTCCACACGCAGCAGTGGGCACCGGTGGCTATGCCAGCGGACCCATGATGATTGCAGCGACCTGGTATAAGGTACCAACGGTTTTGCAGGAGCAGAATAGCTATGCCGGATTGACCAACAAGCAATTGGCGGGACGCGCCAATACGATTTGTGTGGCGTATCCCAACATGGACAAATACTTCCCGAAGTCGAAAATTCGAGTGACCGGCAATCCGGTGCGTCGTGACATTGTTAACCTCGAAGGAAAGCGGGAAGAAGCCCTTCGTCACTTTGGTTTCGATGGAGGCTTGCGTACTGTACTTGTGCTGGGTGGTAGCGGAGGCGCGCGCACCATCAATGAAAGTATCCTGGCCGGACTGAATAACATCCTACAGGCCAATGTTCAATTGATCTGGCAAACCGGTAAGGTGTATTATGAGAGTATGAAGGCGCAAATCAGCGATGAGCATCTTCAAAAGGTTCGCTTGTACGATTTCTTAAAGGAGATGGATCTGGCTTATGCAGTAGCCAACGTAGTTATTTCCCGTGCGGGTGCCTTGTCGATCTCTGAATTGTGTCTTGCAAAGAAGCCCGCGGTGCTGGTGCCTTCACCCAATGTGGCTGAAGATCATCAAACCAAGAATGCCATGGCCTTGGTGAAAGAAGAAGCTGCCATCATGATCGCCGATTGGCAGGCCCGGAATACCCTGGTAGAGGAAACATTGAAGTTGGTGCGCGACAATGAACGCTGCACTGTATTGTCAGAGCGTATTGGCCGGCTGGGAAAACCCAGAGCTGCTGAGCAAATAGTTGAAGAAATTGAAAAACTGTTGGTGTGAAATTTAACGATTACGATAGTATCTACTTTCTTGGCATTGGAGGCATTGGCATGAGTGCGTTGGCCCGCTGGTTCAGGCAGAAGGGATTGCGTGTAGCCGGTTACGACAAAACGCCCACCCCACTTACGCATGAACTCATGGAAGAGGGGATGGAACTCCATTTTGACGATAAAGTGGAATTTATTCCTGGTTACCTCTCGAAGGAAAAAACATTGGTAGTTTTCACACCAGCCATTCCCAAGGACCACACGGAATATTTATACCTCAAGGATCAGGGCTTCACTATTATGAAACGATCTGAAGTCCTTGGGTTGATTTCGCGCGATTACAAAACGGTTGCCGTAGCAGGTACGCATGGCAAAACCACAACGTCTTCGCTCATTGCCCATATTCTTTATACGGCCAGTCAGGATATGGTAGCGTTTTTGGGCGGCATCACCTCCAACTATGATTCCAACCTGGTGATGCGGGGGGAAGTAAGTAAGGACACCGTAGTGGTCGCTGAAGCGGATGAATTTGATCGTTCTTTTCTCCGGTTGTTTCCGGATGTGGCTGTAGTCACATCCGCTGATCCCGATCACCTCGATATCTATGGTGACCACCAGAGCATGCTAAAGTCATTTGG
This sequence comes from Cyclobacteriaceae bacterium, assembly GCA_035430125.1. Lineage (GTDB taxonomy): Bacteria > Bacteroidota > Bacteroidia > Cytophagales > Cyclobacteriaceae > ELB16-189. The sequence goes on along the minus strand of DAOMGC010000108.1, from coordinate 561 downwards.
TGATTTTGTCAGTCAGATTAATAAGGGGGGCTCGCTGATCATCCACCACGCGGTGGCATCATTAGCAAAATCAAATAAAAATATTACCGTGCATACGTACGGGATGAACCAGGGGCAATTTTTTGCCGGGAACCTTACCACCACAGGTGGATTTTTTACATTCGATTTGATTGGACCTTCCATACAAATCAATGGCATCACGCTCGGTGTCCCTGGGTTTCATAATGTTGAGAATGCCATAGCGGCAGCACTCGTGGCAAAGGACTTGGGAATCAGCGACGACATTATTCGAAAAGCACTCGGAAGTTTTCGTGGCGTTCGGCGCCGGTTCGAATTTATTTTCAACCAGCATGGCAGAATTTTCGTGGATGATTACGCACATCATCCTGCCGAAATCGAAGCCTTCCTGCGATCGCTCAAGGCTATGTACCCGGATAGAAAACTCACCGTGGTATTTCAACCGCACCTCTATACCCGCACCCGTGATTTTGCGGCTGGCTTTGCAAAAAGCCTGAGCCTTGCCGATACCCTGGTCATGATGGACATCTACCCGGCCCGCGA
>DAOMGC010000107.1:0-9760 GCA_035430125.1 Cyclobacteriaceae bacterium | reverse complement strand
GCTGAACCCTGGGTAAAGGATGGGCGGCCTATTTATGGCGGATTCTTCTGGATCAATGGAGACGGCGCACGCCCCATTCCGAAAGAAGCCTACATGATGCTTGGTGCTGGCGGACAATCCGTAACCATTATTCCATCCAAGGATCTGGTCATCGTACGACTTGGCCATTATCGCGGTTCGTCAGCCGGCGGTAAGGCGCTGGATAATGCCTATCGCTTATTGATGAAAGCAGTGCCGGATCGATAGTCATCCCGATACGCCTATTCTGTCCGCAAGCTTTGCACTGGATCGGCCGTGGCTGATTGGATGGCATGGTACGCAACCGTCAGGAATGCGAGCATCAGTGAAGTAGCCCCTGCGGCAACAAACAACCACGCACTCAGGTTGATGTGAAAGACATACCGGTCAAGAAACTGATTGGCCAGGTAAATAGAAACCGGTACTGCCGCCACCAGGGAGATAAGGACCAGCCGAACAAACCCTGAAGTAAGCAACGTCATGATGCTTGTGACACTGGCACCAAGCACCTTCCGTATGCCAATTTCTTTGGTTCGCTGAATCGAGGTGAATGAGGCGAGTCCATAGAGCCCAAGACAGCAGATCAGGATGGCGATGATCATGGCTGTCCAAACTAACTTCGACATCCTTTCTTCTGCCTGATAAAAATTGCGGATGCTTTCATCCATAAACTGATAACTGAACTTTTGATCCGGCAACACTTTTTTCCAGGTGGCCTCGACAGCAGCGATCGCTTCGGCATAACTCCCTGTTTCAGGATTGCGGGCCAGTTTCACCGCATATTGGTAGAAATTCTTGTTCTCACAGGAGATATATACTGGTTGAATTTCGGCAGCCAGTGACATGGTGTTAAAGTCTTTGACGACGCCAACGATGGGCAATGCGCGGTCATCTTGCCAGAGTTCCTGACCGATCGCTTCTGCTGGGGTAAGGCCGATTTCTTTGAGCAGGGTCTCATTCACCACAACCTCTTTCATCTCATCGGCTGGTGCCACATTGCGTCCGGCAATCAGGGTGATGCCGAATACAGGGATGTACTGTTCATCACCGAATTTCCGGATACCATTGATCTTGATCTCATCCTTTCCCTGCGGTTTGTAAATCAACTGCGAGGAGCTAAAGCCGTTTTCAGCGGGAACTGCCGCGCAAAAGGAAACTCGTTCTACACCCTGGGTCTGACGGAGTTCATCCCGAAGTGCCAGCCTCTTGAGGTCGGTTTCCCGGTAAGGCCCGTCAATATTGATGATCGCATCCGGCTTGAATCCCATATCCTTGTGCAGCAGGAAATCAATTTGCATCACTACCACCATGGTACAAATAATCAATACCTGGGCGAAACCAAATTGAAATACAATCAAACTCCGCCGCAACCAGGCCGTGCGTGTACTGACATTGAGATGTGATAAGTTCTTAAGGGCCGTCACGGGCGCATACGATGAGAGGCCGAGAGAAGGGTAGAGGCCGGCGAGGAAGGCCACCACGATGGTGATCCCAACCAAGGAAATCAGTGTCGTACCATTTGTTAAGTCAAACTGCAAGCCAGGCGGGATAAAGTCACTAAAGAAAACAAGCGCAAATTCCGATATGGGAATTGAAAGTACGGTGGCGATACCGGTCACCAGCATACTCTGGGTTAGAAAATGGAGGACCAATTGTTTCTTAGAACTCCCCAGCACCTTGCGGACGCCTACCTCGCGCGCACGGCGTGCCGCCTGCGCTGTCTCCAGGTTCACAAAGTTAATGGCCGCAATCAGCAGCAGTAGAATGGCTATCCACGAAAGTGTATTCAGCGAAGATAAATGAGCAGGCTCACGACTTTGATTGAATATACCCAGTTCACTATTAAAGTGAAGGTCGCTTAAAGGTTGCAATCGATAGGAAATTGTCCAGCCTGCCTGTTTGTTGTTTGCTTTGTAGATTTCATTCAGTTTCTCCAGTTGACGATCAATCTGTGCAACATCAGTCTCTGGCGACAGCCGGATAAATATCACATTACCGCTATTGGTGCTGTTCCAGTTGTCAGGCACCATCATTCCTTTCGACAGAAAACTGGCGGCAATGGTCGGTTGGGAAATGAAATCTGTGAAATCGAAATCGGTATGGTAGGAAGGTTTCTTGACTAATCCCGAAACCTGCACGCGAAGAGAGTCATTGTATCGGACCTCCTGACCCATGATGTCCGCAAAGTTCGTCGTTCCAAAATAACGTTGGGCCTGATCTATGGTAAGTACAACTTGTCCAGGAGCTGTGAGGGATTGCCGCGGTGAACCTTCAATCCACTCGTATCCCTGAATGAGATCGAAGTACTCCTGGTCAACAATGGCAAGGCCTTTCACCTGACCGAAGTTCTGTTGATGGCCCATCCGCTCCACGGAAGCTTGGGCATTGAACGAATTGATTCTGACAGCGAGGTCAATTCCGGTAAACTGATCCCTGACCATTAATTGAACGCCCGTGGTTACGCCGCGGTTGGTGCCTTCAAATATCCCGGAGAAATAGGAGTGGATCCGATAGACCCTGTCGCCTTGTTCGATGCCGAGGTTAAAGCTCCGTTCAAACAATACAATGCTTGAAATCACAATACAGGCACTGATGCCAATCGCAAGTCCCAGAACATTGATGGTGGTATGAAGGCGATTCTTGATAAGGCTTCGCCAGGCGATAACAAGGAAATTTCTAAGCATACAGGTTCCGGTTTGGTACCCAATCAATGCCAACAACCGAGCCAGAGTAAATTCCCCTTAACGCCCGATTGGAGCGCGTCTATATATAATCACTGTCCGGGGACGACCGAATACGACCGCTATCGAACAGATTCTCAGATGCCCAATGTGCGATGCGTACGCTCGCGCGTGGCTTGCACCAGGTCTTCATTCTCCCGAAGGAAGCGACGGTAGGATGGAACCATCTCCTTGAGTTTGTCTTTCCAGAAGGGCTTTTGAGAATCTTCGCGGAAGCACTTGGGTATAATGCCCAACATAATGCCCACTGCAGTTGAAGCACCGGGTGATGCACCCAGCAAAGCAGCAATTGATCCGTCTTCTGATACAATCACTTCAGTACCAAACTCCAACACGCCGCCCTGGTCTTCATCTTTGCGGATCACCTGAACCCGTTGACCTGCATCCTGCAACTCCCAGTCTTCCATTTTGGCGTAAGGCACATATTCGCGCAAAGCCGCTAAACGATCTTCGGGTGATTGGCGTACCTGTTGAATAAGGTACTTCGTCAATGGCACGTTGTTCAGGCCCGCATATAACATGGGGGCTACGTTGTCGATCTGTATCGACTTGGGTAAGTCAAACCAACTGCCATTCTTGAGGAACTTGGTTGAAAATCCAGCGAAGGGTCCGAAGAGCAATTCCTTCTTGCCATTGATATGTCGTGTGTCTACGTGGGGCACAGACATCGGCGGTGAACCAACAGAGGCTTTGCCGTATAACTTGGCAAAGTGCTTGTCGACCAATTCCTGATTCAGACATTTCAACCACTGGCCGCCTACCGGGAAACCACCATACCCTTTTCCTTCTCGCACATCGGATTTCTCCAACAGGTGAAGCGATGCGCCACCAGCACCAATAAATACAAACCGCGCATTCACGGACAGGGTGTCCTCGTCGCGAAGGTCACTCACCTTAATGGTCCAGGTATTGTCTTTCTCCTGTTTCAGGTCGGTGACTTCATGCTCGTAGTGCATGCTGACACCAGGCTTATTCATCAGCCAGTTGAACATGCCTCGCGTAAGCGCACCAAAGTTCACATCGGTGCCGATGTCCATACGGGTAGCTGCCAGCTTCTGATCCTTTTTGCGTCCCCGCATAACAATCGGGAACCACTCGTTCATCTGATCCTTATTCTCGGTGTATACCATGCCGCGGAAAAGCGGATTGGCGGTCATCAACTCATGCCGCTTCTTGAGGAAAGCAACATTATCTTCTCCCCATACCAGACTGAAGTGAGGAACACGCGTGATAAACTCGTGGGGTGAGCTCACAAACTTGTGTTCCACCAGGTAGCTCCAGAATTCCTTCGACACTTCAAAGGACTCGGCGATTTTAGCGGCTTTCAGGATATCAATTTTGCCGGTTGCCGACTGGGGGGTATAGTTCAATTCGCAAAAGGAAGAATGGCCAGTGCCCGCGTTGTTCCAGGCATCTGAGCTTTCTGATCCTGCTGTATCCAAACGCTCGAAAATAGTGATGTTCAGTTCCGGTTTCAGTTCCTTCAACAGCACCCCTAGCGTCGCGCTCATGATGCCTGCACCGATCAATACTACGTCCGGATTGCTGTTTCCGGATGGGCCATTTTTTGTCATGTTGCGAATTAAGCAGGTGGCAGGATAGTATGCAAATCAGGGCTGGTCCGCAAGGGTCAGTTTCCGCACCACGAGTTGATTGCGGTCCGCATCGGTCCACGCCAGGTATACGTTATCACCTGCACGTACCATCCGTGGAAAGCCGGAGCCACGGGCATCTGAAATGGAACCCGCTATGATGGGTGGCTGTGCAACACCTTGAGTGTCAACCAAAGAAATGACCAGATGCCCGGACTGAATCCATGATACCATCACCCGATGGTCATCCACCCAGACAACATCTGCGCGACCAATGGTTGAAGCGGAATTAAGCAGGGTGCTCTTGCCAAATTGTACTCCACCATCCGTCGAGAATCCAATTTGCAAGCGGGTGCTGTCGTTGGCGGCATTAAACCATACCATGGCCAATCGGTTTCCTCGTGCAGCAAGACGAGGGCCGTTCACCGGACAACCCTTAATCTGCCAGCCATCGGAATAGGGTGAATACGGTTCAGACCAACCGTCACCGGTCCATCGCACCAATGACATGTCGCGCACTTCATCCCGGCTACGGTCGCGATAAGCGATTACAGGTCCCTCGTCTGTAACGACCATAGATGTCTGGCAACAATCGCAGGTCTGGTGATCAATTTCCCATTCGTCTAACACCTTGCCTTTGATATCCAACCTGGCTGCACGCAATGACATCGATCCATGATGGCCACCGTGGCTTTCATGATCTTCCGACCCTTCCGTATTGCGGCCATCCAGCCAGGTGACTACATAACCATCCTGCCAAGGCTGCCATGAAACAAATCCATGCTCAGTCAATGTGCTGTCGTGATGAAGCTTTTCTCCGGATGAATAACGCTGGCCGTCAAATACTGACAGCTTCACATCATAGGAGAACTTCTCGTCCGAGGAACGCTCGAGGTAATTGGCGATAAGGTTGTTGCCATGAAATGCGAAGGAGGGGAAGTCAGCCCAATTCACAAACCAATTTGGACCAGCGGCCAGGGTGTCGGCTGGTGACCAGGTGCCGTTCTTCCAGGCCGATAACAACAAACAACTATGATCATCATCCACCTGTTGCCAACTCAGGTAGGGTGTACCCGCTGCGTCCACATTGAAGTAAGGCTGTCCGGCAGTACCAGTGGCTGGCGAAGCCAACGAGTCGATGACAATAGCCGTCGTAGGTTTTCTGGTTTGGCATGACAACAGGGCCAGCAGGGCAATAAAACATAAGCTTAACTTCATGGTCATCAGTTTGAGCCAGCAAAGTAACACCCCATCAGTTACCATAAAATCCGGCTGGACAATACCCTGTGAAAATCGCTACCTTCCAAATGTTAAATACTGCAACATGCTTCGATTTTCTGTGACATTTGTCGCTCTGCTCATCTATTCAACTTCAATTGGACAACTATCATCAGCCGAGAGGCAACAGGTAGATGAGGTCTTTAAGAATTGGTCAGGCAAAGACAGTCCCGGAGCAGCACAGGGCATTGTGCAGGATGGCAAGCTCATCTATTCGCGTGGGTATGGACTTGCTGACCTGGAGCATAACGTTCCTATTACAGACTCCACGATTTTCTACATCGGCTCCGTATCCAAACAATTTGTAACGATGGGGTTGCTGTTGTTGGAAGAACAGGGAAAGCTGAGCCTCGATGACCGCATCCAAAAGTACCTTCCTGACTTTCCGGAATATGGAGCACCATTAACCATCCGGCATTTCATTCACCACACCAGCGGTGTGCGCGACAACCTGACCTTATGGATCTTATCGGGACAAGATTTGTTGGACCATATCGACAAAGGGGAGATGTATCAGATGATTCGAAGGCAAAAGGAATTGAACTTTGCACCCGGCGAGAAATACCTGTATAGTAACTCGTGCTATTTCCTGTTGGGGCTGATCATTGAGACAGTATCGGGTGAATCGCTCAGGGACTTTGGCCAACACCAACTTTTCGGACCGCTGGGAATGAATCATACCTTCTTTGGGGATGACAATACCCGCATCATTAAAAATCGAGCATTTAGCTATCAGGCCGTGCAAGGCGGATTTCAGAATCAGATCATGCGCTTTGATCTGGTGGGTTCCGGTGGTGTGTACAGCAACATCCGCGATTTGTATCTGTGGGATCAGAACTTCTACCATAACAAACTGGGAAAACGCTCGCAGGCGCTCATTGACAAAATGCACGTGGAAGGAAAATTGAATAACGGTTCGAGCAGCGGATATGCCTTTGCCATCATCAATGGGAAGTACCGCGGTCAGCCTACGGTATCCCATACAGGAGCCCTGGCGGGATATCGTTCTCATTTGCTCCGGTTCCCGACGCAAAAGACCAGCGTAATCATTTTGGGTAATGTTATCCCTTTTCCGATTGACCAATTGCCGTATCGGGTGGCGGATATCGTACTGAAACAAAAACTGGGACCCGTCGAAAACGCATCATCTTCTTCAACAGAAAAAGCATCAATTGCTACACCGTCCGTTCCAATTGCTGATCCGTCCCAATTCATCGGATCATTTTACAGCGAAGAGTTAGATGTCACTTATGCCGTTACATCCGAAGGCAATAACCTGTTTGCCAGCATCAGGGGTCGCAAGCCCATGCCGATGAAATCCACCGGAGCTGACTTGTTTGATGTGCAATTGCCGGGGGCTGAAATCAAAATGCACTTTGAAAGAGACAGCCCCGGTAAGGTTACCGGATTTTCAATTGATGCCGGTCGGGTCACCCATATCAGTTTTATTAAGAAGTAGCAGGCTTTTCCGAAGCTGACGCATTCGACTTCCTGAAAAGAATAAAGAGCAAGGTTGATAAACCCAGGAGGTAAGGGTAGTACATCTTGCTCATGATGGCAAAGGGGCTCAGGGTCCCGGCGGTGACCGTCATCGCGGCCAATATTTGTGCGCCATACGGCAGGAGTCCCTGCACAAAACAAGAGATGGTATCGAGAATGCTGGCACTGCGACGCGGGTCGATGCCATTTTTGTCGGCAATGGTTTTGGCGAGCGGGCCGACAATCAGGATGGTTATGGTATTGTTAGCCAGGGCAGCGTTAACAAGGGCGGTGAGTCCGGCGATGCCGATTTCCCCACCGCGCGCTGAGCTGACCTTTCGGGACACGTGATGCAGAATATAGTCGATGCCGCCGTAGTATCGGATCAGTCCGACAATGCCGCCGATCACCATGCAGATAAGACTCAGTTCGAACATGGACATCATACCCTGGTTCATGCTGTTGATCATTTCCCATCCGGAGCGATGAGCCTGTAGTGCGCCAATTCCGGCTGCGAGAACAATGCCGGCGATCAATACCCAGATCACATTCATACCCAGCAAAGCGGCAACGAGGATGAAGATGTAGGGCAATACCGTGATCAAATCATAGTGAAGATCACCTTTCATCGGAGTAGAAGGAATATCCGTGGCGAAAGCATAGATCAGAAACGTTATCACGGCCGGAGGGAGGGCGATGAGAAAATTCACTTTGAACTTGGCCCTCATGTCCACCTGCTGGGTGCGGGTGGCAGCAATGGTGGTGTCCGAAATCATGGACAGGTTATCCCCGAACATGGCTCCACCGACCACCGCGGCGAGGTTTAGCGCCAGGGTACCGGGTACCGTTTCATTGATGCCTGCAGCAATGGGAGCCAGGGCCACCACAGTACCTACCGACGTGCCCAATGACAGCGATATAAAACATGCCACCATGAAGAGTCCGGCGATCAGGAGGCTGGGAGAGATGTAGGACAATCCGAAGTTGATGGTCGACTGCACGGCTCCGATGCTCTTACTCAATTCGGCAAAGGCACCTGCCAGGAGGAAGATCAAAATCATCAGCATGATGCCGGGGTCGCCGGCGCCTTTGGTGAATTCGTCCGTCTTCTGACCGAATGGAATTCGGGGATACATCACAAACCCGACGATGGCGGAGAAGAGAAAAGCCACCAGGATTGGAAGTTTATAGAAATCATTGATTATTAATGAAATACCCAGGTATAGTACAATGAATACTAAAAGCGGCGTCAACGCCCAGAAGGACTCTTTGGGACGGGTTAGTGGCATATAATGGCTGGATTTTTTCCGGGCATAAACCACAAAAGTACTCTATTAATGGAATAGACTAATGATTCATATACCGGATTCTTCAATCGGGTGCAGGCGTATATCTGATGAAAATCATTTTTTAGCCTGATTCAGGACAGAACGACAGCAACGGGGTGCTGCTACTTTCACGATATCAACATCCCGTGTGTCATGAAGACGAACAAATACATTAATACAGACGGCAATTCAGCGGTAGCGAACGTCGCCTATGGGTTCTCTGAAGTAGCGGCCATTTATCCCATCACACCTTCATCGGATATGGGTGAACGCGCCGATGGCTGGTCTGCAGAAGGCCGGAAGAACATTTTTGGTGAGCGTGTCGATGTGGTGCAGATGCAGTCTGAGGCTGGTGCTGCTGGTGCCATACACGGTGCTGTCTCTGGTGGGGCTTTGGCGACTACATTTACCGCATCGCAGGGACTCATGCTGATGGTGCCCATCATGTTCAAGATGGCGGGAGAATTACAGCCTGTCGTATTCCACGTATCGGCCCGCTCGCTGGCGTGTCAGGCGCTGTCAATCTTTGGTGATCACAGCGACGTAATGGCCACACGGGGCACAGGCTTCGCGATGCTGGCCTCATCGAACGTACAAGAGGCTCAGGACATGGCGGTTGTGGCCCACTTGTCAACGCTTGAGTCGAAGATACCTTTCCTTCACTTCTTCGATGGATTCCGCACCTCGCACTCCATTCAGAAAATCGTTCCCATTGACTACGCCGACATGCTCAGCATGCTCGACATGAAATATGTAGAAGAATTCCGCGCCATGGCCCTGAAGCCCGAAGCACCGATGTGCAAGGTGGGCGCCCAAAACCCGGACGTATACTTCCAGGGCCGCGAAACAGTGAACAAGTACTATGATGCCTGCCCGGCCATCGTAAAGAAATACATGAAGATGTTCGGTGAGAAAACCGGACGCAACTACAAGTTGTACGAATATATCGGTGCCCCTGATGCTGACAAGATCATCATCGCGATGGGATCGGGCACCGAGACCATCGAAGAGACAATCAACTTCCTGCGGAAGAAAGGTGAGAAGATCGGCTTGCTGAAAGTTCGTCTCTATCGTCCCTTCGCGCTTGAGGATTTCATGAATGAGATCCCCAAGACCGTGAAGAAGATCGCCGTACTCGACCGCACCAAAGAGCCCGGAGCATTGGGCGAACCTTTGTACCTCGATGTGGTGGCTGCACTTGCTTCAACACGTCCCGGTATACGCGTGATTGGCGGCCGCTTCGGACTTTCTTCGAAAGAATTTACGCCGTCCATGGTGAAGGCCGTGTACCAACACCTGGAGAAAGATGGTTGGCATGGATTTA
>DAOMGC010000106.1:0-9900 GCA_035430125.1 Cyclobacteriaceae bacterium | reverse complement strand
ATCCGCAACTGTTATCTCGGCGTTCCGGTAATCCTGGGCAAGAATGGTATTGAGAAGGTGATCGAGCTCGATCTGAATAATGAAGAGAAGGCGTTGCTCGAAACCAGCCGTCAGCATGTACAGGAAGTGATGGACGTGCTGGATAAACTCCCCAAGTAGATATCAGATCCATGAATTTTGAATGCCGGACCAAAACATCCGGCATTCTTTTTTTGAAGGGAATGGATAACTGATTTGTGTTGTCTAAGGAAAAAATACAGGTGATGAAAAAGATTTTGTCAACGCTGGCGCTGGTTCTCGCTCCGATCATCCTGCTGGCACAGGAGTCTGCGCTTGACGCTAAAGTCAGGGCATTTCTCGCTAAGCACAGGGGCGAATGGCACGACCTGAATGTACCTTACCAGGACGGTGAGACATTATATAATCTGATTATTCAGAATCACTATAAGTCGGCGCTTGAGATTGGTACCTCTACGGGCCACTCTACCATATGGCTTGCCTGGGCGATGAGTAAAACCGGTGGCAAGGTGATCACCCTGGAGTTGAGCGAATCGCGTCGCAGTCAGGCGTTGAAAAATCTGGAGGAGGCCGGATTGCTGGCGTTCGTGGATTCAAGGTTGGGTGATGCACATGAATTGGTCAACCAGGTGTCTGGTCCATTTGATTTTGTTTTTTCGGACGCGGACAAGGACTGGTACACACAATACTTTAAGGACGTTGCTCCCCGTCTGGTAGTGGGTGGATGCTACACGACCCATAATGTTATCGATCGCGTGGCGAGCAAAGCGTACTTGGATTTGTAATGGGACACCCTGACTTTACGTCTACCATTGATCGCGGCAGCCGTGCGGGAATATTGATCAGTTACAAGAAAAAGTAGGCGGAGCGCTATTCCAGTTCTTCACAGACAAAATGGTGTTCCTGCAACAGGTTCCTGATGGTAGCGGTGATGTTTTCCTGACTATCAATGCGCAGTATCTTGTCACAATCCATCAGATCAAAATTGGTCTTTGATCCTGGCAGGATTTTTTCCAGGTGCGGCTTCAGTTTCTTCACCTGCTTTTTGGTTCTAACGGATGTTCGAAAGACGTAAATCATGATTTTGATAAATCCGCCAACAGTGTTTCCAGTGTTTGAAGGGTAGCGGTGAATCCAAGTTTGAAACCTTCGAGCAGGCGCTCCATGCGTTCGAAAGATTCGTTGTACACCGTAATGGTCACTCTGGTAATGCCATTCTTTTCGCTGAATTGATAGTCCCAATCTGATCCATGCGGTTCCGGATTTTCATGCTCGTCAGCGAAGACATTCCACATTTTAAAGTTGGTGATCGGAGAGATGGAGGTATATTTCTGAAGGGCCCACATTTCTTTGCCTTCCGGACTTACCATAGCATAGAATCGTTTACCACCCACTTCGAAATTCATATACTTGGTTCTGGCGGTAAATGGTGCGGGGGCGGTCCATTTATCCAATAGTTCGGCCTGTGTGAAGGCATCCCATACCAATTGCTGGGGCGCCGCAAATTCTCTGGTGATGTAAAGCGTTTTGGCGGCTTTGTCGACGGTGAATTCGAAATGAAGGTTCATGGCGTGTGGGATTAATAGTGCATTTTTTGTGAAACTGAATGGTTGCAAATATATACGCAACCAGGTGGTTGCGCAATACCTTGGACATATTTTTTTGGATATACCCTCTTAGCCGACGTCAAATAGCCGGTGCGGTAGTGTTCTTTTTTTTCTTGGTGAAGTCAGTAACCAACGCAATGGTGAGCACCAACAAACAGGTACTGATCCAGACCCCGACATAGAATTGATTTTCAGGTGCGGCTAACAAGGTGATCATGAGGCTTCCCAGCGAAATGATTCCTGCGAACAACGCATACCAAATGTTATTGTAATACCAGGAGTATGGGAAGAAGTGTGCACCGGTGATGATGGCATAGGTCATCAGGAAATACTCGGGTTGCCGCAGCAGGATAAGGATCAGGAAAGGAAAGTAGAAAAGTTGGGCAAAGTTGAGCCACAATCCCAGGGGCTGAAGTGGGTTGCTTTCGATCTTCCATTGGGTTTTCAATACTTTGGACAGCAGGAAAGCAAGGGGTAGCATGGGTCCGCCGGCGATAAAGACGAATACAGATCGGGTGTAGGCATCAAAATTCAGCGTCCAGATAAAGGCGATGAGCGACCATATGATGGTGGCGGCTATGGTAAAGTCAATGCCGTTTTTTGCTGATACCGACAGTTCAAGTCTGAGTTTATCCAATTCCGTTTTGTTCATGGGGTATTAATTTGATAGGTTGCCGTGCCGGCAAAGAAATAAACTGTGGGTTATAACTCAAAATGAGTATTTTTTGTTGCTTGGTTTGCCATCCTTTATCCTGAAATCTGATCATGCTGGTATGTTTCAACGAGTGCTTATCCTATTACTCTCTCTTTTCTTGTCTCCCTTGTCCTCCTTGGGTCAGGCAAATTCAAACAATACTGGATTCATCCCCAAAATAAAGAGAAGCACAAGGGCAGTAGCGATGGTTCCTGACCAGGATACTCTTCTGGTAAGTCCGTTTATCAGGAGCATTTTTCAGGATTCAAAAGGCAATATGTGGTTTGGGACCCTCAGTGAAGGCGTGGTCAGGTATGACCAAAAGACCTTGACCTACTTTTCCAATCGGGAAGGTTTTATAAACAACACGGTCTATGCCATCAATGAGGATAAGCAGGGTAACATGTGGTTTGGTACCGACCAGGGTGTGTATAAGTATGATGGCATGACATTTAAGCACTACGGCCAGCAGCAAGGACTTGCGCATACCGACATCACCCGAAAAGGCATTCTGATAGATCGGTTGGGTACTATTTGGGTAGGTACCCATGGGGGCGTTTATCAGTATGATCCGCTATCCGACCGCGAGGGCGGACAAAGTTTCTCCCCATTCACCTTGTTGCCGGCTATTAATGTTGCCGGCATCTTCGAAGACAGCCGCGGCAATATCTGGATAGCTTCATCCGGAAAAGGAGTTTTTCGCTATGATGGAAGATCAGTTTCGCATTTCAATCAAAAGGATGGGTTGGGTGATAACTATGCAGGCGGAATTGCCCAGGACAAGGCGGGCAATATGTGGTTCACCATGATGCAAGGCATTTGCAAGTTTGACGGCAAGGGATTTACTGTGTTTACAACTAAAGACGGCCTGGGCGGTACGGAGTTTTGGGGCATTATCATTGAAAAGTCAGGGATCATTTGGATAACCGCCCGCGGGGCTACTACGAAATTTGATCCTTCCAAACCGTCAACTGATCCAAAAGCATTTACGGTATTTAAGCCAACCGAAGGGTTGAATTGCTGCGTGCAAAGCATGTATCAGGACAGGTCGGGTCGTATGTGGTGGGGAACAGCTCAGGGACTGTACCGGTTTGACGGCACCCGGTTTTATCAGGTGAAGAAGGCAGGGCCCTGGTAGTTGATCAATTCTCTTTCAACATGCCATGGGCAATGGCGAGATCCTGAATGGCATTACCCACCGACTTAAAAACGGTCAATTGAAGTTCGGAGGTCCGGCCTTTCCGGAAGCCAGAAACTACTTCGCCTAATTCGGCGTGAATGTGCTCAGGCCCCATGCGACCTTGCTGAATCGGGATCATGATATCCCCCGCTTCTGACAACGCTGCTTCACGCTGGTCGACAATCAAAAGGCTCTTAAGTATTACGGAAGCATCAAGTTCCTGCATGGTGGGTTTGAAGGACCCAATGGCATTGATGTGCACGCCTTCTTTCAGTGCACTTGCGGGAAAGAGCGGGGTTGATGATGTGGTGGCCGTGCAAATCACGTCGGCTTCTTTTAACTCGGAGAGGTCGCGTGCAGCCACGAACGTGATGGGGTATTCACTGGCGACCTTATCGCAGAAAGCCATCGCACGTGCATTTGTTTTGCCAAACACAATTACTTTTCTGATATCCCGCACCGTGGCTATGGCGGCCAACTGGGTATATGCCTGTGTGCCTGTGCCAAATAAGGCCAGCACTTGTGCATTATCCCGGGCCAATAAATCCGTGGCCAATCCTGAGGCGGCGCCGGTGCGCAACGCCGTGAGGTATTCTGCGTCAAGCAACGCGAGGGGTACACCGTTCTTGCTGTCTGTCACGAGCATCTTGCCCTGGATGATTGGCAGGCTGTTCACCTCATTGTTTTCATAAACCGCTACCATCTTGAGGCCGAATAACCCATAGGCCCCCGAGTACGACGGCATGAACAATGCCCGGCCGGTATGGTCACGGGATTCGATTACCGTTCGCAACGGCACTGAAGCATTGTCAGAACTCAACAGCATGAATGCTTGTTGCATCAATCCAATGGCTTTGTCCATGGGAATGGTGCGCTTGATATCTTCGGTGGTGAAATGTCTGAAGCTCATCCTTTAAAGACACGATAAATGATCTCCCGGGAAGAAACTCCGTAGCGATGGCACGCTGCCTCACCGAGCGTCGCAGAGAAGCTATCGGGCGCAGGCTTTAGTCCGCTGCGCTGCATGCGCGCGGTATAATCATGTCCGTACTTTCGCACGTGGTCGTCCTGACCAAAGATTTTTTCGCGCTCGCGGGGATCGGTGATGCTGTTGTCCTCGAATGTCTGGTCGGGAACAGGAGAGAAGAAGGGGATCTGCAATATGGCCCAGCCATTGGGCTTGAGTACCCGGTTAATTTCACCCATGGCGACGATGTCATCTTTGACGTGTTCCAGCACATGGTTGCACAGCACCACATCGAACGTATTCGCATCGAAGGGCATGGTATGGATGTCCATTTTTACTTTTGCCAATGGCGACTCGATGTCGGCCGTGATGTAACCGTTCCCGTGCACAGCTTCGAATCGCTTCATGAAACAGTGCTCAGGTGCGATGTGCAAGACGTTGAGTTTGTGATTAAAAAAATCGGTCTGCTTGCTGAGGTACAGCCAAATTAACCGATGGCGCTCCAGGGACAGGCATGAAGGGCACAGGGCATTGGGCCTGGGATTGATGCGCCCGTAAGGCAAAAACTTACTGTAGGACTTCGAGCAAATGGGGCAGGTTACCGCCTTTCCGGCGTAAAACAAACCCAGAAACTTTAGCCCAACACCGCTGAATAACTGGAGGTACTTGCGCGGCACAAACCGGATTAGCAGTGAAATCAGGCGTTTCATGGGGGGCAAAGATAATTTGTTAGGCCGTTTGAAAGGCCGATTGGCTGGTTTTCAAAGGAAAAAAGGCAGAGATTTTAAAACTATTTACACCCGCCGGGCATCTTTAACGTATGGAAGCGGGGTAGCCCAAAACCCGAAAGCCACCAGTGACCAAACCTTTACCTGAAGCTCCGATGATGCATTCCGATGTTTTGCTTGTGCAGGCACGCGAAGGGGACCGGCATGCGCAAGGCAAGCTGATGCAGGTATGGTATAAGCGAATCTATAATTTCAGTTATAAGTTCTTTTATGACCACGACCTGGCCATGGAAGTATCACAGCGAACCTTCATCCTGATGCATCGCAACATTGCTTTCCTGCAGGACGGTGCCCGGTTCAGGTCATGGCTCTACACCATCGCGGTGAATTGTTGTCGTGAAGAATTGAGGAAGCAAAAATCGGCACGGGCGGTTTCCCTGCACGAGCTTAATCCTGGTGAAGCCGAAGATAGCTATGACTGGGAATCGTCCGGGGCACGGCATGAGAACCCTGAACGGGTTTACCGCCAGAATGAGTTGGCGGAGTTGTTGCATGAATGTTTACTGCAACTGAGTGTGGAGCAGCGGGAGGTGGTGATCATGAAAGAATATGAAGGGCTGAAATTCAGGGAGATTGCAGAGGCATTGAATGTGTCGGAGAATACCGTGAAGTCAAGAATGTACTATGGTCTTGAAGCCTTGAAACGACTGCTGGAAAGAAAGAAGATTACTAAAGAATCCATTGGTTATGAACTATAAACCTGATGATGCAACCTGGTCGGCTTATCTCTATGGAGAACTGGCTGACGCCGAGCGGCGACAGGTAGAAGAATATTTGGAGCAGCACCCTGAGGAACAGAAACGGCTGGACGAGTGGTCATTCACCCGCAACGCGCTGGGAACCCTGACGGACAAAGAAGTGATTGCGCCGTCCATAGTCTTGGGCGAAGCACCTGCCATTTCATGGTGGAAGGAACGCTATGTTCGCATGAGCCTGGGCATCGCTGCCTCGGTGGTGATGGTATTGATTGCTGCGCGTTTGCTGGGGCTATCCGTAACAGCAACCGATGGTGAGTTGCGGATTGCCTTTGGCAATGCCAAGCCAACACCTGCCTTAACCCGGGACGAAGTGCGCGATATGATCAACGGCAACAACCAGGTGCTTCAAGCGTCGTGGAGCGAGGAGCGTCAAGCGGTAGAAGCTTCCCTACAGGAAAACCTCCGGAAGAACTCCGGGAAGCTGGACAATTTGATGAAGACCGCATCACTTGCCAATCAGGATCAGGTGAAGTTGTTTGTATCGCAGATGCAGGAGAGCAACCTGAAGTTGATGAAGGACTATTTGCGACTCTCGTCGGCCGGGCAAAAAGAATATGTAGAGACCTTGTTGGTTGATTTTTCAAAGTACCTGCAGGAGCAACGACGCCAGGACATCCAGATGATCCAGGCACGGGTGAACCAGGTAGAACAGCACACCGACAAATTCAAACTGGAGACGGAAGAAATTCTTACCAGTCTTATTTCAAATAATAACCCCAATGGAGCGAAACACAATTAAACATACAGGTATGAAAAGGACAATGAAGCGGATGATGATGGTAGTGATGATGATCGGGAGCGTAGCCGCCTATGGACAATCGAAAGTTGACGAGCAGCGCATGGAGCGCGATATTGAAGTAGCCGAGAATATTCTAGGCACCCTGTTGCGACAGGAAACCGGGCGGAGGAATTTCTTTCCCGTTGAAACCAGCGGCAGTTATACACCCGGGTATGGTGTTACACTGCGGATACCTCAGGATGGACCTTTCGCTTTCATGTTTATGGCCCCGGATCCTGCAGACATCGTCACCGAGGAGGTGAGTCCCAACGGAACGCGGATTACCATGAATTCGGCTCCCAAGGCGGCCTCTGCGCGCCGTGCAAAATCAGATCCTGACCGGAGCATGAGCCGCTCCTATTCCCGCTCGGGACAAGGTTCCTGGTCGGTGTCATCTTCGTCATCTGACAGCACCGAAGAAGTCACGAGCAAGAAATTTATTGCGATTGCCACCAACTTCCTGGCTGATTACGGCGACGTGTTGTCGCAGTTGAAACCAGACGAAAAGGTGATGGTCACCAATCGTTCCAACGAGTTTGAAGGCGGCTTTGAGTTTCGTTGGCCGGGTGGAGGAAGCAAGATGCAGCGCAATACGGTATCTGCTGAGGTGAAACGCGAAGACATTCAACAGCTGAAGATGGGCAAGATCACCCGGGATCAGTTCATGACCCGCATTCAGGTGGTTGATGCCGAACCCTCTGACAAACTTGAGCCTGATCTTGAAGTTTTCTCGAGCATGTTGGGTCGGTTGTACAGCCCGGATCTGTCAAAGACCTACTACACCGAAGGCAATGTGCCTTATGAGCGACTCAATAACTACGGGGTGGTGTTTTACATGCGTGTATACTCCAGCAGTCAGGTCAACAATGACCGTTGGGATATGCCCACCATCGGCATGAACTATGCTACATCACCGGAGCGCGACAAGAAAGTAAAGGAGCTGTACCCGAAGTTTGAAAATGACCTGAAGGAAAACGTGCTGGATTACGCCCGCATGATCCGCAGCCTGGGTGCCGAAGAGCAGTTGACGTTGAATGTGAAGTTGACCCGGTGCAAAGGCTGCGGTATACCCGAGTCGATCGAAGTGGCGGTAAAATCCTCGGTACTTACCGACTATAATCAAGGCAAATTGACCAAGGAAGCTGCCCTCGCTAAGATCACCCTGAAGAAAACAGGTACGCAATAAGGAGTAGTTGTGTAACCTTTCATCAAAATAGTAGTACAAAGGGCAATCGATTGTGGCGAAATTGCGTTACTGTCGGTGGCCCTTTTTCACTAAACCTAAGCTATGAACAAGAAGAATCTCGGGATCGGTGTTGGTATTTTGGTAGTCCTGGCACTGGCCTACTGGATATTTGGGAGCAGCTCATCCGGTAAGGGGGCCGATATCATGACGTCCGTCAAAAAGGGACAATTCAAGGTCGAAATTGAGACCACCGGTGAATTGGAAGCGAAGAATTCCGTGATGATACAGGGCCCATCCCAATTGCGGAACTTTCAGATCTGGCAGGTGACCATCCAGAGTATTGTCGATGAAGGAACGGTTGTGAAGAAAGGAGACTGGGTGGCCACCATTGACCGTTCAGAGTTCCAGAACAAATTTACTGCTAAACAGATAGAACTGGACAAAGCAAACTCCCGGTTCAACCAGACCCAGCTTGACACCACCCTCCAGATGCGTCAGTCGCGCGACGAACTGATCAACCTGAAGTATGCTGCTGAAGAGCGCGCCATAGTATTGGATCAGTCCAAATTTGAGCCGCCTGCCACCATCAAACAGGCCGAGATAGCCCTCGAGAAAGCCAAGCGGGCTTATGAACAGGCACTGGAAAACTATAAAATTAAAACCAGGCAAAATGTAGAGAAGATGCGCGAGGTTGATGCCGAACTTCGCAAGGTGAAAGGTGAATTCTCCAGCATGACTACCGTGCTCGAATCGTTTAATGTCTTGGCACCTGAGCCAGGCATGGTGATTTACAAGAAAGACTGGGATGGAAAACCCATCAAAGGTGGTTCACAGATAGGTATGTGGGACCCCACCGTGGCAACACTGCCTGACCTCACCAAGATGCAGTCCAAGACTTATGTCAATGAAGTGGATGTGCGAAAAGTTAAGGCAGGGCAGCCGGTAGAAATAGGACTGGACGCTTATCCGGAGAAGAAGTTAAAAGGTGTGGTCACCAAAGTAGCCAACGTAGGGGAGCAGCGCCCCAATTCTGATTCGCGGGTGTTTGAAGTTGCTGTTGAGATCAACGGTACCGACCCGGCCCTGCGACCCTCCATGACAACGAGCAACCGGATCATTGCGAAAGTTGTGGATGATGCGATGTATGTATCGCTGGAGTCATTGCATAGCCAGGGTGATTCTATCACATATGTCTTCAAGAAAGACGGACTGAATGTGGTGAAGCAGGAGGTGCAGATCGGAGAGACCAACTCGAATGACGCTATTGTACTCACCGGTCTTTCGCTGGACGACAAAGTTTATTTGTCAATTCCATCGGGATTGGAAGGACAGACGGTGAATTTGCTTCCGGAATTGAACGGCAAACGCAAGAAGAAACCGGAAGAAACGGTGGCCAAGGACACAACCGCGATATCGCAATCCACCATCAAATAACAGCCTGTGCTGAAAGCCTGGTTAACTCCCCGTGTGCTGGCCAATCTGTATATCGCTATTGAAGCGGTATTGGCCAATAAGATCCGCTCCCTGCTGACAGCCCTCGGCATCATCTTTGGTGTGGCCGCTGTAATTTCTATGCTTGCCATTGGCAACGGTGCACAGCAGGAGATTCTCAATCAGATCAAGCTGGTGGGGGTAAACAATATCGTGATCAAACCCATCGTAGAGCAGAAGGAAGAAAAAGTCACCGAGCAGGCAGGTTCTAAGAAAGAGAAACGGAAATTCTCGCCGGGACTTACCGTACGGGATGTGAGTGCGATTCAATCCGCCATTCCGGGTATTCGCTGGACCAGTCCTGAGATCATGATCAATACCCATATTATTCGCAATGGCATCAGGCGGTCGGCCAAACTGGTCGGTGTGGAGCCCAGCTATTTTGCGATATATGATTTTGCCTTGTCCGACGGACAGTTGTACACCGAAGAAC
>DAOMGC010000105.1:0-10112 GCA_035430125.1 Cyclobacteriaceae bacterium | reverse complement strand
AAAGACGTCAGGCCATTACGACATCAGCTGCCTTGTTGGGTGGTATGTACCTGGGAACACGTTGGCTTACTGGTTGTACACCGGGAAAACATCCGGACCTATTCTCACCAGAAACTGCAGTCCTGCTCAATCAAGTTGGAGAAACGATTATACCAGCTACCACGGGGTCGCCCGGCGCCAGTGCTGCGCATATTGGAGAATTCATGCAAGTAATGGTGGCGGACTGCTATGATGAGGCCCATCAAAAGGCTTTTACCGACGGTGTGCACGAATTGACAAATAAGAATTTTATGGATTTGAGTCAAGTGGCACAAATTGAATTTCTCTTACTACTGGAAAAGGAAGCTTTGAAATACAATGAGGACCGCATCGATCATAGTCCCAAACATTACTTCAGCCTGATGAAAGATCTGACCATGCAAGGATATTTTAGTTCGGAAGTTGGTGCCACCACGGCCCTCAGACATGTGCCCATCCCGGGTCGATATAATGGCTGTGTAGATTACGTGGCTGGAACACCCGCGTGGGCCAATCAAGGATAAGGACTAGTGATATTTAACAAGCTCCATATGAAATGCACCCCAATTTTAGTAGCCGCTCTTCTCTTCGTGGCAGCCTCGCCTGAAGAAAATCCACAGGATGGTTGGATTTCGTTGCATGATGGTAAGACCACCAAGGGATGGCATTCTTATGGAAAGAGCAGCGCGGGCGAAGCCTGGGATGTTCAGGACGGTGCCTTGCACCTTAAGCCTGCCCGATTAAATGGATATCAAACCCAGGGTGGTGGCGATCTCGTAACCGATGCGGCCTACCAGGACTTTGAACTCAAGCTCGAATGGAAAATTTCGAAAGACGGCAACAGCGGGATTATCTTCTATGTGCAGGATGATAAAGCTAAATATAAAGAGACCTGGATGACTGGCATTGAAACCCAGGTGCTCGACATCGTGGGCAATGAAGACAGCAAGAGCTTCAAGCACGATGTGGCTGATTTATATGACCTGGTGCCTTGTACTTCACACCCGGCGAAGCCTTTTGGGGAGTGGAACCGGGTGCGGATGAAGAGCCTGCATGGCAAACTCGATATCTATCTCAATGACTCACTTGTGCTGAGCACGACCCTTTGGGATGATGCCTGGAAGAAACTGGTGCGGGAAAGCAAATTCAAAGACATGCCTGGATTCGGAACCTTCCGGAAAGGGCATATCGCCTTGCAGGACCATGGCGCAGAAGTGTGGTACAGAAACATCATGATCAAGCCCTTGTAAAAATTGAACAGTAAAGTGATATGAAGCAAGTTAATGTTGTTATTCTCGGCGCTGGATTCATCAGCGATATTCACGTTGAAAGTTATCAGCGCTTTGTGCCTGAGGCACGTTTAGTAGGCGTATTTGCCCGTGACTTAAACAAAGCACGTGCGTTTGCCTCCAAACATCACATTCCCAACGCTTATGATTCCATCGATAAGGCTATCACTGAATCGGGTGCGGACATCGTTGATATTTGTCTTCCCAACTTCCTGCATGCCGAGGCTACCTTGAAGGCAGCGGCGGCGGGTAAACATATTATCATCGAGAAACCTTTGGCAGTTACCCTGGAAGAAGCCGACACCATGCTGGATGCTTGCCGCAGAGCGAAGGTGAAACTGATGTATGCTGAAGAACTATGCTTTGCGCCCAAGTATGAGCGGGTGCGCAGCCTGGTAAAAGAAGGTGCCGTTGGCGATGTCTATATGCTGAAGCAATCCGAAAAACACTCAGGCCCCCACTCCGATTGGTTCTATGATGTGGACCGTGCAGGTGGTGGTGTGTTGATGGATATGGGCTGTCATGCCGTGGGCTGGTTCCGGTGGATGCTGAGCAATGCGAAAGTGAAGAGTGTGTATGCCAGCATGTCTACTGTGCTGCACGGTGGCCGCACAAAGGGTGAAGACAATTCTGTTATGATTATTGAGTTTGAGCACGGCGTCACCTGCGTGGCAGAAAATAGTTGGGCCAAACACGGTGGCATGGACGACCGCAGTGAAGTGCATGGCACGGGCGGAGTAATCTACGCTGATTTATTTATGGGCAATGCGGCTATCGCCTACAGCAAGAATGGATTTGGTTACGCCATGGAGAAGGCCGACACAACCCAGGGTTGGAGTTTCCCGATATTTGAAGAAGCGTTTAATCAAGGCTATCCGCATGAGCTTAAGCACTTCGTAGACTGTGTAATCAATGACAAACAACCCCTCGTAACAGGCGACGATGGACGTGCCGTGTTGGAAGTACTCTACGCAGCCTATGCGTCGGCACGTGAGGGAAAGAAAATCAATTTGCCCTACGCACCCAAAGTGAAGAAAGCCGTCGACTTATGGCTTTCAGACAAGCGCTAATTTCTTAGTGATGGTGCCAATTCACCTGCAGCCTCTTCGTCCAGCATGATGAGGCTGTTTTTATGTTGCCGAAGAAGTGTTGAAGGAATGGCTATACCTATCGGCGCCTCGGCCGTCTGGTGGATGATGGAAGCTTTCTTTTTGCCATGGGCCAGCAGCATCAAGGTCCTGGCGGCAAACACCTGCTGAAATCCCTGTGTGATTCCCTTGGACAATGGTGTAGCTGATTGGAAGTACTTCTGCCCTACCGTTTTGGTGATCTCATCCAATTCAATGGCATGAGCCCATAAATTAACATCTACTCCAGGCTCATTGAAGCCAATGTGCCCATTCATTCCAATGCCCACAATCATGATGTCGATACCCCCTGCGTGGCGAATAGCTTCCGTCATCCGACTGCATTCACCACTCAGGTCTTTGCTCAATCCGTCAAACAGGTGAACCTGATCATGCCCAATGCCCAATGGGCCTATAAAATTCTCATGCAGGTAATGATGACAGCTGCCCGTGTTGTCTGGTGGAATGCCAACCCATTCATCGAGACCGAAGACACGAAGGCGTGAGCAGTCGATGTGGGAATCCTTAACCATACGGACAAGCTCCCGGTAGGTGCCAAATGGGCTGTCACCGGTAGCCAGGCAAACCGCAGTATCTGGCTTGGTCCTGATTTGATCGGCTATTATCTGGGCGGCCGCCTTCGACTGCAACTCACTGGTGGGATAGACTTTAATTTTCATGTAGCGTCAATTCAAGAGGTCATTCAAGGAACAGCTCTCACCCTTTCTCATATAGGCAGCTGCCACGGCATGCCCAAGGGTTAACGATTGTTCAAGATTCAATTCCATCAACAATCCCGCTGCCAATCCTGCATTAAAATTATCTCCGGCGCCGGTTGATATTCTGGGATGGCTAACCGGCTCTGTGGGTACTATTGCAGATCCTTCCCTATTCCAGCCCAAAGCTTCTTTGGCATGATGAATCACCAGACAATCGATCTGGAGCGTACTAAACAACTCTTCACCCAGGTGATGCAGGTTGGTGCTGGTTTGCTGGGTCATGGCCTGGTAGAGAATATGGGCTTCGTTCTTATTCACACCCAGCACTACCTTCCAATACTTCCCAAACTGTTGGAGCAGTGCTGCGACTTCTCGAATCGCGGCCGGATCGCGCCGGGTGCAGTCTGCCAGATCAAAAAAACCAATGGGCTTCCCATCAGAAGACTTTTCGATCACCTCTTCCAAAATTCCCTTCCACATGCTCGTGGTGTGATCAGGTTCACTCCAGTTCACCAGGGCATACAATGATTGGCTTTTGAAATGTTGTCTTAATGCCTCGAGTCCCACCCGATCGCGAAGGGTGGTCCAGTCAGCCAGGTTGAGTTCGCTCATTTGAGCGAGTAGTATTTTTCCGTCGTCAAACTCCATGGCCGTGCTCAACCCGGGATTTGCATAGCTGGTCAGCGAAAGCTCATTTTGCAAAGGCTGGAATACCGGGTGTAGGTTTGGATAACCAAGAGCGGCGATCACTTGAACTGGTACGCCCAACCGGGCGAGCGCCTGGCCCATGATAGGTGCATTGCCACCGGATTTGGTGATCTTTTCTTCCAACTCCAGGGAGAAATTCATCCCGCCCTTCTCCCGGGTAAATTCGCCAAACTCAGCGATGGTATTGAAATAGCTGGGTGTGCTTTGCTTCTTACGAACAACCTTAACAACAGTGTCAACAAATCCATCCAGACCAATGGTACTGCGGGATGCTGTCAGTTTGGATGACCGATCGCGAATGAGCTGACGTAAAGGGGCAGTAATCATCAAGTGGTTTCCAGCGGAACAAACTTAAACGTGGCTCCATCAAAAAGACCTTTGTCGCTCAGCTTGAGGGCCGGAATAACCAGCAACGCCATAAATGAAAGGGTCATGAATGGTGCACCCAGTTTGCTGCCCAGGGCCTTCGCAAATTGGTCGATGGCCTGGTATTGCTTGCTGATGATATAGCCATCCTGATCGGACATGATGCCAGCTACCGGCAATGGCAATATTTGTAGATTCGTGCCATCGGTCGCAGCAACGCCCCCCTGATGTTTGATAATTTCATTGACTACAGCTGCGATGGCGTCATCATCGGCTCCAACGGCAATGATGTTATGCGAATCGTGCCCTACTGAAGAGGCGATGGCACCTTGTTTCAGACCGAAGTTCGTGATGAGGGCCACAGCCGGTTTAGCGTCGTGATATCGATTCACCACCGCAATCTTGAGGATATCGCGCGCAGGGTCCGCCACTACTTTACCATTCACCACCTTTGGATCTACCAGCCGCTCATCGGTGATCAGTTGACCGTCATGGGGCACCATAACGCGAACCGGCTTGCCGCCTCCGGCAATTTCAAAATCCCTGGCCAGTTTGGGAAGTGTTGAAAACCGGTTGATTACATCATGACGGGTTCGTGCAATCCGGGTTTGTCCGTGATGAGCTACCAGGATGCCATTCACATAGGTCTGCAGTACCTCGAATTGTTTCAGGTCATTCACGATGATGCAATCGGCAGGATCTCCCGGTCGCAGCTGCCCCACTTCGAGGTTGTAATGGGAAATGGCGTTCAGGCATGCCACCTGCAAAACCTTGAATACATCTATTCCTTTTGCCACGGCCCGTCGTGCCAGAAGGTTGATATGGCCTGCTTCCAGGCTGTCGGGATGTTTGTCATCGGAACAGAACATCATTTCAGATGAATGTTCGTGGATCAAATCAACCAATGCATCAAAGTTTCTGGCCGCGCTACCTTCCCGGATAAGAATCTTCATGCCGCAGTTAAGCTTGTCAAGGGCTTCCTCGCGGGTGAAGCATTCATGATCCGTACTAATGCCGGCGGCGACATATCGGGCAGCCATTTCACCCCGTAGCCCCGGAGCGTGTCCGTCTACGATCTTATGGTATTTGTGTGCCAGGGCAATTTTAGCTTTCACGATGGGATCGCCATGCAATACACCTGGCCAGTTCATCATCTCAGCCAGGTACTTAATCTCTGGTCGCTGCAAAAGTTGATCAACGTCGTCCACGCCAATCTCTGCTCCTGCCGTTTCAAATGTCGTGGCGGGCACGCAACTCGGGGCGCCAAAGCAAAATTTGAAGGGCACCTTCTTTCCATTCTCAATCATGTAGTTGACGCCGGCCACGCCTAGCACATTACCAATTTCATGTGGATCAGAGATGGTAGCTACCGTGCCATGAACAACGGCCATGCGCGCAAATTCCGCAGGAACAATCATTGAACTCTCCACATGCACATGGGCATCAATAAATCCCGGCAAAATATATTGTGCCGGAGCATCAGGTAATTCGCGAATAGCGATAATCCTTCCATCGGCTATTACTAATTCGGCAGGAAACGTACGGCGATTGGGAATATCAACCAGTTGGCCAGCTATCTTCATGGATACAGGAGCTATTCCGGGGCGACTGTTAGTGCAATTTTCATCATATCCATAAACTTCTTTTCGCGGTCTTCGGCAGTAGCATATTCGTGGGTAATCACATTATCGCTTACAGTAAGGATCGTGAGGGCATCAATGCGATGTCGGGCGGCCAGGGTATACAGGATGGATGTTTCCATTTCACAGGCAAGGATACCATGCTCAGCCCATGGTTTCCATCGACTGGCAGGTTCCAAGCCATAAAACGTGTCGGTGCTGAAAACGGGACCCACCAACGGAGCTATCCCTAACTTTATGGATGCTTCATAGGCAGCCTTCACCAGTTCAAAACTCACCGTAGGCGCAAAATCCTGGCCACCGAAATGTATGCGGTTGGTGGCAGAGTCCGACGAGGCACTCATGGCCAGTATAACTTGGCCCAAAGAGATATTTTTATGAATGGCACCGCAGGTTCCAACCCGGATAATGCTCTTCACCTTGAATTCGTCGATCAGCTCGTGCACATATATAGCCGTAGACGGAATGCCCATGCCGGTGCCCTGAATGGAAACACGCTTGCCGTTGAAGTACCCGGTGAACCCCAGCATGCCACGGACCTGGTTGTAGCATACAGCCTTCTCAAGGAATTGCTCGGCAGCGTATCGTGCACGCAAGGGATCTCCTGCTATCAGTACGGTATTGGCGATGTCGCCCGGCCTGGCTCCAATATGTACACTCATCAGCTTTCCATTTGAATGAACGGTCAAATTAGAATAGATTTGATTCTGTAACAAGTACCTATGGAAGACAATCGCCTGGCTGAGTCGGAATTCGTTCTTAATGCAGATGGCAGCGTATATCACCTGCACCTGCGTGCTGAACACATTGCCGATACCGTGTTGTTGGTTGGTGATCAGGGCCGTGTAGCCGAAATCAGCAAACACTTCGACACTATCGACCACAAGTCGCATAACCGGGAATTTGTAACCCATACCGGTACATACCGTGGTAAGCGGATAACCGCCCTCTCCACGGGCATCGGCACCGATAATATTGACATCGTGGTGAATGAACTGGATGCGGCGGTGAACATCAACCCCGCCACCCGTACGCCCAATCCGGTGCGCCGTAAACTTACCCTCGTACGACTGGGTACCTCGGGAGCTTTGCAACCAGATATCCCCGTGGGCACTTTCCTGCTCTCTGAATTTGGAATGGGCCTCGATGGACTGATTTACTATTACAACTATCAACCATCTCAGACTGAAAAGTTGCTAACAGAAAAGTTGAATGCGCACTTGCGCTGGAACCCTGACTTGTCGACGCCTTATGTGGTGGCCGGTTCGCCCTCACTGATTAGACGACTGGAAGCGGGAACCATTAAAGGAATTACAGCCACAGCTACCGGATTTTATGGACCTCAGGGCAGACGCATGTCCTTGGTGCCGCGCGACCCCGGCATTAATGACCGCCTGCAGGCCTTCGCCTACGAGCGTTACCGGGTGACAAATTTCGAAATGGAAACATCAGCGCTGTATGCCCTGGGATCTTTGCTCGGCCATGATTGTTGCACCATCTGTGTGATTATCGCCAACCGGATCCGCAAAGAATTTGGGGGTGATCACAGCAAGCATATTGAAACACTCATCACCACCACCCTCGATAAACTAAACGCTTAACCCTTATTCTCCATAGGGAATCCAGATGTTCTTGATCTGGGTGGCATGGCGCAAGAACACTTCACCTTGACCCTGCTGTGGGTCAGTCCAGTCGCGGAACTTCCCATAATTTACCCAGGTGCGCTTCATGTTCTCTGCGGCTGCATGCTCAATGGCTTTGCAGCCTGCCTGAGAGCCCGTGTACCAGATTCCATCCACATCATCGTGATTGGCCAATACCGCAGCCAGTTCTTCTTTGTTTCCGGTAATAATATTTACAACACCGGCCGGTACGTCAGAGGTCTCCAACACCTGATACAGGTCGGTGGCTGACAGCGGCGCGATGGATGAAGGAGTAACAATAACACGGTTGCCCATACAAAGGGGCGGCAATATGTTGGACAGCAATCCAAGTAATGGAAATTCATCGGGACAAATGATGCCCATCACACCCAAAGCCTCAGGCATCGCCAGGGTGACATTGCGGGTTATCGTGTGATGGACAGCGCCGTCATATTTGTCGGCCTGCGCAGCATAATAGTATATCCTTTCAATGGAGAGCTCAACCTCTTGTCTGGCTGCCGCTGGTGTTACGCCGGTTTGTAAGATGATTCGCGCGGCAAATTCATCGGCCCGGGCTGATAGATTTTCGGCGAGGTAGAAAAGTACCTGGGCCCTAGCATGACCCGTCATCGCCGTCCAGTTCTCAGCTGCCTGAGCGGCTTCAACAGCGTTGCGCACGTCCTTGCGGTTGCCGGCTCCGACTTCGGCAATAGTTTGTCCGGCACGGTTGGTAACCTTAAGGCTATAACCACTATCAGGTCTGGCTTGCTTGCCACCAATGAAGAGCTTGGCCGTTCTATCAATGGTGGGCAGGATACTTCCGTTCTTCTTTTGAACTTTGGGTGCCTTGGGTGCAGTAGAAGCCAACAAGGCTTCAGATTTCGGCTTCAGATATTCGTAGAGTCCCTCCTTACCTCCTTCTCGCCCGAATCCAGATTCCCGATAGCCGCCGAACCCTGACGCAGCATCGAACTGGTTAGTGCAGTTGATCCACACCGATCCTGCCTTCACTTTGGGTGCCACATCGAGGGCAAGGTTGATATTTTCCGTCCAGATGCTTGCGGCGAGCCCATAGCGGGTGTTGTTGGCCAGCTTGATGGCCTCACCATGTGAACGGAAAGTCATCGCCACCAGGACTGGTCCAAATATTTCTACCTGTGCCAATGTTGCGGAAGGTGCAATGCCGGTAAACAGCGTTGGCGGATAGAAGTAGCCGTCTTTCGGGCAGGCCCATGAGGGTTGCCACAACTGACCACCTTCTGACACACCCTGGGCTACCAACTTTTCGATTTGTGCCAACTGTACGGGTGCAACAATGGCACCAATATCAATTCCCTTGTCCAGCGCATTGCCTACGACCAGCTTTTCCATGCGGGCGCGGATCTTTTTGTACAACTTTTCTGCAATACTTTCCTGCACGAGCAAACGCGATCCGGCGCAGCATACCTGTCCCTGATTAAACCATATAGCATCCACGACGCCTTCTACCACGCTATCGAGGTCTGCATCTTCAAATACGATGAAAGGAGATTTGCCCCCTAACTCCAGAGAGACTTTTTTTCCGGAGCCAGCGATAGCCCGGCGAATAATCTTTCCAACTTCAGTAGACCCCGTGAATGCAATTTTGTTTACATCGGGATGCTCCACCAGTGCGGCCCCCGTAGCTCCGGCTCCCGTGACAATGTTGACAACACCCTTGGGCAATCCCACTTGCTGGCAGATTTCTGCAAAGAGCAGTGCGGTCAAAGATGTGAACTCCGCTGGCTTCAGTACAACGGTATTTCCCATAGCCAGCGCTGGCGCGATCTTCCACGAAAGCATCAGCATTGGAAAATTCCATGGGATGATCTGACCGATCACCCCAACTTCCTGATATTCCTTCAATTCGCTGTCGCGTAGTTGAGCCCAGCCCGCATGGTGATAAAAATGTCTTGCTGACAAGGGGATATCAATGTCCCGGGTCTCGCGGATTGGCTTTCCATTGTCCAATGATTCCAATACAGCAAACAACCGGGAGTTCTTTTGAATCTGGCGAGCGAGCGCATACAAGTATTTCGCACGGGCGTGAGCACCGACCTTAACCCAACCTGGCAAGGCTTTGCGTGCTGCCTTCACGGCCAGGTCAATATCCTTCTTCGAGCCTTCAGCAATGGAGGCCAGCACACTTTTGTTAGAGGGGTTGATGGAATTGAAGTACTTGCCACCTCCGGGCTTATGCCAGCCACCATCAATAAACAGGTTGAACTGCTTGTTATGTTGAGCCAACCAATCCAGCGCGGGGGCTGCACTTTCCGGCGCGGGACCGTACTCCATTTTCTCGTAAATGCTTTTGACCTTCATGATCGTTGAGGGTTGAATCAAACTTATGACATAGGATGACGGTACGCGGCAGAATAGCGTCCGGTGAGGTAGTGTTCCAATTGGCGTTCGATGTCGCCAAGCAGACTGCTTGCGCCAAAGCGGAATAAGTGAGGTTGCAACCATTCATCGCCGAGTTCTTCTTTCATGAGGATTAACCATTCCAAAGCCTGTTTGGCTTTTTGAATACCACCGGCAGGTTTAAAGCCGACTTTGAATCCCGTCATCTCCTGATACTCACGTA
>DAOMGC010000104.1:0-10253 GCA_035430125.1 Cyclobacteriaceae bacterium | reverse complement strand
GCAGGTGACCTCATGTTTTTCCCGGACTCCAGCGACTTTACCCTCAAGGATATTATCTATAACCTCCGCCACCTGAAGCCGGTATCAGGTTTCCGGTCGAAATATGATTATGATAACAACCTGTACATCATTGCCGGAGAGGTAGTGGCCCGCGTCAGTGGCATGAGCTGGGATGATTTTGTTGAACAGAGAATTATTCAACCCCTCGGCATGAGCCACACCGCCGCTTCCTATGAACGACTCAAGGACAAGTCCAATGTCATCGACGGTCATGCACCCGTCAATGGCAAGGTTCAGGTGGTGAGGCGAAATACACTCAAGGTGGGTCACGCTGCCGGCGGACTGAATTCCAGCATTGCCGACCTGAGCAAGTGGGTGATGCTTCAGTTGAATCATGGCAAGTATGGTGAAGGCAATAAAAAAGTGCTCTTCTCTGATAACGTACATGAAGAGATGTGGACACCACAGACCATTATTCCGGTGCGAAACCCCGGTACCTACAATACCCACTTCTCCGCCTATGGCCTCGGCTTCGGGGTAAGTGATGTAAAAGGTTATAAGCAGCTAAGTCATACGGGAGGATTGGAAGGTATGGTCACCCAGATTACCATGATCCCGGAGTTGAACCTGGGCATCATTGTATTGACCAACCAGCAGGAGGGAGGTGCGTTTGTTTCTATTACTAACCAGATTAAGGATGGTTATTTTGGAATTACCGGCACGGACCGGGTGAAGGAGTACTCCGGTAACCGCAATATGCAGGTAGCCAAGGTGAATCATATGGTGGACAGTATCTGGCAGATAGCCGATGCCAATCGGAAATCCGGGAAGGCCATGGATCCGGGATCAGTTATGGGAACCTATGTCGATCCCTGGTTTGGCGAAGTGACTATTTCGATGAAGGATGGAAAGCTATGGTTTGCGTCAAAACGTTCGCCCCGCATTGCAGGTGAGTTGATGTACTTTGGTGGCAACAGCCTGCTCGCCCGGTGGAAAGACCGCAGCCTCGATGCGGATTGTTATGTTGATTTTGTGCTGAATGAATCAGGCAAGGCGAAGGCTTTCACGATGCATGCCATTTCGCCGCTGACGGATTTCAGTTATGATTTTCATGATTTGGGGTTTGTTAGAAAGTAGCTTCGCTTCATTTCCCAGGTATGAAACATTTTCGACTAATCATTCTGTTCCTGGTTTCCTGCCAGACGCCATCACTTGCCCAGATCGATCTCAAGGAAGTGTTGAAGAAACTGGTGGAACCTGGCGGGGATTCGATCCTGGTGGTGGCAAAGGGTTCGGTAATCAGTGACCCCGGGCTTAATTTCTTTTTTAATGAAGGATTTGATGCTTACCTGCGTGAAAATGTGCGGCCCCTGGAGGAACAAGATGGCCGGATTGTCATCCGAAAGAAGTTGGTGTTGATGGGGGACCCGGTTGCTCCAATTACGTTTTGGTTCGACAACTTTCACTTCACTAAACCGGTTCTTGTGGTTCATTCCAAAGATGACTATGAAGGTGTGTTGTCATTCAAAAACTGTGTGTTGGAGCAGGGTGTGTATGTACAAGGCTCATTTGGTAGTGTGCTCTTCCAAAAAACCACCATTCGTGGTGCGTTTCGTTTTGGATCGAAGCGACTTCGCGCTATTGGCCTGGACAGTTGTGTGCTGGACTTCAGGAGGTCGGTTGTGTTGCCAGCCGAGCTGCAATCCATTCACATCAAGGGGGTAAGGTCAAGTTATTGGGGGTTTCCGGTGGATACCCTTACCCGCTACAGAACAGAACATGTTCGGCAGGATTTTCTGTTGAACCTGGAGGATGCCGGGCAGATTCAGTTTACGGGCAACAGATGGTATGCGGGTGATATCACGTCTTTCGCCACCATCATGTCTCCCCGATGCAAAGACTTTGCAATGATCCATGACTCTACGCAGTCCATTATCGATCTCGATAACCTGCATGTTGAGGGTAGTATCACGGTTTCTGACAACCGATTTACCCGGGGCATCGTACTCTCAAAAATTGAGTTGCCGTCGGCTGCCAACAAAGTGAAGATAAGCTGGGAACAATTGCAAGAAAGGAGATTGCTCCTCATGGAGGAGAGGGCCGTTGGGGGATTGGGCTTCCGTTTAGCCGCCTTTTATCGTGCGGAGACAGTTGATGAGATAAGAAACTCCACTCAGTTTCATGAGTTGACCGGAACGTATCAAACCCTGCTGAGCGGATATAAAGCGAGCGGTGATCTTGCAGCCATGAATGGATGCTTTGTGGAGTTGAAAGACTTGCAGGGGGTGCGGATGAAATATAACTATGACCAGTATGGAGGCTTCCGGAATTACTTTGCCTGGAAGTTGAATCGCTTGTTGAAAATGTACACCAACCACGGTACGGATCCGGCATTGGCCATCGTGGTTTCGTTGTATGTGATACTCGTGTTTGCGTTGGTATTTTACTTCTTCCCGTCCGATTGGGATGTTACCGGTAAGTCTGACCTCGTACGCAATTTCAGAGATTTTATTACCCGAAATGACAAGGGCTACCTTATTCCCTTCTTTAAAATGGTGTCTGGTTTTCTCCTGTCACTGCTCAATGCCATTGCGCTTAGCGTTAATGCATTCACCACACTGGGTTTTGGGAATATTCCCACACGGGGACTGGCGCGCTACCTCTGTATTATGGAGGGATTGATTGGATGGTTCTTGCTGAGCATATTCACCGTCGCGTTGATCAATCAGGTGTCACTATAACTTACGGATGTTGATACGACGCTTCCGCATACGCCAATTGCCTTACGTTTTCCAGTACATGCCGCATGTACATTTGCCAGAAGACTTTGGTAAACAGCCATTGCAATGGAAATAGTACCCATTGGTCCGAGTGCATCGTGTAAGTGTACGTGATCAGAATCTTATTGACTTCGAGTTCCGTGGTCTGCCATTCACCGGTAAACCGGGTAAACCCCAGTATCCACGCCTGAAAGTCGCTCACTTCAATTTTCCAGTATTTGTTTTCAATGCGTTCGATGACCTTGTCCAAAGATGCATACCCGCCTTTTTGAGTCAATGATGGTGCAGCGAATATCTTTTTGCTGCCACCCGGCTGACCCCAGTTTTCATCTTCCGTGCAGTGAGTGACTTTGGGCATGATGCCATACCCCGTATGTACTTTAGATACATCGCAGAGCATAGGTGTCTTGAACGCCCGTTCGAGGGAGCATGAAAAAACGGAAGTAATCTGGACGGTGCTGTTCATGAACAGTGGTTGAATCAACGATTTGGCGAATATACATCTCAGATCACGATGGCTACTACAAAAGGTGTAGAATGACTAAACTTAATAGCCGGGCTTTGTGCACTCGGATTTTGCGGTTTGTTGTAAATTGGTGGTGAGGAATAGGGATGTTTAGGAGACGTGTCTTAAAGTACTTTTTTGGCATCAATCGCAGGACAGATGACGAATGAAATTAAATAAGATAATCTTCGGACTAATTGTACTCAATTTAGGTTTTGGGGCAAAGTTGTACTGTCAGACAACCGTAAGTTTCAAGATCATTAAAGACTTCAATGACCAGCTGGTTAACTACGACAGTTTGAATAAGGAATACCGTTGCCAACATATAGACGAGAGATTTAGAAATGTATTCCTCATAGTCCGACAGTATTTCCCTGAACTAAAAGACAATCGCATTGACCTTAAATTTAAAAGACAAGCAAGTCGAACAATTTCGGCTAAGCCAAGAGTTAATATTTTTGGAGGAAAAAACGCACGCAAATATTATATATTGATCAAAACCGGTTCAGATGACTACGTTTTGGAAAATGAATTAAATGCTCAGATTGGGTTGATTGGTCATGAGTTTTCCCACTTTGTAGACTATTCGTCGAAAACGAATTTGTCCCTAATAATTTTCGGGATTAGATATGGGCTTTCTAAGCAGTTTAGAAATAGAACTGAGAAAAATACTGACGTTGAGGTTATTAGAAGGAGTTTGGGATGGCAATTAAAAAGTATGTGTTTATACTTAAAGTCATCTGAGATTGAAGAGAAGATGAAAGAGTTTGGATACTGACGCCCCAAGTTTTATCTTCATTCAATGTTGTTGTTTCGGAGACAGGACGCGGCGTGGATAAGGCACCACTGCAGAAACACAAACGTTGGCTGCAAGCACTAATAAAGACTTCACCATGATTAGGAATGTAATCTTAGGGCTGACATTACTCTTTGGCCTGACGAATTGTACAAAGGAAGCTAAGACGGCCGAACAAACCGATAGCGACACAACTAAGTTAGAGTCATTCCCAAGTGTTTACGACACTCTTTTCAAAATGGAGATTCCTATTACGCTGACTCCAAGTAGTTGGGATGAACTTATCTATAAGCATGTTGACAATAATCGTGGAGAGCTGACAACGGATCATCCCTTTGCAAAATTAATTGATACTAAAAATTATAAGGGTGTTATTTTTATTTCGACTGACGAGACAGGATCTCCGGTGCTCTTCACATTTGATAGAGATGGGAAGGAAATTGATGGAATGAGGTTGTTAGGTGACTGGGGAGGAAATGGTCCAAGCAATGGAACAAGTGAAATTATGACAATAAGCAAAGACTTAACGATACACCTTATTGATAGTATCTCGACTTGGGATGTAGGACCAGATGGAAGCAGAATTGACAGCACACGACAGTTGAGAGTTAAAGATGAACTTTACAAAATCTCAGACACCGGAAAAATTATCAAAATTAGATGAATTCGCCAGCAGCCGACATGGGGGGGATAGTATAAATCAAAATAGTTATCTTCATTTCATGTATTCGGTTCGTGGGACAGAAACGTTTCCTTAATTCCAGCCATGCTGAATCACTTACCATTGCTAATCAGCAATGAAAAATACAATCATATTGGTACGACTAAAGCAGTGCAACTAATCTGGTCTCACTCCTCAAACATCACATTCACCGGACTGTCATATCCAAGTCCGAGAAGTTCCTGCGCATTTCCTTTATAAATACCAATCTCGAGGAGTCCCAGTGAATTGAACATCAGAAAACAGTCGCCCTGCTCGGCCTGGTGATAGTTGGTGTGTATGCGGCGGGCTTTCTCGCTGCCGAATTGGATTACATAGCCTTTGCCTTTGCTCAACAATTCGAAGACTTCACGTTCTATATTGGTAATCAGGTTGCCGTAGTTATCCACACGGATCACGTGCCCGAACATTTGCTTCTTGGTGGCCTTCACCCGCCGGTCGGTCATCTTGCGATAGTCCAACACGGGCTTACCCAACGTGGTAATTGATACACCGCTGGCCAGCTTGGCCGCAGCGGGAGCGAGGATGTCTTTTTCCGGAAAGGAGGTAGTAATGCTGGTGAGGCTGTTCAACTCCACCACATTCTGTTGGGGCTTGTCGCTGATCAAACCGAGAATGCCATTGTCGACGCTCACGAAATAGTGGTCTTCCAATTGCATCGCAATAAAGGCATCATCGCGGCCGCCGGCAGCGTCTACCGCTACCAGGTGAACGGTCCCTTTCGGAAAGTCGCGAAAGACGGACTTCAGTACAAAGGCCCCATGGGCAATATCGCATGACTTAATTTGATGGCTTATATCAACCAGGGTAAGTCCGGGATTGGTACTGAGCACCCGCGCCTTAATCGCCGCAACGTAGTGGTCGCTTTCGCCGGAGTCGCTAAGCAGGGTGACGATGGCCATTCTGAATTGGAGCCCTTTTGGAGAGCGGGATATTTAGTAGTTTTACACGAAATTAAATCATTTTCGCTATTAATTCACCGATCGAAAAAACCATCCACCTCGACGACCTTCCGCTGGTTGACTTTCTGGGTGCTTCCAACAAAAATATTGATGAGCTGGCGGCCGCCTTTCCAAAAAGCCGCATCGTCTCGCGTGGAAACGAAATTCTGATCCGCGGCGAAAACAGCGACGTCGTTCAGATCGCAGATATCCTCGCTGCGCTGATTGATCATTTCCACCAGTTTGGTCGCATCACCGCCGAAAACGTGCGAGGTTATATAAGCCAAGAGCGGCAGGAGTTTGTACCCGATGATTCGCCCGATGGCATTCTGCTCTACGGCACCAAAGGCAATCCGATCAAGATGCGAACGGTCAACCAGCAACGGCTGGTGCAGTTGGTGAAAGACAATGACCTGGTATTCGCTCTCGGTCCAGCGGGAACCGGAAAGACCTATGTGTCGGTAGCCATGGCTGTCAAGGCACTGAAGAATAAACAAGTCAAGAAGATCATCATCACCCGACCGGCCGTTGAGGCAGGAGAGAACCTTGGATTCCTTCCCGGGGACCTGAAAGAAAAAATTGACCCATACCTGCGCCCCATCTATGATGCACTGGGTGATATGATCCAGTTTGAAAAGCTGCAGTATTATATGGAGCGGGAGATCATTGAGATTGCGCCACTTGCTTATATGCGCGGTCGTACCCTCAACAATGCCTTTATCCTGCTCGATGAAGCGCAAAATACCACGCCCATGCAGATGAAGATGTTCCTCACGCGCATGGGTCCGGAGTCAAAGATGATCGTCACTGGCGACGTGAGTCAGATTGATCTGCCCCGCAATCAGCAGTCGGGCCTCAAAGAAGCCGCACGCATCCTGAATAATGTACCTGGTATTGGGTTCATCGAACTTACCGAGAAAGACGTTGTCCGTCATCGGTTGGTGCGGGATATTATTCAGGCTTATCAGAAAAACGACAAGTAATCTGGGTTGTGATGGTCGGTGTTCTCACCGACCAATACCCTTCCTGGTAAGTTGAATTGAAAGAGTGCCCCAACCCATAACCGTCATACCGGACAATCCCGATGGCCATCGGGATCGGCGAATTCCGGTATCCCCTTGAAGTGAAAGGATGCAGAGCGTGAACTTGCCCTAATGGCTTCGCTTCTTGGGGATACCAGATCTCTCTGGATGAGTCAGGCTCATCCGGTATGACGTTTTCACATCACTGAGTTCCGCTGATTTCTAGTAAAAGAACTGCTCTTTCACAATCTTCCCATTTCTCACTTCATAAAGCGCGACTTCATCGATTTGCTTGCGGCCTGCTCCCTTGAAGGTGCCGTCAAATCCCATCGTACACACGAAGTAATTTCCCGCCACTTGCGGGGCACCAGTATAAGCACTGTGAATGGCCTCGATTGTGGCTTCCCAGGCTTTTCCCTTTTTCAGGATCTCGGGCATGCCCTTGGCACTTCCCAGGCCCAGGGCATTCGCCGGCTCAATGCTCTCAGCATCCGGACTGTACAATTCCTCGTACACTTTGTTCCATTCCCCTTTTTGGGCCAGTTCATTAAAGCGATCTGCAATTTGTTGGGTTGTCATACGTGTTTTTTGTTTGATTTTCCCAAAGGTGAAAGGCAGTTGTGACAAGGTTATGTCAGGAGAGAGGGAAAAATTTTCAGCGGATTAATATGAAAGAGTCTACTCACTTATAACTGTCATACCGGAGGCGCCGTTTCGGCGCATTCCGGTACCCCCATGAAGTGAAAGAAAGCGAATGGTCACCGGACCCTCACCCCTTCGCTTCATTGGGATACCGGAATTCTCCCGATGCATCGGGATCATCCGGTATGACGGTGTACTTTATATGGTGTTCTTTCAATTCCCAGAGGTTACAATTGCCATTTCCAATCTTCTATATTACTCCCATGCACTGGATGCCCTTTGCCATGGTCCGAATTGCTGCGTTTTACATCGCGGGGGTGGGCCTTGGCATAGGGACTTCGGTATTGCCAGACAAAGAGATCAGCGCGTTATTATTCGTCCTGTTTTCCTTGTCTTATTTTCCGGTCTATTTTCTTACCCGCAATTCCCGCAACATCAAACTGGCCAGCGGCTGTGTGGGCCTGATGGCGATCGCATGTGCAGGACTCACTCAGGTGCGATGGCAGGAGGCAGCGTACCAAAAAGGAAATGACTTTGAACCGGAAGAGGTAAGGGCATTTGTGGTGAAGCTGACTTCGCCTCCGGAAGAGAAGTCTAAATCCTGGAAGCGCGACGGGGTTGTCACACAGATATGCACCCGTTCGGGCTGGGCTGCCGTGGAGTCCGGAATCAATCTTTATTTCAAGAAGTCAGATGGTGCTGAGAATTTAGACTATGGTGATCACATCCTCATTATTGGCGCACCTCAAGCCATCGAGCCCGCATACAACCCTGGTGAATTTGACTTCAAAAAACACAATGCCAACAAACATATCTTTCTTCAGCATCGACCGGACTCAGGCAAATGGACCTTGGCCGCCAAATCATCTGAGCGGGGATTTCTGTTTTATGCCCAACGGATGCGGAAGATATGCGTCAGTGTATTTAAGCGTTACATACCTGAAGGACAAGAACAAGGTATTCTTATGGCGTTGGTGCTCGGGGTCACCGACGGACTGGACAGTGAAGTACTCAGCGCCTATGCAGCGAGCGGTGCCATGCACGTCCTCGCCGTTTCAGGTATGCATGTCAGCATCTTATATGGTATCCTGCTATTGGCCTTCAAACCCATTCGCAAATCGCCTGCTTCGGAATGGAGTATTGCCGTGATTTGTCTTTTGTTGCTTTGGATGTATGCATTCATCACCGGATTATCTCCGTCAGTGCTTCGTGCCGTCACGATGTTCTCCTTTGTGGCAGTAGCAAAACCGCTGGGGCGTAACACCAATATTTACAACACCCTTGCAGCATCTGCATTTATTCTGCTGTTGCATGACCCCTGGTTATTGTTGTCAGTGGGGTTTCAATTGTCCTACCTGGCGGTTTGGGGAATTGTGTACTTGCAGCGACCACTAAACAACCTGTGGGCTGCGCCGAATGCGGTGTTGCATTGGGGCTGGCAGATCACCACGGTGTCAATAGCAGCGCAATGGGCTACCGTGGCCATCAGTATCTATTATTTTCATCAGTTTCCAAGTTACTTTTTACTCGCAAACCTTGTTGTAATCCCGGCCTCGACGGTTGTTTTGGTAGGTGGCATTGTACTGTTGGTCATTAGTCCAGTAGCCGCAATAGCCGCGCCGATGGGTACCCTATTGCAATGGTGTACCAAATATATGGACGAGGCATTGTTCCTTACCGAGCGCCTTCCCGGAAGTCTATGGCAACCAATCTATCTCAATGGTGTCGGAGCCGTAGCGTTATTCCTTTTGCTGTTGAACGTGGTTCTTCTCCTTCAGTATCGTCGGTTTGGATTTGTCATCACCACAGTTCTTGCTGCGGTGACCCTATCAGCTACCACCTGGTGGCAATGGCATCAGCAATCACACCATACCTGGATTGTTTATCGGATCCCGGGTCATCATGCGTCTGACTGGATTTTACGGGGACAAAGTTGGTTACATGCCGACTCGCTGGATGCTGCACGCATCAGATTTACCATTGACCCTGCTCACTTACAAGAGCAAGTGAAGTCCGTTAAATCCCTATCTCTGGAGTGCAAGAAACTTCACGGATTATGCTTCTTCAGTTTTGGAGGCAAGGTTTTCGTTTGGATTGATTCGCCTGACTATCAACTTCCCGCGCGGTTGCCCGTGGATGCAGTTATTGTCAGCAACAATGCTCTACATTCATTGGCTCCGCTTACACCATGCATCGATTCTGCCCTGGTGGTGCTGGATGCCAGCAACTACAAGTCTCGTGTAGCACGGCTGGCTCAGCAGGCAACGGCCCGCATGCCGGTGTATACCGTAAGGGACCGTGGGGCCCTGGTGATCCGGTGGTGATGGGGCAATTTTAGTATCTTTCGAGTATGGCAGTTGTAGATTACGAGGTAGCGGATCGGATCGGCACCATCACCCTGAACCGTCCGGAAAAGCGAAATGCGCTGAGTCCTG
Organism: Cyclobacteriaceae bacterium; assembly: GCA_035430125.1. Taxonomy (GTDB): domain Bacteria; phylum Bacteroidota; class Bacteroidia; order Cytophagales; family Cyclobacteriaceae; genus ELB16-189. The sequence continues at coordinate 411 of DAOMGC010000104.1, read as the reverse complement.
AGCTGATTCAGTCACTACACGAAATGTTTCTCCGGGCTGAGCAGGATGACCGGTGTAAGGTTATAGTACTTCGTGCTGAAGGGGAGGCTTTTTGCTCCGGCGCTGACCTGGGTTATCTTCAGCAGTTGCAACAGTTTACGTTCGATGAAAACCTGGAAGACTCCAGACGTCTTCGCGATTTGTTGTTGCTCATGTATCGGTTGAAAAAAGTAATCATTGCCGAGGTGCAGGGCTCAGCCATCGCCGGTGGATGTGGGTTGATGACGGTATGTGACTTTGCTTTTACCATACCAGATGCCAAGTTTGGGTATACCGAAGTGCGGATTGGTTTTGTTCCTGCGTTAGTGTCCGTCTTTCTGATTCGCAAGATCGGCGAGGCGCGCGCCCGTCAACTGTTGCTCACCGGAAAGC
>DAOMGC010000103.1:0-10318 GCA_035430125.1 Cyclobacteriaceae bacterium | reverse complement strand
GCCTCGCGTTCCGCGCTGCCATCGACCGCAAGGATATTGAAATCGTGGGCATTAACGACCTGGTAGACCCGGCCTACATGGCCTACATGCTTAAGTACGACTCCACCCACGGCAAATTCAAGGGTACTGTAGAAGTGAAAGACGGCCACCTGGTGGTCAATGGTAAGTCCATCCGCGTGACCGCCGAAAAAGATCCTTCCAACCTCAAGTGGAACGAAGTAGGCGCTGAAATCATCGTGGAATCTACAGGCCTCTTCCTTACCCAGGCCGACGGTCAGAAACATATCAACGCCGGTGCGAAAAAGGTGGTGTTCTCTGCTCCTGCCAAAGACGATACTCCCACGTTTGTGATGGGTGTCAACCACAAGAAACTTGGAAAGGAACATACGATCGTATCCAATGCCTCATGTACCACCAACTGCCTCGCTCCCATCGCAAAGGTGCTTAACGACAAGTTCGGCATCCTCGAAGGACTGATGAGCACGGTACACGCAGTAACAGCTACACAGAAAACTGTTGACAGCCCGTCAGCCAAGGATTGGCGCGGCGGCCGCGGTGCTTACCAGAACATCATCCCTTCATCCACTGGCGCTGCCAAAGCCGTAGCCTTGGTAATTCCTGAACTGAAGGGTAAACTCACCGGTATGTCGTTCCGCGTACCGGTAGCTGACGTGTCGGTTGTTGACCTGACTGTACGCCTGGCGAAGCCTGCATCGTACGACCAGATCAAAGCTGCCATGAAGGAAGCCTCTGAAGGTGAACTGAAAGGCATCCTCGGCTACACCGAAGATGATGTAGTATCGTCTGACTTCCTCGGCGACGCACGCACTTCTATCTTTGACGCCAAGGCCGGTATCGCCCTCAACGACAGCTTCGTGAAGGTGGTATCCTGGTATGACAACGAGTGGGGTTATTCCAATAAACTCATCGACCTCGTACAAGAAGTGGCGAAGTTCTAATCGCAACGAAACAGAATCAAAAGAGCATCGGAATCCGGTGCTCTTTTTTTATGCCCGGGCTTTTCGCTTCACCCAGATATTGCCCAGCACCCCGCACAGTACCACCACCATGCCCAGGTGCGCCTCCAGCGAAAAGGTCTCACCGAAAATGAAGTACCCAAACGTGAGGGCATAGATGATTCCCACATACTTCACACTGGCCACCGTAGCGAGTTCATCCGCCTGATAGGCGCGGGTCATGAAATACTGCGCGATCTGAGCGGTGGCACCAATGAACAACAAGACCAGCCAATCGGTACCTTCCGGCATCACGAAGTCGACTCCGATCATCAGCAATAATGTGATGGGAAGTGAAACCAACGGAAAATAGAATGTGATGATCAGCGGATGTTCGGTCTGCTTCAATTGCCGGATCATGTTGTACGCCAGGCCAGCGGCTATCGCTGAGCCTAGACCAAGAAACAGATACAACGGCTCCACGCGGTTGTCGAAACCCTGCACCATCAGCACACCGCAGAAAGCCACGGCAAAGAAGAACCACTGAGCTTTGAGCACGCGCTCGTTCACCATATAAATTCCCATGATGGCAGTAAAAATCGGTGACAGATATTGCAAGGTCACGGCCGTGGCGAGCGGCATGTGCTGCAGGGTAATAAAATACAATACCAAGGACGTGGACCCGAACAAACCCCTGAGTACCAAAGCCCGTCGGTTGTTGCCAGGGAGTGGAACGTGATTAAACTTTAAAATGGTGTAAGCCAGCACCAATGAAACAAAGGAACGCAGGAACGCAATTTCGATGGCCGGGAGGTTGCTGAGTGTCTTCACCGCGGCATTCATCAAGGCAAAGAACAAGGTCGCAAACAACATGAATCGAACACCTCTTGAAAGCATCGGTCAAAGATAAGACTCAATAAGCCGCCAAATACCCCATTTGCCCTACGTAATGTTCCGGGTCATTTTTGGTCGCTTTCAGGCGTTGGGCGTCGTCCCAAGCGGACAATCCGTTGGAAAATCCCCTGTCCTGTTCAATCTTAGAAATGTAACTTATTGATCATCAAATAAATAAACTAGTTAATATACTACTAAAGATGTATTCGCTACAGCCGAGCAAGGTTAGTGTACCAATGTAGGGTTTAGGCCATTTCTCGAGAGATTGAGCGGTCGGAAGGCCGCACATTTGTTTCGTTGTTAAACAATAGAGCCCATGGCCACGATGTCCAACATTAACGTACGTCACCGCTTCACGCAAGTAGTGATTCTCGTCCTGTTGATTCTTGCCGGCGTGCTTTTTTCGCAGGTAGCGAATGCAGGTCCAAAGCCCAAGTTTGACAAGCCTAAGTATCGCACCCAGGTGCACCGCGATGCCGGTCGTTCTTGTGTGGTGCTCACCAAAAAACGCAAAGAGGGACCCGGCCGACCATTGCTGTCGTCCCACCGCCGCGTGAAGAAAGCTAACTCAATGGCCCTGGCCGAAACGGATGGTCCGGGACCCAAATAATATTTAAGATAGGGTGTTTAGTGATGGCCTCTGCAGGTTCTCTGCAGGGGCTTTTTTTTGATCTGTATTGTTACGAATCTTGCCCCGTGAACTTCGATCGCGATACTTTTCTACACCGTCTGGCGCAGACGTCTCCATTCCCCTTTGACATTGCCATTGAGCGGGCAGAAGGTATCTACCTTTATTCACCCGATGGCAAGCGATATACCGACATGATTTCCGGCATCGGCGTGAGCAGCATCGGCCATCGCCACCCGCACGTATTGGGCGCCATCCGTCGGCAGTTGGACAAACATCTGCACGTGATGGTTTATGGCGAGTACATCCAGTCGGCACCCAATCAGCTGGCGGGTCTGCTCACCAGCCTGCTCCCACCTAACCTCAACTGCTGTTACTTTGTCAATTCCGGGACGGAAGCCAATGAGGCCGCCCTTAAGTTGGCCAAAAGGGTGACGGGTCGTATTGAACTTGTATCCTTCCGGAAATCTTACCACGGCAGCACACATGGGTCGATGAGCGTGTCGGGAAACGAAGTAAAGAAAATTGCCTTCAGACCATTACTTCCCAACGTACGCTTCCTGACCTTCAATGAAACGAGTGAACTGAGCCAGATCACGGATAAGACCGCTGGCATAATTGTCGAGACCATTCAGGGTGATGCGGGTGTTCGCATACCTTCCAGGGAATTCATGCAGGCCTTGCGCAAACGATCTGATGAAACCGGGGCAATGCTCATCTTCGACGAGATTCAGTGCGGCATGGGCCGGACGGGAAAGCTATTCGCCTTCGAGCACTATGGCGTTGTACCTGACATTCTCACGTTGGCCAAAGCATTTGGCGGCGGACTACCTATAGGCACGTTTATCTCATCGGAGGCCAACATGAAATTATTGACCCACGATCCGATGCTGGGTCACATTACCACCTTTGGAGGAAATCCGGTGTGCTGCGCTTCGGCCCACGCGACACTGGAAGTACTGATGCAAGATAAATTGATCGAGCAGGTGGAGGAGAAAGGCAGGTATCTGCAATCCCTACTGAAACACCCTGACATCCTTGAAATCAGACGGATCGGATTGCTGTTCGCGATGGATTTTGCCTCTGCGGAAAAAGTAAACCGAATCGTGGCCCGAGCCCGTGACAACGGGATCATCCTGTATTGGTTTCTCTCCCACCCCTACAGCATCCGCATGGCGCCGCCACTCACCATTGGCATGGACCAATTGAAAGAATCTGCAGAAATGATTCTGGATGCTATCGAACATTCCTGAGTGAATGGTGTATCTTCATAATCACAACCTTCCAACTATGAAAAAATGGTCATTGCTTCTCGCTATCCTGGCGATATTCTCCATTGCACAAGCTCAGGACCTGCAGACCCTTGCTCAGGAACGCGTAAACGGTAAAGAGACACCCGGAATTGTTATTGGTGTCTACGACCACGGAAAAATCCACTATTACGCAGCAGGTCTTGCAGATGTTGCCACCCAACAACCCGTTACCTCCACAACACTTTTTGAAATTGGATCCATTACCAAAACATTTACGACAACGCTACTGGCATTGGATGCAGAAATGAAAACACTTTCATTGGAAGATCCCGTTCAGAAGTACCTCCCCGAAACCGTCAAGGTACCCACCCGCGACAACAAAGTCATTACTTTCCTGGATCTCGCAACGGCACATTCGGGGTTACCCCGCATGCCAACCAATTTCACACCCGCTTCCAACGATGACCCGTATATCGACTATACCGAAGACAAAATGTTCAGCTTTTTGTCGCAATATACCTTGCCCAGAAACATCGGTGAGCAATATGAATATTCCAACTTTGGTATGGGTTTACTAGGCGTAACGCTGGCCCGCGAACACAAGACTACCTACCGCGAGCTGGTGACACGGAATCTTTTAAAACCATTGAAGATGAATAATACCTGGCTGAACATGCCTAATCAAAACCATGCTCACCTCGCCACCGGCTATGCCGGTACCACGCCTGTTCATGCATGGACCTGGTCTGATGAAAGCAGCATGCAATCGGCAGGTGGATTGCTGTCGACAGCAGAGGATATGATGAAATATGCCATCGCCAACCTGGATCCATCCTCAAAGCCCCTTGGGAAGGCCATGGTTCAGGCCCACCGTGCGCGCAGCAGTACTACAAGGGAGACTACCAAGATCGGCCTGGGCTGGCACATTACGGGTGAAACCGTCTGGCACAACGGCGGCACGGGCGGCTTTCGCACTTTTCTCGGATTCAGTCCAGGAAGCAAGAAGGCCATCGTTATCCTGACCAACTCCACGGCCGGTGCAGACGACATTGGGTTTCATTGGCTCGACGAAAAACAGCCGCTCAAGAAGCTGCGCAAGCCGATCGTACTTCCCGACGATGTCATGCAGGCCTATCCGGGCAATTACCAGATTTCTTTGCCTTCCATTACCGTGACGCTCAAGGATGGACAATTGTACGCGCAGATGACGGGACAACCCGCATTTGAGATTTATGCGGAGTCAAAAGACCATTTCTATCTTACCGTGGTGGATGCGCAAATCGAATTTACGCGCAACGACGCTGGCGAAGTCATCGGCTTAATCCTCCACCAGGGGGGCAATGATATCAAGGCCACCAGGACGAAGTAATCAGATCTTCTCAACCACCAGATTGTGGTTGGTATAGATGCAGATATCTGCGGCGATATGCAGACTTTCGCGGACGATTTCCTCCGCAGTGAGTTGAGGTGCAAATTTTTTCATGGCCAGGGCGGCCGACTGTGCATACATGGCGCCTGAACCAATAGCGGCGACTTGATTGTCAGGTTCAATGACATCCCCTGTCCCGGATACCATCAGGATTTCATCTTTGTTGGCCACAATCAACATCGCTTCGAGCCGGCGAAGGAAACGATCAGTTCTCCAGTCTTTGGCCAGTTCAATGGCAGCCCGCTTCATGTTGCCGCCATAGGCATTCAGTTTTTCATCGAAGCGGTCGAGCAGGGTGAATGCATCAGCCGTAGAGCCGGCGAAACCGGTAAGCACTTTACCTTCCTGCAGTTTGCGGATTTTCTTTACGTTGCTTTTTGCGATGGTATTGCCCAACGTCGCCTGCCCATCTCCGCCAATGGCAACACTGCCGTTGTGCTGTACGGCCAGAATGGTAGTGGCGTGGATGGTTTCCATGCGGTATAGTGAATCAGATCAGTATCCTGACCGGCTCCTCGAGCAAACTCTTGAATGTCTTCAGGAAAGCTGCCCCTACCGCGCCATCAACAGCGCGATGATCGCATGACATAGTCACTTTCATCACACTTCCGGGCACCAGTTGGCCATTGCGGACCACGGCTGTTTCCTTGATACCACCGATGGCCAGGATGCAGGCATCCGGAGGATTGATAATCGCTGTGAAGTCTTCTATGCCGAACATACCCAGGTTTGAAATCGTGAAGGTGCTTCCCTCCCAATCGCTGGGCTGTAATTTCTTGTCGTGTGCCTTCTGTGCCAGGTCCTTTACTTCAGCGGCGATGTGCGACAGTGACTTGTTGTCCGCAAACCGAACAACCGGCACCAGCAAACCATCCGGCACAGCTACAGCCACACCGATGTGGATGTGGTGGTTCTTTCGCATTTTATCGCCGAGCCAGCTCACGTTAACATCTGGATGTTGACGCAATGCAGCAGCAACGGCCTTGATCACCATATCATTAAACGAGATCTTCACAGGCGAAATCTCGTTCATGCTCTTGCGCGCCTCGATGGCCTTGTCCATGTTGATCTCCATGGTCAGGTAGAAGTGCGGTGCACTGAACTTGCTTTCGGCCAAACGACGCGCGATGGTTTTGCGCATCTGGGAAACCGGAATCTCTTCAAAGCTCTCTTTGCCCACGACTGCAGGCAACACCACAGGTGCCGACTTGGCTGACGCCGACGTCGCAGGTGCAGCTGATGCCGGTGCTGACTTACCGGGCTTGAAATTCTCTATATCTCGTTTGGTTATCCGGCCATGTTCACCAGTACCCGACACTTGTGACAGGTCTACGCCGAGGTCTTTCGCCATCTTGCGCGCCAGGGGTGACACTTTCAATCGGCCATTGCTATGTGAAGCACTGCCGGCATCAGTTGATGCGGCAAGTGGTGCAGCATCAGGTGTCGTTTGCTTGGCAGGCGCCGCAGCACTTCCTTTTGCCTGGTGAGCCTTCAGCAGCGTTTGCCAGTCAGCATTCTTATCACCAACGATCGCGAGCACGCCATTTACGGCAACACCTTCTTTTTCTTTGGCACCGATATACAACAACGTACCCGTATTGTACGATTCATATTCCATCGTGGCTTTGTCGGTCTCGATCTCTGCCAACAATTCACCTGACTTCACAGCATCTCCGACTTTCTTATGCCATGCGGCAATCACGCCCTCCACCATGGTGTCACTCATCTTGGGCATGAGTACGATTTCAGCTTTGATGCCGGTGGTATCAATTGCTGGCGCGGCTACGGCCACGGCTGTTTCAGTCTTGGTTTCTGTCTTGCCTCCGGCAGCTGCGGTAGATTGAGAAGAAGCAAGCAGGGCCGAAAAATCCTCTCCGGATTTACCTACAATGGCGAGTACGTCATTGATCTTCACAGCCTGACCTTCTTTGGCACCCAGGTAAAGCACCACGCCACTGTTAAAGGATTCATAATCCATCGTAGCCTTGTCGGTCTCAATTTCCGCCATCAGGTCACCGGATTTCACGGTATCTCCCACCTTTTTATGCCATTTGGCGATCACCCCTTCGGTCATCGTATCGCTCATCTTAGGCATTCGGACGATTTCTGCCATGCTTTCTGCTTTTGGTTCAAACGAGGTCCAAAAATAGGCCAATGAAGCCGATTTTCAAGCAGTTTTCAGGGACTTTTGGGAATCAGAAATTGAAGCTCCCGACGAGCACTTCAAACTGGGTAACCGATGGCGAGATGCCATAAGAATAGCGGAAGCCAACATTAAATTGCTGAAGGAAGCGCATGACGTTAAAATCAAACCGCACCTCCACCCCGGTGGAGAGGTAATTGGACTTCCCGTTGAAGTTTTTAGTAACAAAATCGGGGCTGGTGCCCTGGGCATAATCCAGGAATCCATTGGCGCGAACACGTTGAATATTCAACAGGGGTCCCAGTGCGATGTCCGGATACCAGAGTGGCAGTGTATAATTTATTGCCATGGAGTAAATGTTCTGCGCACGAGACACGGACTGTCCGCGGGGCAGCGGAATCTGGTTTCGGAAGATGTAATTGTCCTTGACTCCGTTTTGATTGAGCGTTCCGGCTTTGATTACGCTGTGCTGATAGGCCCAATAGCCCCAGATGGAATGGTGCTTGAACAACCCCGGGAAGTAAGCCAGGCCGTAGAACGAGAATTGTCCCCCGTTAAAATTTCCGCCGTAGGGTGTGTTGAAGTAATCAATGAATACACCCTGACCCCATTTGCTATTGATGTCCCTTCGACTTTGTTTAAGCACGCGGTATGCCACCAAACTGAAGTGGTTGTAAATCAGGTTTCCATTGTCTGCGTAATCGCGGAAGAAATACGAACCGTCTTTGGTGGAAACCGTAGGCGGGGACTTGGGACCGCTTCGTTCGAAGGCAGGAACAATGCGGCTGTTGCTTACCGAATTGGTAAATCCGCTGACCTGGGTGTACCCAAGCATATTGCCCAATGTAATACTGCCCACAAATTTTGAAGTCGTGGTCAGCAAAGGGATACGGAGTCCCGTTTCAATGGTCTTTTCATTCCAATGAAATGTGATATTCTTTTGTGATGCGATGGTATCGAGTTTAACTGGTGCTTTTTGCAGCGTGTCTATACGGTAAAAGGTGTAGTTACCTTCATTAACCGATCGAGACGACTGCGAAAAGCTGAAGTCGATAATAGGGAGAAATCCCTGATAGCTCACCTTGGCCTTCCACGCACCACTCCGCTCATTGATATCGTAAATATATCCTGCATTGATGGACGTAGTACTAAGGATATCATTGGAGGCAATACCCACCTGTGCCTGGGTTAGGGAGTTGATGAAATACGGACCCCAACTGTGTGGGTTGATCATCCCTTGTGCCCGGTGGTAGCGTGTTACCGGAAATTGTTCCTGTCCTACATTAGAGAACACCGTGGGATGACCCTCCTGCTCAACCAGGTGATCAAACATGCTATTGGCGGATGGCGATGTTGTCGTGTACTTCTTCCATGCGGAAGGATTGAATACTGTTCGTACCACATCCATCCCGTCTTTTCCCTGGTTGTTATAGTAAAGAATCTTGCCATCCGGAGAAACGGCAGGATTGTAAGCGCCGTACTTAGCAGAAGTAACCTGATAACGTTCACCGGATTGCACGTCAATCGCATAGATATTGTCAATACCCGACACCGGTGAATTGAACAGCACGTAGCGATCATACAACACGGGATATCCCACATTTTCGCTGCCGATCGGCAATAGGTTTTCGGATTCACCCGTCTTGGCGTCAATGCGAGAGATGGTGCGTCCGGCTGGAGACGTGCGCAACACCACCAATGACTTACCATCGGCCGACCATTTGGGCATCGTTAAGAGATCATTTTCCGGATTAGGGAGTTCGGCCAATACGTTGCCACTCCTATAGTCCAGGATCACCATGCGGTTGAGGTAATCATGGGTAGACTCGACTGTCGCCACACGTTCCCCATCCGGAGACAAAGCTGCACCGGCGTACCGGGTATGAGAAGATATGACATGCTCCTGCCTGTTCTTGAAATCGTACCCCTTCACAATTGCGTACGTGTGTACTAACCACCGCGGATCAAATCGGTATTCGTTCCACACCACGCGTTGGTTAGCCACCGAGAGCATACCCGATTCATTGACGGGACCTTGCACATATTTATCCTCTTCCTTTCCATCAGGACCGAGGACCACCAGGGTCTCAATGTCTCCTATGCCCGATTTAGTTACCAGCACCCGGTTGTTGTCCATCGGCTGAGGATAGAAGTAGTCTGTGTAGGCACTGTTACGCCGTTGGGAGACTGTTTCGAAATCCGTTAATTCAATGCCGGACAAGGCCTGTTCATAATCCTTCTTTCTCTCGGCAGCCATTTCGCGGTACAACTCCGACACATGCATCCCCGTCTTATTCTTAATTGCATTTGAAAAAGCAAAAGGAATGAACGGAACACCCCAGGCGCGGTGTGTGACCTTATCCCAAATCATCGGGTCGCCGGTCTTCTTCCTCAAATAAGAAATCATGTTGTACCCGAGCACATAATGATTGGGGATATTGTGCTTGTATGACCGCAGGTATTGCTTGCTGTAATTGAATGACCTGCCTTCGAGAATATTCGTACGGAAGACCAGGTCAAAATTTGGAATCCTGCCCCGGCCACTGGGTGTAAATGCTGTCTCGGTCGCTACCGCATCTCCTTCCCAGAACCACTGCGGTGCAGCGGCAAAGGCAAGTCCCGCATAGGCCTGTTGGCCAAAAACCCATGACACTAATTTGGTGAATCCGGTCTTGCTACGCTCAAACTGGACCATGTGACGGTACTCATGCGAAGCCAGGAGGTCGAGCCAGTCATTGGTGCCGGCAAAGTTGTAGTTCTGCGACGGCATGGTATAGAACTCAGCCCGGCGTGGCGCCACAGTCACAAAACCATTGGACAATGCGGACTGATTCTGAAGTACGATGGTAATTTTTTTTGGGGCCCTTCCCATCGACTTTGCTTCCGGTTCACGGATAGTCTCGAGGGTATTGGCTACCCGCTGTGCCTGCGATTCGTAGCCTACTGGAAACAGCAGTCGAAAGTGCGGCGCATTGAGTTGTTGCCATTTGATTCCAGGTGCATTCGTCTCCTGGA
>DAOMGC010000102.1:0-10684 GCA_035430125.1 Cyclobacteriaceae bacterium | reverse complement strand
TTGTAAACCATTGAGATAAATTATTTCATGAAGCCCGCCCCGATCCAGGGGCGGGTTTTTTTTATGCCTGATTATTATGACATATAAACTGAAGACGCGAAACAAGAAGCTGCTGGCCGACACCTTTACACCGGTGACGATTTACCTGAAACTCCGTGACGTATTCACCGGGAGTCTTCTGCTTGAAAGCTCGGATTACCACAGCCATGAGAACAGCCTGTCCTTTATTTGCTGCGATCCGATGGCATCCATTACCGTGGATCAGGAACGGATTGTGACAGAATTTCCGGATAAGAACCGGCACACGCAGGTTATTACAGATCGGAGTCAGGTGCTTCAATCACTCGACGGCTTCCGCAAATCATTTGATGTGTCAGGTGATGCCTCAAAGTACAACCCTTCCGGATTGTTTGGCTACATGACCTATGATGCCGTTCGATATTTTGAGGAGGTGGATATTGCGCTGCCTCACCCGATGATACCGGATATACTTTACAAGCTGTATCGCTATGTGATTATTGTCGATCATTTCAGCAATGAACTTACGTTGGTGGAGTATGTTCAGGAGGGAGACGGGCAGGCCGATGGCTTGGAACGTTTGGAAAAAATTATCTTTAGTAATCGCTTCTCCACTTTCCCATTTTACTTGTCCGGTGATGAGCAGGCATCGGGTACCGATCACGAGTTTATCGAAAGTGTGAAACAAGGTATTCATCACTGTCATCGCGGGGACGTATTTCAGATTGTGCTGTCGAGGCGGTTCACGCGTGGATTTCGTGGAGATGAATTCAATGTATACCGGGCGCTGCGATCAATCAACCCCTCTCCATACCTGTTCTATTTTGATTATGGAAATTTTAAGATTTTCGGTTCTTCGCCGGAAGCACAAATCCAGGTACGCAACGGTTCGGCAAGTATTTACCCTATAGCGGGAACATTTCGCCGCAGCGGTAATGACAAGGAAGATTCAGAATTGGCAGAACGACTCAGTCGTGACGAAAAAGAAAATGCAGAACATGTTATGCTGGTGGACCTTGCCCGCAACGATCTCAGCCGTGATTCAGATCAGGTTACGGTAGAAGTATTTAAGGAAATACAATACTACAGTCACGTCATTCACCTCGTCAGTAAAGTCACCGGGCATCTGCATGACCCGCAGGCCTCGTTGCAATTGGCTGCTGACACCTTTCCGGCCGGTACCTTATCCGGAGCACCGAAAATTAAAGCGATGTCAATCATCAACCAATTGGAAAAAGTGAATCGGAGTTTTTATGGAGGTGCGTTAGGCTTTATAGGGTTTAATGGTGATATCAACCATGCCATTATGATCCGGACATTCCTCAGTCAGCACAATGAGCTGATCTGTCAGGCTGGTGCCGGGGTGGTGGCAAAGTCAGTACCCGAGAGTGAATTGCAGGAGGTGAATAATAAGTTGGAGGCCCTGAAAAAAGCGCTGGTCATGGCGGAGCGCATCTAATTGAAGCGAATATGAAAATCTTGTTGCTGGATAACTACGATTCTTTCACCTACAACCTGGTGCATCTCATTCGGAGTCTCGGCCATCAGGTGGACGTGATTCGAAATAACAAAATCACGGTAGAGGGGGTGAAGTATTATGATAAGATACTGCTCTCTCCCGGGCCTGGCGTTCCTGACGAGGCGGGAATCATGAAAGCGGTGGTCAAGGAATATGGACCGACAAAAAGTATTCTGGGCGTTTGTCTGGGTCATCAGGGTATTGCGGAAGTCTATGGAGCAACGCTCTTCAATATGCCCCAGGTAAGACATGGTGTAACGTGCGCGTTGCAGGTTTCTGATACCGGAGAGACCTTATACCGTGGTGTGCCTGGCACCTTTCCGGTAGCACAATATCATTCATGGGCCGTAGACGCCGGAGCTATACCTGATGAGTTGAAAGTAACTGCCGTTAATGAGGCCGGGTTGATCATGTCCATAGCCCACCGGAAACATGATGTGCGCGGGGTGCAGTATCATCCCGAGTCGATTATGACTTCGTATGGAAGAGAAATTATGTTGAATTGGTTATCCCGATAAGTATGAAGCAGATCTTAAATGAATTGATAGAACACCGCTCGCTGGATAAGGAGACAGCCAGGCAGGTGTTGATGGATCTGGCGGCGGGGAAATACAATCCCAGTCAGATGAGTGCATTCATGACGGTGTACATGATGCGTGCCATCACCCTCGCTGAGTTGCAGGGTTTCCGGGATGCGATGTTGGAATTGTGTCTGCCGGTAAAGGTAGATCGCCCCGTTATGGATGTATGCGGTACGGGTGGCGATGGTAAGAACACCTTTAATATCTCAACGTTGTCTTCGTTTGTAGTGGCCGCGGCCGGACAGCCGGTAGCCAAGCATGGCAACTATGGGGTCTCCTCGGTCAGTGGATCATCCAACGTCCTTGAATATTTCGGATATAAATTCACGAATAAGAAAGAGGTATTGGACCGGAGCCTTGATGAGGCAAACATATTTTTCATGCATGCGCCATTGTTTCACCCAGCAATGAAAAATATGGCGCCGATCCGGAAGGAGCTTGGTGTCAAGACTTTCTTTAATATGTTAGGCCCCATGGTAAATCCTGCTTTCCCGCCGTTGCAGTTGGTAGGTGTTTTTAATCTGGAACTGGCCAGGTTGTACGGCTATTTGTATCAGCAAACTGACAAAAAGTTTATAGTGTTGCACGATGTCCAGGGCTACGATGAGGTTTCTCTTACCGGACCTGTAAAGGTATTTGCCGACACCGGTGAGCGGCTATACACACCTGCAGATTTACAGATGCCGGAGGTTTCATCGCAGGATATTCTTGGTGGGAGCACCGTGGAAGAATCGGCCAGGCTATTCTTAACAATACTGGAGGGTCATGGCACCAGCGCGCAGCGGCAAGTAGTGGTGGCAAATGCTGCCCTTGCATTGTTTTGTGCCGACAGGAAGTCCGGCTGGAACGCTGCAGTGAACAAGGCAATGGAATGCCTGCAATCGGGCAGGGCTTTGGGTACATTTAAGAAGCTAATTGCCATTAGCCAGGAATCATGAACATTCTCGATACCATTGTAGCCAGGAAGCAGCAGGAGGTGACCGAGCGAAAGAATCGCGTGCCCACGAAAGTATTGGAGCAACGGCCCCAGTTTTCGAGGGAGGTGATCTCGATCCGGCAACACCTGCTCGATGCCAGCCGTACGGGAATAATTGCAGAGTTCAAGAGAAAATCTCCTAGCCGTGGCGTGATTAATGGTTCGGCAGTTGTCGAAGAAGTTACCCAGGGGTATTGTGCGGCAGGGGCCTCCGCTTTGTCAGTACTGACAGATACATATTTTTTTGGCGGGAGTGATCAGGATCTTCAGTCTGCCAGGAATGTCAATGCATGTCCGATTTTGCGCAAGGATTTTATCCTCGAAGAGTACCAGATTGTTGAGGCCAGGTCGCTGGGTGCTGATGTCATTTTGCTCATTGCCGCCATTCTTAATCCAGGCCAGACCCGTGCGTTGGTTGAATTTGCGCATGGATTGGGTTTAGAGGTGCTGCTGGAAGTGCATGATGAAGAGGAACTGAGGACCCACCTGGATGCCGGGATGGATCTGATGGGTGTTAATAACCGGAATCTGAAGACTTTTGAATTGTCAGTCGATAACAGCCGAAAGCTGGTAGAATTGATTCCTCCGTCAGTGCTTAGGATTTCGGAGAGTGGTATCGATTCCCCTGAGACTATTCATGAGTTACGGATGCTTGGTTTCAATGGATTTTTGATTGGACAAACGTTTATGCAAACCGCTGACCCTGCCCGGGCTGCGATGGAATTTATGAATCAGGTTCGTCAATATTCACGCTCATGATCCCATCACAAATCAGGCTGAAGGTATGTGGCATGCGTGACAGCGCAAACATCCGCGCCGTGGCGGAGTTGGGCCCGGACTACATGGGATTTATTTTTTATAGGGGCTCACGCCGGTATGTAGGTGACGACTTCGTAATGCCGGATATGCAGGATCGCATCAAGCGCGTTGGCGTTTTTGTGGATCAATCAACAGCGGAAATCAAGTGCCTGGCCCAACAGCATCGGCTTGATTTTATTCAGCTTCATGGAAAGGAATCGCCTGCGCAGTGTGCCGGGCTTGTTATTTCGGGCCTGAAGGTGATCAAGGCTTTTTCCATTGGTTCAGAGGTTGATTTTGCTGTTCTTGAACCTTATCGGCCCTATATCGAATTTGCGCTTTTTGATACCGCTGGCCATCAAGCGGGTGGAAATGGAGTTGGTTTCGATTGGAAGTTGTTAAAGCAGTATGATCAGTCCATCCCTTTTTTTCTGGCTGGCGGATTGTCACCCGCACGTAAAGATTGGGAAATACCGAAAGGAATGAACATGCATGCGCTGGATGTCAATTCCGGAGTAGAGGTGGAGCCGGGAATGAAAAATGTGTCGTTGGTAAAAGAAATGTTGAACGTTAGAAATCAATGGTTATGAAATACGATGTATCTGATCGGGGATATTATGGAAGGTTTGGTGGGGCCTATATTCCGGAGATGTTGTATCCCAACGTAGCGGAGTTGAGATCCAACTACCTGTCTATTATCCATGATCCGGCGTTTCAAGCTGCTTTTCATCAATTGCTCCGCGACTTTGTGGGGCGACCTACGCCCTTGTACCACGCCCGTCGTTTGTCGGAAGCGGTGGGAGCCAAGGTATACCTGAAGCGCGAGGACCTCTGCCATACCGGTGCGCACAAGATCAACAACACCATCGGGCAGATTTTGCTTGCCCAGCGGTTGGGGAAGAAGAAGATCATTGCTGAGACTGGAGCAGGTCAACATGGAGTAGCGACGGCCACCGTATGCGCGTTGATGGGGATGGAGTGCATTGTTTATATGGGCAAACACGACATGGAGCGGCAACGGCCAAACGTCGAGCGTATGCGTATTCTCGGAACCAAAGTCGTACCTGCTCTGAGTGGTAGTATGACCCTCAAGGACGCAACCAATGAAGCCATGCGTCATTGGATCAATCACCCTAACGATACTCACTATATTATTGGCTCTGTGGTAGGTCCACATCCTTATCCGGATATGGTATCCCGCTTTCAATCCGTGATCAGTGAAGAAATAAAGAAGCAATTGATTGAAAAGGAGGGCAATGCGTGGCCTGATTACGTGGTGGCGTGTGTAGGTGGTGGGTCCAATGCCGCCGGAGCATTCTATCATTACCTGAATGACGAACATGTTGCATTGATCGGTGTTGAAGCTGCCGGCAAAGGAGTTCAAAGTGGCCAGTCTGCAGCTACTACGGCCCTGGGAAAACCGGGGGTGCTGCACGGCAGCAAGACCCTGTTGATGCAAACCGAAGATGGTCAGGTCGTAGAGCCTTACTCCATCTCAGCCGGACTGGATTATCCGGGTATCGGTCCGCAGCATGCTCACTTGTTTGATGTGGGCCGCGTTCAATTTCTAAGTGCCACCGACGATGAAGCAATGGAGGCCGGAATTGAACTTAGCAGACTTGAAGGGATCATCCCTGCTATCGAATCGGCCCATGCACTGGCTGCATTGCGGTCACTGGGTGCAGAAAAGGATGACGTGGTGGTGGTGAACCTGTCTGGTCGTGGAGACAAAGACCTTGAAACTTATATGCGTTGGGGAAAATATTAATCTGGTCAATATGAAGACGAAGACATTTATTTGGCTGTTGGCACTGGTAATCGTATGCTGCCAGTCAGAGCAGCGTGGAGCAGTTAAAGATGTTGCTGCATATACGACTGCTATCAATGATTGGCACGCGAAACGAATTGAAGAGTTGAAGGGGCCGTCCGGATGGTTGAACCTGGCTGGGTTGTTTTGGTTAAATGATGGTATCAATACCGTCGGGAGCAGTCCGACTAATTCAATTGTGTTCCCGGAAGGAAAGACACCCGGTCAACTGGGCTACTTTCTTTTGAAGGATGGCAAGGTGCTGTTTGAAGCAGGTCCGGGTATCTCAGTGACGGCTAATGAGAAACCAACAAACCGAATATTTGCATTTCAACCTGATTCAGTTCCACCCAAATTGCGACTTGGATCACTCGAGTGGTTTATCATCAAGCGGGATACCAAATATGGCATCCGCCTTCGTGATTTTGAGAGCCAGGCCCTGACTGAATTCACCGGCATTGACCGATACCCCATTGATATTAATGTTCATCTCGATGCCGTATTTGAGCCTGCCTCAGGACGCACGATTCCAATAACCAATGTTTTGGGTCAAACTACGGATCAACCTTCACCGGGTACCCTGGTTTTTGAACTCGGTGGTAAGGAGGTTCGGCTGGATGTATTGGACGAAGGCGGTGTGGATTATTTTGTGATTTTTGGAGATGCCACCAATGCGAAAGAGACCTATGGTGCTGGCCGGTATCTGTATGTCGACAAACCAGGTGTGGATGGACACACGATCATAGACTTCAACAAAGCCTACAATCCGCCGTGCGCATTCACAGCTTTCGCTACGTGCCCCTTACCTCCAAAGCAAAACATCATCGACCTGGCGGTGCGTGCCGGTGAGAAAAATTTTGGCCATCATTAATTCAGTTTCATGTCCGCTCAGAATAGACTTCAAAAAATATTTTCTGGTTCGCCGCGCAACCTGCTGTCTGTGTTTTATACGGCAGGTTATCCGAACCTTGGGGATACTGTAGTGATCGCCCAGGCCCTGGAGGCTGCTGGTGCTGATATCATTGAGATTGGTATTCCATTTTCAGACCCGGTTGCAGATGGTCCGGTGATTCAGGAGAGTAATCATGTGGCACTTGGTAATGGTATGAATCTCCGATTGTTGCTGGATCAGGTGCGCGAAATCCGAAAGACGGTACATCTGCCAATAGTGCTGATGGGTTATTTGAATCCTGTCCTTCAATACGGCGTTGAGAATTTTTGCCGGGATGCTGCTGCCGCAGGAGTTGATGGCTTGATATTACCAGACATGCCCCTCGAAGAATATGAAATGGAGTACAAGGCCATCGTTCAGCAAAATGGTTTGTGCAATATGTTCCTTATTTCTCCAACGACCTCCATGGACCGGATATGGCACATTGATGCCCTTACGGATGGTTTCATCTATGCCGTGTCTTCATCGAGTACCACCGGTGCCAGGGGATCCTTTAGTGAGGACCAGCTTGCCTACTTTGAACGGCTGAGGGCATCAAAACTTACCAATCCATTCCTTATTGGTTTTGGAATCTCAGATGGAGCGACTTTTTCAGCGGCCAGTTCTTACGGGGCGGGGGCCATCGTGGGGAGTGCGTTTATTTCGATGTTGAAACAAGCAGGTGACCTGCCTGCCGGCATTCATCAGTTTGTGGGTCAGATCAGAAAGGGCAGTCCGCCAGTGGTATAAAATCTGGTTGTACGACCGGAATACTTGTTTCATCTTGCCTGGGTAGCATAACAATCTTGTGATGACCAGGTACTATCAACTAGCATGCATAGCCATCGTCGTGTTGCTGATGCAGTGCACGTCTAAAAAGTCCATTTCCCGTTCAGACATAGAAAGCAGTGAGCGACTGGTGAACCTCGAGTTTTCACAGGCCGAACTGGACACCATGATCGATTACCTGGAGGGCAATCGGAAAGGTTATGACAGCATGAGAAAGTGGCATCTCGCTAACAAAAGCAATCCTGCTTTGTACTTTGACCCCAGGCCCGATCACTTTGTGTTGAAGACCCGTCCGGGGAATTCCAATTGGAGACTTCCTGATCAGGTAGGTCTGCCAGATGCGGATGAAAAAATTGCATTCATGACTGTGGTGGAACTGGGTAACCTCATTCGCACCAGAAAACTCACCTCGACCCAACTCACTGAGATTTACCTGAATCGCCTGAAGAAATTCGGAGACACCTTGCAGGCTGTGGTTACCATTACTGAAGCAATGGCACGACAACAGGCCAAACAGGCTGACGAGGAAATTGCAGCTGGGAAATACCGGGGCCCATTGCATGGAATACCCTATGGTATCAAAGATTTGTTTGCGGTGCCCGGATACAAAACAACCTGGGGGGCAGAGCCATACAAGGATCAGGTCATTGATGAGAAGGCTTATGTAGTTCAGAAGCTTGAGGCTGCCGGTGCTGTGCTCGTAGCCAAACTTGTCTCTGGAGCCCTGGCCCGGGGAGATGTCTGGTTTGGCGGAAAGACAAAAAATCCTTGGGACCTGAAGCAGGGAGCCACGGGTTCCTCTGCCGGCTCGGCCTCGGCAACCAGTGCCGGGTTGGTGGCGTTCTCAATCGGCACAGAGACGTTGGGTTCTATTCTTGCACCTTCTTCTCGATGTGGTGCCACCGGTTTGCGTCCTACGTTTGGTAGCGTGAGCCGCGATGGGGCTATGGTGTTGTCGTGGTCTATGGACAAGGCCGGTCCCATTTGTCGCACGGCCCAGGATTGTGCACTTGTGTTTGAAGCTATTCGTGGTGCAGATCCTGCCGTGAACCTGGACCGGTCTGTGGTCAATTATCCGGTGGTCTTCAATCCACCTGCCGACCTGAAGGGTTACCGGATTGGGTACTTCAAGAAAATGTTTGACAAGGATACCACCCGCACGCGGCCGATTAATGAGGAGAGTTTGAAGTTGCTGAAGAGCCTGGGTGCTGAACTGGTGGAAGTGAATATGCCGGACTCAATTCCGTGGGCTGCCTTTGATATCATTTTGCGTGCCGAGTCGGGAGCATTCTTTGATGAGTTGGTGCGCGAACACCGTGATCGTCTTTTGTCGGAGCAGACGCAGGAGTCACGGGCCAATTCACTGCGGCAGGCGCGGTTCATCACCGCGGTGGAGTATTTGCAAGCCAACCGACACCGGAGTGTCCTGATTGAGAAGTTCAACAGGATGATGGCTCCATTTGATTTTGTCGTGGCGCCATCCAATGGCCGCAATTTGTCGATGGCTACCAACCTGACCGGGCATCCTGCCATGGCACTGCCCAATGGCTTTGACAAGAAGGGCAGACCTACTTCGCTGACGCTGATTGGTAATTTGTATGACGAGGGACCGTTGCTGGAGGCAGCATACCTGATTCAGCAGGCTTCTGATTTTGAGGAGAAGCACCCGGCCCGCTTCGTCCGTACCCCGAAGTAGGTTCCTGAAAGGCAGACTCCGGACGTTTATGGATCATGGGGAGTTTCTCCATTTTTGACACCTCAATCAGGTAGACACCGAAGTCTTCCACCACCTTACCGGTGATTTCATAAAAGCCGCGACCGCGGAAGGGATAGGCACGGGCTACATCCGGAAAGTGTACGGTGTCGAAGAAATTTCCATTGCGGTCATAAAAAGTGCCGAAGTGCATCAGCTCATTTTTCAGGGTGCTGGTATTCTTGGTGGTCACTACATACCCCACGATGGTCACGCGCTTGTTAATTCTATTTCCGAGATCACGCGCGGTCACGGTTCCCGTTTTGTCACTCGCCAATAACTTAAATGGACTGCATACCGGAAAGCCCAGCAGCTCGAGTTCGTCGAAAGCATCTTCCAGTTCATGTCGTTGGAGGGGTGGCAACGGATAGTCGGTTGGTTCGGTGTCGAAGAGGTCTTCGGTGGTGGTCGGGCGCGATTTGGCATTGCTGAAATACAGCATGGCTTCCCAGAGCAGCTTTTGTTTTGTTTTGCCGGTGAACCGAAAAGCGCCGATGCGAATCAGGATTCGGATTTGCTCGAGCCCGATGTCAGGGAGGCGGCGCAGAAAATTATCCAGGCTTCTGTAGGGTCCCCGGTTGAGTCGCTCGCGCGGAATATTGTTGGCGAGGATGGCTTCCAGGCTTTTGATGTGGATGAAACCGATAAAGATTTCACGCCCGTGAAGGGTAGTGAGAAACTCGCTCCGGTTGACACATGGCGCGAGGATTTCCCCGCCGTACATGCGGGCTTCGTGAAAGTAAAATTCCGTGCGATAAAATCCGCCGAAGTTGTTGATGACCCCCACCATAAATTCCAATGGGTAGTGAGCTTTCAGGTACAGGCTCTGATAGCTCTCTACGGCGTAGCTGGCGGAGTGACCTTTGGCGAAGGAGTATCCGGAGAAACTCTCAATTTCATACCACACCCGGTCGATAACGGCTTTGTCATAACCCCGTTCTCTGCAGTTTTCAAAGAATCGGTCTTCAACACGCTTGAACTCAGCCCGAGACCGGTACTTGCCCGACATACCGCGTCGGAGCACGTCGGCTTCGGTGAGGGTAAGCCCCGCAAAGTGGTGAGCTACCTTGATCACATCTTCCTGATAGACCATGACTCCATAAGTCTCTTTCATGAGTTCATCCATTTTCGGATGAATGGATTCATACGTGCCTCCGTTGCGCACCGCGTGAAATCGTTCAATATAGGCGCGCATCATACCTGAGCGCGCTACACCCGGACGGATGATGGAGCTGGCTGCCACCAGGGTGAGATAATCTTCGCAGCGCAGTTTGCCGAGCAACATGCGCATCGCAGGTGACTCTACATAGAAGCAGCCCATGGCCTGGCTGTTGCGCATGAGCTCACGAATCTTCGGGTCTTTTTTGAATTCGGCGAATCGATGGATGTCTACTTCGATTCCTTGATTTTGCTGTACCAGACGCACGGTTTCTTTGAGGTGCCCGAGACCCCGTTGACTGAGGATATCAAACTTGAAGATGCCCATGTCTTCGGCGTTGTGCATTTCGAAGT
>DAOMGC010000101.1:0-10798 GCA_035430125.1 Cyclobacteriaceae bacterium | reverse complement strand
AAGCCCTTGAAATCTGCAGGTCTCGCTTTCCTTTCATGCCCTTTATTCTTGTCACAGGTGCCGTTTCAGAGGAGTTTGCAGCCTCTATCATCAAAGCTGGAGCCGATGACTATCTGTTGAAAGGCAACCTTACCCGGTTGGCCTTGGCCATCAACCAGGCCATTGAGAAGCAACGGATACGCATGTCCTATCAAAAGACAGAAGCCAACCTCCGGAATATCTTTGAGTATACCGATACGGCTTACTTGTTGCTGGATAGGAATTATATCGTGCAGACGATGAATAATCTCTTCCGCGAATGGATTCGTCACGAAATGAAAGTGGAAGTTCAAGAGGGTGAGCAAGTATTTGTTGTATTCCGCAAAGGAAACCATGATACCATCCGGCAGGTTTTTGAACAGGTCCTGACTGGCAAATCCCTGGAATATGACCAGGAGATGAATCCAGGCGAGGGTCGCTGGTTTCATTTCCGGTACAGTCCGGTGAGAAATCAGGAGCAGGAAGTTGTGGGAATCGCTATGGCGGTGAACAACATCACCCAGCGTAAAGAAGCCGAAAAGAAATTGCAGATGGCGAATGATCGCCTGCGCTTCCATATCGGTAATGCACCCCTGGGTTTTATTGAATTTGATGGTGAATTAAACCTGAACTCCTGGTCCAAGCAAGCTGAACGCATTTTTGGTTGGACGGAAGATGAATACAGGCAATTGGTAAATAACAACTATAGCAATGTCTATCCCGAAGACTTGCCCCTGGCTAAAAAGATTGCTGACGAATTGAAATCAGGCAAGGTAGACAGCAATCAGATTGTATTCAGAAATGTGCACAGGGATGGACACGTCATCTGGGTGAAGTGGTACAATTCAGTGTTAAAAAATAGTGAAGGCCAGGTCGTCACCGTGCTGTCTCTTGTTGACGACATCACCAGTGCCCGCAATGCCCAGTTGTTGATAGCAGAAAGCAATGAGCGGTATGAATTGGTCAGCAAAGCAACCAGCGATACGATCTGGGACTGGAATGTGAAGACTGATGTAACCACGTGGAACCATGGGATGAAAAGTGTATTTGGTTATGATGTCACCGAAACTAATGATACTGCTGGCTGGTGGCAAGACAAGGTGCATCCTGATGATCTCCAAACGCTGCTTGAGACATTCGAGGAGCATTTCGGCAACCAGGCCCCCAATTTTACTTGCTCTTATCGCTACCGATGTGCATCCGGAAGTTATCGCTATGTGTATGACCGTGCCATTATTTTATATGAAGATGGGAAGCCTGTGCGTGTCATCGGAGCCATTCAGGATATTGATGAGCGCACCCGGGCACAGGAAGAGGTGGACAAGCTCAGTATCGTTGCCAGCAAGACTATCAACGGAGTTGTTATCACAAACAAGGCGAATGAAATTGAATGGGTCAATGAAAGTTTTACAGAGTTAACTGGTTTTGCATTTGAAGAAGCAGTAGGCAGGCTGCCGTACGAAATTCTTAATGGACCTAAGACGGATCCAGCTACCCAAAAGATACTATTTGAGAAACTCAGCCGGGGTGAATCCACAACTGTTGAATTGCTTATATATCAGAAATCGGGCAATACCAAGTGGGTAAAATTGGCATTGACGCCTGCCCTAGACAGTCAAGGTCGTGTGGAGCGGTTTATCGGGCTGATGTCAGATATTACTAGTCAAAAAGAATTTGAAGACCGCATTATCACGATAGCCCGCGAATTGTCTGACCTCATCGAAAATGCCAATGCACCAATCTACGGTACCGACCTGAACGGGTACGTCAATGAATGGAATAAAGTGATGGCCCAGTTGACAGGCTTCACCAAGAATGAGGCTTTGGGTAAACGATTTCTGGAGCACTTCATTCGGGAAACCGACCGTCCGAAGTTCTCGTTTATTTTTAGCAATGTGTTGAAGGACCAGCCCGTAAGTAACCTGGAGTTACCGGTGGTGACCCGTGATAAGGAGGAACTGATTTTTCTGCTCAATGCAACCCCGCGCAAGAACGCAAAGGATGAAGTAACTGGCATACTGATGGTGGGTCAAAACATCACTGAGATCATTAATTACCGGAATAACCTCGAGGCCATGGTGGAGAAACGGACCTCGGAGTTGAATCAGGCACTACAAAAGGAGAAAGAGCTGGTAGAGATGAAGTCCAAATTTGTCTCCGTGGCTTCTCATGAATTTCGCACACCACTGTCAACGATCAGCCTGGCTGCGGAATCGGTGCGCAACCATTTCCACCAGTTGGGGGCTGACGATATCAAGCGAAAACTACTGAAGATCGAAGACCAGGCGGCGCACATGACCAACTTGCTGGAGGATGTCCTTACCATGGGCAAATCAGATGCGGGAAAGATAAAGGTAAAACTGGTTAGCCTGGATTTGCATGAGTTTGTTACGACACTCACTGATGAAGTGCGTTCTGTTGCAAAAGTGCCTCGAAAAATCGATTTGAAATTTACCAGTACACTGACTACGGTAAGCCTGGATGATAAGCTGTTCAGGAATGTCTTTGTGAACCTCTTGACCAACGCCATTAAATTTTCACCGGAGGACTCTGTTGTTTCTGTACGGATATCGGATACGTCAGATGGCATTGAGATCCAGGTCGAAGATCAGGGTATAGGCATTGATCAGGAAGAACTCAATACGGTGTTCGAGGCATTCCATCGGGGGTCCAACGCCTCCAATATTCAAGGTACCGGCCTTGGATTATCCATTACCAAAAAAGCAGTCGATTTGATGCGGGGGACAATCCACGTGGACAGTGTGTTAAATAAGGGCACTACCTTTACCGTTAAATTACCTATCCGGTGAAAAAGGTCCTGTTGGTGGAAGATACAGCCAACCTCGCAGAAGAGATTGTCGAGGTGCTTCAGTGGTCTGGTTACGAAGTAAAATGGGCTTCCGGTGGTGCCAAAGCCCTGGAAATGCTTAAGGATTATCCGGCAGATCTCATTGTTACGGACTTACTAATGCCCGGCATTGACGGGTATGAATTAATCCGTAAGCTCCGTTCGATGCAGCAATACAAGGATATACCCATTATCATATTATCGGCAAAGACATCACCTGCGGACAAGGCGAAGGGTACAGAGGTAGGTGCGAATGGATTTGTTGGCAAGCCCTGTAAAGCCAACGAGTTGATTTCTGCCATAGAGCCCTATTTGGGCAAAGGGTCCGTTTAATGTCAGGGTTTCCCCTGATAAAATCACTTGAATTTTGACGATTTACAATAAACCCTGTCAGGGTAGGTCCTTGATTATTTGAGGTTCCTGATTTTAGAAAATTCAGTTTTCGTCTGAAAAGCAGCATATACAAACCCTCCACCTTTGCTATGCAATCGGGAATAATTCCATTGCCCGCAACATGGATGGAAAAATCAGAATGGAGCAATTTGTAGCGAGCTTTTCGAAAGAGCTGAAGGAGCCGGTGATTGCCATACAGGGCCTGGTCCGTATTGCTGAATATTATCCGCAACACGATGAAATCAGGAAGTGCCTGCGCCTCATTGGAGATTGTGCACTGTCCATGGAACATACTATGCATCAGGTCAGCGAATTCATCGGCATAGAACATTACCAACCCCAGGTAACCAATCTTTCCGCAGTGGAATTAAGGCAGTTGCTCACCGTCGAGTTTGCCAAGTCAGGAAGTGCCCATCAGTTGCGGCTGCACCTGGACATTCAGTTGAGTGAAGTGACTGCTGATATCAATTCCCTGGTCAAGATATTCAAGTACATTCTGGGAAACGCATTATCCTATCCTTCTGATGACTTACGGATCAGGACGATCTCAGTTCAACTGCGTCAACAAGAGGGACACCTGGAAATGATGATTGGCGACAAATCAGGTGAAGAGGTTGGGGCTGGTGCATTTGATGTCTTTGCAAAAGGCACATCCGATGAGGCCGGTATGGGTTTGTTCATGGCCAAAAGCCTGGCCCATCGTATTGGAGCCAATATTTCATTGATGGCCTCATCCTCGATGGGAACATCAATAATTGTTCAATTTCCCAATGAAGAATTAGTAGAAGCTTAGTCGGATAGTTATGAAAACGCATAGAAAAGCCCATGGGCACAGTGGTAGAAATGGCAAGGTTAGCGCCAGAAACATCATGGCAAATTTGCTCAAATTGGGAGCGTTCCTGATTAGTTTATTGGACATGATCAATAATTGATCTGTCCTGTATAACCAATTCACGCGCTGTCACACCTGACGCATTATGTGAACCAGCCACTTCGGCTACACTCGTCTCACTGTATTTCCCCAAAAATCAAACTTACTGTTCATACCCACATTTGTGGTAGGCTGCCTTGATTACGGAAGGGTTTTATTATCTTAAGCCCTGATGAAAATATTTCTACTGGGCGCATTAGCCCTGATGCTGCAAACAGATGTTGCCTATAAATCCAGCGACGAGTTCTCGCTGGAATTGAACTATACTTTTAAGCAACGACCTGCCTCTGACATCTCCACCTTTGAATTTGAGGGAAATCAGGAAGAACGGGATAAAGCCAAATATGGCGGAGGTCCGCTACCATACCTGATTGTACAAATAAAGTTGCTCAAACTGGGGGACCAGGAAGTGCGTATGCGATGCATCAATAATAAAGGCGACGTGCTGATCACCCGCAAAGCGGAATTGAATAAGGTGGTCCCCATTGACATGGGTTTCACCGTTGACATGAAAGACCGCATTTCAGCCCATGAATTCACTTTATTCCTTCTCAATTCGGCCAAGACGGAAGTAAGCCGCATCCACATGGTGGTGGAAGAAGACGGTACCTTTTGGGTAAATGGTGAACCGAGGGGTAAGTTCTGACTACCGCCGGATTCATGATCCGTTTCCGGAATCTTAAATTTTCCCTTTCTTTGGCCGCTCAATAGAACTCCCTATGTTCATCCGATCTGTAATTCTCTTGCTTTGCTTTGCCATTCCGACGGCGGCACAATACCGGCAACCTGATGCTGCTGCGATCCAGCTGAAATTGAAGAAACTCAATGTACTGGCGTCGGTCCTCTATGTGGCGGCGCACCCTGACGATGAAAATACTCGCGCCATTACGTTCATGGCCAATGATAAGCTGGCAGCTGCTGCCTACCTGTCGATGACCCGTGGTGACGGAGGTCAGAACCTGATCGGAGCGGAGATTCGTGATCAGCTTGGATTAATACGCACCCAGGAATTACTCGCAGCCAGACGTCTCGATGGCGGGCAACAGTTCTTT
Organism: Cyclobacteriaceae bacterium; assembly: GCA_035430125.1. GTDB lineage: Bacteria > Bacteroidota > Bacteroidia > Cytophagales > Cyclobacteriaceae > ELB16-189. The sequence continues at coordinate 5,556 of DAOMGC010000101.1, read as the reverse complement.
ACCCGGGCCAATGATTTTGGGTTTAGCAAAAACGTCGATGAAACTTTGACGATCTGGGGCAAAGAGCAGATCCTTTCCGATGTCGTAAGAATCATGCGTCAGTTTCAGCCAGACATTGTTCTTACCCGCTTCCCGCCCGATGCGCGTGCAGGCCACGGGCATCATACCGCATCAGCGGTATTGGCCCAGGAGGCATTTGACCTGACCAATAATCCGGCGTACCACCCGGAACAGGTGAAAGAATTCGGGCTATGGCAATCCAGGCGACTATACCTTAATGCCAGTCGATTCTTCGATCAAACTATTAGTGAATCTACGCCAGGTGTGGTGGTGGTGAACATGGGCACTTACAATACGCTGCTGGGTAAGTCTTACTCTGAAATTGCTGCCGAAAGCCGATCACAACATAAGAGCCAGGGCTTTGGCAGCGCCGGGCGACGTGGTGATGCACCGGAATTCTTCCTTTATACCAAAGGGGACAAGGCGGTCAAAGACCTGTTTGAAGGAATTAATACCACGTGGTCGCGAGTAGATGGTGGCAGTCGCGTGCAGCCACTGGTCGAAAAAGCCATTCGGGAATTTAATCCGGAGCATCCTGCACGAACTATTCCGCTATTGCTTCAGGTACGGACACAAATACTTTCATTGACTCCATCGGTGTGGAAGGATCGCAAACTCAAAGAAACAAACCAACTTATTCAGGATTGTGCTGGCTTGTATCTTGAAGTTGTTGCCGACCAGCCCTGGCTTGCGCCGGGCGAAGGTGTCATGTGCTCATTTGAGCTGGTCAATCGTTCGGAAGCCTCAATCAAATGGCTTCGTGTTAGTTGTCCGGCACTGGGAATAGATTCGGCAGTGAACAGCACGCTGACCAACAATCAGCTGTATGCGGCACGTACGAAGAAGAAGTTGTCTGCTGCTCAACCCTTTTCGGATCCCTATTGGTTGCGCGAGGACCACACGGATGGTGTGTTCCTGATTCCTAACGATTCCTTTATCGGAAAGCCTGAAAATGATCCGGCTGTTCCACTGACATTTTCAATGGAAGTGGATGGTACGCCCATCGACTTTTCCGTTCCATTAATTTACAAATGGACCGATCCCGAGAAGGGCGAATTGATGCGTCCATTTGAGGTAGTGCCGCCAATTTTCCTGAACCTGTCCCAGAAGGTTTTCGTATTTCCTGATAAGTCTCCACGAACGGTTGACCTGTTAATCAAGTCCGCTTCGGGAAGTGGGCTGGATGCCCAGGTAAGCCTGGCATTGCCGGATGGGTGGACATCTGTTCCTGCCACGATGCCAGTTCACCTGAGCAAACGCGGCGAGGAATTGAGGGTATCATTCCAGGTAACGCCGGGCAACGCCAGCGGCTCCTTGATGATGCGCGCTGAAGCCATGATCAATGGCAACCGACACCGACATGCCTTGCAGACCATTTCGTACAATCATATTCCATTCCAGACTTTATTGCCTGAGGCTGAAGCCAAATTGGTTAGAACAGACATTCAAAAAGCAGGACAAGTGGTGGGATATGTGCAAGGTGCTGGTGATGAAATTCCGGATGCCCTGCGTAACATGGGCTATGAAGTCTGGGTTATGAAAGATGAAGAAGTGACACCAGCCAACCTGCGGCGCCTGGATGCGGTGGTACTGGGTATTCGCGCACTCAATACCAATGAACGGATCCGGCACTTCATGCCCGATTTGTTGGAATATGTCAAAGCAGGGGGCACCCTCATCACCCAATACAATACCAACGGTCCATTGAAAGCAGATAAGTTTGCACCGTACCCCATGACCCTGACACGCGACCGCGTAACAGAAGAAAACAGTGAAGTCAGGATACTGAAGCCCGATCACCCCGCACTGAATTATCCCAATAAAATACAGCCGGAAGACTTTTCCGGCTGGGTGCAGGAGCGGGGATTATATTTTCCGGATAAATATGACCCAGCCTATGAAGCATTGCTATCGATGAATGATGCCGGGGAGCCGGCCCGCGATGGAAGCCTGCTCGTGGCCAGGTATGGCAGTGGTTATTATGTGTATACGGGACTGTCATTTTTCAGGGAACTTCCGGAAGGTGTGGTGGGTGCCTACAAATTGTTCGCCAACCTGACCTCGCTCGGCAAGCAATCCAAGCCTCTGAATCAAAAGGTTAAACCCAGGAAATGATGGATACCACTGAAGAGGAACAACCCCCTGTCTTTCGCCGCTGGAGCACCTGGTACTGGATTATATTCCTGGCCATGGTTGTTCAGGTTATTGTGTACACCTTGATTTCCTATTCCTTCCTATGAACGGACTTGATTGGTTTGTACTCTTTGGTACACTGGCCCTGATCGTGGGTTATGGTGTCTACAAGACCCGTGGCACTACCAATATGCAAGGTTATTTGTTGGGCAACAAAAGCTTGCCGTGGTGGACGGTTTGCCTTTCCATTATGGCTACACAGGCCAGCGCGATCACGTTTCTTTCTACTACGGGTCAGGCCTACGAAGACGGCATGCGATTCCTGCAGTTTTATGTGGGGTTGCCCTTGGCCATGATCATCCTGTCGCTCACGGCTGTACCGCTCTACCATCGCCTCAAGGTGTTCACGGCTTATGAATACCTGGAAACGCGATTTGATCTGAAGACACGGACCATTGCAGCGTTTTACTTCCTCTTGCTTCGTGGCATCTCAGTTGGCGTAACACTCTATGCGCCTGCCTTGATCCTGTCCACGGTGCTGGGGTGGGACCTGCACCTGACGACTTTGCTGATCGGGATTCTGGTTATGGTTTATACGGTCGGCGGTGGCACCAAAGCGGTGAGTATTACCCAGAAGTACCAGATGACCATCATCATGACGGGGATGATAACTGCCGGGTTGATTGCTTATAGCCAGCTGCCCGATTACGTTACGTTTGGCAATGCCTTTTCCCTGGCTGGGGAAATGGGGAAGTTGAACCTGGTAAATTTTTCATTCAACCTGTCGGATCGGTATAATATTTGGTCCGGCCTGATTGGTGGCACGTTTTTGTTTCTCTCATACTTTGGTGCCGATCAGTCACAGGTGGGACGCTATCTGTCGGGCAGTTCCATTACCGAAAGCAGAATGGGTTTGATCTTTAACGGGTTACTGAAGATCCCTATGCAGTTCATTATCCTGTATATCGGTATCCTGATTTTTGTATTCTATCAATTTCACCAGGCGCCGCTGATTCATAATGTGTCATTGAAGGAACGCGCTATGCAGACCGAAGCGGCGGTGCAATTGAATAGCCTGGAGGCAGACTATGGAGAAGTATTTACCAAACGAAAAGCGCACGCAGAGCGTCTCGTCCACGGGATACAAGCAGATGACCAAGCCCTGATTGATGTTTCACGCGAACAACTCAGGGAACTCGGAACAAAAGAGACTGAATTAAGGACATCGGCCAAAGAGATCATCAAAGCGAATGTACCGGGCGCCAATACCCAGGACAAGGATTATGTATTCATTAATTTCGTAATGACTTATCTCCCGCATGGTTTGATTGGACTGCTGCTTGCGGTTGTATTTTCTGCAGCGATGTCATCCATGGCGTCCGAATTGAATTCGCTGGCTTCTACTTCGACGGTGGATATTTATAAGCGGTCGTTGATGCCCGGAAAGGATGATAACCACTATGTGAAAACATCGCGCTGGCTCACGATAGGGTGGGCTGCCTTTGCCATTGGTTTTGCCTCGCTGGTGAACCTGGCCGAAAACCTGATCCAATACGTGAACATTGTTGGCTCACTGTTTTATGGCACCATACTGGGTATCTTCCTCAGCGCTTTCTACCTTAAGTACCTCAAGGGTACGGCGGTCTTTATTGCGGCTGTTGCCGGTGAACTGGTGATATTGGGATTGTATTTCTTTACTGACGTGGCCTTTCTGCTTTACAATATCATCGGTTGTGTGGCGGTAGTAGTGTTTGCATTTATCATGCAGTACCTCCAAAACAAACGTCGCCCGACAAGCTAGCCTGCCGGGCGACGTAAAAAAGTTAAGACGGATAATTATTACTTCAGGCCTTTCATCAGGTCATCGTTCATGCGAACATAATCGGCATTCTTGGCCTTCTCTGCGGTAGCCTTGCTGGCCATGGCCGATTCCATTGCGCCCTTCTTGTCACCCAGCGCTTTCTGGATTTTAGCCTTCACGTGCATCATCCAAAATGCTTCCGGACGGGCAGCTGCTGCCGTGCTGATCCACTCGAGCGCAGGCTTCAGGTCTTTGCCGGTTTCGAGGTAGTACTGAGCCGCAGCATAGAGGTTGTTGGGGTTCAGTTTTGTGCTGGCTTCAATAGACTTCAGGACACGGGCTTCAAAGTCTACACCAACGGTGAATTTCACGGATGTATTTTCCCAGGCGATCTGAACTTTGGCTGACTTGCTGTCGGCAGCGATGTCACCAATGTTGATGGTAAAGGTTTCCACTTTGGAAGAGAGTTGCTCAGACTTCACTTTGAAATTGGCTGCTTCTTTCTCTTTGTTGTAGTCACCGGTATTTCCACCCAGGCTGATGTCCTTGTAGAGGGAGATGGTCCACTCTGAAGCACCAGGCCATGAAAAGATCAGGTATTCTCCTTTGGGAACCGCAATGCCTTCTACCGTAACGTCGTCAGAGAACGTGATTTTGGTACCTGCATTGGCACCGGTTCTCCAGATGGTTCCGTTAGGGCAGATCACGTCTTTGTCACCGAAAATCTTTCTTCCTTTAACGCTGGGGCGGGAGTAGTCAATGCGGATATCGGTTAATCCCACAACCGTGGTAACAGAAGCAGCCGGGCTGGCCGCAGGTGTTGTAACTTGCGCCTGTGCGGCGAAAGCGAACGCGAAGAAAAGGATGGCTAATACGTTTTTCATTTTTACAAAAGGGTTAGTTGTTAGTATTGAGGCGTCAAAAATAGAATACTTTCGGGTTCTCAAAAACCTATAAACTCTGTAGAGTTACATATGAAATTGGAGCCTTCTTTTTATCAGATCCAGGACGTTACCGCTGTTGCGCGGGGGCTGTTGGGCAAAGTACTGGTAACGATGACTCCACAGGGGAGGACGGCAGGAATAATTGTTGAGACTGAGGCCTATTCATACCGTGAACGTGGATGTCATGCCTATCAAAACCGAATGACAGACCGCAATCGGATCATGTTCGCCACCGGCGGGGTCAGTTATGTGTACCTCATTTACGGAATACACCACATGTTCAACATTGTAACCAATATGGAAGGATTGGCTGAGGCAGTTTTAATTCGTGCGCTGGAACCGATCGAGGGTATTGAGCTGATGCAATCGCGGATGGGTGTGAGAAGCCTCAAGAGGATTACCTCAGGACCAGGTAAACTGGCGAAAGCCCTTGGCATTGACCGGAAATGGAATGGCAAAAGCCTGCAGTCAAATGATCTTTGGATTGAAGCCACGGGAATTGGTGATGTTCCGGTCACCAAATCACGGCGCATTGGGATTGATTATGCCGGCCGCGATGCAAACAAACTGTGGCGTTTCTCCATAAAAGGAAATACCTGGGTAAGCCAGTAGGTATTA
>DAOMGC010000100.1:0-10888 GCA_035430125.1 Cyclobacteriaceae bacterium | reverse complement strand
CAGCCACGACATGCTCAACGGCTGTCACGTTGCTCAGCCAGCACAGTTCTTTTTCGCTTTCGCACTGATCGACCTGCGTCATGGCGGCCGTGTGGATCACCACATCAGGCCGGGCTGCTTGAATAACCTCCATGGTTTGCGCACGGTGTGTAACATCCATCGCCACAAATTCACCTGAGGTCAACGAGAATTTTATTCGGTCACGCGCCGTAGCCACCAGTGTGACGTCTGGGTCTGCGGCCAGCAAGGTGCAGAGCTTCTGACCCAGTAATCCATTGGCACCGGTAACGAGAATCTTCATACCTGAACTTACTGCTTTACAGGATATTGATAACCGAATTCTTTGGTGATCTTTTTCTTGGACATTTCTTCGACGGTTACCGTGATGCGGACATCTTCGAGGGGACGGTCCGCGGGATCTTTCGCTACAGCAGCAATCTTGTCGATCACCTCAAGCCCTTTGATCACCTTGCCAAATACCGTGTACTCACCGTCCAGATGAGGTGAACCACCAATTGTCGTATATGCCTTCTTTTTTGACTCTGAAAGTGGGTTGATGATCTTCAGGCCCGTAACTTTCTCCACCCGTGGCGCAAGCGCAAAGAGCCGTTGTTGGTAGGCTTGCATATCGCCGGCATAGTACAATTGGTTCACGCTGTCGAGCAATGGTTTGAAATCAGGCATATCAAACATTTTGCGCAAACCGGTCATCAGGTTCTGCTGGTTGTATTTGAAGGCATCAAGGTCTTCATTCCGCAGCACCGTTCCTTGAACAATATAAAATTGACTTCCACTGGATTCTTTTGCGGGGTTATCGGTGCGGGCAGCACTCAGGGCACCTTTCTCATGAAAAAAGTTAGGATTGAATTCCGCAGGAATAGTATAGGCCGGGCCACCATTGCCCAAACGTGTACCCGAGGCCGCATGTTTGGAATTGGGATCGCCCCCCTGAATCATGAATCCCTGAATAACCCGGTGAAATAACGTGCTGTCAAAATAGTGTTCTTTGGCCAACTTGATAAAATTCGCCTTGTGTTTCGGAGTTTCATCAAACAATATGGCCACCATTTCCCCGTAGGGTGTCTTGAAGGTGACTACCATATCTTTTTTGTCCTGGGCACAGCTTGTAGAAAGCAATACCATGGAGAAGAATAAAGTCAGCGTACGGATCATAATCATCGATTGTTTAAACAGTGGGCAAAAATACGCCCTGTCGGGGAAATAAGAAATGTCGTTTAGCGGGTGAGTACAGCAGATAATTGCATTGACAGGTCGAGGAAAATCATCTTCGCGCTGCCATTGCGCTCCAGGTGAAATGCTGCCTCGCTGAGCAACTGCTGTCCACGGTCAACACGCGTCACAGTCATCACTTTGCTGAAGTCCTGCACGAATTTCTTATCCCCGTCCCTGGAACGGAGTAGTTCGTTGGCACCGCCAAGTACCAGCAGCGATTCGCGCATCAACACCAAAGCATGTTTTAAGAACGACTGCTGCGCTTGCCGGTCAAATTCATGAAAGTCGTCTGCCAAACCGATCAACTTAGGCACGTCGCGCTTGAAGCACGCCCGCAACCACATCGCCAACTGCTCGTGCACATCGGTCGTCTCTGCTTCACGCAAATCAAGGGCGAGGCGCAGGTTCCCCTCTGCTTCATTTACTATTTTGGCGCGCTGCTTTTCATCTAATTCAAAACGCTGCAGGTAGGCGTCCACATCTGCATCGCTCATCAGCGGCACCATCAATTGTTGGGTCCGGGACAGGATAGTGGAAAGCAAACGCTCCGGACTGTTTGAAACAAGGAGAAAGAAAGTCTGGGCTGGCGGTTCTTCAAGAATCTTCAGGATACCATTGGCAGCAGAAGGGTGCATATACTCAGGTTGCCAAATGATCATTACCTTCAACGGACTCTCGAATGACTTCAGCGAAAGTGTTTTGATGATCTCACGACTTTCTTCCTTGGAGATGTTGGCTTGCTTGTCTTCGCCGCCATAAAATCGCGTCCAATCGTTGACATCACCAAATGGAGTCTCCGTAAGAAATGTCCTCCAGCTTTTGCGAATATCGGCACGGAAGCGATCTTCATCTTTGTCGCCTTTCACATTGCTTACTGGAAAAACAAAGTGGGTGTCCGGATGCACAAAGCGCTGACTTTTTTGGCAGGCCGGGCATTCACCACAGGCATCGTCTTCACCGCGGTTGGTACAATGCAAGTAGGTAGTGTAGGCGAGGGCCAGTGGCAGATTCAAGGCGCCTTCCGGGCCCATAAACAATTGCGCATGGGCGATCTTGCCGTTCTGTACCGACTGGACCAGTCGCTTCTTGAATTCGGCTAAGCCGGGAACATCTGCGAATCTCATGCCTTCTCCCACACCCGCTCACCGGCGGTTTGATCAAAAATATGTTTCAAAATTTTCTTATCGACTTCGGTTAACGCCTGCCCGCGGCGCTCCATGGCTTTTGATGCAGTGTCCAACACTTTTGCCAGCTGATAGGTGGAATAACCCTGTGCACCACCCCAGGCAAATGATGGTATAAAATTGCGCGGATAGCCTGAGCCAAATACGTTGGCAGAGACACCTGTAACCGTGCCGGTATTGAACATGGTGTTGATGCCACACTTGCTGTGGTCACCCATCATCAGTCCGCAAAACGTAAGGCCCGTGCTTACAAAACTCCGCTTTGCATAGTTGTAGAGCTTCACCACCTCGTAATTGTTCTTCATGTTCGATGTGTTTGTGTCGGCACCCATGTTGCACCACTCGCCGATCACCGAACTGCCAAGAAAACCGTCATGCACTTTGCTGGAATACCCAAACATCACCGTATTGCTCACTTCGCCGCCCACTTTGCAATGGGGACCGATGGAGGTATCGGCGCGCATCTTGGCGCCCATGTTAATGACTGAATGTGCGCCAATGGAAAATGGCCCGCGGATGATGGCGCCTTCCTGTACCTGCACGTTGGGCCCGATGTAAATGGGACCGTCTGATGCATTCAGTATGGCTGCTTGTAGACGAACGCCATGTTCAATAAAAATATTCTCGCCGCCATACACCCGGGTATGTGGGTCGTCGATGTTTCTGGACTTGCGTCCTGCAGTGACGCGTTCGAAATCATTTCGGATTTGAGCGCCGTTATATTGGAAGATTCGCCACGGTTGGTCGATCAGGGTAACCTCACCGGAAAATTTCTTGACCTCAAATCGGGTGGTGCCCAATGCATATGCATCGTCTGTACGGGCCGCTACCATCGTCGCGCCGGCCATCAAACTCTCGCCTTTTTTTAGTTGTCGGATGGCAAGCACCAGATCGTCGGTTGGGCATACGGCACCGTTGATCAGAATATTGTCCGCGGTAGTCTTTATCGGGAACTTATACTGCAGATAGTCCTGGGTGAGGTAGGAGATGGTGTGCTCCAGGTAATGCTCCCATTTTTCGGCAATGGTAAGTATGCCAACCCGGATGGAGGCAACAGGTCGGGTATACGTGAAAGGGAGCAGGTTTTCCCGTATCACCATGTCATCAAACAGCACGACATTCATAACGGCTAAATTATGGTTTTGGACACAGCTTTTGCATGGGGCAAAAAGAAAAGGTCTCCAAACGGAGACCTTTCAAATTCGTCCAATTGCGCCACCCGGCGCTATGACAGCCGTCAGGCTTTCTTGTATTTCTTCTGGAATTTCTCCACGCGGCCAGCCGAGTCGAGGAACATCTTCTTACCGGTGAAGAACGGATGTGAAGCAGAGCTCACTTCGACCTTGATCACAGGGTATTCTTTGCCGTCTGTCCAGGTAGTTGTTTCCTTGGATTTCAGGGTAGAGCGGGTCAAAAACTTGAAATCGCTGGTAGTATCCCAAAAAACCACTTCTTTATAGTCCGGATGAATGTCCTTTTTCATGTCTTTAATCCACTTTTTGTTAACGGACTGCAAAGATAAATGCCTGAAATGGATTTCCAAGGGGGCTTTCCGGAATGTTAAGGAAACGGGTTTTGGTTGTATTTTTGACGCCTCCCGCCGCACCCCCCTTTTCAGGGCCTCCGTGGACGGTTGGACAGCAATAATAACATGGTAAACCGAGCCCGCCTTTACGCTCTCACCTTCCTGATTTTTCTCCCGATATGGTCATGGGCCCAAAGTACCAACGCGCCCCTCAATGAGGACTACTACCACCGCATCGACCGATATGAGATCAAAGCTGGTCATACCGTAAACGAACTCTTCACCACGGTCAAACCTTATAAGCGTTCAGCCATCGCGGCAATGATCGACAGCCTCAACAAAAACGATGGCGTGTTCAGCAGTGCTTCCGACCGCTTCAACCTGAGCTACCTTCGTAACGACAACTGGGAATGGTCAAGGTCCAACACGAACGACAGCCCAACACCGGTACTCGGACAATTGTATCAGAAGAAATCGGATTTGTATTACGTCGATGAACCTGAATTCGACCTGCATATCAACCCGGTACTCTATGTGGGGGTAGGCAAGGACTCACAACTGGGCAGTTCGCTGTTCGTGAACACCCGCGGCGTTGAAGTACGCGGTATGATTGACAAAAAAATTGGTTTCTACACCTACTTGGCGGACAACCAGGCACGAAATCCCGCCTATGTAGCAGATTACTCTAATGTGTATGGATATTATGCGTTACCCCATCAGGGTTTTTGGAAGCCATTTAAGTCAGGCGGCGTCGACTTCTTCGAAGCACGGGCTTACATCGACTTTAACATCTCCAAACATATCTGGGTGCAATTTGGAAACGACCGCACCAACATCGGCAATGGATTTCGTTCCCTGATATTTTCTGATTTTTCTCCCGCTTCCTTGTTTATCAGGGCCAACGCCAAAATCAGGAAGTTTAATTATTTCTTTCAACTCAGCCGCATGACGGCCAAGGTCATTGGCTCTGCGAACGGCAGTCCGGGCAATTCAAGGTACCCCGATAAGTTCATGGCCTTCCACCAACTGAGTGTGAACCTGGGCAAGAAATTTAATATCGGATTGTTTGAGTCGGTGATCTTCGCGCCGCAGGATTCCATTAACGGCGGTGTGTTTGAATTGAATTACCTGAACCCGGTGATCTTTTACCGCGCCATCGAGCAACAGCACGGCAGCACCGACAATGTGGTGCTGGGCCTGGATTGGAAATGGATAGCTGCCAAACGCCTTTCTTTCTATGGTCAGGTAGTGCTCGACGAATTTGTGCTGAAGAATCTTCGTGCGGGCAACGGATGGTGGGCCAACAAGTTTGCGATACAGGGAGGGCTCAAATACATCGATGTGGCAGGTATTAACAACCTCGACCTTCAGTTGGAGGGTAACGTAGTGCGTCCTTTCACGTACTCACATGCCAATCAGTTTACCAGCTACACCAATTTTATGCAACCCATTGCCCATCCCATGGGCGCCAATTTCTATGAAGTGGCGGCAATTGTTCGGTACCAGCCTATGCCCAGGCTGCATGTTACCCTGAAGACATTCATGGTGAAGACCGGCCGGGACGCGATGTTGCAAACCCTCAACGGCACCCCGTATAGCTCGTTGTTGCCGGGCGGTCCGTATTGGACGAACTACGGTGGAGACATCAATAAAAGTTATAACTCCCGTATTCAGGACTTCAACAATAAAATAGGACAGGGAACCGACAATACCATCGTGTACGGGGATTTGCTGGTTTCTTATATGGTAAAACATAACCTGTTTATCGATTTCCGGCAGACCATTCGCAACAGCAAGAGCCCGGATCCGCTGTTTAACTACAATTCGAATATATCTTCCGTAGCTTTGCGCTGGAATTTTGCTACGCGTTCTTTCGACTTCTGACATGCAGACCTTCTTTCGTATCCTTAAGTACTCTAATGGACTCACCTCCAAGCTGATTCAGTTCTTTATCTTTTCGGTATTGGGTATCATCTTCAGTGCCATCAGCCTGGCATCGCTGTTTCCCATGTTGAGAATTCTGTTTGATAAGGTCAACAACACTATTCCGGAGTTTCCAGTATTTACGCTAAGCCTTAATTACCCTATCCAGGTCTTTGAGTATTATTTCAAAACGATAATCGTGCAAAACGGAAAGTCCGATGCCCTGCTCTTCGTCTGCCTTTTGATTTCAGTGGCGGTACTGCTCAGCGGGTTTTTCCGCTACCTCGAGCGTATTGTGGCATCACGCCTGCGCGTGGATATCGTCCGGAACATGCGTACCCACATCTTTACCAACGTTACACGCCTGCAGATCGGATACTTTAACGACCAGCGCAAGGGTGATCTGATCTCCCGCTTCACCAACGACGTGCAGGAAGTGGAGAATGCCGTGATGAATACCCTCAAGGCGGTGCTCAAGGAACCCCTTACCATTATCGTTTATTTTGGAGCTCTCTTTTTCATTTCGGTGAAGCTTACTTTGTTTACCCTTTTGGTGCTTCCATTGCTGGGTGGTGTGCTGGCCGATATCATCCGCAGGCTTAAGAAGGAAGCCAAAGAAAGTCAGGAATCACTCGGACGTATTGTGAATATTCTTGATGAGACCATTACCGGCATGCGCGTGGTTAAGGCATTCAATGCCCGCAACTACATCCTTGAGAAGATGGATGTGGAGAATAGATTCTACCGCAAAGTGAATATGGGCATGGCTTACAAGAATGAGTTGGCTTCTCCCGTTTCGGAGTTTTTAGGTGTATTGATTGTCGCGTTGATATTGTGGTTCGGCGGAAGCCTCATCCTGAATGGTGACCAGGAGTTGGATGCTGCCAAGTTTATGGTATTCCTCGCCCTTTTCGCGAGTATCATCCAACCGGCCAAAGCTTTCTCCAACGGAATTACGTCCCTGCAAAAGGGTATCGCCAGTGCGCGCCGGATTTTTACAGTAATTGATACAGAGCCGGCCATTGAAAACAAGTCCAATGCCATAGTGCTGAAGCAATTTGAGCGGGCCATCGAATTCCGGAATGTCAGTTTTGCCTATGATACAGTGAACGTGCTGGAAGAAATCAACCTCACCGTGCCTAAAGGGAAGACCGTGGCCCTCGTCGGCCCCTCGGGAGGGGGTAAGTCGACCCTCGCAGACCTCGTACCCAGATTCTATGACCCTACGGAAGGGGCTGTGTATGTAGATGACATCGCCCTCACGGACTATGATATTGATTCGCTGCGCAAGCACATGGGTGTGGTGACCCAGGAATCCATTCTGTTCAATGATAGCATATTCAACAACATCGCCTTTGGCATGCCGGGCGTGAACGAAGAGCAGGTGATGCAGGCTGCTAAAATTGCCAATGCCCATGATTTCATCATGCAAACCGAAAATGGCTATCAGACCACGATCGGCGAACGCGGTTCGAAGCTCTCGGGCGGACAGCGCCAGCGCATCAGTATTGCACGCGCTGTATTGAAGAACCCGCCCATCCTGATTCTGGATGAGGCAACCTCGGCCCTGGACTCAGAATCCGAGAAACTTGTGCAGGAAGCATTATTCAATTTAATGAAGAACCGTACATCTGTAGTAATTGCCCATAGGTTGAGCACTATTCAACATGCCGATGAGATAATCGTAATACAGGAAGGAAGAATTATCGAGCGGGGCAACCACGAAACTCTCATGCAAAACAGGGGACTTTATTGGAAACTTAGCACAATCCAGAAGCCCTAAGGTGCGGTTCATCGCTTTTTATGGTGTACCCTCGTCGCGATTCAATGGTTTTGCCTAAGTTTGGGCTAATATCGCGTCGATGCTGAGAAAACGGATCATCCTCTACCTGGCTTTAGCTACCTATCAGATTCTGTCATTTGTGTTTACGATAATGGTGGATGGCCGGTTGGATTTGCTTGGACTCCTGAAATATATTCCCTATTTCAAATACTTAGCGGCGATTGGTGTGGTGTTGGTATTCGTGGACATCATCTGGTTCTGGCGCGAACATACCGACAGCACATTTCACCGCGATCGCCTTGAAAATCAAAACACCTACCTGAAAGCCAAGCTTTTTGATCAACAGGAGGAGAAGAACAAGAAGGAAACAGATAAGAAATCATGAGTCATCAGTCGCTGATTCAGCAGGAGCTCACCCAGGCCGCCGGCGTGTTGGCCGCATTCCTTCAGGATGCAACGAACCTCGGGAAAATTGATGCCGCAGCATCCCTGATGGCCAATTCAATTAAGTCAGGCGGTAAAATTATTTCCTGTGGCAATGGTGGCTCTCATTGCGACGCCATGCATTTCGCAGAAGAACTAACTGGAAAATACCGTGACGCGCGCAAAGCCTTGCCCGCCATTTGTATCTCCGATGCCAGCCACATCTCTTGCGTGGGCAATGACTATGGATATGACTTTATCTTCTCCCGTTATATTGAGGCACTCGGCAATAAAGGCGATGTCCTCCTCGGTATCAGCACCAGCGGCAACTCCAAAAATGTATTGAACGCCATTACGGCTGCCAAGGAAAAAGGCATGAAGACAGTGGTGCTTACCGGGAACCAGGGTGGCAAGATCGGTCCCCTCGCTGACATCGAAATCCGTGTGCCCCACATGGGTTATGCAGATCGAATTCAGGAAATTCACATAAAAATCATCCACATCCTGATTCTCCTGATCGAGAAGCAGGCCGCCTGATCAGGCCTTCCTGAACTTCCTCAACTCGACGATCGTCGGGTGCTTTTCAATTTCCTCCTTCAGGGCATATTTCAGCAGGTTGTTGAAGGTGGGATGATCCGCCGGTCGACCTAGCTTCTGGTTCATCATTGGGTTGAGCACGCGCTGTCCGTATTCCAGTATCCACCGCTCGTAAGCTACCACCTCTCCCGAGGCGATGTATGCATTGATCATGTCATCGATGACGCTGCGCGGAATACCCGTTTTGTCGATGTGGGGCAGTAACAGGGCAAGGTGATCACGTGCAAAAACAATCTGCACATCAATGTCAATGCCGGGAACTCGGATGGGTTTGTCCACGGCGCAAATTAGTAACACCTGATCCGCTTGCAAATGATTGATGAGAATAAGATGCTGTCCGGAATACATGATGAATTGCTGGGGGGAGTGCCCCGTTTGTTATGCATTCGCGGTTCGGATGATTCGCGCCTTGTAAGTGCCAAATCGATTTTAAACTTTAGCAACCCAATCAGGAAACATTGTGGTAGCTCAGTCATTTGGCAGTGCGGTATTCGGCGTAGATGCACGCACCATTACCGTTGAGGTAAACGTAACCCAGGGCCAGCACCTTTATATCAGCGGGATGCCCGACACGGCTGTGAAAGAAAGTGAACACCGCGTAGAGTCGGCGATCAAAACAGCAGGCTACCAGATGCCCCGAAATAAGGTAGTGGTCAATCTTGCCCCGGCCGATATCAGAAAGGAAGGTGCCGCCTACGATCTCCCCATCGCGCTCTGCATCCTTCAGGCATCCGGACAGATGGAGGCGATAGCGCTCGAGAAATATGTGATCATGGGTGAGTTGGCACTGGATGGAACGCTGCGTCCAATCAAAGGTGTGCTACCCATAGCGATACAATCGCGGAAGGAAACCTTTCAAGGCTTTGTGTTGCCCGGCATGAATGCCCATGAAGGAGCCATTGTCAATGGACTCGATATCATTGGTGTGCAAACTTTAAAAGAAGCGGTGGAATTTTTTGAAGGCAAAAGGGAAATCAAACCACTTGTGGTAGACACGCGGGATATTTTTCAAAGTAAAGTCAATCACTACGATTCCGACTTTAAAGACGTGCAGGGGCAGGAGAATATCAAGCGTGCCCTGGAGATTGCTGCGGCAGGTGGTCATAACGTGATTATGATTGGTCCACCCGGTGCCGGCAAGACCATGCTTGCCAAACGATTGCCGACCATTCTTCCACCGCTGACTTTGCACGAGGCCTTAGAGACGACCAAGATTCATTCCATTGCTGGCAAGATTGGGAAGAACGGGTCCTTGCTCACGACCAGGCCATTCCGTAGTCCGCATCATACGATTTCTGATGTTGCACTCGTGGGCGGAGGTGGACATCCCCAGCCGGGAGAAATATCACTCTCCCACAACGGTGTTTTGTTCCTTGATGAGCTCCCCGAGTTTAAGCGTACGGTGCTGGAAGTCATGCGGCAGCCAATGGAAGAGCGACGGGTAACGATTTCAAGGGCGCGGATATCTATTGACTACCCCGCCAACTTTATGTTGGTGGCCAGCATGAACCCGTGCCCATGCGGCTACTATAACCATCCCGAAAAGGAATGCGTATGCGGACCTGGTGTGGTGCAACGCTACCTCAGCAAGGTGTCGGGTCCGTTACTCGACCGCATCGACTTGCATGTGGAGGTGGTACCAGTGAGCTTTGATGAAATGACCGCGCAACGACGTTCCGACTCCAGCGAAGTGATACGTGAGCGGGTAGTGCGGGCCCGCAAGATTCAATCCGAACGGTTTCGCGAGCAACAGCAGATCTATTGCAATGCCATGATGCCGAGTAATATGGTGAAGGATGTCTGCTTCATTCAGGAATCTGGTGTAAAACTCCTGAAAACCGCTATGGAAAGACTGGGCTTATCAGCGCGCGCCTATGACCGTATCCTGAAAGTGTCACGCACCATTGCCGACCTGGCCGGTGTGCCGCACATCCAGGTTGAGCACCTCGCCGAAGCAATCCAATACCGAAGCCTCGACCGCGATGGGTGGGCCGGCTAGTTTTCTTTATTGCTTCTTTTCTCCGGTCATGTTGCCTTTAGCTAGTCCCTTCACAAGCGTGTAGATACCGATGAGGAGAAGGATAGGCGGATAAAAGAAAATTATGTCATTGTAAAGCCCAACGAAAAACCATACGACCGCTACGACGATCATGATTATTCCGCCGAGAGCACCCAACTTCATGGCCTTCTTTTCCGGACTCAGGCCTTCTGCCTGTTCGG
>DAOMGC010000099.1:0-10913 GCA_035430125.1 Cyclobacteriaceae bacterium | reverse complement strand
CTGAATGGGACCGCACGGTGCTGAACGCCATGCATGAGTATATCGACTATATCTCACTCCACCACTATGCCAACAATCATGATAACAACCACAACAAGTTTATGGCCGCGACCGTGCCTGTAGAAAACTCGATCAGGATCACTGAAGGCATTATTAATGAAGTGCGCAGTAAGTACAAGATGAAGAAGCCGATCTACATTGCATTCGATGAATATAATGTGTGGTATAGGGCCTGGAACGATCAGAAACTGGAAGAACACTACAACATGCAGGATGCGCTGGTGGTTGCGCTTTATCTAAATGTATTTGTTCGCAATGCGCAAATCGTGAAGATGGCCAACATGGCTCAGTTGGTGAATGTTATTGCACCCATGATGATCACTGGCGGTAAACTTTGGCGCCAACCGATTTTTTATCCGCTCCAACTATTTGCACAGAACTGTCAGGGTCAGTCGCTCCAGACGTATGTACAATGCGATACCTATGATGTGGATAACCTCAAGCGTGTGCCTTACCTCGATGTGACTTCGGTGTACAACGATAAGACGCAGGAATTGATCATCAACGTCGTCAACCGGCATGAAACCAAATCCATAGAGACCACCCTCACCAATCAATACGGTAAACTTGGAGGCAAAATGCAGGTGATGGAAGTGAATTCCGGAAACTTGAAGGATGAAAACAATGAGAAAGAACAAAAAGTAAAACCCACCAGCCGCGAGATCACGGTGGGTGGCGATACATTTACATATACCTTTCCCGCCCATTCCTTTACCCAACTGAAAGTCAACATTAAAATTTAATCTCCATGCGGAAACTTATCTTATTACTCCTCATGCCGGTCATCGGTGTGAATGCACAGGCACCCACGCGCAAACTGGAGCCCGTCAACTTTTCTCAAGTAAACATCACGGATGCTTTCTGGAAGCCCACGATGGAGAAGGTGGCCACCACCACATTGCAGGCATGTATTTACCAGACAGAAGTAAAGACCCCTCGCATCCGGAATTTTGAAAAAGTGGCACGCAATAAGAACGAAAAGCACGAAGGTATCTTTTACGATGACTCTGATGTGTACAAGGCGCTGGAGGCGATCGCGTATTCATTAAAGACTCATCCCGATCCGGCCATTGAGGCGAAAGCCGATGAGTGGATTGATAAGATTGCCGCGGCGCAGTTGCCGGATGGATACATTGGTACGTACTACACCCTCGGTCGGCTTAATGAACGTTGGTCCGACATGAGTATGCACGAAGACTACAATGGTGGACATTTGCTCGAAGCAGCGGTCGCCTATTACAACGCTACCGGAAAGCGAAAGCTGCTGGACGTGGCCATCAAGTTTGCAGACCACTTTGATTCACAGTTTGGGCCTGGCCGCAAGCACTGGGTGACTGGTCATCAGGAACTTGAACTGGCTTTGGTGAAACTGTATCGGGTGACACACAATAAGAAGTACCTTGATATGGCCCATTGGCTGCTCGAAGAACGTGGCCATAAGTATGCTAAAGGTTACACATGGACGGATTGGAAGGATACGGCTTATGCGCAGGATGTAGTGCCGGTGCGTGATCAAAAAGAGATAACGGGCCATGCAGTTCGGGCCATGTATATGTACACTGGCGCCGCAGATGTAGCTGCCCTTACCGGTGATGCAGGCTACATGAAAGCCATGAACACTGTTTGGGAGGATGTGGTATTCCGCAATATGTACATCACCGGGGGTATAGGCTCTTCTGGCAATAATGAAGGCTTTAGTAATGACTTTGACTTACCCAATGAGCAGGCCTATTGCGAGACCTGTGCTTCCGTAGGTATGGTGTTTTGGAATCAACGCATGAATCTCCTCACCGGCGACAGCAAGTTCATTGATGTACTGGAGCGTAGTTTATACAATGGTGCAAGAGATGGCCTTTCCTTGTCAGGGGATCATTTCTTCTATGGCAATCCGTTGGCATCGAATGGCCGGCATTTCCGGAGGGAATGGTTTGGTACGGCTTGTTGCCCGGCCAATATCGCAAGGCTGGTAGCCTCATTGGGTGATTATGTTTATGGAGTATCAGATGCTGGCCTCTGGGTCAACCTCTTTGTAGCCAGCAACACCACCGTAAAGTTTGGTAAGATGGATGTGCCCGTGGTGATGGAAAGCAATTATCCATGGGATGGGAATGTATCGGTGACCGTGAATCCCAAATCAGCGGTAGCGTTTTCCATGAGTGTCCGTATCCCAGGATGGGCGAGGGGTGAAGTGGCACCTGGCGAGCTTTATTCCTTTGAAGACAAGTCAGCCGGAACCTTTGCGCTGACCGTGAATGGAAAGCCTGCCGCCTTCACCCTGAACCAGGGTTATGCTACGATCAACCGCACGTGGAAGAAAGGAGATAAAGTTGAGTTGGTATTGCCGATGGAGGTGCGCCGGATTGTTTCCCGGCCGGAGCTGAAACAGGATGTTGAGCGCGTAGCCTTACAACGCGGACCTTTGGTTTACTGTGTAGAAGGTGCAGATAACAATGGCAAAGCATGGGATCTTATCCTTCCGGATGGAGTCGCATTCAAAACCGCCTATCAAAAGGATCTGCTGGAAGGCGTGACAACGATTCAGTTTCAGGCACCTACCGTTCAGATCAGCGGCGATGGACAGGCCGTGACCACCGAAGTCAAGACCATTACGGCCATTCCTTACTATGCATGGTGCAACCGTGGTCAAAACTCCATGCAGGTGTGGCTGCCTCGTAAAATCAAGGACATTAAAATCAACAACTAACTTCTTATGCGACTGCTGACTACAATATCACTGTTCATCGGACTGGCGTATGGAATTTCGGCTAATGCCCAATCTTACCTTCCCGAAAAGAACAATGCCAAAATCAAGGTTAAGCCCAATGTTGATGTGCAAACCTATGCCTTCAACCTGGCTGATGTGCGGTTGCTCGAAGGCAGTCCGTTTAAGAATGCCATGGATCGCGATGCGGCGTATTTGCTGACTATAGAACCCGACCGCCTGTTGCACCGGTTTTACAGCAATGCAGGCCTGAAGCCAAAGGCCGAGGTGTACGGTGGCTGGGAAAGCGATGGACTTTCGGGTCATACGCTGGGGCATTATTTGTCCGCTTGCGCGATGATGTATGCAAGCACCGGCGATGTCCGCTTTAAAGAACGCACCAACTATATCGTTGCTGAATTGGCCGTGTGTCAGCAGGCGAGGAAGACTGGTTATGTAGGTGCTATTCCCAAAGAAGACTCTGTGTTTTGGAAGTTGCAGCACGGAATCATCAAGTCATCCGGCTTTGACCTCAATGGTAGCTGGTCACCCTGGTACACCGTGCACAAGATCATGGCCGGGCTTACGGACGCCTACCTGCTTACTGACAATGCACAAGCGCTAACCGTAGTTACCAAAATGGCCGATTGGACGGGAGTAATCCTCAAAGACCTGAATGAAGATCAGTTGGAACAAATGCGCAAGTGCGAGTATGGTGGCATGAATGATATCCTGGTGCACTTGTATGAACTCACGAGTACGAAGGCATATCTTGATTTGTCGTACAAATTCCACGACAAGTTTATCCTTGAGCAATTGTCCCACCGGGTCGATGCCTTGCAGGGTAAACACTCCAATACCAACGTACCCAAAGCCATTGGTTGTGCCCGCCGCTACGAACACACCGGTGCAGATAGTGATAAAGTAATCGCGTCCTTCTTCTGGGATACCATTGTGAAGCACTACACGTATGCCATCGGAGGAAACAGCAACTACGAATACTTGGGAGAGCCGGATAAACTAAGCGACAAGTTAAGCGACAATACCTGTGAGACGTGCAACACCTACAACATGCTTAAGCTTACACGCTATTTGTTTTCGTGGAAGCCGGCGGCCGAATATGCCGACTACTACGAGCGTGCGCTGTACAACCATATTCTTGCATCACAGAATCCCCAAACGGGCATGATGTGTTACTTTGTCCCGTTGCGGATGGGAACCAAAAAGGAATTCAGTGACCCCTTCAACACCTTTACGTGCTGTGTGGGCAGTGGGATGGAGAACCATTCCAAATACACGGAATCTATTTACCTCGAAGGAAAGGATGGGAGTCTTTATGTGAATCTGTTTATTCCTTCCGAGTTAAACTGGCGTTCGAACAACATCACCATTCGTCAGGAAACGAGATTTCCCGAATCCAACCAGGTTTCGTTTTCCGTGAAGGCCGCAACGCCAAAGACCATGAAACTGCGTATCCGTCAACCCAAGTGGTCGGCACCCGCTGTCATTACGGTCAACAATCAGCCCGGTACAGCCAAACAGGATGAAGCGGGATATTGGGTAATCAACCGAATGTGGGGTGCAGATGATAAAGTGCAGGTGACATTTTCCATGGACCTGCATGCAGAAGGCATGCCCGACAATGCCAACCGCATCGCGCTGCTGTACGGCCCGGTGGTTATGGCAGGCCAGCTGGGAAGTACCATGCCCGATCCCATTTTTGGAACGACCGTACTACTTACGGACAACCACCAGGTGAAAGATTGGATCAAATCAGTGGCCAATGAGCCCCTGGCGTTTCAAACTAATAATGTTGCACGTCCCAATGATGTGAAACTGATACCCTTCTACAAGACTTATGACCAATACTTCAATGTGTATTGGGACTATTTCACACCGGCTGAGTGGACCAACCGTCAGGCTGCGTATGAAGCAGAGAAAAAGCGACAGTATGATATTGAGCAACGTACCATCGATATCATCCGCATTGGTGAGATGCAACCAGAACGCGATCACAACCTGAAAGCCAGCGAGAAGTCCTATGTGAGCGATGCGTTGGGCAGGATGGGACGTGAAGTGCGCAGCGGCGGGTTCTTCTCGTTCGATATGAAGGTGCAGTCGGGTGTGGCTTCAAACCTCTTGTGTTCGTATATCGGTGACGATACTAAACGAGGCTTTGATTTGTTGGTGAATGATGTGAAGATCGCTACCCAGGAACTCAATGGAGGCACCACCGGCCGCTTCTTTGATGTGGAGTATCCCATACCGGATCAACTGTTGAAAGACAAGACCATGGTGGTTGTGCGTGTGCAGGCCCATGTTGGCAAGACGGCAGGAAGGGTATTCGGCTGCCGCATCGTTAAGCGCTAATCTGAGTTTGCTGTTTTGTATATGTCATTTATCATTTTGCATTCGTAATGTCTGGCCCTCGTTACCCAAATCAACTTCGTGCCCTGGTGGCCGTCGATTGCATTATTTTCGGCTTTGATGGCAAGGAGTTGAAGCTGCTATTGATTCACCGTGGTTTTGAGCCGGAGCGCGGCAAGTGGAGCCTCATGGGTGGGTTTGTTCAGTCGAAAGAAAGCCTTGAAGATGCTGCGGCCCGCATTCTGAAGCAGCTTACCGGTTTAAGTGGTGTGTACATGGAGCAACTGCGCGCTTTTGGTGATCCGGAGCGCGACCCTGTGGAGCGCACGATCTCGGTAGCATTCTATGCACTCATTGATATACATCAGTATGAGCAACAACTGAGTGACGATTATAAGCCCGAGTGGTTTCCCCTCAAGAAAATTCCAAGCCTCATCTTCGATCACGAAGCCATGGTAGAAACAGCGAAGGCAACTTTGCGCAAAAAGGCAGCTGTGCAACCTGTGTTGTTTGAATTATTACCGGAACGATTCACGTTGCCCGTGGTGCAGCAGTTATATGAAAGTGTTTACGAAAAGGAATTTGACAAGCGCAATTTTAGTCGCAAGGTGTTATCCAGTGGATTGTTGGTGCGCACCGACGATAAAGAGAAGAGTAATTCAAAGAAGGGGGCTTACTACCACCGCCTGAACAAACGCAAATACCGGTATCAAACGTTTTTAAATATTAATCCTGCCTAAGCTGATATGAAACTGAATTACGTGATTGGCGTCGACTTCGGTACCGATTCGGTGCGGGCACTCATCGTGGACACTGCTAATGGCAACGAAGTGGCAAGTGCCGTCGTGCGATATCCCCGTTGGAGCCAAGGATTGTATTGCGACCCGGTTCATGCACAATTCCGGCAACATCCTGCTGACTATGTCGAAGGTCTTGAACAGTCTATACGGTCAGCGCTGAAGCAAGCAGGTGTCACGGTACAACAAAATATCCATGCCATCTCCGTAGATACAACGGGCTCTTCCCCGGTTGCCGTAGATAGAACGGGGACTCCGCTTAGCTTGTTACCGGGCTTTGAGAAAAATCCCCACGCCATGTTCGTTTTGTGGAAGGACCACACTGCCGTTAAAGAAGCCGCTGAGATCAACAGCCATGCAACGAGGTTCAAGACAAACTACCTCCAATTTGTTGGAGGTATTTATTCCTCGGAATGGTTCTGGGCCAAATTGCTCCACACATTAAGAGCAGATGAGTCTGTGCGCCAAGCCTGCTACTCGTGGGTCGAGCACTGCGACTGGATTCCATTTCTTCTTACCGGTGGAACAGATGTGCATCAGTTGCGTCGGGGTGTGTGTTCAGCCGGTCATAAGGCGCTCTGGGCAAAAGAGTTCGGGGGATTGCCACCGGATGAATTTTTCAGTTCGCTCGATCCACTGTTGAAGGGATTCACTAAACGCTTATTTACGGATACATTTACATCCGATCAGCTTGCAGGTAAGTTAAGCCAAGCCTGGGCAGAGCGCCTCGGACTATCTTCGGAAGTGATTGTTGGTGTTGGTGCATTCGATGCACACATGGGGGCGGTTGGCGGACAAATCGAACCGTATCACCTCAGCAAAGTCATGGGCACATCGACCTGCGATATGCTCGTTGCGCCGATTGCTGAAATAAAAGACACGCTGGTCCATGGCATTTGTGGTCAGGTAGATGGATCAATCATTCCGGGTATGATGGGACTGGAAGCGGGACAATCTGCTTTTGGAGATACCTATGCCTGGTTTCAAAAGTTATTGCAATGGCCCATGGAAACGTTGCTTGAGCAAAGCACCTGGTTGGATGCTGCCCAACGCGACCGGCTGCGTACTGAATGGTCGGATAAACTGATTCCTGAACTGAGCAGACAGGCACAGTCGCTGCCCATAACAGTGCATGACGAACTATCAGTTGATTGGCTCAATGGTCGTCGCACACCCGATGCGGACCAGACGCTAAAAGCAGGTATAACCTCTTTGAACCTGGCAACCAATGCACCGGCCATCTTTAAATCATTGGTGGAAGGCACCTGCTTTGGTGCCAAAGCCATCGTTGATCGGTTCAATGAGCAGGGCGTTCCTGTCAAAGCGTTGATCGGACTGGGTGGTGTGGCGCGCAAGTCACCGTATATCATGCAGGTAATGGCCAATGTCATGAACATGCCCATTCGCATCCATCGGTCGGAGCAGACTTGTGCCGCCGGTGCTGCCATGTTTGCCGCCACAGCCGCCGGTTTGTATCCACGGGTGGAGGAGGCGATGGCGGCGATGGGACAGGGATTTGATGCTGAGTACAAGCCAGATGCTGCAGTTACAGGTGTCTACGCCAAACGTTATGAACGTTATCAGCAATTTGGAAAATTTATTTCTACAAACACGAGCGCTCTATAGTTATGAATTACAAGACCCTGCGAGAGGAAGCCTGTGAGGCCAACCTGCAACTCCCAAAACTTGGGCTGGTGATGTTTACGTTCGGCAATGTGAGCGTGGTTGACCGTGCTGCGTCTGTTTTCGCCATCAAGCCTAGTGGCGTTCCGTATGATCAACTCACCCCCGATAAGATGGTGATCGTTGACTACGATGGTATAGTCCAGTGGGGCGCCCTGCGACCCTCATCTGATACGTTGACCCACGCGGCGTTGTATAAGCACTGGTCCTCCCAAGGCGCCATTGTCCATACCCATTCAACCTATGCCACAGCCTGGGCCCAGGCCGGCAAGGACATTCCCATTTTTGGAACAACCCACGCTGACCACCTGACCGTCGATGTGCCCTGCGCTCCTCCGATGGATGACGCACGGATATCCGGAAACTATGAGTTGGAAACCGGTCATCAGATTATCGACTGTTTCAAATCCAGAAATCTGGATCCCACCGAAGTGGAGATGATGCTCGTTGGCAATCATGCACCTTTTGCCTGGGGCAAGACGGCAGCAAAAGCCTTGTACCATGCAGCTGTACTCGAGGAATTGGCTCGGATGGCACACCTCACATTACAAATCAACCCTTCCGCACCGCGTTTAAAAAACTCCCTGATTCAGAAACACCATCAACGCAAGCACGGCCCCGATTCCTACTATGGCCAGACAACCTGATTTATCGACATAAACCGTCTCTTCTTGAGACCCACCTATTCCTGAATTCAACCAGCGACCAATCTTCAAATCCTCAAATCTTCAAATTCTCAATTATGTCTCCAACTCCCGAACTCTGGTTTCTCACTGGCTCACAACACCTCTACGGGGAAGAAACACTTAAGCAAGTAGCCGACCATTCTCAAGTTATTGTTAATGGACTCAATGTCTCAGGCATTCCAGTTCGAATAGTGTTCAAACCAGTGGTGAAGACCCCGGATGAGATCGCAGCAGTATGCAGTGATGCCAGTGCCGCTGCTTCTTGTATCGGTGTCATCGCCTGGATGCACACCTTTTCACCAGCCAAAATGTGGATCGGCGGTTTGAAGATTTTGAGCAAGCCGATGCTGCACCTGCATACCCAGTTTAATCGCGATATCCCCTGGAGCGCCATTGACATGGATTTCATGAACCTGAACCAGTCAGCACACGGTGATCGTGAGTTTGGATTCATCATGAGCAGGATGCGGCTTACCCGCAAGGTGGTGGTCGGTCATTGGCAGGACCCGGAGGTTATCGCACGGATTAACGTGTGGTCGCGTGCGGCCCTCGGCTGGCACGACTGGCAACATGCGAAGTTCTGCCGGTTTGGCGACAACATGCGCCAGGTAGCAGTAACCGAAGGTGATAAGGTGGAGGCGCAGATTAAGTTTGGCTATAGCGTCAATGGATATGGCATGGGCGACCTGGTAACTTTTGTTCGGCAGGTTTCTGATACAGAGATTGATGAATTGGTTAAGGTATACGAGGACATTTACGCGTTGGCGTCTTCGTTGAAGAAGGATGGTGCCCACCGCAGTTCGCTGCGTGAGGCGGCCCGCATCGAAATCGGTTTGCGGATGTTTCTCGTCGATGGAAACTTCAAAGGATTCACAGATACATTTGAAGACTTACATGGACTGGTGCAGCTACCGGGCATCGCGGTGCAGCGACTGATGGCGGATGGCTATGGCTTTGGTGCCGAAGGAGACTGGAAGACTGCGGCGTTGGTACGCGCGATGAAGGTAATGGCCACAGGCTTGCCAGGGGGAAACTCATTTATGGAAGATTATACATATCACTTTGCCGCCAACAACAACCAGGTGTTGGGTGCGCATATGCTGGAGATATGTCCGTCCATTGCGGAGGGAAAGCCCACTTGTGAGATCCATCCGCTGGGTATTGGCGGGAAAGCGGACCCCGTTCGTTTGGTGTTCAATACGGCGCCGGGCAATGCCCTGAATGCATCCATGATCGATATGGGAAATCGTTTCCGCTTGCTGGTGAATGAGGTAAGTGCCATTGCTCCGGAGCAGCCGCTGCCCAAACTTCCGGTAGCACGTGTGCTGTGGAAACCCCTGCCCGATATGAAGACCGCTTGTGCCGGATGGATACTGGCCGGTGGCGCGCATCATACTGTGTATAGTCAGAACCTGACCACTGAGTACCTCGAAGATTTTGCAGAGATGGCGGGTATCGAAATGATTCGCATTGGCGCCGGCACTACACTGACGCAATTGAAAAATGAATTGCGCTGGAATGAAACATCGTACCGCTAAGGCACGCTGATAAATGATTCCAGGGAGAATGCCTGGGTACGTGCGCCAAACAAAGGCTTCACCTGACGCCAGACACCTTCAAAGAGTTCGGAGGCGCGATAGCGCTCAAGATCAGCCGCGAGGTTCCAATGACTAAGGGTGGTGAGGCAAAGCGGATCGGCAGGATCTTTCATCAATTGCAGGTGCGTGCATCCCGGAAAATTGCGTATCGCCAGTTTGTGGTTGTCGAAGATTTCCAGAAACCGGGAGAGTGATGCATCGGTAAAATGCATGCGGACGATGCGAATGATCATGGGAAGCGTTTATTTTTGTGTCACCCCAAGTTATGAAAAAGAGCATCCTTGTTGTTTGTCTATTGGCCCTTTCCGTTGTCCTGAATGCGCAGGATTCGGTAGCGCATGACCGCCAATACCAAATCGGCTATACCATAGGGCAATATTTGCCATTCATCATTCTGGTCGGCTTCGGCTGGCTGGTGTATCGCTCCGTGAAGAAGCGAGCAGATGATGGCGATACCCATGTGCCTTAGAATCAAATCAACCGTACAGCATCAGAATAAAGCCTGTATCCGCCATTTTTGATAAATTGGATGGCTCATTCATATTACGCTATCCCATGAAAAATTACCTAGCCCTGGTACTGGCTGCTTTCTGCTTCTCAGCCACCGCCCAACCCCTTACCTCCAAAGCCATCGATGAACTAGCTGTACGATCCATGAAGGCATTCAACGTGCCAGGCATTGCCGTGGCTGTTGTCAAAGACGGCAAGGTTATTCACTCAAAAGGTTACGGTGTCAGAAGCCTCAACACCATGCAGCCGGTGGACGAGAATACCCTCTTTGGTATTGCCTCCAACAGCAAGGCATTCTGCGCTGCCACGCTCGGCATCCTGGTGGACGAAGGAAAAATAAAATGGGATGATAAGGTCCGGGACTACATCCCTGAATTTAAACTCTACAACCCTTACGTCACTGAGGAGTTTACCATCCGCGACCTGCTTACCCACCGAAGCGGGATGGGCCTGGGAGCAGGTGACCTCATGTTTTTCCCGGACTCCAGCGACTTTACCCTCAAGGATATTA
>DAOMGC010000098.1:0-11015 GCA_035430125.1 Cyclobacteriaceae bacterium | reverse complement strand
ATCAGGGTAGCAATCTCCCTGGCTACAAAGACTGACGCCTCTTCTGAATTCTGAAAGATCCGGGTGGGTATCTTTTCACTGGTGGTGGACATGATCATATAGTATTCTATAAGGTCTTATATAATAGTTACCTGATGTGCTCAACGGCCTTTTTAACGGAGCCGTACTTCAATAGAATTTCCTTGGCTTTGGCATAGTCTTTCTCTCGCATTCTTTCCATAACCATTCTGATGCCCCTGTCCACGAGTTTTTCGTTCGACAGTTGCATATTAACCATTTTATTGTCTTCCACCCTTCCGAGCTGAATCATGACCGCCGTAGAAATCATATTCAAAACAAGTTTTTGTGCCGTACCGCTTTTCATTCGTGTGCTCCCGGTGACAAACTCAGGACCGACTACAACTTCTACCGGAAAATCAGCGGCAGCACTGATTGGAGAGTTCGGGTTACAACTGATACTGCCCGTTACGATTCCGTGTTGGCGGCACGACACCAGGGCTCCTAGCACATACGGGGTCTTTCCGCTGGCAGCAATCCCGATTACCGCATCGTGTTCATTGACCTTATGGGCCTCCAGGTCTTTCCATCCCCGGTCCTGATCGTCCTCTGCGAATTCCACAGCCCGGGTGATAGCCTTTTCCCCGCCTGCAATGATCCCATTGACGATACCATAAGGGATTCCGTACGTGGGAGGGCATTCACTGGCATCAACAACACCCAAACGGCCACTGGTGCCGGCTCCAATGTAGAACAAGCGCCCACCCATAAGCATTTTATCGGTGATAGCCTGAACCAATGCCTCAATCTGTGGAATGGCCTTCCGAACTGCGGCCGGTACCGTACTATCTTCATCATTAATTTGTACGAGGATTTCACGTACAGGCATCTTTTCCAGAGCATGATGCCTCGAGGGCTGTTCGGTAATGTTCTCAAAATTCTTATTCATGAGACACAATAGGTTGGGGTGCATTTTCCGATGGTGAAGAGATAAACCATAAACCTATAAACGTAGCCAGGCCATTAAAAAACACCAACTCCAGTCCAATGCGGTACGTATCAAAAATTCTTTCCTGATAATAATCCAGCAACAAGCACAACAAGGGAGCCGTCACGGTGACGTAGATCACCCATTGATCCCTGACCGAACGACGCGTAATCATCCCGAAGGCAAACAACCCGAGCAACGGGCCGTATGTATAGCCTGCAGCCTTAAGGATCACCGTGATCATACTTGGATCATCTTTCCACCGAAAGAACATGACGAATACGAAGAAAAGCAGAGCAAAGAACAAATGTACCTGTTTGCGCACCCGCAAGCGTTTTGCTTCATCCCAGTCACTGCGGCGGTTGATTCCTATGATATCGATACAGGTGGATGAAGTCAGTGCCGTGATGGCTCCGTCGGCACTGGGAAAAAGAGCTGAAATCAGTGCGATGATGAAAACAATGGCGAGTGCTGGTGGCAGGTAATTGAGCGCTACGGCCGGGAACAAGTGATCTCCCACGGCGGTGATTCCTTCTTTTCCAGCATAGAGATACAGCAGTCCGCCCAAAAAGAGCGAGAGCATATTGCCCAAGACAAAAATAACAGAGAAAGTAAGCATATTCTTTCTGGAGTCAGCCAGGGTTTTCACGCTGATGTTCTTCTGCATCATTTCCTGATCCATGCCTACCATCGTAATCATGATGAGGGTTCCAGCCAGAATTTGTTTGATCACAAAAGTGTTGCTTGAGACGTCGTAGTCGAACAAACGGGTATACCCTTTTTCATTCAATGCCTGAAAACCCGAGAAAAGGTTCAGGTCAAGCGAATTGAGGAGATAACCAATAGTGATGAGCAGTCCGCCGACAATAAACGATGTCTGCAGTGTATCCGTCCATACGATGGTCTTCACCCCGCCTTCAAAGGTATAAATCAGAATCATGCCAAGAATAATCAGGGTAGTTACCCAAAAGGGCAATCCGAAATTTTGGAGGATACCATCATGAAGGATTCTAACTACCAGGAACAATCGGGCGGTGGCCCCCAGGGTCCGGGATAATATAAAGAAAGAAGCACCTGTCTTATAAGAGATGAATCCCAATCGAACCTGCAGATAGGTATAGATAGAGGTCAGATTCAGTTTGTAATACAAGGGCAGCAGCAGATAAGCGATAAGAATAAATCCAATGAAGTTACCCAGGATAATTTGCGCATAGATAAATCCTTGTTGCCCGACAGCGCCCGGCACTGAAACAAAGGTGACGCCACTCAGTGTAGTGCCAATCATCCCGAATGCCACCAGCATCCAGGATGAATTCCGGTTGCCAATAAAGAACGACTCGTTGTTCGCTCCCTTGCTTGTGGCCCACGCCACGGCCATGAGGAGTACAAAGTACCCGATTATAACAGAGAAGAGCAGCGTTGGCGACATGTGCGTTTGTTTAACTCAGGCTAGAAAGTTCTCAATCGGGAAATGAAATTTTGCCCATCGTCAGGGAAGGAATGCGTGAACGCGAGCCAAATGAAATTAAGCGGCCTGCAATGGTTTCATTGGCCAGAATCGCAAACAAGACGGCCTCTTTGGCGTCCCCCGGTATTCCCAACTCATCCGTCGAACGAACATGTTGCAACGCAAGCAGCCTTTGAATCTGCTCCACCATCAGTGGATTATGCCGCCCGCCACCGCTGAAATAGATTTCAAACTTCTTATTGCCCGCAGCCACCCGAATGGCATCAGCCATGGTCTCTGCACTAAACCGGGTTAGCGTTGCCATCACATCGGACAGGGCCAAGTTTCTGGTTCCAGAGGCTTCCTGTGCTTGCTGAACATAGTCCAGATTGAAAAGTTCAGGTCCCGTCGTCTTTGGAAAAGGCAATTGAAAAAAGGCATGTGACTTTAAGGCCTGCAGCAACCCGCCGTGGATAACCCCCTTGCGCGCAATGGAAGAATCCTGATCAAAGTACTGACCAGGTACGTGTTGCCTTACGAATTGGTCCAACAACGTATTCCCGGGTCCGGTATCGGTCACAAAGACTTTTCCAGCATTCCTGCCAGCAGGCAGAAACGTGAAATTTCCGATCCCGCCTATGTTTAGCAATATTCTATTTTCCCTGGAATGAGAAAGCAAAAGATAGTCACCGTAGACAGCCAGCGGAGCACCCTCCCCCCCTTTGGCGATATGCTTTTGTCTGAAGTCACTAACGGTAACAATGCCCGTGTGTACCGCCAGATGATCGCCATCACCGGCCTGAAAAGTGGCGTTGCTGCTGTCTTTGGGGTGCAGGAACGCAGGGGAATGAAATACGGTCTGTCCGTGTGAGGCAATCAGATCTACCCGCGAGGCGGAAACCTTCCACTTACGGAGGCAATGCAAAATACCTTCAGCATGCAACCTGCTTATCCAGGGATGTAACAGGCACAGGCGCTCGAAATCCACCTGGCGTTTGGCAAAGACTTCCGCGATCCTGGCCTTGGTCTCAGGAGCATAGGGTATGGTTTCAAACCGCAACAACTTCACTTTTGTTCGAAGACCTGTACCTGTAACCGCACACAGCGCAATATCAAGTCCATCCATCGAAGTGCCGGACATGAGCCCAATGATAATGCGGGTCTTCTTGCCCGCGATCCGCACCAACTTCGACAGATTCCTGTTCATGAATCAAAAGTAAAAATAAACCTCCCCGATGAAAAGGAGGTTTATTGTTAACACGTTATAGTAAACCAAACTTAATTCGCTGGATCTGCCGGAGTATTCGGGTTGTTGTCGCGTTCCGAGAACGGATAAGGAAGGAAGTCCCTTCCTCGTTCTGCCGCTGGTCGTGCAAAGCGGCGGCTGTCCTCAAGACGCAATCCACTAAGATAAAGCTCAATACACCGTTGTTTGTAGATCTCATCGAGAATAGCCGGCGCTGTCACAGGACCTGCATAAGCCGTCAGGCCGGCTCCGATGCCAAGTGCATCCGATGATGGCGCTTTTGTAATAATCTTGTTCAATTCGGTTACTGCCGCATTGAGATCCTGGCTGGTACGACGCACATAGGCTTCGGCCTTGATGAGGGTCACCTCCCCCGGGCGATAAATGGGTACCGCAGTTGTATTGGCTACGAAGAAACTGGCATTTCCTTTATTCTTACCGGCCGTGGAGTTAATAAAAAATGCGATTCGCTTATCGGCCGGGAGCGTCTGAAGAGCCACAGGCAGACTGAAGTTTGCATCCACCGGCTCGGTGTTGTTGCGGGCACCGAAGCTGGAAAAGAACATGGCATTTTGGGATGCATCATCGTGGTTCATCACTGACTTCACCGAAACAGCAAGATTGACAGCATTGGCTGCCGTCAAAGCCTTATCGTAGTCGCCGGTCATAAGCGCATATCGGGCAATTAGTGCATTGATTGTATTGGCATAATCAATGCCGGGTGCAATCCTGGACGTAAAGAGCGATGAGATTGACGCCTTGGCCAATTCTGTATTGGCAGCTTCCAGTGTCGAGATTGCTTCCTTCAGTATCGAGATTCGATCAGTAAAGGTAGCGTTCTTTTCCACCGACAACGGAGCCTGTTGCCAGAACATTGCCAGATTACCCAATGCCAAGGCTTTGTAAATAGCAGCGTGAGCTTGCAATGCACCTTTGGTACCCTGATCAGACACCAGATTCAAATTGTCCAAGATTAATTTAGCATTGGATTTTATCAGGTTACTCTGGTTCCAGAGATTGGTAACGATACCATTGTTACCAATAACTGTGGCACCTCCCTGTTGCAACAAGAGTTCGTTAAGGTTACCTGCGTTAAGCACGGTCAATTCCTTGGCAAGCAGCCCGGAAGCTGAAATCACCGTATATTCTGGTGAAGCCTGGCCAACGGAATATTTGTACTGAAGACCAT
This sequence comes from Cyclobacteriaceae bacterium, assembly GCA_035430125.1. Taxonomy (GTDB): domain Bacteria; phylum Bacteroidota; class Bacteroidia; order Cytophagales; family Cyclobacteriaceae; genus ELB16-189. Next base: position 6,148 of record DAOMGC010000098.1, on the reverse strand, counting down.
TAGCCACGCTGATCAGGCCGTTGACGTCAGTCAATACCTGGTTGCTGGAGGCTGAACTGGGGTTGATGTATTCCTTGTCACAGGAGACAAGAAACAGCATGATTATTACCGAAGTCAGCCGGGATATCGATTTCATATTCGTGTATTTCATTGTGCGTCAAGATTAGAATTTGGCGGTCAATTGAACTCTGTACGAACGGGGAATGGGTACGTTGCCAAAGTCTACGCCCCGTACAATGTCGCTGTTACCCCCTGAGTTGGGCTCTGGATCAAAGCCATTGTAATTATCCCAGGAAATCAGGTTGCGACCCGTAAAGCCCAGGTTAACACTGTTGATGCCCTTGATCGGGTTCTTGAATTCATAGGAAACTCCGATTTCACGAAGTTTTACAAATGAACCATCATCCACGCGCCATTCTTCCGTATTGTAAAACGCATATACATAGCCGCGCGGCAATTGACCCTTCATCTCCTTTTCGATATAGTCTCCAATACCAACGCCCTGACGGGTACGTTTGTCTGCATTGAAAACGCTGACACCCTGAACGAAGTCAACGAGGAAATTGAAAGACAGGTTTTTGTAGCTGAACGTGTTCACGAATGATCCGGTAAAGTTCGGATTGGGGTTGCCAATAATCTTGCGGATGTTGGCACCGGTTGGCTGACCATTAGCATCACGTTGTGGCGTATAGTCCAGTGGGGTTACCGAAGAATTCTGAGTCCCTTTCTCACTCTGTAGCCCGCCAGCTGACGTCATGATTGGGTTGCCGCTGGCATCCCGGGCGATGGCGGTGCCGTAAAACACACTGGCAGGTGCACCCTCAATGAGGTACACTGGTGCACCCGAGTTGGTAGCGATAGCGATGGTCGGGCTGCCCAGCTTAAGCACTTTGTTTCTGTTACGGCTGTAGATGAAGGAAACATCCCAATTGAAATCACGGGTACGAACTGGATTGATATTCAGGGCAATTTCAATACCCTTATTCTCCATGGTCCCTACGTTGTTTACAATGCTGGTACCCCCTTCTGAGGAAGCCAGTGTGCGGTTCACCACGAGGTCCTCAATCTGCTGATTGTAGACGGTGGCACCCAGGTTGATCCGGTTGTTCATAAAGGCTATATCCAACCCGTATTCAAACTCAGTCATGCGTTCTGGTTTTACGTTTTGGTTAGCCAATTGAGAACTGGGAACAATGGTGTTTCGTCCCAGGAACGCTACCGGGCTGAATTGCCAGAAGCGATCATAAGAACCCAGACCAGTAAGGTTACCTGCCTGGCCCCATGAAGTCCTCAATTTCAATGAACTGATAACCTTGTCACCCACATTATTTTTCCAGAACTCCATATCTGAAGGAACAAAGCTTGCACTCAACTTGGGATAGTTCTGGTTGGCCTGGCTGGGAGAAAACTTGGACGACTTATCCCGACGAATGGCCCCTGTTATAAATGCAAGATTCTTGTAGCCAAAAGTAGCCTGGGCAAAATATCCATTCAGGCTAAACTGATCCAGACCATAGTTCGCCGTAACCGTCGTGCTTGAGGCACCGCTGATGGTCGTAATAAAAGGCGCTAAGGTCTGCCCCTGAGCTTGCTGGAACTCACTGCGCTGGAATTGGTAGTTGGTGCCAACAATGGCGTTCAACTTCAAATCCTCGGTCAATTGGCGCTCATACGACATACTGAGGTCACTGTTGAACAACATCACTGTATTGCTTGCGTTGGCCGCATAACCATTGGGATAGCGCTCAGGGGGAAGTCCGGCACTGGCCTGATACGGGTAAGGCTTAATAAGGCTCTGTCCCACCTGGCTGTAGGTATCCACGCCCATAACCCAATCTATACCAAATCCTTTGAAAGGAGTCAGGTTGAGTTGTAGGTCATTAACAGTCCGATTGACGCGCTGCGTAAAGTTCATATCCTCGATGGTGGATAGCGGGTTCACGCGGGTGGGTTCCACCGCCAGCAGCTTACCAGCCGCATCACGTTGGGTGATATCATATATATTGTTGGTGATGTTGACGGAGTTGATAGGGCTATAGAACACGTTACCATTGGCCTTTTCGTCTGAGAACGAATTGGAGTACGAGATACCAGCACTAAGTTTGGCCCAGCTGGCCAAGCGTTGATCTACGCGAACACGGAAATTGTAACGGGTAAAATCAGTGCCCTTAATAATCCCCTCGTTCTTGGTGTAAGCAAAGGAAGTAAAGTACTGGGTTTTGTCATTTCCTCCACTTAATGAAATGTTATTGTCCGTGCCATATCCTTTCCGGAAGATCTGATCCTGATAGTCATAGCGGGTAACATCTACAAGGTTGGATCGCAAATACGTCAATGCGCCGTCACGTGTAATCGGGACGAAGGTCTCACCCGGTTGTGGAATGTAGTCGCTGGAGGTTCCTGTAGGATTAGCAATGCTGTTGAACTGTGCCGGAGAAATACCTCCAATGGTATGGAGGCGCAAGGCTGCGAATCCATATTGTTTGCCATAGGTAGTAATAGGTACCTTCTTCCTGAGCTCATTCATTGTTACGCTGGTAGAAAAGGTCAGGCGTGGCGCGCCTGATTTACCTCGTTTGGTAGTAATGAGCACTACGCCATTGGCAGCACGTGAACCGTACTGAGCGGCGGCAGCGGCTCCATTCAGAACCGTCATGGTCTCAATGTCGGACGGGTTGATATCCACCATTCGGTTATTCCCCAGGCTTTCATTGCCCACCTGACCAACCAGGGCCGTTTGCGATACGTTTACAGTGGAATTACTGGAAACAACTCCGTCAATAACATATAAAGGATCAGAATTGCCCTGCAGCGACTTCACCCCGCGCAGGCGTATCGTCATTCCACCAGCAGGATCACCGGAGTTTTGTGTGATTTGAGCACCCGGAACCTTGCCTTGCAACGCGCTAAACAGGTTGTTGGATCCTGAACGAACAAGGGCATCTGAGTTAACGGTGTTAATGGTGTTACCCAACTCTCGTTTCGCAGATCGAAGCGTAGAACCCGTTACTACAATTTCATCAAGGGTACCTTGATCTTGCTCCATCTTTACATCAATGGTAGTGGACTGACCGGCCACAGCGATCAGGCTATTGACAGACTTGCGATAGCCTACAAAACTGATCTCGATGGCAACACTTTGACCGGAAACATTTGGAAGAATAAGTGTATAGTTGCCATCCCCATCTGTAATGGTGCCGGTGGTTGTTCCTGCCAGCACTACAGAAGCACCGGGCAAAGGGGAAGAAGTTTCGTCAACAACCTTTCCTTTTACGATGTGTTCGGTGGGTCCCTGCGCAAATGCCGGGACAATGCAGGCACTCAAGAGGACAACCATGAGGCTGACTGTCCAGTGTCGCAATCGTTTGTTGTAGTAAGGGTTTTCTTTCATAGAGGGACTGGGTTTTGTTTGGTACGAGGTCACAACGTGATCCTAAATACTGAAATATCATGCATATTCAATAGCAATTCTGCAAGAATTTGCGGTTTGTGTCAAAGAAATTCCGCAATTCATTGCAAATTTTACTTAATGTTGCAGAGGCCATGCTCAAGGAAATCAGGCACGAACACATCCTAAATGAGGTAAGGATTCGAAATCGGGTCCAATTGGTGGATATTGCCCGTCAACTCAAGGTTTCGGAGGACACGGTTCGCAGAGACCTTAAGGAATTGGATCAGGCTGGAAAATTAAAAAAGGTACACGGGGGTGCCGTGGCCAAATCATTTAACCCATTCAGCTTTCATCAGGAAGAGATTTACGACCACGCTAACAAAGCAATTATTGCCCAGAAAGCGATTCAGTTATTGCGCAACAGGCAGGTCATTCTCATCACCGGGGGTACCACCAACCTGGAGTTTGTCAATCTTATCCCGAAGGAAATGCACCTCACCTTCTTTACGCCAAGTTTGCATGTGGCCATGCAATTAGCGCATCATAAGAATATTGAGACCATTCTGATCGGAGGAAAAGTTTCTCGCGAAGCCCAAATTGCTTTGGGGGCTGAAGCGTTAAATACGCTACATCTGATTCATGCGGACCTCTGCTTTTTGGGCACAGGTCACCTGGACCCAGAGCACGGCCTTTCTGAATTTGACTATGATGTGGTGCAACTCAAACGTGCCATGGTGCGATCTTCAGAGCGGGTCATCTCCCTTACCCTTTCAGCCAAGTTGAACTCCAAGCAGCAATACAAGATCTGTGATATAAACGGCATTCATACTTTGGTCACGGAATTAGATCCTCAAAGTCCGTTATTGGATCCTTTCCGTAAGAAAGGAATTCAGGTTATTTAAGATGCTTGGCGCTGATAGGTTCCTGCTAAATCCCTCGTACAAACGCCTTCGGTTGGGCTTGCTCACCAACCATGCGACACTTACCTCGGCAAAATTGCCGCTCGCCATGGCGTTGCTTCAAAGCGGATTCCGGATCATCCGGATATTCTCACCGGAACATGGTGTGGCTTCACAGGGAGAAGATGGCAAACATCAGTCCCACCACGTAGATGTCATTACCGGCCTTCCCGTAGTAAGTCTATACGGCAATCAATTGACTCCTGCCCTCGATGACATAGATGACCTTGACGCAGTTATAGTCGATTTGCCCAACATCGGGTGTCGGTTCTATACCTATTGGTGGACCATCACCCATATGCTGGAATCTTGCGCACTGTCAGGTCGCAAGGTGATACTGCTGGATCGCCCTAACCAGAGCCGACGCACCGCCTCCCAGTCTGAAGGTCCTTTACTCCAGGAAGCCAAATGCTCATCCTTCCTGGGAAGGTGGACGATGCCACTGACATTCAGCTTCACTTGTGGGCAGTTGGCGCGCTGGTTTTGTCACGAACGAAAGATTGCCGTAGACCTGGAAGTGGTGATAACAGATCACGATGCAGGAGTTTTTCTACCCCCCTCGCCAGCCATCAATCATCCTGAAGTCATTGAGATTTATCCTTGTACCGGGTTATTCGAGGGAATTGGTATCAGCAATGGAAGAGGCACCACCTTTCCATTTCGTGTTCTTGGAGCCCCGTGGATCGATGCAAACCAATGGCATTCCGATTTTCAAAAAATGCGGATACCCGGTCTGGAAGCTGTACCCTTTCTGTTTCAGCCCGTGTGGGGCAACTTTAAAGACCAAACTTGCCAAGGACTTTACTTCACCGTCAGTGACTTTGCCGCATTTAAGCCTGTGGAAACCGGACTTCTACTGCTCCGTTATCTTTTTGCGACGTATGAAAAGCAAATCAACGAATCCCCCTATCCTACGGTCGCCAATCCAACCGGACAAAATCATTTGGATCGACTTCTCGGGATACCTCAATCGTTTCACACGATCACTTCCCTCCCAAACCAGGAGTTAAGAACCTTGCTTCGGGTAAATGACTGGACCGAACGCGTGGATAGGTTCCTGCAGAATAGCGAAAGCTGACATTGCACGGGTACGTATGAACCTTACCTTTGCTGAATGGCTGGTTTCCGAACAGAGCTAACTGTTACTTCCTCATTTGATCCCATTGACCATCAGTCCGGTGTGCTGACCATCGGATCATGTTTTTCGGATACCATCGGAAATGCGCTGGTAAGTAACAAATTCCGGGCATTGGTCAATCCTTTTGGCACAGTATACAATCCCATATCCATCCATCGGCAATTGCAACGATCTGCCCATGATGTGGTGCCAGGCAAGGAGGAACTGATTCAAAACGGAACCCTGTGGGCTCATCCTGATTACCACAGCCGGTTCAACAATTTATCAGATGAAGTCGTAATTGAAAGCATCCGTAAAACAACTCATTCAGCATACACTATGCTGCGCGGATGCAAGACTATAGTCATCACCTATGGTACGGCGAAAGTATTTGAATTAGCATCGACCGGGGAAGTTGTGGCCAATTGTCATAAGTTACCAGGCCGACAATTTCGACAACGCCTGCTATCGGTGGAGGAAATTGAAACTGACTTTAAAAATCTTTATCCAATACTTCGAAAGTTGGGCGTTCGACAGTTTATCCTCACGGTAAGTCCGGTCCGGCACCTTAGCGATACGCTCGAACTTAACAGTGTAAGCAAGAGTGTTTTGCGTCTGGCCTGTCATCGGATGAGTTCGGCAGGAACTGACATAACCTACTTCCCGGCCTATGAAATCATG
>DAOMGC010000097.1:0-11022 GCA_035430125.1 Cyclobacteriaceae bacterium | reverse complement strand
GCTTTGATGAAGTGTGGGACATGATTCAGGGCAAGAACATGGACGAAGGTGTTCGCTCTGCTTTCCTCGACTCTGCCGGTCAGTTTGACCGCCCCAGATTGTTCCAATATATCGAACAGGTAGAGCGTCTTCCAGCAACGGATAATGGTCGGTTGCGCTGGGATATGTTCAAAGACAACCTGAAAGCAGCCCGCGAGCGCATCAAATATGAAAACCTCATTGTAAAAACAGCGTACGTTACCGAAGCGGAAGCTGAACAGGATTACCACGACCAGAATGACGTGGCAGAAGTGAAGTACCTGTACGTTCCGTTTTTTGCCGTTAGCGACTCCACGGTTAAAGTATCTGATGCAGACCTGCGCGAATACTACAACAAGAACAAAGAGAAGTACAAAGTTGAAAACACCCGAAGCATCAGTTATGTGACCTTCCCGGTAGCACCTTCTGCCGCCGATACCCTGGCCACTAAGGAAGAACTTGACCGGCTGCTTACCCAGTTTAAATCGTCTACAGAGGATTCCATTTTTGCCTCTGTCAACTCGGATGGACTTACACCCTTTTCAAGATACACCATCGCTAATCTGCCCGCTATCCTAAATGATCAGCGCTCTACCCTGACCCCCGGCCAGGTGATCGGTCCTGTTCTTGACGGCGGCAAGTACTACCTCTACAAAATCTCTCGCATCGGCAGGGATACGGTGTACAATGCCAAGGCTAGTCACATTTTGATTAAGTGGGATGATAGCACCCCCGAGGCCAAGAAGGCAGCCAAAGACAAGGCACGCAAAATCCTGAACGACATTCGTGGCGGGGCTGACTTTGCAGCCAAAGCGCGCGAGTTTGGTACGGATGGCACCGCTTCCCGCGGTGGAGACCTTGGATGGTTTACCCGTGGCGCCATGGTAAAACCCTTTGACAATGCTGTCTTTGATGCCAAGAAGACAGGCCTCCTTGCTGACCTGGTGGAAACAGAATTCGGCTATCACATCATTGATATTACAGCCGTGAAAGACAACACGTACTATGGTGTAGCCACCATCGAACATGCGCTTACCGCCAGTGACGAAACCCTGAACAGCATCGTACGGAAAGCCGATGCTTTTGCATCCGATATTTCTGGTCTGGAGGAATTTAAAGCCAAAGCCAAGAAAGATTCACTGGTGGTGTATGATGCCAACGATCTCGGTACGGCTGAGCGCCGGATCAACAACCTCGGCGAATCTCGTCAGGTCGTTACCTGGCTGTTCCGGGAAGCAAAAATTGGAACCGTTTCTTCCGTTTTCGATCTCAATGACAACTACATCGTGGCGATCATGACCGGAGAAATTGAAAAAGGTGTTAAGCCGTTCGAAAAAGTGAAGGAAGAAATTACACCCGTCGTGACTAATCAGATCAAAGGAAAATTCATTGCTGAGAAATTGAAAGGCAAGACAGAATCCCTGGACGACCTGGCAAAATTATTTGGCAAGGATGCCGTGGTGCAATCGGTCAGTGACCTTAAAATAAACGCCCCCAGCATGGCAGGTCCTGGTTTTGACCCGGTTATCATCGGCGCCATGTTCTCTGCAGAGAGCAGCAAACGCACCCGGGTAGTAGTGGGTGAAAATGGCGTTGTTGTTGGTGACGTGCAAAACAAGACAACTGCTCCTGCCATCGGCGACTTCAGTATTTTCAAATCGCAATTGCTGCAGAACCTGATCAACCGCGGTGGCTATTACGTTACCCAGACGTTGAAAGACGGCGCCAATATTGACGATAAGCGTTACAAATTCTTTTAAATCATAAAGTATAAGCCCCCACCGCTGGTGTAGTTCCGGTGGTGGGGGCTTTTTATTTACCCATGGATGCAGCCTGGTTTGCGACGTTTAAGGAAAAGCTGGACAAGTTCTATGCCTGGCCTGCACTCTATACATTTAAGTTTATCGTTCCAGCCAGCCAGGAGATGCAATTGCGCCAATTGTTTCCTATGCATACGCCAAGCGAAAAATCTTCTGGCCAGGGCAAATACATAAGCCTTACGTATCAAATGATGATGCCGTCCGGAGAATCCGTCATCGCTGTTTACCGCAAAGCCGCCGCCATCGAGGGCCTTATTGCACTCTGACCATTCTTGAAATCCGCCGATTATACGCTAACTTTTCCAACCGAAAAGCAGCGCCATGTGGACAGCAGAAAATAACAAACTCACCCGGACCTTTGTCTTTCAAGATTTCACGGAAGCCTTTGGGTTCATGACCCGGGTGGCGATCGTGGCTGAGAAAATGAATCATCATCCTACCTGGACCAATACCTGGAACACGGTCCGGATTGAATTAACTACACATGATGCCGGCAACACCATCACCGATCTGGACCACGCGCTTGCCAAAGCGATAGATAAACTGGTATGAGCGAAGCGCGAAAAGTAAATCTGTTTGTTGTCCCTACTCCCATTGGCAACCGGGGCGATATCACCCTACGTGCCCTCGATACCCTGCGGCAAGTGGATACCATCCTCGCCGAAGACACACGCACATCAGGCCAACTACTCAAGCACTACGAAATCAGTAAACCACTCCATAGCTTTCATATCTTCAATGAGCATCAGGTTGCTGATAAAATTATTGAGCGCATGAAAGGCGGAGAAGTATTTGCATTGGTGAGCGATGCCGGCACACCGGGCATTTCTGATCCTGGATTCCTGCTGGTACGAGCCTGTCTCGGCGCTGGCCTTATGGCCGAATGCCTGCCTGGTGCCACTGCCCTGATTCCTGCTTTGGTAAATTCTGGATTTCCTACTGACCGGTTTGTATTCGAGGGATTTCTTCCACATAAAAAAGGGAAGCAAACCGTGCTGAAACAAATCGCCGAGGAGGAAAGAACCGTGATCGTATATGAATCGCCGCATCGGCTGATCAAAAGCCTTGAACAACTGATGGAAATTACCGGCCCTGACCGGCGGATATCAGTATCCAGAGAACTCTCCAAATTGTACGAAGAGACGCGCACCGGCACGATCGCAGAGGTACTCGCTCATTTCAAATCCAAAGAAGTCAAAGGTGAAATTGTTATTGTAATCGATGGCAAAAGAAGTTAGTTATCATCCCGCTTTGCTTGTGCTGGCGGCTGGCCTCTTGACCTCCGGTGCCTGGCTGATGGGACCCTTTCCACTGTTAATTTTCATCGGACTAGCTCCCCTTATTGCGTTGACCGATCGCGCACAGAATACGGCAACGGTTTGGGAGACGATGGAATGGCCCCTGATCGGCCTATCTATCTTCTTCCTGGCAGCACGTCACTTTGACTTTTCTTACATCGTGTCATCACTCGCCCTGGCCATTGCATTTACCCTTACGCTGGTGGCCCATGTTTGGGTTCGCCAAACCCTGGGGCCCAGGGCCGGGAAGCTGACCATTCTTCTTTTTTGGCTTGCCCTCGAATACATATTACTTAAGTCACTTCCGAATCATGCTATTTTCCTGGGCGATGCCCTTCAGTTCGTTCCGAATTGGATGCGCTGGAATACCAATACCGGATTTCTGGGCGGGTCGTTATGGATTTTGCTTTCGAACCTGGCCGTTTACCAGGCTGTACTTTCCAAAGAGCCATTTCAATGGCCGTGGATCGTTACGGCCGTTATTTGTCTAGGTGCACCGTTGGCATATTCCTATGGATTAAAAACAGCTCCCATCACCCGGGATGAGATGATGAATTTTTACACCTCCACCAGCGGCGTTACTGATCTTACGTATCTTGCGCGCGGAGAATTTGTCGTGCGGTCTGCCGCCTGGGTATCAACCCTTGTTCTCCTGTTTACGTTTGTTAAGTATCAAACTTCAAAGTGATGGTGAACCTGAGAACCCTGGAACAGCACGTTACCGACCTGTGTCATGAGGTGGGTAGCTTTATCGATAAGGAGGGTTCGCATTTCGACACCTCGCGCATTGAGCAAAAAGAAGGCTTCAACAACCTGGTCTCCTATGTCGACAAAGAATCGGAGAAGAAGCTAGTTAAAGGATTGTCCACCATTCTTCCGGGTTCTGGCTTCATAGGTGAAGAAGGAACAGACATTGCGGGCACCACGGGCTACCGATGGATCATTGACCCCCTGGATGGCACTACCAATTTTACGCATGGCATGCCCCTATTTGCCATCAGCATTGGTCTCGCCTATCACGACAAGGTGGTCCTCGGTGTTATTTATGAGATCAATAAGAAAGAGATGTTTCATACGGTCGAGGGAAACCCGGCGTATTGCAATGGACGGGAGATTCACGTGTCAAAAACAAAATCCCTCAATGAGAGTTTGCTGGCCACCGGCTTTCCGTATTACGAGTTTGACCAAATGGAAGCATACCTGGGTATTATCCGAGAATTTCTCCGCCATTCGCATGGCGTAAGAAGGCTGGGAAGTGCAGCAACCGATCTGGCTTATGTCGCCTGCGGAAGATTTGAGGGCTTCTTCGAATACAACCTCAACCCCTGGGACGTTGCAGCGGGTGCTTTTCTGGTGCAACAGGCAGGGGGCACGGTAACTGATTTTTCAGGCGGTAATAACTTTCTATTTGGACGGGAGTTAATAGCCGGCTGCCCCATTCACGGGGCCATGCTTGACATCATCCGCGGAGCGTGGGGTAAGTAAGCTCCCCTTCCGCTTCACTTCATTCAATCACCTACATCATGAAAAACAATTTTCTGTACCTCATTCTACTGGTCTTTACTTCCATAGCTGGCCAGGCACAAGTTAACGTCAACGACCCCCTGCCCATTGCTCCCGAGATCAAGAAGGGAACCTTATCCAACGGGCTCACCTACTTTATTCGCAAGAACAACCGACCTGAGCAAAAGGTAGAGTTGCGTCTGGTGATCAAAGCCGGCTCAATTCTCGAAGGCGAGGATCAGCAAGGACTTGCCCACTTTACTGAACACATGGCCTTTAATGGCAGCACGCACTTCCAGAAAAACGAACTGGTATCATTTCTCCAGTCCATAGGTGTGAAGTTTGGTGCAGACCTGAACGCTTATACCAGTTTTGATGAGACGGTGTACATTCTTCCCATCCCCACCGACAAACCAGAGAATCTGGAAAAGGCATTCCTGGTATTGGAAGATTGGGCCAGTGCGGTGGCATTTGATCCGTCTGAAATAGATAAAGAGCGTGGTGTGGTATTGGAGGAAGAACGCCTCGGCAAGGGTGCGCAGGAAAGGATGCAAAAGAAAACCCTTCCCTACATTCTGGAAGGGTCACTGTACGCCAAACGATTGCCCATTGGTCAAACCGACATCCTCAAGAACTTCAAACCAGATGCGATTACCCGGTTTTATCGCGACTGGTATCGTCCTGATCTGATGGCTGTGATTGTGGTGGGCGACATCGATCCGGCGCAAGCTGAGGCGATGATCAAGCGTCATTTTGAAAAACTGAAGAATCCAGCCAAAGAGCGTGCGCGCACATATGCCGCTGTACCCACCCGCACAACCTCCACAGGTTTGGTTGTAACAGATGCCGAAGCCACCAACCATATCGTTCAAATATTTTATCCCACCCAGAAGGCCCTGATCCAAACCACCATCGGCGACTATCGTGGCGGTATGGTTCGCAGCCTGGTGAGCAGCATGCTAAGCCAACGCATGCAGGAACTCACCCAGAAAGCTGAACCACCATTCATTGCCGGCGGCAGTGGTCGGGGAGCATTTGTACATGGGTATGAGTCTTACTTTGCAGCAGCTCTGCTGGGCAAGGCTGGCATCAAGGCTGCTATCGACGCCCTGATTCAGGAAAATGAGCGCGCCCGTCAATTTGGGTTTAGCGTCAATGAACTTGACCGTTCGCGCAAATCCATGCTCCGAAGCATGGAACGGGCCTACAATGAGCGCGACAAATCAGAGTCAGACAACTTCGCAGATGAATACATTCGTCATTTTCTGAACCAGGAGCCTATTCCCGGTATTGAGAATGAATTTACTTACCACCAGCAGCTCCTCAGTACTATCACCCTGGAGGAAATAAATGCGTATACCACCAAACTTATTCCTTCCGCAGCAGAGAAGAAACTGGTTATCCTGCAAGGTCCCGACAAAGCTGACTTCACGCTTCCAACCAACGACCAACTCCTGGCTATGGTCGCGGAAGCAGAGAAAATTCCCGTGACGCCTTATGTTGAGAAAGCCGTTGCTTCCACGCTGATGGCAGAAGCTCCGACAGGCGGACGTATCCTTTTTGACAAGAAGAACACGGAGTTAGGATATGCTGAGCTTTCGTTGAGCAACGGAGTAAAGGTGATTGTGAAGCCCACCGACTTCAAGAATGACGAAGTCGTGTTGTCCGGTTTCCGGTTTGGCGGGCAATCCCTGTTTGAAGACGTGGATTGGTTTAGCGGGCAATACGCTGCAACGCTGGTGAACCAAATGGGCATCGGCGAATTTTCCCCGACCGACCTGCGCAAGGCACTGGCGGGCAAATCAGTTTCCGTGAGTCCGCGGTTGAGCAACCTTTCTGAGGGCATTTCCGGACAGTCCGGATCAGCAGACGTTGAAACCATGCTGCAAATGGTTCACTTGTTCTTCACGAAACCGCGCAAAGATGAAGCGTTGTTCAAGTCATTCATTTCCAAACAACAAGGTGTAGTCAAGAATATGCTGAGTGACCCGCGTACAGTCTTTCAGGACTCCACGCAACGCATGCTGTATCAAAATCATTTGCGTGGCCCCCGGATGCCTCGCACCTCTGATTTTGATAAAATCAACCTTGACCGCGCACTGCAGATATATGGAGAGCGGTTCGGCAATGCGCGTGGCTGGACATTCTACATCGTGGGGAGTGTCGATCTCGCTAAACTTAAACCCCTGATTGCTACTTACCTCGGTACGTTGCCGAGCTCAGCTACGGCGGTATCCACGTACAAGGACCGCGGCGTACGACCGGTGCAGGGTGTACTGAAAAAAGAAATTCGAAAAGGACACGAACCACAAAGTCTCATTGTGATGACCTATACCGGTGAAGCAACTTATTCCGAAGAAGAACAACTTCACTTGCAGGCGCTCATCGAGCTGATGAACATCAAACTTACAGAAACCCTTCGCGAAGAACTGAGCGGCATTTATGGCGGCGGGATGAATGGCACGCTGAACAAGAATCCATACAGCAACTATACAATCAACGTCACCCTGCCCTGTGGCCCCGAGAATGTAGACAAGCTCATCAAAGCCACCCTCGCTGAAATTCAAAAGATCAAAGACCACGGTCCTACCATAGAAGATCTCAACAAAGTGAAGGAAGAGTTTTCGAAAGAACACAAAGAGGACTTGCGGGACAATGGTTACTGGGTGAGCCGGCTGCAGCGAAGTGCCGAAACCGGTATTGCAGCCACCGGTATCCTCACTTTTGAAGATCGGTTAAAAGCCATCACGCCTCAGCAATTGCAGGAGGCGGCCAGGAGGTACCTCCAGCAAAAGAATTTTTTCCAGGCGGTGCTTCTGCCTGAGAAATAGGCCTGTGACGAATCGCTATCTTTGGCATTCTATTGATACCATGCGCACCCTGATTGCACTCGTGCTTACCGCCAGCCTGTTTGGCAGCTGCTCCAAAGACGTTAAGAACATGCCTCCAGCCTCAGGCGGGGTGGGTGACATTTTTCTGGTAATGGATTCGCTGCAATGGCGCGGTCCGCTGGGAAGGACGCTGGACTCAGCGTTCAATGCGGAGATGCCGGGGCTACCGCGTAAGGAGGCGCGCTTCAAGATGCGGTGGATTGATCCGCGAAAGCTCAATTTCGTTTTAAAACAGAGCAGAAATTTGATTTTTGTCTTCACCCTGGATCAGAAAACTTCAGGATCCAGAATTTTACAAGGTTTGTTTACGCCTGAGTCCATTGAAAAAATCAAATCACAGCCGGACAACTTTTTAGCCTCTGCCAAAAATGTATTCGCAAAGAATCAGGAAGTAATGTACCTCACTAGCCCGCAGGAGCAACACCTCCTTTCGATGGTGAAGAAAAATCTCTCAAAACTTACGGACCATTTCGATCTCCGTGAACGTGAACGACTGGGTGTTTCGTTGTTTAAAGCGGGTCAGGTATCTGGTGTGAGTGATGTGCTGAAGAACGAGTACCAATGCTACCTTAAGATTCCGTTTGGCTATAAGCTTGCCGACAAACAACCCGATTTCGTCTGGTTGCGCCAAATCAATCCCAAAGATGACAAGGACATCTTCATTGCGAGGAAAAAGTACACCACACCGGCCGCATTTGAACTGGAAAGCCTGGTGCGTTTCCGCGATGATATGTTGCGGCATTATATCTTTGAAGATCCGGAGATCCCCGATACCTATTTCGTCACCGAACGTGCTGTGCCATTTATTCCGGTAACTGCAGATACCATTAATTTCAATAATCATTTTGCCGTTCGGCTTCGCGGAATCTGGCGGAGCAATACCTTTGGCATGGGAGGACCCTTTCAGGGTTATGCCCTGGTGGATGAGGCCAATCAACAGTTTTATTATATAGAAGGCTTTACATTCAGTCCCGGCAGAAATCAGCGGGAAATCATGCGCGAACTGGAGACTATTCTGCACTCCTTCCGCACCAGCACCGAGTTGCCAAAACCCTGAGGCACAGGACGCCACCAACCCTGTAAAACTTTACGTCGAAAGATCATCGTTTGGCGTGAATACCGTAACTTGGGAGGCTTATCCCTGATACCCCATGGCTATCAAAATCCGTAAAGAAGATGCCCTAAACTATCATAGTACGGGCAAACCCGGTAAACTCGAAGTAGTCCCTACCAAAGTCCTCACCTCCCAACACGACCTCGCCCTCGCCTACTCTCCCGGAGTTGCAGAGCCTTGTATGGAAATCCATGCCAACAAGGAAGATGTGTACAAGTACACGGCGAAAGGAAATCTGGTCGCAGTAATTTCCAACGGTACCGCCGTATTGGGATTGGGTAACATCGGCCCGGAGGCCGCCAAGCCCGTGATGGAGGGTAAAGCTGTCTTGTTCAAGAAGTACGCAGGCATCGACAGTTTCGACATCGAAATCAATGAGGAGGATCCTGATGCATTCATCAAGATCGTAAAGTCACTCGAGCCCACGTTTGGTGGAATCAATCTTGAAGACATTAAAGCACCGGAGTGTTTCAAGATCGAACAGGTACTCCGCGAGCAAATGAAAATTCCAATCATGCACGACGATCAGCATGGTACAGCCATCATCTCCAGCGCTGCCCTCATTAACGCGCTTGAGATCATCGGCAAGAAGATTGATAAGGTCGTCATGGTCATGAATGGAGCCGGTGCCGCTGCCGTGTCCTGTTCCAAATTATATTTCGCACTCGGCCTTAAACCGGAAAACCTGATCATGTGCGACAGCAAAGGTGTGCTGAACACAGACCGCAAAGACCTTGATGCCACCAAGAAAGAATTCGTTACCAGCAGAAAAGTAAAAACCCTCCAGGAAGCGGTTAAGGGTGCCGATATTTTTGTAGGCTTGTCCAAGGCCGATGTATTGACGCCAGAAGATGTGATGAATATGGCCAAAGACCCGATCGTCTTTGCATTGGCTAACCCCAACCCGGAAATTGCCTACGACCTGGCTATGCGCACCAGGCCTGACCTTATCATGGCAACCGGACGTTCTGATCATCCCAACCAGGTAAACAACGTATTGGGATTTCCTTACATCTTCCGGGGCGCCCTGGATGTGCGGGCCACCGGCATCAACGAAGCCATGAAACTTGCTGCCGTTCGCGCGTTGTCGACATTGGCCAAAGAGCCCGTACCCGATAGCGTCCTTCTCGCCTACGGCAGTGCTACCCTTGAATTTGGACGCGAGTGCCTTATTCCCAAGCCCCTCGATTATCGCCTGATTACAACCGTTGCTCCGGCTGTTGCCAAAGCGGCGATGGACTCTGGAGTAGCCAAGAAGCCCATAACCGATTGGGCTGCTTACAATCAGGAATTGCAGAAGAGAATTGGCATTGATCAAAAACTGATTACGACCGTTATTGACCGCGCTAAAAAGTCACCCAAACGCGTTGTCTTTGCAGAAGCCGATAATCCCAAAATCCTCAAGGCAGCACAAGTGCTCGTCGACGAGGGAATTGCGAAGCCTATCCTGCTCGGCAATCGTGCCGAGATTGAACGACTCATCAAAGAATTTAAACTTGAATTGAGCGAGTGCACCATCATCGATCCTCGCGAAGACAAGGCCCGCGATGAGAAGTTCTCAGCAGCCTACTACGCCAAGCGCCAGCGAAAAGGATCTACCCTCGCTGATGCCTATCGGGCGATGAGGGACCGCAATGCCTTTGGTGCGATGATGGTCGAACTGGGAGAAGCCGACGCCCTTATCTCCGGGTTGACCCGTGATTATTCAAAAACGATTCTCCCTTCCCTGCAAATCATTGGCATGCGGCCAGGTGTACAGCGGGTGGCCGGTATGTACATCATTCTGAATAAGAAAGGAACCTTCTTCTTCGCAGACTGTACGGTCAATGTTGATCCCACGCCGGAAGAACTGGTGGGTATTATTGGTCTCACGGCACGTGGCGCCCGCTTCTTCGAGGCAGAGCCCCGCGTGGCCGTGTTGTCATACTCCAACTTTGGATCCAGCAAAGGTGATATTCCTGAAAAAACACAAAAGGCCGTAAAGCTTGCCAAAGAAAAATATCCCAACATGGTTATCGAAGGGGATATTCAGGCTAACGTTGCTCTTGACGTTGAGTTACAGCGAGAGTTATATCCGTTCAGCGCCTTGTCGAAAGAAGGAGCTAATACCCTCATCTTCCCCAACCTTGCTTCCGCCAACATCGCCTATAAGTTGTTGATGGAAATTGGTGGGGCTGAAACCATCGGTCCGATCCTGTTGGGAATGAAAAAACCGGTGCACATTCTGCAACTGGGGAGTTCGATCCGTGAAATTGTAAACATGACTGCGATCGCTGTGGTGGACGCACAATTGCAACAGGAGATCGAGTCGGGAAAAAAGTAGGCGGGCATGATTGCATACCTGAAGGGCAAGCTGGTTCATAAAGAACCAACCCACG
>DAOMGC010000096.1:0-11170 GCA_035430125.1 Cyclobacteriaceae bacterium | reverse complement strand
GAAGCTGATGTTCGAAAAGCATGGAGTTGGTCACCTGGAATACTTCCTCCAGCTTTCGATCCGGCGTATGCAGTCGGGCATACTCATAGGCTACCTGAGCCCGGGCGACCCGATCGTCGGTGTCGAGCAAGTAGCGCATAGCTCCCAACAGCAAATTCACAGTAGCTGCTCCCTCCAGGCGCAATGATTCGTTGGAAATGACATCATAGCGGCAATCAGTCCTCGCCCTCGCTGATTCCTTGTAATGAAGCAGATGGTCGGCAACACGCTGGCCTTCCGCATTTACTCTTACCAAAATGGCGATATCGCGCAGAGAAGCACCGGCCGCTTGTAATTTTTCAATATAAGCCGTCATCGCTTCGAGCGACACTTCATCCTGGGTCTGGTCTTCGGATTTTTGTAAGAAGGCTACCCGAATAAATCCAGGCTCTTTGCGATTTATCTCCTGCTTTGCGTCATCATATGCGCGCTGCATGAAATCATCCTTGATTTGTGCGGGGATGGTCCGAAACAGGACATTGTTGAAGTGAACCAACGACTGGCCACTTCTGAAGTTATGGTTGAGGTTTTTGATTTCCGTCCGGTCCTTGCCGATCTGACCTTCAACCTGTTCCTGCAGCAAGGTGAGATCACCACTTCGCCATCGGTAAATGGATTGCTTGACATCACCTACGATCAGGCTGGGGTACATCTGATCGAGCCCGTTGACGAGCAACGGAAGGAAATTTTTCCATTGCAAGCCAGAAGTATCCTGGAACTCATCGATGAGGTAATTGCGATAAAAAGAACCAATCTTCTCGTAAATGAATGGTGTGTCACTATCTTGAATAATGCCATTGAGAAAGGCAGGGGCGTCTGCGAGCAACATCAGGTTATTGTCCAACTTATATTCCTGGAGTTTGCGAGAAAGGTCGGATACCAACCCGAATACATACAAATTATCAAGAATAAGTTCGGCGGACAGAGCCGTGGCATATTCCTTGTCGAAAAGATTAACGATTGAAACCACGGCGGGGGCGAGGGACTTTTCAGCTTCCGTCTTAATTTCATTGTACCGTAATCCGGTACCTTTTGGCCAATCCCTTCCATTGACAAATTCACTCCGGAATCTCCCTTCCGGGAAATCCATCTTCTGAATCTTCCCTTTTGCAGAATAGTTATTCAGGTTTTTGAAGAGACCCACTCCATTCCACTTCAAATCAGCGTCGTGCCATCCCCGATCCCGGATGGTTTGAAGAATCACGTTGGCCGGCTCAGCCACCCTGGATTGAAAGGTCCGAACAATCTTAATCAGTTCCTGCTGAACGTCAGCGAAAAACTTCGGATCGTCAGATTGCTTTCGAATATCATCTTCAATAATTCTGAATTCTTCCCGGAAAATCTCGTTCGAAAATGCAAGGAGGCTCTTCCGGAAATCCCATGTCTTGTCATTCTCGAGGTTTTCGTTCGCAAAGCGAACAATCCATCGGGTCAGTTCTTTATTGGAGCCCAGTTCATCGATCAGGTTATCAATTACCTCCTCCATGACAGCATCGCGGTCAATTTCGAGGCGATAATCTCCCATGAGTCCCGCTTCGCGGGTAAAGGACCGTATTACCTTTTGAAAAAATGCGTCAATGGTGCTGACGGCAAACTGATCGTAGTTGTGCAATATCTCCGCTCGGAGTTCTGCACAATGTTGTTGAAAGGTCGGGACATCGAGATGGAGTTCGGATTGCAGTTCGGCCGCCAGCGGGTCAAGGGATTCTCCAGTAAAATCATCCAAATAATCCAATATCCGATCCTTCATCTCCTGGGTTGCCTTATTGGCAAATGTTACTGCTAGAATATGTCTGAAATAGCTTGCCCGGTTTCGCAGAGCCAATTTCAAATATTCCTTGGCCAGGGTGCGTGTTTTGCCTGAGCCGGCAGAAGAACGATAGATGGTGAACGGTCGCAAGAAATTAAAGGGATTGAGGATTTAGGGGATTAGGGATTAGGAGAGCATCAATACTAAAAACAAGACTCGAAAACCAGTGACATGACTTTAGAATGACGATCAAAAATTACGAATTAGTGACGGGCTAACAATACCCTGCAGGGATTAATCGCGTCGGAAAACCGGATTGGAAAATTTGCAGAACTATCGATTGAAATGCATACATTTAAATAATTCTGTCCCTATGGTTCGGCTCTCCGGTTTGTTCTCTGCCTTTCTCTATTCCTTTCCCGTTCAGCTGCTGATCAACAACTTCAAGCGGAATCAGATTCTTCTGCTTTGTTGGGCCGTCTTATTTGCCATGATCACTGGAAACTTCGGGAAGTACCTCGGTATTCCATATTTATTTCTGGACCCTGAATACCTGAATGAAGTCAACTTTACCAGCTTCGCCTTCATGGGTTTGCTCGTATATGGATTTACAGCTGCTTTTCATATTACCTGCTACATTTCAGACGGTCACCACTTCTCCTTTGTGGGAGCAATGTCCAGGCCGTTCAGAAAGTTCAGCCTGAACAACAGCCTGTTGCCAACCACCTTTTTGATTACCTACCTCTATCAGGTAATCAGTTTTCAGGTAAATAACGAATACACCACCGGCACCGAACTTGCACTCGATCTTGCCGGATTTGCCACGGGTTATTTGGCTATGGCCTTCCTGCTTCAGCTGTATTTTCGGTATACCCAGAAGGACATATTTAAGTACATGGTTTGCCGCCTGGATGAAAAGATCAAACAGACCGTGAAAGTGACCCGGGCGAGTGCGATGAACAAACTCGACATCGCCAAAAAGAAACAAGCCCGCGTAGACTACTATCTCGACACAGATTTCAGGTTTAAGAAAGTGATGGATGAAAAAGATTTCTACGACAAGGGAGCCATCCTTCAGGTATTTGACCAGAATCAGTTTAATCTCGTAATCATCGAATTGCTCATCTTCGGTATGGTGCTGGTACTGGGCATATTCAAAGACTATCCGGCTTTCCAGGTACCCGCTGCGGCCAGCTTCATGATCTTTCTCACCATTTTTGTGATGCTGTCGGGGGCCTTCTCCTATTGGTTTGGCAGTTGGTCAATCACCATGTCATTGGCTCTATTTCTCATGGTCAATTTCTTAATTGGCGAAGGTTGGCTCACCAAGAAATACCAGGCCTTCGGGTTGAATTACAACGCACCCCCGGTCACCTATACGGTTGACCATCTGCAACACCTTAATGATAGCACTCACATCAACCAAGCACGTGAACACACCCTGCAGATTCTTGAGAACTGGAAAGCAAAATTTAAGCCGGGCGAAAAACGTAAGATGGTGTTTGTGTGTACGAGCGGCGGCGGTAAGCGGGCCGCGTTGTGGACACTGGCCACTTTGCAACAAGCGGACAGTCTTACCGGTGGCAAATTAATGGACCAGACCATGTTGATCACGGGTGCTTCCGGGGGACTGATCGGCGCGAGCTATTTTCGCGAGGTAATACTGAGGCAAAAGCAAGGGCAGGAAGTTCATCCCTATTCGGCATTACATCAGCGTAAGATCGCTACCGACAACCTCAATCCTTTGATTTTCAGTTTGCTGGCCAATGACTTGTTTGTAGGCCTTACTAAGTTTGAATACCAGGGTCAGCGCTATTCCCGGGACCGTGGCTACACCTTTGAGGAGCAACTGAATATCGACACGGAAAACTTCATGGATAAAACCCTCACGGATTACCGCGAACCTGAAATGAAAGCCACCGTGCCCATGATTATCTTCTCTCCCACCATTATCAACGATGGCCGCAAACTCTACATCTCACCCCAACCTGTTTCATTCCTCAACTCTGAAATTCTCAACTTCCCCACCTATAATAATCCCAAGTTGAGTGGGATTGATTTTCAACAATTGTTTGCGGAACACGGTGGCAGCAACCTGCGGTTTCTTTCAGCGCTTCGCATGAGTGCCACCTTTCCCTACATCACTCCCAACACCACGCTGCCTACGGCACCTCCCATTCAAATTATGGACGCAGGCATCTCCGACAATTTTGGCATCAGCGATGCCGTGCGCTTTATCTACTCCTTCCGGGAATGGATTGCTGAGAACACCGATGGTATCGTCATTGTTTCAATCCGGGATTCTCCTAAACTTTCTCCCATTGCCGAACAACAAGGGAATACCCTCATCGACGATATCACGCAACCCATTGCTAGTGTTTACAATAACTTTGAGAATTTTCAGGATATCACCAACGACAACCTGGTTGGTTATGCGCGTTCCTGGTTTAAGGGATCCATTGACCGGGTAGACATACAATATATGCCAACAAGCTATGTCCCTATTTTGCAAAAGATGGACAGCATCCGTCAGCACAACGCTCGGGCTTCTTTGAGTTGGCGACTTACCACGCGCGAAAAACAAGGTGTGGTTGAGACACTCAGCACACAGCCCAATCAGGAGGCCCTGAAAAAATTGCAAGACATCATCAAATAAGTTGTGGCACCTTTGAAGCCAAGGACACCAGAATAATTGAAACCGTGCCCAATACCATCAAACTTTCCTCCCTTGCCGAGCAGATTCAGGATGCTCTGGAGATTCGCTTCGCGGGAGAAGTATGCTGGGTGAAGGCCACCGTAACGGATGTTCGCCGTCAGGAAAATCTGAAAAGATGCTACCTGAAATTCATAGAAAAAGAAAACGGAACCTTAGTCACTGAAATCCGCGGGGTATTCTGGTCCAACGGCTACTTCCATATTGAGCAATTTGAGAAAGCCACCGGCCAACGATTCCAGGATGGCATTGAAATCATCTGTCTGGTTAAAGTGAAGTTTCATCCACGCTTTGGGCTTTCGCTGGAAGCACAAGCCATCGACTATGCATTCACCCTCAGCACACTGGAACTTGAACGACAGCGAACGATTGACCGGCTGGTTGCCGAGAATCCGGAGCACATTGTTGCTGTCGACGGTGAGTTCAGGACCTTCAACCAAACCCTACCTCTTCCGATGGTGGTGCAGCGAGTTGCTTTGGTCACAGCGTCCAATTCAGACGGGCAGCGCGACTTCAATGAAGAACTCAGGAGGAACAGGCACCAATATGCCTATCAGGTCACAGAGTACCTGACCCCCATCCAGGGAGATGATGCCCACGTTGAAATCATCCGTACACTCGAGGCCATTGCATCACAATCAAAAATATTTGATGTGGTTGTTATTGTGCGTGGCGGTGGATCAGCTACTGATTTCAAACCTTTTGACGAATATGAGTTGGCCCGCTTGGTCGCTAAATTTCCGGTGCCTGTCGTTACCGGCATCGGCCATGATCGCAATACCAGCATTGTTGATTTAATGGCCAGGCAAATGAAGACCCCTACCAAAGCCGCGGCATTTCTGGTTGATCACAATATTGATTTTGAAAATGAATTACTCCGCCTGAAAGACCGGGTCAACATGGCCGTGTCGGAAATCTTCCGCTCAGCCAACGACCGGCTCAACGAAATTAAAAGACTGGTGAGACTGGCCAGTCCGGAGGAGGTGATGCGCAGGGGATTCGTCATCCTGATGAAGGACAGGAAAATCATTACCGATCCCGGAAATATTCACCTTGGAGATACGCTTGAAGCCCGTTTTCTGAACGAACGCATAGAAAGCACCGTAACCCGAAAAATCCATGAAAAAGATACTTACTTATAACGAAGCCTTCGATAAACTTGAAAAGATTGTTGGGCAACTCGAAGGCAATGACATTCCGCTAGACAAACTTGCCGAAAAAGTGACGGAGGCCAATGAATTGATTGCCCTCTGTGAGAACAAGTTGAGGAATATTGAAAACCAATTCCCCCAACAATCCGGGAATTAATCCTTTATGCCTAACGCTGCTTTGGCACGGGGATTACCCGGACGAAGCGTGAGGGCTTGCATGTAACACTTTCTCGCATCTACTTCCCGATTCAGGACCCGATAAACATCTCCGAGGTCATTCCAGGCTACTACTATGTTAGGAAACGATCGGGTATAGTATTCATATAAAATTCTTGCCTTCTCCTGTTTTCCTTCCTGAATGAGATTTTGTCCTACATCCAACAGGATCATGTCATCCTCGATAGTCAGGTTTTGTTTTGTCAACTCATCACCCAACGATTGAACAGGATTATTTAACAACAACTCGTATATCTTCGCTGACATAGGATGCTCAAACCTCGGTCCTGCGGTCATCGCATCACGCTGGATCAAACCCATAAAGTATAACTGGGTGATGTTAGGCAGGACCTTGTCCGTGCCCACCGAACTCTCATTAGTTACCATATAAAACACGACCCCTTCTTCCGGCAATCGAATCAATCGCGCGAAATAGATGTTGTTACTGCCTCCATTATCGATCATTTTTGTGTTCCTGCGACTTTGGGAAACGTTGCAGCCATAGCCAAAAAAGGATCGTCCTTCGTAACCTTCCTCCCTGACCAAGGGCGAAAACATCTTATCCGTCATCGCGGGAGACAACACGGTGTGTTTACTGATTCCGGTGATCCACTTTTCCATGTCATTCAAAGAGGCCTCCAGACCGCCGTTGGCTTTGAGGTTCCAATAAGGTCCGCCGCCAGCCTGTAGAAATTTAGTTTGGTGAGTACCCCAGGGCTTGCCAAGCTGATACCCAACAGCAATCAGTTCCGGATGGTTGGGTGGAAATTGATATCCAATACCCTGAATACCCATAGGATTCAACAGTGCGCGCTTAAGATATTGCTCATAGTCCTGTCTTGAAATTTGTTCGATGATTATACCCAGCAGGCTATAACCAACATTGGTATAGATTGATTTAGCGCCAGGCACAAAGGCCAGGGGTTCGTTAAAAGCCCTTGCGAGGTACTGCTCAGTATTGATCTTCTCATAGTCACCAGCATCACCCGTCAGGAATTCCCTGAAGCCGGCTGAATGGGTCAGTAACTGATGAATGGTGATCCCGGACTTATCAGTTGGCACAGATGGGAAAAATTTCGCGAGTGGGTCATCCAGGCTTAGTTTTCCCTGCTCAACAAGCGTGAGTATGGCCGCGGCGGTAAATGCCTTGGTGATACTGCCCATGGAGGCAAGCGTTTCCGGAGTAAAGGGGGTCTTGGTTTGCTGGTTGGCCCATCCGTAACCCTTGCTGAAAATTCTCGTTCCGTTTTTCAGGATGAGCAAGCCACCTGAAAAATTCTTCTCTTGGCTGAGTTGGGTCAGGTACGCATCAATCTTACGACAGGTATCATTAGGGGCAACCGTCGAGGTCTGTGCCGATGCGTAGTGAAAGATGAGCAGGGACGAAAAAAAGAATACTGCCTTCATGAGGCTATTCAACGCCGGGCGCGCCTGGAAGTTGTGTCATGATCGCACTATCCAGGCCATCCTGGTCCGGAGTTAATACCAAATGACTGCCGTCTTTCAACTCAACCATTATAAAATGGCTCACCCGGGTAGCATACCAGGTCATATCGCCGTATTTAGTATTATAAAATTTCCCAAAGTATCCGAACAAACCCCCGCTTCCGAATGTCCGTAACGACCAACGTAATTCTTCCGGCTTAACAAAAAATGCCGCCTTGATATCTTTCAAAGCGATTACCCGATTGCCAATGAGCCTATGAATGGTCAAAACTTCCTTTGAAACTGCATATCCGCGAGGCCACAGGGCCATGCAGAACACATAGGCCCCTATCAGTGCAGCTGAAATGAAAGGCAATGCACCCGGCCCCACATTCGCTCCGGGCATCCAAAAGAAGCCAAATGCCGAGATGAAAATGGTGGCAAACAGGAATGTGATCATTATTGTCACTCCTTTTGAAATCCAATCAAGGCTGGTGGTATAGTTCATGCTCTTCGAAGATACCACAAAACAGATGAAGTTCGAACTACTTACAAACGGCTTCAACGGAACGACCCGCGAGCGGCGTGGTATCATGCTGGTGTGTCAACCACACCCGCCCGACCAACAAACAGCCAACAAAGATCAACGCTATCCGGGAAAGTCTGCTGAGGTTCAGGGCCCGCTTGATAAATCCGATATTCAGGATCCAGGTCATTCCAATCATCACCGGCCAGGTTCCCAAACCAAAAAACAGCATAAACAAAAATCCTTCCTGTGTATTCGGCAGAATAAGGCAGGCACTTAACGCGAGATAGGTCAGTCCGCAAGGAAGGAGTCCATTGAGCATTCCCAAGGAGAATGTCGCGAATGATGACTTTCTCTGCAGGGTGGCACCAAATAACTTCTTCAGCCGTGAAGTCATTCTCTCCATGCCAGCCGTGACCAAAGGAATTCTTATCCTACTGATTCCGCCGAGGCCCAACAACAAAAAGAAAGCGCCTAGGGTAAGCGATACAGCCGATTGCCAGGGAGCCAATTGGACGAGGGAGCCAGCGGTGGCCACCACAGACCCCAGTAAGGCATAGGTGAATATCCGGCCCAGGTTATAAACCAATCTTGACAGAACAAAAGGGTTTGATTTAGCTATCGCCATGGCCAGTGGACTGCACATGCCTGCGCAATGCAGACTGCCAGCCAACCCCATGATGATAGCAGTATAATACATTCAGAATACGATTGTCTTTTCCAGCACGTAGTCCTTGCCGCCTGAAGTCCACGTGAGGGATGCGCGATATAAGCCCGGTTCCCACGTGGCCGCGTCAAACTCTTGTTTGCCGATGGCCGGCGCCAAAGCAAAGCGACGGTCGAGTCTTGCATCCGAAGGGCGGAGCAGTTTAAGCTCACCACCTTCAATACTGGTCTCGCCAAACACAACAGATACGTGTCCGGCATTCGCTGTTATCTCCGGTGGCGTTTTTAAGTCAACAGCATTGTTCAACTTGTTGAGCTTCTGCTGGTAGTCCAGTTCCTGCTGATAATAGTCTTTGGAAACCAGGCTTACATCCTGACGGACACACACGGTAACCAATACCCCGATAAACAGAGCGAACAGAATAAAAGAGACGACGATGGCTTTACCGAAATTCATGATAGACGAATTTAATGATTCTCCTTGTCTTCCTTTTCCTTTTCCAGTTGCTCCTTTTCCTGTTCACGCAACATCTTTTGATTGGCCGCACTCTTCATAGGGCCAATAAAACGGGCCTTGGTACCTGCGATCCGCTTTCCCTTTTCATATACCCCCAATTCCACTACCATTTTCATGGTTTTCACTTCCTCGGGCGGCATTTTGATCATGTAGAGTCCCTTGAGAATCCCTTCCTTTGGCACTACGATATCCGGACCTCCAACCCGTAGCAACGAAGCAGAAGCAGGAGCTTCAATCTTCAGCTCCAGGGGAACATCTTCAAAGGTCTTGTTGACAAACTCAATATTGTACATATTGGTAATCTGACCATCGTCGGTGCGTGAATACAAACTGCCAGGCACTTTCAACACCGTCATCTCGATATCCTTACGCGTAAAAATCAAATAACCAAGAACAGAAATCAGCAACGTCAGCACAAAAATATATCCGGCAATGCGCGGTGTGAACAATTTTTGTTTACCATCCTTTATGGCATTGTATGATGAATAACGAATTAACCCTTTGGGTTTATTCACTTTAACCATGATATCATCACAGGCATCAATACAGGCCGTACAGTTCACACATTCCAACTGGGTGCCATTGCGAATATCGATGCCAGTAGGGCAGGCATGAACACACAATTTACAGTCAATACAATCGCCCTTGGCCTCTGTTCCGGTTTCCTTCTTTATCCGGGCACGGGGTTCACCACGCAGCCAGTCATACATCACTACAATGGAATCCTTGACCAGAAGAACGCTTTGCAATCGTCCGTAGGGACATACCACGATACAAGCTTGCTCACGGAACTTGGCAAAGACACCATAAAAGATGCCCGTAAAAAATACGAGGCCGATAAACCCACCCAGATGTTCTGTCGGAGATTGGCTTACGATCTTAATTACTTCGTCCACACCGATCAGGTATGCCATGCAGGTGTGCGCAATCAAAATTGATATGGCGAGGAAAATGGCATGCTTGGCTGTTTTCTTAACTATTTTATCTGCATCCCATGGCATGCGGTCCAGGCGGCGCTGTTTGTTGGCATCTCCCTCAATCCAGTATTCAATTCTGCGGAAGACCATTTCCATGAACAGCGTTTGCGGACAGGCCCATCCACACCAAAGCCGGCCAAAGGCCACGGTAAACAGAATTACAAAAACGAATAAGGTTATTAATGTCAGGGCCAACAGGAAAAAATCCTGAGGCCAGAACATTTGGCCAAAGAGGATAAACTTCCGTTCAAAAATATTGAACAAGAAGAAGGGTCGTCCATTAATATGAATTAGCGGACCCGCAAAGAGTAAAGTGAGCAGGAAGACGCTGAGCCAGGTTCGGCCAGTGTAGAAAGGTCCGCTTGGACGCTTGGGATATAACCAAACACGCTTTCCCTCCGCGTCAACGGTGGAAAGCGTGTTTCTAAACTCTTCGTCGTACTCGTATAAATTTCCGGTAACCGGTGCTTGCTTATTGGTCATGACCTTACAGACTTAAAGACTGACTACATACTACAACCTACTAATCCATCAACACCTTCAATCTTTAATCCGTTCATCGACTGACTACAAACTTGCGGTGGTTTTTGTTGTATCAGCTGGAGCTGGTTTTACTTCGGGTTGATATAAGGTGCCTTCCGGTTTCTTGGGTTTCGCCGGTGTTGTTCCTTGCAATGTCAACACATAGCTGGCCACATTGCGGATCGCTTCGGGGCTCATCACGCCACCCCAGGCAACCATGTTGGTTCCCGGAACACCGTTCTTCACCGTCTTGAAGATATCTTTAATGCCTCCACCGTGTTTCCAATACTGATCCGTAAGGTTAGGGCCGATATCTCCACCCCCATCGCGCAGGTGACAGGTCGCGCATGTGTTGAGGAATGTCGACTTACCATCAGCGAGGGCCTTAACATCAGCAGTCACTTCAACGGTGGTTTCATCGATGGCAGGTCCCGGATTGGCAGCCTTCATCTTACGGGCCTGCTCATCGGCGTAGGCCAGTTCATTGTTGTATTCACCTGTTGAAAGCGGCAATGAACTCGTTACATGATACATGATCAGATAAACCACCGCGAAGCCGATGGTGAAATAGAATAACCATTTCCACCACGGGGGCAGGTGATTGTCCAGTTCCTTGATGCCATCGTAGTTGTGGTCCAACTCAATGGTTGCCTCTTTTTCCAGCGGCA